>NZ_VCCH02000020.1 GCF_005938675.2 Mycobacterium sp. KBS0706
TGGAGATCCTGCTGGCGCGCCCCGCCCAGGCCGCACCGCCACCCGAATCGGCCGCGCCGGTCCAGCCGGCGGCCCCGGAACCCGCCCCTGGGCCGGTTGCCGCAGCACCGGCCGCCGCGGATCCGGCCCCTGCTGCCGATCCGGCCCCGGTCCAGACCGCTGCGCTGGCGCCGGTCGCTCCGGCCGAGCCGGTCGTATCCGAGCCCGCCCCTCAGGCGGCCCTGCCGGCCGCCGACCCGATCGCGGCGCTGCTGAACAACCCGGCCGCCGCGGGCGGCTGGATCGACCCGGATGCCGGCGCGCCGACGCAGGTCGCCGGCCTTCCGGCCTCGGCGCCGACCCTGCCGGTGATCGTCGCCGTGCCGGCCGGGCGTTTCGCGGCGCAGATCGCGGCCGTGACCTCGCCGCAGGAGGCGCAGGCCGAATGGGCCCGGTTCCAGCGCCGCTTCCCCGAGCTGTTCGGCGCGTTGCAGCTCGCCGTGCCGCAGGTCTCGGCCTCGACCCGGCTCGGCTATCGCGTCCAGGCCGTGCCGCTCGACCAGGCGACCGCGGCACGGCTGTGCGAGGCCCTGGCCAGCGAGAAGACCGGCTGCCTCGTCGTTCCCCGCTGAGTTTCGTCCATGCCTAAGGCGATCCTGTTCGGCTGCGCCGGCCCCATTCTGGCGGCGGAGGAGCGACTGTTCTTCCGCGACGCCGATCCACTCGGCTTCATCCTGTTCCGCCGCAACTGCGAGACGCCGGACCAGCTCGCCGCCCTGGTCGCCGATCTGCGCGATGCGGTCGGCCGCGAGGCGCCGGTGATGATCGACCAGGAGGGTGGGCGCGTCGCCCGGCTGCGGCCGCCGCACTGGCCGGCTTTTCCCGCCGCCGGCCGCTTCGGCGCGCTGGACGCGCTCGACCCGGCGGCGGCGGAGAAGGCGGCCCGCGCCAATGCCACCGCTATCGCGCTGACCACTGGTGCCGCCGGCATCGACATCGTGGCCGCGCCGGTGCTGGATCTCGACCTGCCCGGCGCCGACCGCACCGTGGTCGGCGACCGCGCCTTCTCCGGCGATCCGGCCGTGGTCGCCCGTCTCGGCCGCGCCGTGGCCGAAGGGCTGCTCGACGGCGGCGCGCTGCCGGTGATCAAGCATCTCCCCGGCCATGGCCGCTCGAAGGTCGACAGCCATTTTGCGCTGCCGCTGGTCGAGGCCGATCTGGACACGCTGGAGCGCACCGATTTCGCGCCGTTCCGGGATCTGTCCGACCTGCCCTGGGGCATGACCGGCCATCTGGTCTTCACCGCGCTCGATCCCGACCATCCGGTCACTCAGTCGCCGACCGCGATCCGCGACGCGGTGCGCGGCCGCATCGGCTTCGGCGGAGTCTTGTGCAGCGACGACCTGTCGATGGGCGCGCTGTCCGGAACCCTGCCGGACCGGGCGGCGCGCGCCCTGGCCGCCGGCTGCGACCTGGCCCTGCACTGCAACGGCGACCTGGCGGAGATGCGGGCGATCGCGGCCGCGGTGCCGGCGATCGGACCAGAAACCTCGGTCCGGCTGGCCCGCGCGGAAGCGTGGCGCCGCCCCGCCAGCGAGCGGCCGGTGGAGAGCTATCTGGAGCGGGTGAAAGAGCTGCTCGACTTGCCGACGGCGTAGTTTTCTCAGACACACAGAACGTATTGCCTCTCCCGCCTGGCGGGAGAGGCATAATGTGTGCAGATCCTACAGCATCGAGGGCCGGAACAGCGCCTTCCGATCCAGCACTCCACCCGCCGTCACGAACACCCCGCCACCGGTATAGTGCAGCGTCTTCGGGTGCTTCGGCACCGGCGCCACATGCGCCTTCACCACCTCGAAGATGAAGAAGTTGTAGCGGTCGACCAGGGCATCGTCGTGCAGCCGGCACTCGAAATTGGCGTGGCATTCGCGGATCAGCGGCGCCCCGACCTCCTGCGCCGTCTCGGCGGTCAGCCCGAACTGTTCGAACTTGTCGATCTTCGCGCCGGAGGTGTTGCCGATCCCGACCACCGTGTCGGTCAGGGCCGTCGTCGGCAGGTTGATGACGCATTCGCCGCTGTCGCAGATCAGGCGGAAGCTGTGGTTGCCGCCGGAGATCATGCAGCCGACCAGCGACGGCGAGAACTCCAGCACCGTGTGCCAGCCCAGCGTCATGATGTTGGTGCGGTCGCGCCATCGCGACGACACCAGCACGATCGGGCCGGGCTCCAGGTAGCGCCGGACCTCGTGGACAGGGAAATCGGTTTTCCTGTGCGGTCTTGCCATGACGAGTCTCCGAGGCGGATTCCAGGGATCTGGCGGTGCCGCGGCCTGCGAACAGGCCGGGGCGGCGGGATGTCGCGATCGAGGTTGCTTCGGCGCGTCCGGGCGGCGAAACTCCGGCCATGCTGGAAGACTGGTCGAAGGTCGATGCGCCGCCGGTGACGAGCCGGGAGGACGCCGCCTTCATTCTCAAATTCGAATCCTATGAAGGGCCGATCGATCTGCTGCTCGAGCAGGCGCGCGAGCAGAAGGTCGACCTGACCCAGATCTCCATCCTGGCGCTGGCCGACCAGTACCTCGCCTTCGTCGAACGGGCGCGGCGCCTGTCGCTGGAGCTGGCGGCGCATTACCTGGTGATGGCGGCCTGGCTGGCCTATCTCAAGTCGCGCCTGCTGCTGCCCGCCCCGCCGGGCGACGAGGAGCCGAGCGGCGCCGAGCTGGCCGAGGCGCTGGCCTTCCAGCTGCGCCGGCTGAACGCGATGCGCGAGGCCGGGCAGGCGCTGATGGCGCGGCCGCAGCTCGGCCACGACCTGTTCGCCCGCGGCGCCGCGGAGGAGGACGAGGCGACCCCGACCTCGGTCTGGGCCGTGTCGCTCTACGACCTGCTCAAGGCCTATGCCGAGCACCACCGCGCCAAGGCCGCGGCCGAAGGCAGCCTGCGCATCGAGGCCTCGGTGCTGTTCTCGCCGGAGCAGGCGCTGGAGCGGCTGGAGGCCATGCTCGGCCGGTTCCCGAGCTGGACCACGCTGGCCGCCTTCCTGCCGCCATTGACCGGCAGCCCGCTGGTGCGGCGCTCGGCGCTCGCCTCCACCTTCGTCGCCACGCTCGAGCTGGCCAAGGCCGGCCGGCTCGTGCTCCGCCAGGACGGGCCGTTCGGCCCGATCTGGCTCAAGGCCCAGGCTTCTCAGACTCCGGAAGAATGACCGAACTAAGCCTGTATTTCCCACCCTCCCTGCGTCCTGCGCCGGTTCAACATGCCGACAGGGCAGGAGGACGGCGCAGCGCGATGTGGTTCATCGCGCAAGCCGTTCGACGCACCATGTCGGCATGTTCAACCGGCCCGGAGGGTCGCCTTGCGGCGGCCGCCTGCGGGCGCGGGCCGCTCGACCGTATGTCCCTATACGCTCTTCGCGGCCCGCGCCCTCATTCGACTCACCGCAAGGCGACGCAGGACGTAAGGGGGGTGGGATATGCAGGCTAACCTGGATCCGAAGATCCGGCGCCGCAACCGCCTCATCATGACCTCGCTTTGCGGCGTCGCCTTCTCGATGGGTGTGCTGGCCTTCGCCTCGCCGCCGCTGTACCGGATGTTCTGCCAGGTCACCGGCTATGGCGGCACCACCCAGGTCGCCGATGCGGTCTCGGACAAGGTGCTGGACCGCAAGGTGCGGGTGCGCTTCGTCGCCAACACCGATGCCGGCCTGCCCTGGACCTTCAAGGCCGAGCAGAGCGAGGTCGAGGTGCGCCTCGGCGAGCCGGCGCTGATCTACTTCCAGGCGACCAGCACCGCCACCGAGCCGACCGCCGGCCAGGCGGTCTACAACGTCACGCCGGACAAGGTCGGGCTCTACTTCTCGAAGGTGCAGTGCTTCTGCTTCACCGAGCAGATCATCCAGCCGGGCGAGACGGTCGAGTTCCCAGTCTACTTCTATGTCGACGCGGCGATGGACGCGCAGCCGAACCTGAGCGACGTGCGTGCCATCACCCTGTCCTACACCTTCTACGGCCAGCGCTCGAAGGCGCTGGAGAATGCGGTGGCCGCCTATTATCGTGCGGCCGAGAAGAACGGCTGACGGCTTGCCGGCAGCGCCAGGGCGGAACACCGAAGCGGATATCGGACGAGAGACCGAGAGGGGCACGAGGATGAGCAGCACCGACGTCCATGCCGACAGGCACGAGACGAGCTACGAACTGAACGCGGTTCCGCATCCCTATCATCTGGTCGACCCCAGCCCGTGGCCGCTGCTCGGCTCGCTCGCGGCCGGCTGCATGGCGATCGGCGGCGTGCTGTACATGCATGACGAAGGGCCGGTGCTGCTGATCGCCGGCTTCCTCGGCGTGCTGGCCGTGATGTTCGGCTGGTGGCGGGACGTCATCAAGGAAGCCACCTTCCGCAAGCTGCACACCCCGGTGGTGAAGCTGGGCCTGCGCTACGGCATGATGCTGTTCATCGCCTCGGAGGTGATGTTCTTCGTCGCGTTCTTCTGGGCCTATTTCGACTCCAGCCTGTTCGTCGGCGAGGCCTCGCAATACGCCCGGGTCGCGGCCACTGGCGGCGTCTGGCCGCCCAAGGGCATCACCCCGGTCGACGCCTTCCACTTCCCGCTGCTGATGACCCTGGTGCTGCTGCTGTCGGGCTGCACCGTGACCTGGGCGCATCATGAGATCGTCGAAGGCCACATGAAGCAGGCGGCGAAGGCGCTCGGCATCACCGTGCTGCTCGGCGCGATCTTCACCTGCATCCAGGTCTGGGAATACACCCACTCCGAGTTCGGCTTCAGCGACGGCGTCTTCGCCTCGACCTTCTACATGGCCACCGGCTTCCACGGCTTCCACGTGCTGGTTGGCACCATCTTCCTGGCGGTGTGCTGGTTCCGCACGGCGCGCGGCGACTTCACCAAGGACAGCCATTTCGGCTTCGAGGCCGCCGCCTGGTACTGGCACTTCGTCGACGCGGTCTGGCTGTTCCTGTTCGTCGCCATCTACTGGTGGGGCGGCCATGGCGGCGCCGTCGCCGCGCACTAGGCCTCGGCCTCGGTGGCTCCTGTCTCTCCCCTGGCCGCGGCGCTGGGCTGCAAATGCCCGCGCTGCGGCCGGGGTGCCCTGTTCAAGGGTTTCCTGACGGTCGCCGACCGCTGCACGGCCTGCGACCTCGACCTCTCGGAGGTCGATTCGGGCGACGGCCCGGCCGTCTTCTTGATCTTCATCCTCGGCTTCACCGTGGTGCCGCTGACGCTCTGGCTCGGCTTCGCCACGGATTTGCCCGACTGGGCGCCGGTCGCGATCGGGGCCGTCCTCCTGGTCCTCCTCACCGTCCTCCTGATCCGCCCCGCCAAGGCCCTTGTCGTGGCGCTGCAATACCGGCACCGCCGCACCGGACAGTGAAACCATGACTGCGCGGCGCTTCCGGCCGGAGTTCTGGCCGACCGTCTTCCTGGTCCCCGCCCTCGCCCTGATGCTCGGCCTCGGCATCTGGCAGCTCGAGCGCCTGGCCTGGAAGACCGACCTGATCGACCGGATCGAGCACGGCCTGGCCGCCCCGCCCGCGCCGCTGCCGACGGAGACCGATCCCAGCTTCGACTACCGCCACGTCACCATCACCGGCCGCTTCGACGCCGCCCATGCCTTCCGGCTGCTGGCCCGCGTCCATGACGGCGCCGCCGGCATCCAGGTGGTCACGCCGCTGCTCCGCGCCGACGGCGGCCCGGCCGTGCTGGTCAACCGCGGCTGGGTGCCGCTCGGCCCCGACGGCAAGCCCACGGCCTTCGACCCGCCGCCCGACGGCACGGTGACGGTCGAGGGCGTGGCCCGCCGCCCCCTACCCCAGGGCTGGATGCAGCCCGACAACAGCCCGGCCACCAATGAGTGGTTCTGGACCGACCTGCCGGCCATGGCCGCCGCGGCCGGGCTGGAGCGGGCGGCGCCGGTGGTGGTCGAGCAGGCGGCCGGCCCCGACCGGCCCCGCCCCCCGATCGGCGGCCAGACCAACATCGATCTGCCGAACAACCATCTCGAATACGCGATCACCTGGTTCAGCTTTGCCTTCATGCTGGTCGCGATCTACCTGCTGCATCACCTGCGGCGTGGCCGCGCCGCCCGGAAAGGACCCGACGCATGACCGCCTATGCCGAGATCGCCGTCCATTTTGGCCGCATCGCCGCGCTGTCCAACGCCATCGGCATCCTCGACTGGGACAACGCCACGATGATGCCGAAGGGCGCCGCCGAGACCCGGGCCGAGAGCATGGCCCTGCTGCAGGTGCTGCGCCACGGCATGGTCACCGATCCGCGCCTGTCCGACTGGCTGCCCGAGGCCGAGGCCGACAATGCGCTGGGCGAGTGGGAGCGCGCCAATCTGCGCGAAATCCGGCGGCTGTGGACGGTGCAGACCGTGGTGCCGGCCGACTTGGTCGAGGCCTCGAGCAAGGCCATTTCGGGCTGCGAGATGGCCTGGCGCCAGGCCCGCGCCGATTCGGACTTCGCCTCGCTGCTGCCGAAGCTGCAGGAGGTGCTGCGGCTGCAGCGCGAGATCGGCGGCGCCAAGGGCGAGGCGCTGAGCCTGTCGGCCTATGACGCCCTCCTGAACGACTACGAGCCCGGCGGCCGGTCGGAGAAGATCGACGCGCTGTTCGACGACCTGGCCGACTTCCTGCCCGGCTTCACCGAGCAGGTGCTGGCCGCCCAGGCGCGCCGGCCCGCCACGCCGCGGCCCGAGGGCCTGTTCCCGGTCGAATCACAGCGGGCCCTGGGCGTCGCCCTGATGGGGGTGCTGGGCTACGATTTCGAGCGCGGGCGCCTCGACGTCTCCACCCACCCGTTCTGCGGCGGCGGCGACAACGACGTGCGCATCACCACCCGCTACGACGAGGCCGACTTCACCCGCGCCTTGATGGGCGTGCTGCACGAGACCGGGCATGCGCTCTACGAGCAGGGGCGGCCGCAGGCCTGGATGAACCAGCCGGTCGGCCAGGCCCGCGGCATGAGCCTGCATGAGAGCCAGTCGCTGCTGATGGAGATGCAGGCCTGCCGCAGCCGCGAGTTCATCACCTTCGCCACGCCGCGGATGCGCGACGCCTTCGGCGGCAGCGGCCCGGCCTGGGAGGCGGAGGCGCTGTGGCGCCACTACACGAGGGTCGAGCGCGGCTTCATCCGGGTCGACGCCGACGAGGTGACCTACCCCGCCCATGTCATCCTGCGCTATCGCCTGGAGAAGGCGATGATCGCCGACGAGCTGCCGCTGGCCGACCTGCCGGCCGCGTGGAACGACGGCATGCAGGCACTGCTCGGCGTGGTGCCGCCGAACGACCGGCTGGGCTGCCTGCAGGACATCCACTGGCCGAGCGGCGGCTGGGGCTATTTCCCGACCTACACGCTGGGCGCGATGACCGCGGCGCAGATCTTCGACGCTGCCAACCGGGCCGAGCCCGACATCCTGCCCGCGATCGGCCGCGGCGACTTCGCGCCCCTGGTCGGCTGGCTGCGCGCCAACATTCACGGCCAGGCCTCGCGCTGGGAGACCGACGAGCTCCTGACCCGCGCCACCGGCCGCCCGCTCGACGCCGCCGTGTTCAAGACGCATCTGCGCCGTCGCTATGGCGGCGAGGGCTGAGAGGAGCAGCTCCAATCTCAAATTGTCATTGCCGGGCTTGACCCGGCAATCCAGGAGCCACCCAGAGCGGCATCGAGTTTCCCTGGATGCCCGGGTCAAGCCCGGGCATGACACTTGAAGGGTTGGCTTTGAACGCAGCCCGGCGGGGCTGTGGCCCGAGTCGACTCACGGGATATGGCATGGGTGACTGACGCCCGAAACTTGCATGCCTCCATTGTGACTTTGGCGCGCAGGATTTCGACACATCATACGAGTTGAGTCGGACTCCGCACGCCCGAGGGGGCCGCGCCCGCGCGTGGCCTTGAGACATGACGACCCGCCTTCCGCGCCAGGTGCTGACCCCGCTGATCATTGCCTGCGCGCTGTTCATGGAGAATCTCGATTCGACCGTGATCGGGACCTCGCTGCCGCAGATCGCCAAGTCCTTCGGCACCGATCCGCTGCATCTCAGCCTCGCCATCACCTCCTACCTGCTCAGCCTCGCCGTGTTCATCCCGGCCAGCGGCTGGGTGGCGGACCGCTTCGGCGCCAAGAACGTGTTCCGCGCCGCCATCGTCATCTTCACTTGCGGCTCCATCCTGTGCGGCCTGTCGAATTCGACGGTCGAGCTGGTCGGGGCGCGAATCATCCAGGGCATGGGTGGCGCCATGATGGTGCCGGTGGGCCGGCTGGTGCTGCTGCGCAGCGTGTCGAAGGCCGAGCTGGTGCGGGCCATGGCCTATCTGACCACCCCGGCGCTGCTGGGCCCCGTGCTGGGGCCGCCGCTGGGCGGCTTCATCACCACCTACAGCTCCTGGCGCCTGATCTTCTTCATCAATGTCCCGATCGGCATCATCGGCGTGATCCTGGTGACGCTGTTCATCGACGATGTGCGGGAAGAGGAGCGCACCCCGTTCGACGTTCGGGGCCTCCTGATGTCCGGCGTCGCCCTGGGCTGCATGGTGTTCGGCTTCGAGACGCTGGGCCGATCGATCGTGCCGCTGCCGGTTACCGGCGGGCTGTTCGTCATCGGCCTCGGCTCCCTCTGGCTCTATATCAGGCACGCCCACCGGGTGCCGGCGCCGATCATCGATCTGACGCTGCTGCATTTCCGCACCTTCCGCATCTCGGTGGTCGGCGGCACCATCTTCCGGGTCGGCATCGGCGCCATCCCGTTCCTGCTGCCGCTGATGCTGCAGCTGGGCTTCGGCATGACCCCGTTCGAATCCGGCATGCTGACCTTCATCAGCGCCGCCGGCGCGCTGTGCATGAAGATGACCGCGACCCGGATCATCCGCGGCTTCGGCTTCCGCCGGGTGCTGGTCTGGAACGCGGCGATCAGCTCGATCTTCCTGATGAGCTACGCGCTGTTCCGGGCGGACACGCCGCATCTGCTGATCATGGCGCTGCTGCTGGCCGGCGGCTATTTCCGGTCGCTGCAGTTCACCAGCCTGAACACGCTGGCCTTCGCCGACATCCCGCCGCAGAAGATGAGCCGCGCCTCCAGCTTCTCGAGCACGGCGCAGCAGCTGTCGGCCAGCCTGGGCGTCGCCACCGGCGCGGTGCTGCTGAACCTGACGCTGCTGCTGCATGGCGGCACCACGCTGCAGGCCACCGACTTCTCCTGGGCCTTCTTCGCGGTCGGCCTGCTGTCGCTGGGCTCGGTGCTGATGTTCCTGCGCCTCGCCCCCGATGCCGGCGCCGAAGTCTCCGGCCACGCCGTCACCCCGGTGGCGCCGGCGGGCTCTCCCCGGGTCGCGCCCGGGGAATAGGCCTCAGCTCCCCAGCAGCCGGTCGCGGGCGGCGTTGAGCCGGGCCGCCATGTCGGCCGAGCCGCCGCGATCCGGATGATGCCGCTTCATCATCCGCCGATGCGCCGCCTTCACCGCAGCGGGCGAGGCGCCGGCGGGCAGGTCGAGCAGGGCGCGGGCTTCGGCCTCCGACATCCCTTGCTGGCGCGGGCCGGACTGGTCCTGTTTGGCCCAGTCCGGGCCGAAGCGGCGGTCGAGATAGGTTTCCAGCACCCGGGCCGAATCGGGGTCGTCGGCGCGGCACTCGAACAGCAGGCGCAGCAGCGCCGGCAGCTGCAGCGAGGCCAGGCTGCGCCCCTCAGCCGGGCCCGGGCGCAGAACGTAGCCGTCCATGGCGCCGCTGGCGTGGTCGAGCTGGATGTCGAGGCTGCGCGTCTTCAGCCGCGAGGCGCCGCCCGGCGTCGGCCCGGCCGCGGTCTGCCGGCCGCGGCGCCAGCGCAGGAACCAGGGCAGCCCCTGGATCAGGAGCGGCGACAGGCGCTGCAGCCACAGGATCGCGGCGCCGAGCACGGCGAGCAGCCCGGCCAACCGCCCGGTGAGCAGCAGGAACAGGCCGAGCCCGGCCAGCAGCAGGATGCCACCCCAGCGCGCGCCGCGGATCACCTGCTTCGGCTGGGTGTTGGCGAACCAGCTGGCGAGCAGCGGCAGCCCGAGGCCGAGCGCCAGGACCAGGATGAAGAGCTGGAGCACGGTGGCCGCCTAACCTCCCATCCGCCCGATCAGCGCCGTGACCGCGGCGCCACGGCGGCGGCCGAGATCCTCCAGCGCCGGGCGGCCCCCGGCAGCATAGACCGCGACCGCCGCCAGCAGGTCGCGCAGCTGCCCCGGGCTCGACGAATCGAACGGGCAATAGGCGCCGCGGGTCAGCCGCGCGATCTCGCGGAAGGCGCGGGCGGCCAGCGGGTCGGGGCCTTCATGGAACAGGAACACCGGCACGCCGCGCAGCGCCAGCCGGCCGGCCTGGGCACAGACCGGGTCGAGCGATTCCTCGAAGGCGTCGCCGACGAAGACCAGGGCATCGACCTTGCCGCGCCCGGCCTCCACCTCGGCGTGGCTCAGCACCCGGCCGATCTGGGTCTCGCCGGCGCGGCAGCGCACTTTGCTCATCAGCCGCGCCAGCTCGGCGCCGTCGGAGACCCAGGCTGTCGCCTTGCATTCGCCGAAGCCGCGATAGAACATCAGCTGCAGGTCCAGCCCGCCGAGCGCCGCGGTCTCGGTGAACATCTCGCCCTGCAGGCGGCAGGCGCGGTCCCAGGTGTCCTCGCGACTCTGCGTCGCGTCGAGCGCGAAGATCAGCCGGCCACGTCGGTCGCCATCGCGCCGCTCCGGTGTCGCCACCACCCGGCGCAGGAAGGCGTCGACCTCCGACCGGGCCTGGCCGGCAGGCAGCTTGTCGTCGGAGCCCGTCATGACTTCGTTTCCATCACCAATAAGGATGGGGACCGGCGGACGGAAATCCAATCGGAACGGCTCGCGAACCCATCAGATCAGGCCGATCTTCCCGCGCAGCGCGCCCGGCAACGAATCCCGCGCCGCGGCCTTCCGGCGCTGGCTTCTGGCGGAAAGCGCGGCCGACCGCTAGCCTCATCGCCGGTGCCTCACCATTGCGGATCGATGATGCTCTCTTCGCGCGCCCCCCTCCTCGCCGGCCTGGCCGCCGCCTTCATCCTCGGCATCGCCGCCCCGGGCGCCCAGGCACAGGGCACGACCGCCGCGCCCCGCGAAATCATCGTCGCCACCGCCCCGGTCAACTCGCCGCTCGGCCGCTGGGGCAGCGCCTTCGTCGAGCGGCTGAAGGCGGACCGGCCGGTGTCGGAGGCGATCACCGCCGGCGCGCTGCCGAACAGCGCGCTGCTGCAGAGCGGCCGGGTGGGCATCGGCTTGGTCTCGCTCGACGTTGCCGCCGCGGCCTGGAATGGTACCGGCCCGATGGCGCCGGGACTGAAGTTCGACCATCTGCGCGCTTTGGCGCCGGTGGCGCCGGCCGCGGTGCTGCGCTTCGTGGTGCCGGCGGCCAGCGGCATCGCCGGCGCCTCCGGCCTCGCCGGCAAGCGCGTGGCCCTGGCCACCGACGACGCCCTGACCGAGCCGATGCTGAAGGCGCTGGGGATCGAGGCGACGCTGCGGCGGATGCCGCTGGCCGAGGTCACGAAGCAGTTCGCCGACAAAAAGATCGACGCCGTCGCCGCCACCGGCCTGGAGCCCTTCGCCCTGCCGCCGGAGCAGCCGGCCGTCACCTTCGGCCTGACGGTGGCCGAGATCGCCAATGTGGCCGCCGCCATCCCGGGCGTGGCCGCCGCGACCGTGCCGCTGCCGCCCGCGCCGCCGGCCCCGGCTCCGGCCGATCCCGCCGCCGTGGTGGATCCGGCTGCGGCGCCGGCGGCTCCTGTGCCGGCGCCGCAGCCCTTGCCGCCCAGCGCCGGCATGTGGACCTGGCTGGTCGCGACCGACGCGCTGCCCGAGGATGCGGCCCGCCGCGCCACCGAGATCGCGATCGGCGAGGCGGCTTCGCTGGCCGAGGCCGCCGGCTTCGAAGCCTCGCCGGAGCTCGACCCGCTGACCAACCGCGCCCTGCCCTTCCACCGCGGCGCCGCCGCGGCCTGGGCCGCGCATGGTGTGACGGTGCCGCCGGACCAGGTGCGGTAGGGCCGGCCGCCGCGGACCGCTTGCAGCCTGGAGCAAAGACCGACGCGTATTTTCCGCTCTCCCCCTCCCGCAAGGGGAGGGGGAGAGCGGAGAACACATGTCGGTTCAGGCGATCGAAGTCCGAAAAGGCCTCAGGCCGCCAGGCCGCGCACCAGCGCGTCGGCCAGACGGCGGGAGAAGGCGACCGGGTCGGGCAGTGGCTCGCCCTCGATGATCCGGGCCTGGTCCAGCAGCAGGAAGGCGCAATCCTGCAGCGCCGGATCCTGGGCCGCGGCGCGCTCCGCCAGCCGTCGGATCAGCGCATGGTTGGGATTGACCTCGAGGATGCGCTTCGAGCTGCTGTCGACCCGGCGGTGCTGCTTCAGCAGCCGCTCCAGATGCAGGTCGTTGTCGCCCTCGTCGGCGACCAGGCAGACGGCGCTGTCGGTCAGGCGCTGCGAGGCGCGGACATCCTTGACCTGGTCGGCCAGCGCCAGCTTCAGCGCCGCGACCAGCTCGTCCATGCCCTCGCCGGCCTCGGGCTTCGGCGCCTCGGCCGGGGCCTCGATCTTCGACAGGTCGGCGCCGCCGCGGGTGGCCGATTTGAACTTCTTGCCCTGGAATTCGCCGAGCGACGGCACGGCGAACTCGTCGACCGGGTCGGTCAGCAGCAACACCTCGACGTCGCGGGCGCGGAAGCCCTCGAGCTGGGGCGAGCGGGCCAGCGCCGCCGCATCGTCGCCGGTGATGTACCAGATCTCGTCCTGGCCCGGCCGCATCCGGCCGACATACTCCTCCAGGCTGACGAGATCGTCGCCCTTGGTCGAACGGAAGCGCAGCAGCGGCAGCAGCGCGTCGCGCTGGTCGCGGTCCTCGTAGATCCCTTCCTTCAGCACCGCGCCGAAGGCGGTCCAGAACTTGCCGTAGGCCTCGGCATCGTCCTTGGCCTTGCGGCCGAGCTCGGCCAGCACCTTCTTGGTCACGCCCTGGCGGATCTTGTGGACCGTCGGGTTCGACTGCAGCATTTCGCGGCTGACGTTGAGCGGCAGGTCCTCGCTGTCGATCACGCCGCGCAGGAAGCGCAGATAGGGCGGGATCAGCCCTTCCGCCGCCTCGGTCACGAACACCCGGCGGACATAGAGCTTGACCCGATGCTTGCGGTCCGGTTCCCACAGGTCGAAGGGCTGGCTGGACGGCACGAACAGCAGCGAGCTGTACTCGATCGCGCCTTCGGCCTTCCAATGCGCGGTCAGCCACGGCTCGTCGAAGGCGTGGGCGACGTGGTGGTAGAACTCCTTGTACTCCTCGGCCGTGATCTCGGCCTTCGACCGGGTCCACAGCGCCGAGGCGCGGTTCAGCGTCTCGGCCTTGCCGTCCTCGCCGGTGAGCACGATCGGGATGGCGATGTGGTCGGAGTGGGTCTTGACGATCTGGCGCAGCCGCAGCGGCGACAGGAACTCGTCCTCGCCGTCGGACAGATGCATGACGATGCGGGTGCCGCGGGCGACGTCCTCGGCCGCGCCGACGGTGAAGGCGCCCTTGCCGTCGGAGACCCAGCGCCAGCCCTGCTCCTCGCCGGCCTTGCGCGAGAACACCTCGACCTCGCGCGAGACCATGAAGGCGGAGTAGAAGCCGACGCCGAACTGGCCGATCAGCCCGACATCCTTCTTGGCGTCGCCCGACAGCGTCTCGACGAAGGCGCGGGTGCCGGACCGGGCGATGGTGCCGAGATTGCCGACCAGCTCCTCGCGCCCCATGCCGATGCCGTTGTCGGCGACGGTCAGGGTGCGCGCCGCCGGGTCGGCGGACAGGGTGATGCGGTACTCGGCGTCGCCGGCCGAAAGCTCGGGCGCCGTGATCGCGGCGTAGCGCAGCCGGTCGCAGGCGTCGGAGGCATTCGAGATCAGCTCGCGGAGGAACACCTCCTTCTGGCTGTACAGCGAATGCGCCACGATATCGAGAAGGCGGCTGACTTCGGCCTGGAAGGTCAGGGTCTCGTCGGTCTTCTGCTGGTCCATCTCGGGTCCCGGGAGGTGGCTTGGTCGTCGCCGCCGGATATGGGCAAAGCCGCGGCGGGCCGCAACCCCTGCCGGGGCAGCCCTTGCCTGCGTCCGCGATTACTTCGGCATCAGCGTGGCGAGGTCGGCGCCGTTGACCGTCATCTGCCCGCCCGGCTGCACCTCGATGTCGTAGTCGCGGGCCGCCTTGCCGTCGCCGGTCCGGGCCTGCCGGCCGACCGTCTGCAGGAGGGTCAGGGCGGCTGCCGCAGACCGTGCATCCTCGTCCGGCTGGGTGCCGAGGAAAGCGGTCAGGGCTTCGAGGCCGACCGCCCGCAGGGTCGCTTTCGCGACCACGCCATAGGCCGCGGCCGGATTCGCCCCGGCGGTGCCGGCGATATCGATGCTGCCGCCCGGGGCGGTGATGGTGAATCTGTCGACCGTCGCGCCGGCGCCGGACGCCTTCAGGATGCCGAGGATCTGCGCCGTCCAGAGCGCCTCGGCCTGCTCGAAATCGCTGATCCCGCCGGAAGCGTCCTGCGGGATCAGCCCGGTGAGGGAGGTCCAATAGGCATCGAGCAGCGAGCGGTACGGCAGCCGCTCGAACGACAGGGCGATGGTGCCGTCCCGCGGAATCCAATCCGCGAAAGGCGGCGGCGGGTCGATCCCCAGCCCGGCCAGATCGAGCTTGAGACGGCCGGTGCCGTCATCCCCGGTCAGGCCCTGATAGGACTCGAAATATCCGGCGGAGCGGAGCGAGACCCGGGCGTCGGGCGCGGCCACATTCAGGTCGCTGACGCCGACATCCACCTCATAGCCGGAGATCGACCGGACCAGCCGCTCCAGCACCCGGATCGGCGCCAGAGCGGTCCGGTCCGGGTTGTCCGCGCCCTGCCCCAGCGTCTCCGCCGCCTCGACCACCTGGGCCAGGCCGAGCCCGCCGATCCGGCCGCGATAGTGGCCGTCCGCCAGGCTGACGAAGGTCTTTTCCTGCCACAGCGCGACGCGCAGTCGCTCGATCTCGGCCCCATACTCGACCGGGCTGCTCGAATCGCCCGTCCCGGCCGCCTGCGCGGCCGACAGCAGGAGGCGATCGATCGTGACCACGGGGCCGCCCCGGGCCGAACCGGCAGGGGCGCCGTCGATTGCCGGCCCAGCGGCCGACAGACCCTTCAGTTCCAGCGAGATTTTGCCCGCGAGTCCGGGGCCCCCGGATCCGGCGGCGACCGCCCGGTTCAACCCGGCATAGTTCGCCGCCATCTCGAGCCGTTCGATCCGGCTGTCGGAGTCAGGCGCGGTGATCCGCAGATCGGTCAGGGTCAGCCCGGCGTCCATGGCGTCGCCGGCCTGCGCCAGGGCCCGGTGCGCCAGGGTCCACAGCTTGCGCTCGACATGCGGCGGGGGCGACGCCTTCGGGTCGCGCCGGGCGGCGTCGACGGCGAAGGCAATCAGCCGCCACATCCGGTCGCGCAGCGCCGCGGCGTCGACATCCTCGATCCGCCCGCCATAGCGCAGGCCGCCGAGGGTCATGCCGTCACCGGCCGCGGGATCGCCCGCGGACACGCCTTCCGCCTCGAACTGCAAGGCGATGTCCTGCTGTGTCGAGCCGGGCCTCGGGGTGGTGGCGCTGGTCAGAAGCAGCCGGTGGACCGCGAGCTTGGTCTCGCCGTCCTCGGTCACCGTCACGCCTTCGGACTCGTCGGTCGAGGCGGTCAGCAGCGCCGCGGCGAGATCGACGGTCAGCTCGGCGCGGCGGCTGCGGCTGGTGAGCAGCACCGCCGGCTCGCCGCTGCCCGGCCGGATCTCGCAGCGCAGCGGAGTCTCGCCGTGCAGACGATAGACCGCCCCCTGCCCGGCCGTGGCGGTGTAGCGGTCGCCGTCGCAGCGGATCCGCACAACCCGCTTGCGGCCGTCGGCATCGTCGCGCAGCGCCAGCGACAGAGCGGGGCCGGCGACGCGGTAGCCCGCCCCGTCCGGCTCGACCGTCCAGCCGCCCTCGAAGATCGGCTCGCCCAGCCCGGCCGTCGCCAGGGTCGGGGTCAGTATCGCGGTCAGCCCATGCCGCAGGGCGGCGGCGCCCTCCGGCGTCGCCTGGGCGAAGGCCGGGCCGACGGCCAGGACCAAGGCGGCACCGAGCAGGGCCGGAGCGAGACGGCGCATGGGAACTTCCGATTCGACGGCGGCTACTGCTTCGGCATCAGCGCGGCCAGGTCGGTGCCGTTGACCAGGATCTTGCCGGCATCGTCGACGACGATGTCGTAGTCCCGCGCCGGGCGGCCGTCGGCGGTGGTGGCCTGGCGACCCATCACCTGCGCCATCGACAGGCCGGCCGCCGCCTCGGCGCCGTCCGGCAGGCCCTGCAGGAACTTGATCAGCCCGTCGAGATTGGTGATGCGCAGATCGAGATCGGCGGTCACGCCATGCGCCGCCGCATCCTTGCCCTGCACCGAGCCGCCGAGGTCGATCGCCGCCTCCGGGGCGCCGAAATGGAAGCTGGTGACGTCGAGCCGGCTGCCAGCCCGGCGCAGGATGCCGCCCAGCTCCATCATCGACTGCGCCATCTGCTGCTGGGCCTTGGCCGGATCCGCCGCCTGGCCGGCCGAGGTCTCCATCAGCGCCAGATAGGCGGTGCCGACATCGGCCCAGGGGATGCTGCTGGCGTTCAGCCGGATGGTCGCGTCGGTCGGGATCCACTCGGCGAAGGGCGGCTTCGGGGCCAGCGCCAGCCCGCCCATCTCGATCTCCAGCACTCCGGTGCCGCCGCCCGGGGTGGACGCGCCGCCATAGCCCTCGGCGAAGCGCACGCGGTCGACCGTCACCTGCACCTCCGGCGCCTTGATCCGCAGATCGGTCAGCGTCCCGGCGAACTGGCCGCCGCCGCCATAGGACGCCATCATCTGCTTGAACGGGCCCATCATCTTCTTCATCACATCGGCCTGCATCCCGGCCGCCTGCTGCGGATCGGCCGGCGACTGGCCCGAGGTGGTCAGGGCTTCCAGCATCTCGACATAGACGTCCATCACCTCGCCGTAGGAGGCGATGACCTGGTGCACATCCATGCCGTCCATGGTCATGTCATAGGCGGTGTGGCCGAGGGTGACGCGCTCGACGCCCTTGTCGTCCACGACGCTGAGGCCGCGGGCCTCCATCTTGAGCACGGCATCGTGCCGGCCCGGAGCGGTGGCCGGCCGGAGCTGGCTGGTGCCGGACAGGGTATCGATCGTGACCTTGACGGGTTCGCCCTCCTGGGCGAGCACCGTGGCGTCGGCCCGCCACTCGCCCTCGGTGAACAGCTTCTGGCCGAGGTCGACCACGAAATGCGCCTGCAGCGCCCGGCTGGTCAGGGTGACCTTGGCTTCGCCCTGAGGCTCGGCGACGCAGTTCAGCGGCTGGCTGCTCTCCAGCCGCCAGGTGGCGGCGCCGGTCGAGGTCGCCCGGTAGGTCTGGGCGTCGCAGCGCAGCGCCACCGATTTCGTGCCCTTCCCCTGCGGGTCCTTCAGCATCAGGTCGATGCCGGGGAACACCACGGTGGCGCCGTCCCAGCCCGATTCGACCTTGACTGGGCCGGTGAACAGCGGCTGCTGCTGCACCTGGATGGCCAGGATCGGCTTCAGCATCTCGTTCAGCCCGTCGCGCAGCGCCGCGGCGTCCGGGGTCTGGGCCAGGGCTCTGCCGGCGAGCCAGAGCGGGGCGGCGCCCAGCAGGATGCAGATCGACCGTGTCATGTTCGCTCCCCCAATGCGATTCGCGGCCGCGCCTCAGCGCATGCCCAGCAGCGGCTTCAGATCGGTGCCGTTCAGCAGGATGTCGCCGTTCTCGCCGACCACCAGCTTGTAGGTGCGTGCCGGCTTGCCGTCGACCGTGTCCTGGGCGCCCATGGTCTGCAGCACGGTCAGCCCCTGCACCATCTCCTGCCCGTCCGGCGCGGCCTTGGCGGCCTCCAGCGCGTCCTCCAGCCCGGTCACCACCAGGGTGGCGTCGCCGGTCAGCATCAGCGGCGCCTTCGGGTTCGGCCGCAGCGTGCCAGTCAGGTCGATGGTGGTCAGCGGCGACGCGGCCTTGAACGAGCGGATCTCGAGCGCGCCGTTGCCGTTCATCACCACCTGCTGCAGCTGTGCGACCGCGATCTCCGCCGCCTGGTCGGGGCCGAGCGTGGCCGAGCTGTCGAGCATGCCGGTCAGCGCCTGCAGCAGCGCCTGGTTCGGCAGGTTGGTCAGCGCCAGGTCCACGGTCGCGCTGTGCGGGATGAACTGGCCGAATTCCGGCAGCGGCTGGATGCCGAGCTGGGCCAGGTCGAAGGTGATCTGGAAGGTCGAGCCGTCCTTGGCCAGGCCGGTCAGGCCGACGCCGAAACCGGTGGAAGCCAGGGTCACCTTCTCGACGTCGGGCTCGTTGGGCGTGACCTCCACCCCGGTCAGCCCGTAGCTGACGCCGAAATCATCGAACAGCTTCGGGGTGCCCTGGAACACACGGCCGAGATCGGTCAGGAACTCCTTCGGCATCTCGCCGTCGGCCTGCGGCGGGTAGCGCTTCTGCAGATCCGTGAGCTTGTCGCTGAAGGCGCGTAGCGCCGCCATGTTGGCGGCCGCCGCCTTGCCTTCGAGCGTGGCGCCGTCGAGGCGGAGAAGCTGGGCCCCGGTCTCGTCGACGAAGGAGATGCCGGACAGGGTCACGCTGCCGGTGCTGTCATAGGTGTCCGGGCCGACCGCTTTGCTGTCGCCGACCAGGGCGAGCCCGTCGATCTTGAATGCGCCCTTGGCCTCGGCCGGATCCAGCGACCGGGCGGTGATCTGGCCCAGCTTGCCGTCCAGCGACATGAAGGCGTGGTACTGCGGGGCGAAGACGCCGCGCAGCGCCTGGGTGCCGATCGTCACCTCGACCCCCTCATCCTTCTTGTCGGTGATCACCCTGTAGGTCGTGGGGATGGTCGCGACCGTGTCGAGCCAGCCGTTCTCCTGCGGCGTCAGCTGCAGCTCGACCGGGTCGAGGGCGAGGCGGGCGGTGTCACCCTCGGCGGCGAACAGGATCTCCGATTTCGGGATCACCGCCTTGTAGAACTTGCCCTGGGGCTCGACCGTGATCGGCCCCTGGAAGTTGAACACCACCGACTTGTCGGCTGTGGCCAGGTGGGTGGCGATCCAGTCCTTGAGGCCGAGCCGGATCTTGTCGGCGCCTTCCGCCGTCGCCTGCGCCTGGGCGGCAGCCGGCAGGAGGACCCAGGCGGCGATGCCGGCGGCAAGCAGGGAAAGCGTACGCATCGTATGACCCTCGTCAAATCGGGCGGAGGCCCTGGAAAAATCGTCTGCGGCCAATGGGCCGCCCACACCGCTGGCTGGGCGGCAGTCTTGCATTAGCGACCGGCAGCGTTCAATTGTCGCTTATGGACCTCGCAGGTGATCGCCCGCGCCTCACGGCCGTGCTCGGCCCGACCAACACCGGAAAGACCCATCTCGCCATCGAACGCATGCTCGGCCATGCGAGCGGCATGATCGGCTTCCCGCTCCGGCTGCTCGCCCGCGAGAACTACGACCGGATCGTGGCGATCAAGGGACGGGCGCATGTCGCTTTGGTGACAGGCGAGGAGAAGATCGTGCCGCCCGGCGCGCGCTGGTTCCTGTGCACGGTCGAGAGCATGCCGCTGGACCGGCCGGTCGCCTTCCTCGGCATCGACGAGATCCAGCTCTGCGCCGATCCGGAGCGCGGCCACGTCTTCACCGACCGGCTGCTGCACGCCCGCGGCAACGCCGAGACCATGGTGATGGGGGCTGAGACGATCCGCCCGCTGATCCGCAAGCTGGTGCCGGAGGCGGAGTTCGTGACCCGGCCCCGCTTCTCCGAGCTGACCCACACCGGCATGCGCAAGCTGACCCGCCTTCCGCCGCGCAGCGCCATCGTCGTGTTCTCGGCCAACGACGTCTACGAGATCGCCGAGCTGATGCGCCGCCAGCGCGGCGGCACCGCGGTGGTGCTGGGCGCCCTGAGCCCGCGCACCCGCAACGCCCAGGTCGGGCTGTACCAGTCGGGCGAGGTCGACTACCTGGTGGCGACCGACGCCATCGGCATGGGGCTGAACATGGACATCGACCATGTCGCCTTCGCCCGGCTGACCAAGTTCGACGGCCGCTTCCCGCGCCGGCTGCGCGCCACCGAGATCGCCCAGATCGCCGGCCGGGCCGGGCGGCACATGGCCAACGGCACCTTCGGCACCACCGATGAGGCCGGCACCCTGGACGAGGAGCTGGTCGACCGGGTCCAGAACCACCGCTTCGACCCGCTGCAGATGGTGATGTGGCGCAACGGCGACCTGGACTTCCGCAGCGCGCTGGGCCTGCTGCGCAGCCTGGAGCGGCGGCCGACGCGGCCGGAGCTGCGGCGCATGGCCGAGGCCGACGACCAGCTGTCGCTGAGCCTCTTGATGCGCGACGAGGAGCTGGTCGGCCGCGCCCGCAATCCGGCGGCGGTGCGCCTGCTGTGGGAGGTGTGCCAGATCCCGGATTTCCGCAAGGTGCTGTCCGACGCCCATATCCGCATGCAGGGCCAGATCTTCCGCCAGCTCACCACCGGCCTGGCCGGGCGGCTGGACACCGACTGGGTGGCGGAGCAGGTCGAAAAGCTGGACCGGACCGAGGGCGACATCGACGCGCTGGTCGCCCGCATCGCCCATGTCCGGACCTGGACCTACATCGCCCATCGCGGCAGCTGGATCGCCGATTCGGGCCATTGGCAGGAGACCACCCGCGCGGTCGAGGACCGGCTGTCGGACGCGCTGCACGAGCGCCTGACCCAGCGCTTCGTCGACCGCCGCACCGCGCTGCTGGTCCGGTCGATGAAGGCGGGCGGCGAGCTGCTGGCCGCGGTCAATGCCAAGGGCGAGGTGTTGGTCGAGGGCGAGCATGTCGGCAGCATCGAGGGCTTCGCCTTCTACCCCGACGCCACCATCGAGGACGACGACCTAAAGGCGATCCGCAGCGCCGCGCGGCGGGCGCTGAAGGACGAGGTGGCCGGCCGCGTCGGCAAGCTGGAGGCGGCGCCGGACGAGGACCTGGCCCTGGCCGCCGACGGCGTCATCTCCTGGCGTGGCACCGGCATCGGCCGGATCGCCGCCGGCCCGTCCCCCCTGGCCCCGGTCGCGAGGGTGCGCGACACCGACCTGCTCGACGGGGCCGGTCGCGACCGGGTGGCGGCACGGCTGACGCGCTTCCTGGCCGACCATGTGGCGCAGGAGCTGCGGCCGCTGCTGCGGCTGCGCGAGGCAGCTCTGACCGGCGCCGCCCGCGGCATCGCCTTCCAGCTGGTCGAAGGGCTAGGGCTGCAGCCGCGGCGCACGCTGGACGGGCTGATCCACGCTCTGACCGCCGCCGACCGCAAGCAGTTGTCCGGCCTGGGCATGCGATTCGGGCCGAGCCATGTCTATCTGGCGCCGATGCTGAAGCCGCGGCCGACCGGCTTGCGCGTGCTGCTGGGCGCCGTCGCCGCCGGACGGCCCCTGCCCGCCGCCCTGCCCGCCCCGGCCCGGATCTCGGTGCTCGCCGAAGCCGGCCAGGACGCCGCGGCGCTGGACCTGGCGGGCTTCGTGCCCTGCGGCCCGCGGCGGATCCGCCTGGACCGCATCGACGCGCTGCGCGACGCCGCCGAATCGCGCCGCCGCCAGGGCGGGCTGACCGCCGATCCGGCGCTGGCGCCGATCGTCGGCTGCACCGTCGCCGAAATCCCGGCTATCCTGCAGGCGGCCGGGTATCGGCCGACCCAGGATGACGAGGGACGCGTGACCTATGTTCCGGTGAGGACGAAGCGGCCGCAGGCGCCGCGGCCGGCGGCGGCCAGCGCCGACAGCCCCTTCGCCAAGCTCGCTTTGCTCCGCCGCCACAATGGCTGAGCGGGGGGCTGAGCGCGAGGAGACCGAGCGGCCGCGGCTGGACAAATGGCTGTGGCAGGCGCGTTTCTTCAAGACCCGCAGCCTGGCGGCCAAGGTCTGCGCCGGCGGCGGCATCCGCATCGACGGCGTGCCGACCCAGAAGGCGCATGCGGCAATCCGCCCCGGCATGGTGCTGACCTTCGTCCAGGGCCGGCACATCCGGGTGATCGAGATCGTGTCCCTGGCCGAGCGGCGCGGTCCGGCCAGCGAGGCGCAGGGGCTGTACCGCGACCTGCAGCCGCCGACTCCGGAGGCGGCGCTGCCCTCTTCCGGCGGCCCCCGCCCGACCGACCGCGACCGCCGGGCTCTTCCGCCGAAGGGCGGCAGCGACTAAATCCACGCCATGCTGAACCATATTCTCGATTGGGCCCGCGGTGACGCCCGGCCGACGGCCCTGGACGACGGCACGCTGCGCCGGGCCGTCGCCGCGCTGCTGATGGAAGCCGCCCGGGTCGATGATTCGCTGGACGAGCCGGAGCGCGAGCGCATCCAGACGCTGCTGGCCTGGCGCTTCGGGCTGGGCCCGTTCGAGGCGGCGCAGCTGGGCACCGACGCCGAGCGGGCCAGCGAGGGCGCGGTGTCCTGGCACGCCTTGACCCACACCATCCGCGAGCATTGCGACGAGCCGGCGCGCATCCGCATTGTGGAAATGCTGTGGGATGTCATCCTCGCGGATGGTAATGTCGACGCCCTCGAAGCCAATCTGATGCGGCGAGTCGCGGCGCTTCTATTCGTCTCGGATGCGGATAGCGGCGCTGCCCGCCGCCGTGTGCTTGCCCGCAACGGCGCCACGGCGGCCGCCAATGGAGAGCCGGAGTAAGTTAAGCATGGCCTATGTGGTGGGTGAAGCTTGCATCAAGTGCAAGTACACGGATTGCGTCGAAGTCTGCCCCGTGGATTGCTTCTACGAGGGCGAGAACATGCTGGTCATCCACCCGGACGAGTGTATCGACTGCGGGGTTTGCGAGCCGGAGTGCCCGGCCGAGGCGATCAAGCCGGACACCGAGGCCGACGCCGCGGAGAAATGGGGCGAGCTGAACCGCGAATATTCCACCCTGTGGCCGAACATCACGCGCAAGAAGGACGCCCCGGCCGACGCCGACTCCTGGAAGGAGGTCGAGAACAAATTCGCCGAGCATTTCAGCGCGACTCCGGGCGAAGGCAATTGACGATTCGCCGAGTCCGCCGGCCTGCATTGCAAAAAAAGCGTCATGTCGGGGCGGACTCGGCCTTCATATCGGAAGCGCAACGTATTATAATCTTCGTCCATTCCCGGTGCTGATGACCAGTTCCGGCCTTCCATACGTGGGCCGGAATCGATTTCTGCGTCTCTAGTTTCGGTGCGGAGGTTGAACAGCGGTTGCGGCGCTGCGAAGCGCAGGGTGGCGGCCGCAGGGTCTCCGCCCACTGGGTCCGACCACAGAGGGTGACTCCATTGGCAGACATGGCTCAGGAACTTGAGTACGACGTCGGCGACTACGTTGTGTATCCGGCGCATGGCGTCGGCCGCATCGAGGCGCTCGAGACGCACAGCATCAGCGGCATGACCGTGCAGCTGTATGCCATCAGCTTCGAGAAGGAGCGGATGACGCTCAAGGTTCCTGTCGGCAAGGCCAAGAAGTCCGGCCTGCGCAAGCTGTCGTCGAAGGACCGGATCAAGACCGCGCTGGAGACCCTGACCGGGCGCAGCCGCGTGCGCCGGACGATGTGGAGCCGCCGGGCCCAGGAATACGAAGCCAAGATCAATTCCGGCGACCCGGTGTCGATCGCCGAGGTGGTGCGCGACCTGCACCGCGCCACCGACCAGCCGGAGCAGTCCTACAGCGAGCGCCAGATCTACCAGGCGGCGCTGGAGCGCCTGGCGCGCGAATTGGCCGCGGTCGAGAAGATCGACGAGGTCAAGGCGACCCAGAAGCTGGAGCAGGTGCTGAAGAAGGCGGCCTGAGCGCCTTCTCTGCTGACTGCAAGAGGCGGCCTCCGGGCCGCCTTTTTCATGTCCGGGATCCGCCGCCGGCCGAAGGGGGCTGGCGTCACCGGGGCGAGCCGCTAAAATGCAATGCAGATGACAGATCCCTTCCTCTCCGCGTGACCGGCGACACCGGAACCTTCGCCCGGCTCGGCCGCCCCCGGCGGATCTGGGCCGTGGGCGCCGTGCATGGCGAGATCGACCGCCTGGCCGTGCTGCACGACCATGTCGCGGCCCGCTTCGAGCCCGGCGACCGGCTGGTCTATCTCGGCAACCTGATCGGCCGGTCCGACCGGGTGCACGCCCTGGTCGACGAGGTGCTGTCGATGCGGCGGGCCCTGATCTCCCGCCCCTTCGTGCTGGCCGAGGACGTCGTCTTCCTGCGCGGGGCGCAGGAGGAGATGTGGCAGAAGATGCTGCAGCTGCAATTCGCACCGAACCCGCTGGACGTGCTGCGCTGGATGCTGGCGCAGGGCGTCGACGGCACGCTGCGCGCCTATGGCGGCCGGGCCGAGGAGGGCATGGCCGCGGCGCGCGAAGGCGCCGTCCGGCTGACCCGCTGGACCAACGGCCTGCGCGAGGCGATCCGCGCCGCCCCCGGCCACAATGCGCTGTACGCCGCGCTGCGCCGGGCCGCCTTCACCGAGCCCCGCGTCACCGAGGACGACGGCATCCTGTTCGTCAGCGCCGGCATCGACCCGAGCCGGCCGCTGGCCGCTCAGGGCGACGCCTTCTGGTGGTCGGCCGCCGGCTTCGCCGGGCTTGCCGAGCCCTATGCCGGCTTCCGCCGCCTGATCCGCGGCCACGATCCTTCGGGCGGCGGGCTGCAGCTCGAAGGCATGACGGTGACGCTCGATTCCGGCTGCGGCCGCGGCGGCCGCCTGGCCGCTGGGCTGTTCGATCCCGATGGGACGCTGGCCGAGATCGTCGAAGCCTGAGACACCACTCTCCCCGTAACAAACCGCCCCGCTCCGGCGAACTCCTAGACGAAGGGACAAGCTCCCGCCCGGCGAGGGAACGACGCCATGCGGGAGGGTGTTCGTCTATCGAGGTCGCGGGACGGATCCGCGGCATCGTTCGGCCGAAGAGGGGGCGTCCATGCCGCATCTCGACGATCCCGAGACCCAGCGCGCCAACCTGAAGTTCATCAAGGCGTCGATGAGCGAGCCGCTGCTGTCGCGCGAGACCGAGTTCGAGCTCGCCCGGCGCTGGCGCCAGGACAACGACGAACCGTCGCTGCACGCTTTGGTCCGGGCCTATACCCGCCTCGTGATCGCCACCGCGTCGCGCTTCCGCAACTATGGTCTGCCGATCGGCGACCTGGTGCAGGAGGGCAATGTCGGGCTGATGCAGGCCGCTGCCCGCTTCGAGCACGACCGCGAGGTCCGCTTCTCGACCTATGCCGCCTGGTGGATCCGCTCGGCGATGCAGGACTATGTGCTGCGCAACTGGTCGATCGTCCGCACCGGCACCACCGCGGCGCAGAAGTCGCTGTTCTTCAACCTGCGGCGGCTGCGCGCCAAGATCGAGAACGCCGGCGCCCAGACCGGGCTGACCCAGGCCGGCCGCGCCTGGATCGCCACCGAGCTGCGCGTCGACGTTTCCGATGTCGAGCAGATGGAGATGCGCCTCTCGGCCTCCGACCAGTCGCTCAACGCCCCGATCTCCGAGGATGGCGAGGACGACTGGCAGGGGCTGCTGGCCGACAGCCGCCCCTCGCCCGAGGAGGTGGTGATCGGCCTGCGCGACAACGTCACCCGTTCGCGCTGGCTGGCCGAGGCGATCGGCGCTTTGAGCCCGCGCGAGCAGACCATCATCCGCCAGCGCCGGCTGCGCGACAGCGGCGCCACGCTGGAGGAGCTGGGCCGCCAGCTCGGCGTCAGCAAGGAGCGGGTGCGCCAGCTGGAGCACCGGGCGCTGACCAAGCTGCGCGCCTCGATCGCCCGCCATGTCGCCCAGCCGGAAGAGCTGTTCCTGGAGGAATAGCCGTCACTCCACGATCAGCTTGACCAGACGTCCCCGCGGCGGAAGGGCATTCCCCGGCACGTCGTTCAGCAGCCGGAACCAGGCCTCCGCCGCCTCCACCCGCATCCGTGCGATCAGGGTGGCGACGGTGTCCCGGCGCCGCACGGGCACCACGACGAGGCGGCGGGGCCGCACCGCGGCGGCCTCGGCTGCGCCGATCCGGCGGAAGCTGGCGACGGCACGGCGCATCGATGCCGCGGCCGGGCTGCCCGACCGGGTCAGCACCATGAAGCGGTCGCGCCGCTCGGCCGAGGTCTCGATCACCGCGAGGGCCGCATCCCAGCCCGCCGAAGCGCCGGGCGCCCGGGCCAGGCCCCAGGCCGCGGCGAAGCCCCCGAGATCGCCGATCTCGACGCCCCGGACTCCGCCCATCGCCTTACCCCATTGCTCGAGAGCAGGCCGGGCCGGCAGCGCCTCCGGCTGCACCAGCTGGTCGAAGACGATGACCGAATCGTCCGGCCCCGAGCCCAGGACGCTGCGCCGCCGCCGGGTGAGCAGCACGCCGGGCGGCGCCTCCCAGCGGAACCGGGCGGCGGGATCGATCACCGACCGGCCGCGGATCGCGATCTGGCCCGATCCCTCGCTCCAGGACAGGCCGTCGACGGCGTCGAGCCAGGCCGCCTCTCCCGCCTCGCCGCGCGGCAGCGCCGCCGCCTGGACCCGGGCCGCGGCAAGGCGATCCGCGATCTCCGGATGGTCGCCGCCACTCGCGACCGCCAGGGCCAGCTCCGGCCGGCCCACCAGCGTGGCGTCGAGGCGGTGCCAGGCGTCGAGCCGGGCCAGGAAGGCCACGGCCGCGGCGGGGTCGTAGCCGGCCCGGGCCATGCCGGAGATGCCGATGTGATCGGCCTCCAGCTCCTGCGCCCGGTCGAAGGCGGTTTGACCCGCCGCGCCGGTCCCTCCGGTCTCGCTCGAGCGTGCCGCCCGCAGCCCGACATGGCCGGCGACGACATGCCCGACCTCATGTGCCAGCACCGAGGCGATTTCGGCCTCGCTGCGGGCCAGGGCCAGCAGGCCGCGCGTCACCAGGATGCGGCCGTCCGCCCCGGCCGCGGCGTTGACCCGGTCCGAATCGAGCAGCTCGACCGAGACCCGCATCCCGCAGCGGACCTCGGCGTTGGCGATGCGCTCCCGATCGCGGCGACCTGATCCCGCAAGGCCGGCGCGCGGAACAGGCCGCCGAACGCATCCAGCGCCTCGTCTTCCGCCACCCTGTCGTCGGCGGTGGCCACGCGGAAGACGGCCGGCAGCAGAGCCGCGGCCGTCGCCGTCAGCAGCAGGTCACGGCGGGCGAGCCGCATCTCCAGCCTTTCGAACCGCTTCACCAAGCCTCACTCGACAATCAGCTTGACCCGGCTTCCGGGCGAAAGCGTGTCGCCGCCGACGTCGTTCAGCAGGCGGAACTGCGCCTCCGCCGCCTCGACCCGCATGCGGCCGACGAGATCGGCCACGGCGTCCCCCGGCCGGACCGGGACCACGGCGAGGCGACGCGGCCGCACCGCCGCGGCCTCGGCCGCGCCGATCCGTCGGAAGCTCTCGACCGCGCCGCGCATCGGCGCGGCGGCGGGGCTGCCGGCGCGGGTCAGGACGTTGAAACGGTCGCGCCGCTCCGGCGTGGTCTCGATCACCACCAGCAGCGCTTCCCACCGGTCGGCGCCGATCGCCAGCCCGGCGACGCCCCAGGCGGCCGGGAAGCCGCCGAGATCGCCGGCGCCGACGTTTTGCACCCCGCCCACCCGGCGACCCCAGACCCGCTCCAGGAACAGCCGCGCCGGCAGCGCCCGCGGCTGCGACAGCTGGTCGAACAGGATCACCGAATCATCCGGGCCGATGCCCATCACCCGCCGGCGCTGGCGCAGCAGGGCCACGCCCGGCGGCGCGTCCCAGCGGAAGCCGGCGGCGGGGTCGATCACCGCCTGGCCGCGGATCGGGATCTGGCCCGCCCCCTCGCCCCAGGGCAGGCGGTCGATGGCGTCGAGCCAGGCGTCCTCCCCCGTCTCGCCGGGCGGCAGCGCCGCCGCCCGGGCCCGAGCCGCGACGATCCGCTCCGCCGTCTCCGGATGGTCGCCGCCGCTGATCGCGGCCGTGGCCAGCTCCGGCCGGCCGGACAGGGTCGCAGCCAGGCTCTGGGCGGCGCCGAACCGGGCCAGGAAGAGGGGCGCCGCCGATGGGTCGAAGCCGGCCCGGGCCAGGGCGTCGATGCCGATCCGGTCGGCCTCGCGCTCCTGCGCCCGGTCGAACTCCGCCTCGGCCTGGACCTCCGCCAGGCCGGCGACCGCCGGATCGACCGGCGGCCGCGCCTTGCCCTGCCGGGCATGACCGGCGACGACATGCCCGATCTCATGCGCCAGCACGAAGGCCAGCTCGGCCTCGCTGCGCGCCAGGGCCAGCAGGCCGCGATTGACCAGCAGCCGGCCGTCCGGCAGGGCGGCGGCGTTGACCTGGTCGGAATCGAGCAGCTCGATCGTCACCTTCAGGCGCCCGCCGGTCTCGGCATCCGCCACACGCTGGGCGATGCGGGCGACGTGGTCGCGCAGCGCCGGGGCGGCATAGGGACCGCCGAAGGCGGCCCGGACCGCCCGCGCCTCGGCGGTGTCAGCCAGGGCCGGGCACGGCAGCAACGGCAGGGCGGCCAAGCCCAGCAACAGGTCACGGCGAATCATCAATCCAGCCTCTCGATCTGCTCGATCCGGATCAGGGCGATGCGCGGCCCGCCCGACCAGTCGAGCCAGCCGCGCACCCGGATGCGCCGCCCCTGCAGCGCCGTCAGGTCCTGCCCGGACGCTTCCAGCCGGCGGACCAGCTCCGGCTCCGCCGTCACGGTGAAGTCCTGCCGCGGATTGGTGCCGAAATTGAGATAGGCGCGGCCGCGCACCAGCGCCGCCTGCTGCACCTGGCCCTCGACGATCTGGAACTGGTCGAGATCGCCGCGGCCCAGCGACTCGGCCGGCCGCACGGCGAGGCCGGAATCGCCCCACAGGCCGCGCCCGGCGGCGCGGGCCTCGGCCTCGACCGCCAGCAGCGCGGCCAGCGCCGCTGCGGGATCGGCGCCGGCGGCATCGACCCGCGCCAGTCCGCGGCCGAGCAGCGCCGCCTGGACCCAGGCACCGTCGTCGCGTTGCAGTTGCACCGGAACCCGGCCGTAACGATCGGGCGGCGCCAGCCGGGCCGGGCGGACCGAGCGGCCCTGCAGCAGCTCGGCCAGCGCCGCGCGGGCGATGTCGCGCCAGCGGCCGGCGGGGAGGTCGAGCGCGCTGAGCCGCAGCACCGTGCCGTCCGCCAGCGCCACGGTGCGGCCGTCGGACACGGCCTCGACCGCGACCGGCAGGCCGTAGTCGAGCCCGTCCGCCGGCTGGGCCCGGGCGCCGCCGGCGGCGCAGAGCAGGATCAGGACAAGCAGAACGCGCATCGCTGCAGCATAGCCCGATCCGGCTGCGCCCTCGCACCGCAGAGCTTCGCTTCGATCGGCTTTTTGCAATGCGCCGCCGAGACCGTAGAGTAAGGGTCGAGACTCAGCCCGACAGCGAGACCCATGCCGCGCGACCTGATCTTCCCGACCATCGAGCCCTTCGCCACCGGCCTGCTGCCGGTCGACGACCTGCACAGCATCTATTGGGAGCAATGCGGCAGGCCGGACGGCGTGCCGGTGGTGTTCCTGCATGGCGGCCCCGGCGCCGGCGCCTCGCCCACCCATCGCCGCTTCTTCGACCCCGGCTTCTACCGCATCATCATCTTCGACCAGCGCGGCGCCGGCCGGTCGCGGCCCCTGGGCGAGACCCGGCAGAACACCACCGAGCACCTGGTCGGCGACATGGAGCAGCTGCGCCGCATGCTGGGCATCGAGCGCTGGCACGTCTTCGGCGGCTCCTGGGGCTCGACCCTCGCCCTGGCCTATGCCCAGGCGCATCCGCAGCGCTGCCGGTCGCTGACCTTGCGCGGCATCTTCCTGATGCGGCCGGCGGAGATCGACTGGTTCTTCCACGGCATGGGTACCTTCTTCCCGGAGGCGCATCGCAGCTTCGTCGAGTTCCTGCCGCCGGCCGAGCGCGGCGACCTGACCCGCGCCTATCACCGCCGGCTGACCGACCCCGACCCGGCGGTGCACCTGCCGGCGGCGCGGGCCTGGAGCATCTATGAGGGCTCCTGCTCCACCCTGCTGCCGAACCCGGAGATCGTGGCCTCGGCCGGCGAGGACGCGCATGCGCTGGGCCTGGCCCGGATCGAGGCGCATTACTTCCTGAACAACCTGTTCACCCCGCCGGACCGGCTGCTGCAGCAGGTCGACCGGATCCGCCACATCCCGGCGGCGATCGTGCAGGGCCGCTACGACACGGTCTGCCCGATCAGGACCGCGGATGAGCTGCACCGCGCCTGGCCGGAGGCGACCTATGTGGTGGTGCCGGATGCCGGCCATTCGGCGATGGAGCCCGGCATCCGCACCGCCTTGGTCGAGACCATGGAACGGCTGAAGGCGTTACGCTGACCGATCGATCGGTCAATCCGCCAGCCCGCCGCCGCGGGCGTGGCGGACCAGGCGCACCAGCTCCTTCCGCGCCGTCTCGGCATCGGTCACCGGCGCGGCGAAGGCCAGACGGGCGACGGCGGCGCCGAGGCGCAGATCGGCGCCGTCGGCGTCGATGCCGGTCATCCGCCAGCCGGTGCCGCTGCGGCCCAGCAGCGCCTGGGCGTAGAGGTCGAGGGCGTCGGCGTGGTCGTCGTTCATATGGCCGATGATGCCGGGCTCGGCCGCGGTCAACGCCGGCGGCGGGCCGATCAGCAGATCGTCGGCATCGAAGCGGTGGATGGCGCCGAAGCCGGCGACCATGTGGCCGCGTTCGACCCGCACCCGCCACAGGCTGAAATCCGGGAAGCCGGCATAGCCGGACGCATCCGGATGCCGGGCCAAATAGCGGGCGCGCAGCGCCGGATCATCCGCCGGCTCGGCCCGGCCCGAGATGGTCAGGCGCGGCCCGGCCAGCGGCTGGTCGAGCCCGGCCGTGCCGTCGAACAGCAGCGCCGCGCGGGAGTCCCGCTCGAGGTTGCCGGTGTGCTCCGCCAGCCGCGAGATCAGCAGCAGCGGCTGCCCGGCCGGGTCGGTCGCGACCAGCACCAGCGAGGCGTAGGGGCCGCCTTCCGCGTCCAGCGTCGCCAGGGCGGCGCGGTCCAGGCTGCGCAGCAGAATCCGGGCCTGGGCGGCCGGGGCGAGCTCTGATGTCGTCATCGCGCCGCTACCTCGCTGGTTTTCCTGGGGATTACCTCGTCCGAGTGACATTTCGGCCGTGAATACGCCATATTGGGCGTTCAGCGTCCCCGGCAATGAGGTTGTGCCTGCCGGGGGCGGGTCGTGAGAGTGGAGGGGGCCATGGCCCAGACCATCGCGCTGGTCGACGACGATCGCAACATCCTGACATCGGTCGCGATGTCGCTGGAGTCGGAGGGCTATGAGGTCCGCACCTTCTCCGACGGCGACGAGGCGCTGCGCGGGCTGGCGCAGAAGCCGGTCGACCTGGCCGTGCTCGACATCAAGATGCCGCGCATGGACGGGATGGAACTGCTGGGCCGGCTGCGCAAGACCACCAACATGCCGGTGATCTTCCTGACCTCGAAGGACGACGAGGTCGACGAGCTGCTGGGCCTGCGCATGGGCGCCGACGACTACATCAAGAAGCCGTTCTCGCAGCGCCTGCTGATCGAGCGCATCCGCGCCCTGCTGCGGCGCGAGCAGCTGGCGACCGACACCACGCCGGCCGACCCCGCCGCCGTCGTCGCCCGCGGCGACCTGACGCTGGACGGCAACCGCCACGCCTGCCTGTGGCGCGGCGAGACCATCGACCTGACGGTGACCGAGTTCCTGCTGGTCAAGGCGCTGGCGATCCGCCCCGGCCACGTCAAGAGCCGCGACCAGCTGATGGACGCGGCCTATGGCGAGCACATCTATGTCGACGACCGCACCATCGACAGCCACATCAAGCGCATCCGCAAGAAGTTCAAGGCGATCGACACGGAGTTCGGCCACATCGAGACGCTGTACGGCGTCGGCTACCGCTACAAGGAGGCGTGAACGTACCGGCGGCCGCCCCCTGCCCGGCCGCGACCGGACGCCGACCCGCCGGATGATGCCGTGACGGTTCCCCCATGACGGCCCCGCTCAGAGCCTCCCGCGGCCCCGCGCCGCGCCTCGGCGAGCCGGCCGAGGACACCCCCATCGGCGCCGTCCCGACCGCCGCGCCGGAGCCGGCTGCCGAGCCGATCACCGCGACCCCGGTCGGCGGCCGCACCGTCGACGCGCCGGTCGCGCGCCTGCGCCGGCGCTTCTTCTCCAAGCTCACCGCCCGCGTCCTGGCCGTCAACATGATGGCGCTGATGATGCTGGTCGGCGGCATGCTGTACCTGTCGTCCTACCAGGAGCGGCTGATCGAGAACGAGCTGTCCTCGCTCGACGCCGAGGCCACGATCCTGGCCGCCAACCTGGCCGAGGCGGCGGTGGTCGGCGGCGTCGACACGCAGCAGTCGCTGGACCCGGACAATGCCCGCCAGATCGTGCGCCGGGTGTACCAGACCAACGACACCAGGGCCCGGCTGTTCGGCGCCGACGGCAAGCTGGTGGCCGACAGCCGGATGCTGGGCCAGCCCGGCGGCATCATCGAGGTGCGGCCGCTCCTGCCGCCGCAATCCAAGGGCTGGCTGCGCGCCACCTGGGACGCGATCTACGACTGGTCGACCGAATTCGCCGGGCCACGCAAGCGCTGGCCGAGCTATGTCGAGCGCCAGGACCAGCAGGCGAACGACTATGCCAGCGTCCGCGCGGCGCTGAGCGGCGGCGTCGGGCGCCAGATCTGGACCCGCGACGACGGCAAGCTGATGCTCGGCGTCGCCGTGCCGGTGCAGCGCGTGCGGCTGGTGCTGGGCGCGGTGCTGATGTCGCGCGAGGGCGTCAACATCGAGGGCAACCTGCAGACGGTGCGCGAGGAGATCCTGAAGGTCTTCGCCATCGCGCTGGGCGTCACCATCGTCCTGTCGCTGTACCTCGCCGGCACCATCACCCGGCCGATCCGCCGGCTGGCAAGGGCGGCGGAGCGGGTGCAGCAGGGCCGCGGCCGCAAGATCGAGATCCCGGACATGAGCGGCCGGCGCGACGAGATCGGCGAGCTGGCCTCGGCGCTGAGGGCGATGACCGCGGCGCTGTGGACCCGGATCGACGCGATCGAGCGCTTCGCCGCCGACGTCTCGCACGAGATCAAGAACCCGCTGACCTCGCTGCGCAGCGCGGTCGAGACCACCGCCCGGATCACCGACCCGGCGCAGCAGCGCCGGCTGATGGCCATCATCCTCGAGGACGTGCAGCGCCTCGACCGGCTGATCACCGACATCTCCGACGCCTCGCGCCTCGACGCCGAGCTGTCGCGGGCCGAGACCGAGACGGTCGATATCGGCCGCATGCTGGGCATGCTGACCGAGCTGTACAAGACCACGCTGGAGGACACCGGCCTCAAGATCAGCCTGAGCCTGCCGCCCGGCTCGGCCCTGACCGTGCCCGGCATCGAGGACCGGCTGGTGCAGGTGTTCCGCAACCTGATCACCAACGCGATCTCGTTCTCGCCGCCCGACGGTGCCATCACCCTGCGCGCCCGGCGGGAGGGCGCCTGGGTGATCGCGACCATCGAGGATGACGGCCCCGGCATCCCTCCGGCCAAGCTGGAGGCGATCTTCGACCGGTTCTACACCGAGCGCCCGGCCGGGGAAAAATTCGGCACCCATTCCGGCCTGGGACTCAGCATCTCCAAGCAGATCATCACCGCCCATCGCGGCCAGATCTTCTCCGAAAACCGCGAGGGGCGCCCCGGCGCCCGCTTCACGGTGAAGATCCCCGCCAAATGAGGGCGACATCGACGTTTCCGTATCGAAGGGGGAGTTCCATGACATCGTGCCTGCGCGGGCTGCTGCTCGGCAGCGTCTTCGCCCTGGCCGCCGCCGGCCCGGCTTTCGCCCAGACGCCGGCGGCCGTTCCAGCACCGCCGGCGGTGCTGGAGGAGATGGACGCGCTGTCCTTCGTCACCTGGGCCAGCGCCTCGGTCCGCGGCGCCCCGAACGGCACCGCCGAGCTGAAGGAGACGCTTCCCTTCGGGTCGCAGGTCATCGTCACCGGCCGGCTGGCCGCGGGCGGCTGGGTGCGGGTGCAGACCCCGAAGACCCCGGTCGGCTACATGTGGGCGCAGACCCTGGCGCCGATGCGCATCGCCATGCCCGGCGCCGCCGCGGAGGGCACGCCCGGCGTGGCTCCGGCCGATGAGTCCGCCGACGACACCATCGCGACGGCGACGCCGCTCGGCACCGTCGGCCCCTCGCCGCTGGCCGCCGAGGGCCGGGTCTCGACCACCGACCAGACCGACGTCTACGCCATCACCACCGAGGGCTGGACCAACCTGACGGTCGACCTCACCGGCATGACCGGCGATGCCGATCTCGAGCTGAAGGACAGTGATGGCGGCACGCTCGGCTCCTCCGCCGCCGGCGGATCCGACGACGAGCATGTCACCGCGGTGGTCCGGCCCGGCACCTACTACCTAGTGATCACCAGCTACGGCGACGACACGCCGTACCGCCTCTCCGTCTCCGGCACGCCGGGCGAGGAGCCGCCGGCGGATGCGGCCGGGTCCAGCCAGTCCGACGCCCGCGACCTGGGCGACGTCACCGGCACCAGCGCCGACGCCAGCGACTGGGTCGGCCCGGCGGATGCCACCGACTACTACGCCTTCCGGATCACCCAGCGGCAGGCGGTCACCATCGGCCTGGACGGGCTGTCGGCCGATGCCGACATCAACCTGGAAGGCGCCGACGGCACCAATCTGCTGAGCGGCACCAACACCGACACCGAGGCGGAGGCGCTGACCGCGACGCTGGATCCCGGCACCTACTACCTGAACGTCTACCCGGCCGGCAGCGAGGCCACCGAGTACCGGGTGACCGTGGCCGGCGCGACCGCCGCCCCGCCGCCGCCCGACCATGCCGGCAACACCCCGGAGGAGGCCGGCACGATCGAGCGCGTCGGGCCGCAGGCCGTCACCATCAAGGACTGGGTCGGCTTCACCGATCGCGACGACTATTGGCGCTTCACCCTGGTCAACCGCGCCGACGTCACCATCCGCCTGACCATGGACCAGGGCGACGCCGATATCGACCTCCTGCGCGCCTCGGACCAGGAGAGCCTGATCAGCGGCGCCGAGTCCGGCACCGACCCGGAGGAGCTGCAGCTGCGGCTGGACCCCGGCACCTATCTTCTGCGGGTCTACTCCTACCAGGGCGACACGCCGTACACGCTGGAGGCCAAGGCGGTGCCGGCGAAATAACGCGTCTTCTTGTCTGATGATTTGCCGTTGCGATTGACAGGGGCCGGGGGTGCCGTCCACCTTCCCACCCGCGATGGCGACGATCCATGCGACCTGCGTCGCAGTCGACGGCCGCGGCGTGTTGCTGCGCGGGCCGTCGGGCAGCGGCAAATCCGACCTGGCCCTCCGGCTGATCGATGCCGGGGGGCGCTTGGTCGCGGACGACCGGGTGCAGCTCGCGCTCGAGGGCGGCGTCGTGGTGGCGCGCCCGCCCGCGGCGCTGGCCGGGCTGATCGAGGCCCGCGGCTTCGGGCCCATCCCGGTGCCGTTCGACCCGGCCGCCCCGGTGCTGCTGGTCGCCGACCTGAAGCCGGCCGAGGCGATCGAGCGGCTCCCGGAGCCTTCCGTCTGCGCCTATCTCGGCATCCGGCTGCCACTGGTCTCGGTGGCCCCCTTCGAGGCTTCGGCGCCGGTCAAGCTGCGCTTGGCCCTGGCCGCCCTGGCCCTGCCCGAACACCGCCTCGCACGATGACAGACATCCCTCAAGCACCTGCGCGATCCGGCGCCCGTCATCGTCTCGTGCTGGTGAGCGGACTGTCCGGCGCCGGCCATTCCACCACGCTCAAGACCCTCGAGGATCTCGGCCACGAGGCGATCGACAACCTGCCGATCGCGCTGCTGGGCCCGCTGGTCGACCACGCCGAGGGCCGGCCGATGGCGGTGACCATCGACACCCGCACCCGCGGCTTCTCGGTCGAGGCGCTGGAGGCCGAGATCGCGGCGCTGCGCGCCCGCGGCGACGTCGACGTCAGGCTGCTGTTCGTCGACGCCGACGACGAGATCCTGCAGCGTCGCTTCACCGAGACGCGGCGGCGCCACCCGCTGGCGACCGACCGGCCGGTGGCGGACGGCATCCGGCGCGAGCGGCTGGAGCTGTACCCGCTGCGCCCCCTGGCCGACCTGGTCGTCGACACCTCGCTGACCAGCCCGCAGGACCTGCGGCGCCTGATCGAGGGGCATTTCGGCCTCGACACCACGCCCGGCCTCTATGTCACGGTGATGTCGTTCTCGTTCAAGCGCGGCCTGCCGCGCGAGGCCGATCTGGTATTCGACGTCCGCTTCCTCGACAACCCGCACTGGGTGCCGGAGCTGCGGCCGCAGACCGGCCAGGACCCGGCGGTGCAGGCGATGATCCGGCGCGACGCCCAATTCGACCCATTCATGGCCTCGCTGTTCGGCCTGCTCGAACCGCTGCTGCCGCGCTACAACCGCGAGGGCAAGAGCTATCTCACCATCGCCGTCGGCTGCACCGGCGGCAAACATCGATCGGTGTTCGTGGCGGAGACGCTGGCGGCCTGGCTGGACGGCCAGGGCTATCGCCGCGGGCTGGTCCATCGCGACATGCCGACGTAAGGGCTGACAGGAAGGCAACCGGAACGACATGACCACCCACCCGATGATCGGCATGGTCCTCGTGACCCATGGTCGTCTCGCCGACGAGTTCGTCGCGGCGATGGAGCATGTGGTGGGCGCCCAGCCCCAGGTCGCCACGGTGTGCATCGGGCCCGAGGACGACATGGAGCAGCGCCGGGCCGAGATCATGGACAAGGTGTCCGCGGTCGATGGCGGGCGCGGCGTGGTGCTGCTGACCGACATGTTCGGCGGCACGCCGTCGAACCTGGCGATCTCGATCCTGGACCGCGCCAATGTCGAGGTGATCGCCGGCATCAACCTGCCGATGCTGATCAAGCTGGCCTCGGTGCGCAAGACCGACACCCTGACCGATGCCGTGACCGCCGCCCGCGAGGCCGGCCAGAAATACATCAGCGTCGCCTCGGCCCTGCTGAAGCCGGAGAAGCGCAAATGACCGGCCCGGTGTCTCCGGACATGGCCGAGGAAAGACTGACGCGCAGCGTCACCATCTGCAACCAGCGCGGGCTGCATGCCCGGGCGGCGGCGAAGTTCGTCAAGCTGGTGGCCGAGTTCGACGCCGAGATCTGGGTCGAGCGCAACGGCACCGAGGTCGGCGGCCAGTCGATCATGGGGTTGATGATGCTGGCGGCCGGACCCGGCACGGACATCGCCGTCGCCGCGGCCGGGCCGCAGGCGGCCGAGGCCCTGGCGGCGCTCGTCTCCCTGGTCGAGCGCGGCTTCGACGAGGACTGAAACGATGGCGACCCGGATCGCCGACCTCTCCCCATCCAAGCCCAGCCGCGAGATCGTGCTGAGTGGCCTCGCCGTCTCCGGCGGCGTCGCCATCGGCCCGGCCCATCTGATCGAGAGTGGCTTCGAGCAGGTGCCGGAATACCGGCTGGAGGAGGCCGACCTGCCCGGCGAGCGCGAGCGCTTCGCCGAGGCCCTGGCCAAGTCCCGGCGCCAGATCAAGAAGCTGAAGGCCAAGGCGCAGACGCTGCCGGAGCAGGCGGCGGAGGATATCGGCTACCTGCTGGACGCCCATGCCGCGATCCTGTCCGGCTCGCGCCTGCTGCGCGGGGTCGAGGCCCGCATCACGGAGGAGCGGGTCAACGCCGAATACGCGGTGCAGTCGGAGATCGCATCGATCGCCACCCAGTTCGCGGCGATGGACGACAGCTACCTGGCCGGCCGGATCGACGACATCCGCGAGGTCGGAACCCGGCTGATCCGCAACCTGACCAAGCGCCAGTTCCAGGCCCTGGCCGGCCTGCCCGAGGGCAGCATCATCCTGGCCGAGGAGATCACCCCGGCCGACACGGCGCTGATGGATCCGCGCCGGGTGATGGGCTTCGCCGCCGTCCTCGGCGGCACCCAGAGCCATACCGCGGTGATGGCGCGGTCGCTGGGCCTGCCGGCGGTGCTGGGCGTGCCGGGCCTGCTGGCCGGGGTCCGTGCCGGGCAGACCGTGATCGTCGACGGCACCGCCGGGCAGGTGATCATCGATCCGGCGCCCGAGACCCTGTCCGCCTATCGCATCCGGCGCGACCTGGCGCGGGCCGACCGCAAGCAGCTCGAGGCGCTGATCGGCCTGCCTTCGCGCAGCCGCGACGGCGTCGACGTCACCCTGTCGGCCAATGTCGAGCTGGCGCGCGACGTGCAGATGGCAACCGAGCTGAACGCGGCCGGGGTCGGCCTGCTGCGCACCGAGTTCATGTTCATGAACCGGGACGACCTGCCGGGCGAGGAGGAGCAGTATTCGATCCTGCGCGGCATGGTCGAGGGCATGGCCGGCAAGACGGTGACCATCCGCACCCTCGACCTCGGCGGCGACAAGATCGCCTCGGCCCTCGGCGGCCGCTTCGCCGAGACCGCCAACCCGTCGCTGGGCCTGCGCGCCATCCGGCTGTCGCTGAAGGAGCCGAAGCTCTTGGAGGCGCAGCTGGCGGCGATCCTGCGGGCCGGCGCGCACGGGCCGATCCGGGTGCTGCTGCCGATGATCACCACGATCGGCGAGATCCGCGCGGTCAAGGCGGCGCTGGACCGGACGATGCGGCGGCTGAAGCGGCGCCGGGTGCCGGTGCCGGCAACGATGCCGCCGCTCGGGGTGATGATCGAGGTGCCGGGGGCGGCGCTGATCGCCGACGCCCTGGCGCGCGAGGTCGACTTCTTCGCCATCGGCACCAACGACCTGGTGATGTACACGCTCGCCGCCGACCGCGGCGACGAGGCGGTGTCGCATCTCTACGACCCGCTGCACACCTCGGTGCTGCGGCTGGTGCAGTTCACGGTCGAGGCGGCGCTGCGCGCCCGCATCCCGGTCAGCGCCTGCGGCGAGATCGCGGGCGATCCGCGCTTCACCGCGCTGCTGGTCGGCCTGGGCATCCGCGACCTGTCGATGGCGCCGCTGCGGGTCCTGGAGGTCAAGCGGCGGATCCTGACGCTGGACAGCGTCGCCGCCGCCCGCCGTGCCCGGATGATGCTGGACCAGACCGATTCCGGCCGGATCGCGGCATTGCTCGACGATTTCAACGAAGGCGGTTGAGAGAGCAGCCGATGAAGGTCCTGGTCACCGGCAGTTCCGGCCATCTCGGCGAGGCACTAGTCCGCAGCTTGCGGGACCGGGGGCATGAGACGACCGGCCTCGATGTGCTGCCGGGGCCGTTCACGGCACAGGTCGGCTCGGTCGCCGATCGCGACCTCGTGCGGCAGGCCATGGCCGGGGTGCAGGCGGTGCTGCACGCCGCCACGCTGCACAAGCCGCATGTCGCCACCCACGCCCGGCAGGATTTCGTCGACACCAACATCACCGGCACGCTGAACCTGCTGGAGGCCGCGGCGGCGGCCGGCATCGGCGCCTTCGTCTTCACCAGCACCACCAGCGTGTTCGGCGATGCCCTGGTGCCGCCCGCGGAGGCCCCGGCCGCCTGGGTAACCGAGGCGGTGGTGCCAGTGCCGAAGAACATCTACGGCGTCACCAAGGCCGCGGCCGAGGATCTGTGCCAGCTGGCCCACCGCAACCAGGGCCTGCCCTGCCTGGTGCTGCGGACCTCGCGCTTCTTCCCCGAGGCGGATGACGACGGGGCCAAGCGCGCGGCCTATGCCGACGACAACCTCAAGGCCAACGAATACCTGTTCCGGCGGGTCGACATCGAGGATGTGGTCGAGGCCCATCTGCTGGCGCTGGAGAAGGCTCGGGCGATCGGCTTCGGCCGCTACATCGTCAGCGCCACCACGCCGTTCCGGCCGGAGGACCTAGCGGAGCTGCGGCGCGATGCGCCGGCGGTGCTGCGGCGACGCGTCCCCAGCGCCGAGGCCGAATATGCGGGCCGCGGCTGGCGGATGCTGCCGGGCATCGACCGGGTCTATGTCAACGACCGGGCCCGCGCCGAGCTGGGCTGGCAGCCGCGCCACGACTTCGCGGCCGTGATCGACCGGCTGCGGTCGGGCGGCGGGCTGTGGAGCCCGCTGGCCCGGCTGGTCGGGTCGAAGGGCTACCACGCCGAGACCTTCACCGAAGGGCCCTACCCGGTCGGCTGAACGGCACCCCGCGGCCGCCCTCGGCGACCAACACGCATTCTCCGTATTGCAATACATAATATTTTATACAAAACTGGCCCATGCCGGCTCGTCGTGGGGAGAGCATGCAGGGATTCGTTCACATCACACCGGCGATCTGGGTCCGGGATGGGGACCGGTCGCCGATCTGCCTGGGCGATGCCGACGACCTGGCCGACTGGCTGGGCCGGACATGCGGGTCGCTGATGCGGAGCCCGACCGTCGGCGACCGCCAGATCCAGGAGCTGGAGGACTTGCTGGCCCGGGTCGAGCGCGTGATCGACGCCGGCGATCCGTATCTGCCGGCCGAGCTTCGCCGCGACATCGTGGCCACCGTCGCCCGGCTGAACGGGATGTCCGTCGCCGCGGCCGTGCCCGACAGCGACAGGCCGGCACCCGGCGCGCCGGCCGACCGGCGCCTCCATATCCTGCCGTCGCCGGCCCGCCAGTTGCGGCGGAACTAGCCCGGATATCCGGGCTACACCCGCACAGCCCGGGCCGAGGCCGCGGTCGCGACCAGCAGCGCCGCCACGATCCCGAGCGCGGCCGGCAGGCCGAGATGGTCGGCGATGAAGCCGATCGCCGCCGGGCCGGCCAGGATGCCGCAATAGCCGAGGGTGGCGATGGTCGAGATCGCCAGCCCGGGCGCCATGCCCGGCACCCGGCCGGCGGCGCTGAACAGCACCGGCACGACATTGGCGGCGCCGATCCCAACCAGGGCGAAGCCGATCAGCGCGGCCGCCGGCCAGGGCACCAGGATCGCCAGCAGGAAGCCGGCCGCCGCGAGGGCGGAGCCGAGCCGGACCACCGCCTCGCCGCCGAAGCGGCTGGTGATGCCATCGCCGGCCAGCCGCATCACCGCCATCGCCACCGCGAACATGGCGTAGCCGAGCCCGGCCACGGCCGGGTCCTGGCCGCGGGCCTCGTGCAGGAACACGGCGCTCCAGTCCAGCACCGCGCCTTCGGCCTGGAACAGCACGAAGGTCAGCAGGCCGAGCACCAGCACGAGGCCGCGCGGCAGGGTGAAGCGCATCCCGGTCTGGGTGGGCCTGGGCTCCGGCGGCAGCATCGACCCGGCCTGGGCGACCAGCAGCGCCAGCATCAGGCCGCTGACCACCAGGGCGACGGTCAGGGGCGACAGGCCGAGGCCGAGCATGAGGCTGGCGCCACCGGCGCCGATCAGCCCACCGACGCTGAACATGCCGTGGAAGGAGGACATCAGCGGCCGGCCGCCGCGCGCCTCGACCGCCGCGGCCTGGACGTTCATGGCCACGTCCATCGACCCGGTGGCGGCGCCGAACAGGAACAGGGCGAGGCCCAGCATCAGGGCGTCCGGCGCCAGGATGATCAGCGGCAGCGACAGGCAGATCACCAGCCCGCCCAGCGCCGTGATCACCCGGCTGCTGAAGCGGGCGGCGAGAAAACCCGCCAGCGGCATCGCCACCATCGCCCCGGCGCCCATGCCGAGCAAGGCGAGGCCCAGCACGCCGTCGTCGATGCCGAGCCGGGCCTTGGCCAGCGGCACCTGCGGCGCCCAGCTGGCGGTGACGGTGCCGCAGATCAGGAACATGGCGCGGGTGGCGAGGCGCGCGCCGCGAAGATCGGCGGTCGCGGTCGTTCCCTCGGCGAAACTGGTCATGACGGCTCCGGTCAGGCGAGAATCAGGGTGAGGCCGGCCTGGCGATAGGCGGCGAGGAGGGCGGCGTCGGCCGACCGTTCGGTAATCAACGCGTCCAGCCGCCCGACCGGCAGGATCGGGAACGGGGCGGCGGTGCCCAGCTTGTCGGCGGTGACGGCGGCGGCGACCCGGCCGGCGCATCCGGCCATGCGACGCTTCACCAGCGCCTCCTCATGGTCCATGCCGCCGAGCCCGGCCTCGACATCGAGGCTGCAGACGCCGAGCAGGCAGAGATCGGCGCGCAGCCCGTCGAGCGCGGCCAGCACCGAGGTGCCGACGGTGGCCTGGTCGGCCTTGTCGACCCGGCCGCCGAGCAGGACGACCTCGACCGCCGGATGCCGGGTCAGGGCCAGCGCCGCCGGCAGGTTCGGGGTGACGATGGTGGCGCGCAGGTCGGGCGGCAGCGCCTCGGCCACCGCCAGCATGGTGGTGCCGCCGTCGAGCAGCACCACCTCGCCCGGCCGGATCAGCCCGGCCGCCACCCGGCCGAGCGCGGCCTTGGCCTCCGGCCGCTCGGTCGCGCGGGTGGCGAAGGTGCCGGTGGCGGGGGTCAGCGGCAGCGCCCCGCCATGGACGCGGCGCACCGCCCCGGCCCGCGCGAGGTCGTTGAGGTCGCGCCGGATCGTGTCCTCGGACACGCCGAGCACGGCGCTGGCCGCGGTGGCCATGATCTTGCCGTCGAGGGCAAGCAGGTCGAGGAGGCGGCGGCGCCGTTCCTCCGGCAGCAGGATGTCGGTCATGGGCTTTGCCTGGTTTTGCCTGATCATGCACGATCATGCAGAAACACGCAACAGCGGGCGGCGAACTTTCTCCGGCCCGGCGCCTGCCCTCTTCTGCACAACGGCGGATTGGGGAAAGAACTCCCACGAGTTCGGTCGAGCGCGAATCAAATATATAAAGATATCTTTATGCTTGTGGCCGACGGGCCCTGCTGCTACACCCTGCAGCAATTCCGCTTTGCCTCGAGGAGCCTTCGATGCCCGACGCCGCCACCTTCACCGACTACAAGGTCAAGGATCTCAGCCTCGCTAATTGGGGCCGCAAGGAAATCGCGATCGCCGAGACCGAGATGCCCGGCCTGATGGCGCTGCGGGCGGAGTTCGGCGCGTCGCAGCCGCTGAAGGGCGCCCGCATCGTCGGCTGCCTGCACATGACCATCCAGACCGCGGTGCTGATCGAGACGCTGACGGCGCTGGGCGCCACCGTGCGCTGGTCGTCCTGCAACATCTTCTCGACCCAGGACCAGGCCGCCGCGGCGATCGCCGCCGCCGGCATCCCGGTCTTCGCCTGGAAGGGCGAGACCGAGGAGGAGTTCTGGTGGTGCATCGAGCAGACGCTGCGCGGCCCGGGCGGCTGGACCCCGAACATGATCCTGGACGATGGCGGCGACGTCACCCAGATCATGCACGACAAGTATCCGGAGATGCTGGCCGAGGTCCGCGGCCTGTCCGAGGAGACGACCACGGGCGTGCACCGCCTGTATGAGATGATGAAGAAGGGCACCCTCAAGGTCCCCGCCATCAACGTCAACGACAGCGTCACCAAGTCGAAGTTCGACAACCTGTATGGCTGCCGCGAGAGCCTGGTCGACGGCATCAAGCGCGCCACCGACGTGATGATGGCGGGCAAGATCGCGGTCGTCGCCGGCTATGGCGACGTCGGCAAGGGCTCGGCCGCCTCGCTGCGCAGCCAGGGCGCCCGGGTCATGGTCACCGAGATCGACCCGATCAACGCCCTGCAGGCGGCGATGGAAGGCTACCAGGTCGTGACCATGGACGAGGCGGCGTCGGTCGGCGACATCTTCGTCACCGCGACCGGCAATGTCGACGTCATCACGCTCGACCACATGCGGGCGATGAAGGACCGCGCCATCGTCTGCAACATCGGCCACTTCGACAGCGAGATCCAGATCGACGGCCTCCGCAACTACAAGTGGGAGGAGGTCAAGCCGCAGGTCGACGAGGTGATGTTCCCGGACGGCAAGCGCCTGATCGTCCTGGCCCAGGGCCGGCTGGTCAACCTGGGCTGCGGCACCGGCCACCCCAGCTTCGTGATGTCGGCCAGCTTCACCAACCAGGTGCTGGCGCAGATCGAGCTGTGGCAGAACCATGCCAATTACGAGCGCAAGGTCTACGTCCTGCCGAAGCATCTCGACGAGAAGGTCGCGGCGCTGCACCTCGACAAGATCGGCGCCAAGCTGACCCAGCTGACGCCGAAGCAGGCCGACTACATCGGCGTGCCGACGCAGGGCCCGTACAAGCCCGACCACTACCGCTACTGATCACCCCCTCCGGGGTCCGACCGAGACAAGCCCCCGCCTTCCGGCGGGGGCTTTTTCGTGCGTGCGCGACGGGCGGCCGAAGATCCCCAGTTTCAACATATTTGGAACAAATCCCGGCCCTTCCGCTGCATATACTTTCGGGCTCTTGGAAATTCTAAAACTTTATTCCCAGCCAGCGAGACAACCATGACGATATTCACAGGCACCAGCGGCGATGACAGCCTGCCGGCGGTCGGCCAGGACAACAGCGGCAACGACACCTTCTACGGCCTGGCCGGGGCCGATTATATCAATGCCGGCATCGGCGACGACATCGCCTATGGCGGCTCCGAGGTCGACTTCATCGATGGCGGTGGCGGCGACGACTATCTCGACGGCGGCACCGGCGCCGACACCCTGATCGGCAATTTCGGCGACGACACCTATATCGTCGACAACGCCGGCGACACGGTCACCGAATACTCGGCCATGGACGGCACCGACACGATCTATTCCAGCGTCTCCTACACCCTGCCGCAATATGTCGAGCGGCTGATCCTGACCGGCGGTTTCAACCTGAGCGGGACCGGCGGCGCCGGCGCCGACACCATCATCGGCAATTCCGGCGCCAACACCCTGACCGGCAACGCCGGGGCCGATTTCCTGTCCGGCGGCGACGGCAACGACGTGCTGCGCGGAGGCGCCGGCATGGACGTCCTCGACGGCGGCAACGGCATCGACGCGGTCACCTACACCGAGAACGAGGTGGCCGTGACCGTGAACCTGGCCACCGGCGTCGGCAGCGGCGGCAGCGCCCAGGGCGACAGCTACAGCAGCATCGAGAACGTCAACGGCAGCACCGCCGACGACACCATCATCGGCAACGCGGCCGCCAATGTGCTGAACGGCTGGGCCGGCAAGGACACCCTCACCGGCGGCGGCGGGGCAGATACCTTCGCCTTCTCCCAGACCAATCACAGCGCGGTCGGCGCCAATGCCGATGTGATCACCGATTTCAGCCACGCCCAGGGCGACAAGATCGACCTGTCGGCGATCGACGCCGACACGACGGTGGCGGGCAACCAGGCCTTCACCTTCATCGGCACCGGCCTCTACAACGGCGACGCGGGAGAGTTGCGCTACACGTCCAACGGCGCCGTCACCACCATCGCCGGCGACGTGAACGGCGACGGCGTCTCGGACTTCCACATCCAGCTGACCGGCTCCATCGGCCTGGTGGCCGCCGACTTCGTGCTCTAGCCGAGCAGCCCGTCAGTCGGTCGTCGGGATGCCGTCGAAGTCGCTCTCGACCGACAGGTCGCTCTGATCGGCGCAGGTGAAGCGGGCAGAGCCGGCGAGCGGGTCCAGGCCGGTCAAGGTCAGGGTGCCGCTCGCCGCCTGGTCGCAGCCGTCGATCGAGCCGTCGCCGGCCTCCAGGCTGAAGGAGACGCCGTAACCGGTCGCCGACTTGTCGGCCGCGACCGCCTGGGAGAACGGCTTCAGGTCGTGCGCGCCGAGCGCCGCGTCCTTCGGCAGGGCGACCACCACGGCGCCGACCGGCATCATCTGCTTGGTGCCGTGGACGTCGCGCTCCTGCTCCAGATACAGCAGCAGCAGCCGGCTGCCCGCGGCCTGGCGCTTGGCCGAGCCGGTGCCGGTGATGGTGGCGTTGACCGGCGCGCCGACCTTGGTGCTGACCCGGCCGGGGCCGGCCGAGGCCGCGGCCGGCTCGGACGGCACCACCTGGTTCGGGTCGACCGGCACCGCGTCGAAGGTCAGCGACAGCGTCGCCTCTGACGAATCGCGGCAGGTGAAGTTCAGCGTGCCGGCGAAGGGCGAGACGGCCGAGATCTCGACCGTGCCCTGCGGCACCAGCCGGCAGTCGCGCACCCGCGACCCGTCCGCGCCGATGGCAAGGTAGAGCGCGCCGGCGGCCTTGCCGTCCTTGTCGTGGCGGGCCGAATCGTAACTGCCGACCGGAAGATCGCCCGGCGCGACATCGGCCGGCAGCAGCAGCTGGATCTGGCGGGCGCGGATCACACCCTCGCCGGTCGCGGTCATGCCGAGGACGAAACGGCCGCGATCGTCCTTCACCACGGCCGCGAAGCCTTCGATCGCCTCGGTCTCTCCGCCGGTGCCCGCGACCGTGCCGCGGAAGGTGCCGAGGGTCTGGTCGGCCGCCGCCGCGGGCAGGGCCGGCAGCAGGATCAAGAGAGCGAAGGCGAGGCGGCGCAGCATGGGTCTCATTCCGGTGGTCCGGCCGCACCCTACACGCTGCGGCCCCGCCGCGCCTCCCCGCCATCGCGTCGCAGGCCGTCAGGCGGAGAGATGCACCTCCAGCGCCGCCAGGGCCTCCGGCATGTCGGCGCGGCCGAAGCCGATGCGGAAGCGGTCCGCCGGCACCGGGCCGAGGGCGGAGCGGTAGACCCGCGCCGGCAGCAGCAGCACGCCGGAGCGCTCGACCAGGTCATCGGCGAAGGCATCCACCCCCTCGCCGCCGAGATAGCGCGGGAAGGCGATGCAGCCGCCCGCGGGCACCTGCCACTCAAAGCGGTTGGCGTGGCGGGCGAAGAAGGCGTCGAGCAGCGGCAGGTTCTTGGCGACCAGGGCCCGGCTGCGCGCCATCAGCCGGTCGCGCGCGCCGATCGCGATCTCGGCCAGCGCCTCGCTCGGCGCCGGGGCGCACAGCGTGGTGTAGTCCTTCTGCCGCACGATCCGGCGCAGCAGCTCGCGGTCGCGACATGCGACCCAGCCGAGGCGCAACCCCGGCAGGCCATAGGTCTTGGACAGCACCCCGACCGACAGAGCGCGCTCGTAGAGCTCGGCCGCCGGCGGCAGGCGCTCCTCCTCGCGCCGCTCCAGCCCGCGATAGACCTCGTCCGACAGGATCCAGATCCCGCGCGACCGCGCGAGGTCGATGATCGCGTCGAACACCGGGCGCGGCGGCAGGTAGCCGGTCGGGTTGTGCGGCAGGTTCAGGATGATGGCTTTGGTGTTCGGCCGCAGCGCCGCCGCGATCCGGTCCGGGTCGAGCGACCAGCCGTGTTCGGACTCCGGAGCCGGGTCGAGCGGCACGCCGGTGACGGCGCAGATGCTGGCGGCCACCGCCTCGAGCGACTGGTAGTTCGGGATCAACGTCACCGCATGGTCGTCCGGGCCGAGGAGGGCCCGCACCGACTGGAAGATCGCCTCCCCCGCCCCGACCGTGACTGCCACGTCGTCGGCCTCCAGCCCGGCATACATCCCGGCGATGGCGGCCCGCAGCGTCGGCGCCCCGGCGGTCTCGGTGTAGCCGAGCCACAGCCGGTCCCAGGCCTCACGCTGCTGCGGCGTGCCGAGGGCCAGGAGATCGGTCAGCGTCAGCGACTCCATGTCGGAGGCACAGAGATTGTGGCGGGCGGTGAACTCCCAGCGCGCGAAATAGGCTTCGAGCGCGAATTCGGGCAAGGACATCGGTGTCTCCTCAGGCGGCGGCGCGGCCGGAGGGTGGCACGGAGATTGATATTGCTCCACGCCGGAATTGTTCGGGACAATGTTCCGATTGTATCGATCCTCCGGCCGCGCCACTGTGCGGCCATGACGCCCGAGCTGCTCTCCTCTTTCACCCTGTTCGCCTTCGTCACCTCGATCACGCCGGGGCCGAACAACATCATGCTGACCGCCTCCGGCCTCAGCTTCGGCTTTCGCCGGACGGTGCCGCACATGGTCGGCATCGCCGTCGGCTTCACCGTGATGGTGGCGGCGGTCGGGCTGGGGCTGGGCGCCGCCTTCGCCGCCTGGCCGCTGCTGTACGAGCTGCTGAAATACGGCGGCGCCGCCTATCTGCTCTACCTCGCCTGGAAGATCGCGCGGTCGGGGCCGATCTCGGCCGGCGGCGAGGCCGGGCGCCCGATGACCTTCCTGGAGGCCGCGGCGTTCCAATGGATCAATCCCAAGGCTTGGGTTATGGCGGTGGGCGCCATCGCCACCTACACGCCGCAGGCAGGATTCCTGGGCAATTTGGCCATCGTCACCGTGGTGTTCGGGCTGGTGAACCTGCCCAGCGTCGGGTGCTGGGCCCTGTTCGGCACGGCGCTGCGCCGGGTGCTGCACGCCCCCGCCGCGGTCCGCGCCTTCAACCTCGGCATGGCCCTGCTGCTGGTCGCCTCGCTGTACCCGATCGCGGCCGACCTGCTGGGCTGAGGCCTACGCCCCCGGCACCCCGGACGTCGTCGAATACTCGAAATGCAGCACCTCGCCCGGATGGGCGAGCGGGTGGATGGCATGGGCGGCCGAGGCGGCCTCGGCGAAGCCGGTCAGGATCAGCTTCAGCTTGTGCGGATAGGTGGCGATGTCGCCGACGGCGAAGATGCCGGGCACGCTGGTCGCCGCCGTCGCCTGGTCGATGGCGATGTGGCTCTTGTCCAGCGCCAGGCCCCAGTCCGCGATCGGGCCGAGATTCATCGACAGGCCGAAGAAGGGCAGCAGCACGTCGGCGTCGAGCCGCCGCACCTCGCCGTCCAGCGTCGCCACGGTGACGGCGGAGAGCTGGCCGCCCGCCCCCTCCAGCCCGTGCAGCTGGTAGGGGGTGACCAGCTCGATCTTTCCGGCCTCGGCCAAGGCATGCAGCCTGGCGACGCTGTCCGGCGCGCCGCGGAACTTGTCGCGCCGGTGCACCACCATGACCTTGGCGGCGATGTCGGCCAGCAGGATCGACCAGTCGAGCGCGCTGTCGCCGCCGCCGGCCACCACCACCCGCTTGCCGCGCAGCGCCTCCTTCCGCGTCACCATGTAAAACACCGAGCGGTTCTCATAGGCCTCGATCCCGGCCAGCGGCGGCCGGTTCGGGCCGAAGGCGCCGACCCCCGCGGCGACGATCACCGCCGCGGCGTCGATCTCAGTGCCGGTGCTGGTGCCGACCAGCCACCGGCCGTCCGGCTGCCGCGCCAGCGTCTCGACCCGCTGGCAGAGATGATAGACTGGGTCGAAGGGCGCGGCCTGGGCCACCAGCCTATCGATCAGTTCCGCCGCCTCGATCCGCAGCTGGCCGGGGATGTCGTAGATCGGCTTTTCCGGATAGAGCGCGGCGCATTGCCCGCCCTGGACGTCGAGCACGTCGACGACATGGCACTTCATCTTCAGCATGCCGCATTCGAACACCGCGAACAGCCCGACCGGGCCGGCCCCGATGATGGCGACGTCGGTGCGGTGCAGCATGGTGGTCCTCCGGGCTCCAGGCCCCGATGGGATAGCCGGTTCCGTGGCCCGGCGCATCATCGCGATGCGACGCGGGGTGACGCAATGGGCCCCATTATGCGAACAATCGGCCGATGTTCCGATTCACCCTCGACCTGCCGGACGAAGCCGCGACCGCAGCCCTGGCGGCGCGGCTGGCGGCGCGGCTGCAGCCCGGCGATATCGTACTGCTGGCCGGGGATCTCGGCGCCGGCAAGTCCTTCCTGGCGCGGGCCCTGATCCGCGCCGCTTCGGGCGAGCCGGAGCTGGAGGTGCCGAGCCCGACCTTCACCCTGGTCCAGTCCTACGACCTGCCGGCGGGCGAGCTGTGGCATTTCGACCTGTACCGGCTGGCGGCGCCGGAGGAGGTGCTGGAGCTCGGCTGGGACGAGGCGCGGCTGGGCATCTGCCTGGTGGAATGGCCGGACCGGCTGGGCCCGCTGGTGCCGACCGACCGGCTGAAGATCGAGCTGGCCCATGGCGAGGCCGACGGCCGCATCGCCACGATCATCGGCCTGGGCGGCCGCGGCGCGGCCCTGGCCCGGGCCCTGCGCGAGGGGCCGTGACCCCGCGGGTCTATACGATCGGGGCCGGCGGCGGCATTGCCGATGCGCTGGCCCGCGGCCTGCTGGCCCAAGCCGCGGGCGACCCGCTGGCGCTGGGCGCCATGACCGTGCTGCTGCCGGGCCGACGGGCCGGCACCACCCTGCGCGACGCCTTCCTGCGCGCAGCAGAGGGCAAACCCCTGCTGCTGCCGCGGCTGCTGCCGGTCGGCGACATCGATGCCGACGCGCTGGGCCTGGCCGCCGGCGAGACCCCGGCGGTGGCCGAGGCGCTGGATCTGCCGCCGGCCATTCAGCCAAGGCAGCGGCAGATCCTGCTGGCCCGGCTGGTCCTGGCCCGGAAGGACCAGGAGGTCGGCGCCGACCAAGCAATGCATCTGGCGGCGGCGCTGGCCCGGCTGCTGGACGAGGTGCAGGCCGAGGGGCTGGGCTTCGACCGGCTGGACGGGCTGGTGCCGACGGAGCTGGCCGAGCATTGGCAGGAAACGCTGCGCTTCCTCGGCATCGTCACCACCGCCTGGCCCGAGGTGCTGAAGGACCTCGACGCCCTCGACCCGGCCGAATGGCGCACCCGGCTGACCTGCGCCCAGGCCGAGGCCTGGTCGGAATCGGCGCCGGCCGACCCGGTGATCGCCGCCGGCCTGCTGGGCACCAACCCGGCCGAGATCGAATTGCTGCGCGTGGTCGCGTCGCTGCCGCAGGGTGCGCTGGTGCTGCCCGGGCTGGACCGCTTCATGGATGGCGAGAGCTGGGACCAGCTCGATGACGGCCACCCGCAGCAGCCGCTGAAGCGCATGCTCGAAGGGCTGGGCGTCGACCGGACAGCGGTCGCCGACTGGCCGACGCCGCCGGCCGGCGGTCCCGACCGCACCGTGCTGCTGCGCGAGGTGATGCGGCCGGCCGCCACCACCGATGCCTGGCGCAGCCCCGCCGGGCTGGAGGCCGCGGCGCTGGCCGGCCTGGCCCGGATCGACTGCGCCACGGCGCAGGAGGAGGCTGGCGTCATCGCCCTGCTGCTGCGCGAGGTGCTGGAGACGCCCGGCCGCACCGGGGCGCTGGTGACGCCGGACCGGGACCTGGCCCGCCGGGTGGCGGCCCATCTCACACGTTGGCAAGTTGCGGTCGATGATTCGGCCGGCCGGCCCTTGGCCGACACCCCGGTCGGCGCCTATCTGCGGCTGGTCGCCGACGTCGCCTTCCGCGACGCCTCGCCGCTGTCGGTGCTGGCCCTGCTGAAGCACCCGCTGGCGGCCGGCGGCGGGCCGATCGGCCTGTTCCGCGAGGCGCTGCGGCGGCTGGAGCGACAGGTGCTGCGCGGCCCGGCGCCCGAGCCGGGCATCGCCGGCCTGAAAGCGGCGCTGGCCGCCAGTGGCGCCGGGCCGGCGCTCGCCGCCTGGCTGGACAAGGTCGGCGACATCCTCGGCCCCTTCGTCGCCGCGGTGGGCGAAGAGACCCAGTCACCGGCCGAGCTGTTGCGCCTGCATATCACCTGCGCCGAGGCGCTGGCCGAGACCGATGCCGAGTCCGGCCCCGCCCGGCTGTGGCGGGCCGAGGACGGCGACGCGGCACAGGCCCTGGCCGAGGAGCTGCTGACCGGCTTCGACGGCTTTCCCACGATCCCCGGCCAGGACTGGCCCGGCCTGTTCGAGGCGATGATGGACGGGGCCGTGGTGCGGCCACGCTGGGGCCGGCACCCGCGGCTGGCGATCCTGGGCCCGGTCGAGGCCCGCATGGCCCGGTTCGACCGCATCGTGCTGGGCGGGCTGAACGAGGGCACCTGGCCGTCCGCGCCGGCCGCCGACCCCTGGCTGTCGCGGCCGATGCGGCGGCAATTCGGCCTGCCGGCGCCGGAGCGGCGCATCGGCCTGGCCGCCAACGACTTCGCCCAGGCCGCCGCAGGGGCCGAGGTTTTCTTGACCCGGGCGGAGAAGGTGGAGGGCACGCCGACGGTGCCGTCGCGCTGGTTGCTGCGGCTGCAGGCGGTGCTGGACGGCGCCGGCCTGGCCCTGGCGCCGCCGCAGCGCGACTGGCGCGCTTTGGCCCGGCACATCGACGAGCCCGACGCCGTGCGGCCGGTGGCGCCGCCCAAGCCCAAGCCCCCGGTCGCCGCCCGGCCGCGGCGCCTGTCGGTGACCCAGATCTCGGTCTGGATGCAGGACCCCTACGCCATCTACGCCCGGATGGTGCTGGGGCTGGAGCCGCTGGACCCGATCGAGGCTGAGCCGGGCGCGGCCGAGCGCGGCACCGCGATCCACGACGCCCTGGCCGCCTTCCTGCAAGCCCATCCCGAGACGCTGCCGCCCGATGCCCTCGACCGGCTGCTGGCGCTGGGCCGGGCCGAGTTCGCCAAGCTGCCGCCGGGGCCGGACATCCGCACCTTCTGGTGGCCCCGCTTCGCTCGCATCGCCGCCTGGTTCGTGGAGGCCGAGGCGCAGCTGCGCGCGGCCGGGCGGCGGGCGATCCTGACCGAGCAGAAGGGGCTGGTCACCCTGGCCGCCCCGGCCGGTGCCTTCGCCTTGTCCGGCGTCGCCGACCGCATCGACCAGGGGCCGGACGGGTTGGTGGTGGTCGACTACAAGACCGGCGTGGTGCCGTCGAACGAGCAGATCCTGGCCGGGCACCAGCCGCAGCTGCCGCTGGAGGCGATGATGATCCGCGACGGCGGCTTCCCCGGCGTGCCCTCGGGCGTGCCGGTGGCCGGGCTGGAGCATTGGCGCCTGTCCGGCGCCGCGACCGCCGGCGAAATCAAGCCGGTGAAACCGGCCGAGGGCGACCTCGCCGCCCTGGCCGAACAGGCGCTGGCCGGGCTGCTGGGCCTGGTCGGCCGTTTCGACCTGCCGGAGACGCCCTATCTGTCGCAACCGCGCGGCCTGGCGCCGCGCTTCTCCGACTATGCCCATCTGGCCCGGGTCAAGGAATGGTCGGCGGGGGACGGCGAGGGATGAGCGCGATCCGCCCCGATCCGACGGCGACGCAGCGCCGCGCCTCCGACCCCGGGCACTCCGTCTGGGTCGGCGCCTCGGCCGGCACCGGCAAGACCAAGGTGCTGACCGACCGGGTGCTGCGGCTGATGCTGGCCGGCACGCCGCCCGACCGCATCCTGTGCATCACCTTCACCCGCGCCGCCGCGGCCGAGATGGCGAACCGCATCGCCGCCACCCTGGCGCGCTGGGCCACCATGCCGGACGACAAGCTCCAGCTCGCCCTGGCCGACCTGGTGGGGGCGCCGCCCGCCACCAAGGTCCAGACCGAGGCGCGGCGGTTGTTCGCCCGGGTGCTGGACGTGCCCGGCGGGATGCGGATCCAGACCGTGCACAGCTTCTGCCAGTCGCTGCTGCGCCGTTTCCCGGTCGAGGCCGGGCTGCCGCCGCAATTCGAGCTGATCGACGACCGCAGCGCCGCCGAGATGCTGGAGCGGGTGCGCCGCCAGGTGCTGGAGGATGAAAGCCTGGGCTGGGCGGTCGACCGGGTGGCGGCGTCGGTCGGCGCCGACGAGTTCGGCGAGATCGTGCGCGCCCTGGTGGCCGAGCGCGGCCAGCTGACCCGCCTGCTGGACGAGCATGGCGGGCTGGAGGCCCTGGTGGCGGAGATCCGCCGGGCACTCGAGCTGCCCGAGGGCGCCACCGCCGACAGCCTGCTGCGGGACGCCTGTGCCGATTCGGCGCTGAACTGCGATGCCGTGCGCGCCGCCGCCTATGCGCTTCTCGACAGCGACAAGAAAAGTGACCAGGACCGCGGCACCGCCATCGCCAACTGGCTGGAGGACCCGGACGGCCGGGCCGGCCGGTGGGCCGAATACCTCCGCGGCTTCCTGACCAAGGAAGGCACGATCTACAAGACGCTGGCCACCCGGTCCGTGGCCGCGGTCGCCGGCGTGCTGGAGGCACTGCAGGCGGAGGCGGAGCGGATCCTGGCGCTGACCGAGCGGCTGCGCGCCGCCGAGACTGCCGACGCCACCGCGGCGCTGCTGGCCCTGGGCGCGGCGCTGATCGAGCGCTACCGGGCCGACAAGGCGCGGCGCGCCCTGCTCGACTATGACGACCTGATCCTGCAGGCCGGCGACCTGCTGGAGCGGCCCGGGAAATCGGCCTGGGTGCTGTTCAAGCTGGATGGCGGCATCGACCACGTGCTGATCGACGAGGCGCAGGACACCAGCCCGGAGCAGTGGCGGGTGGTCGAGGCCCTGACCGGGGAGTTCTTCGCCGGGCTCGGCGCCCGCGAGGATGTCGACCGCACCGTCTTCGTCGTCGGCGACGAGAAGCAGTCGATCTTCAGCTTCCAGGGCGCCGACCCGGCCGAGTTCGCCCGGGTGCACGGCCTGTTCGACCGTCGCAGCCGCGAGGCCGAGCGGCCCTTCCATACCATCCCGCTGGAAACCTCGTTCCGCTCGGTCGCCGCGGTGCTGGAGCTGGTCGATGCCGTCTTCGCCCGCGACCCGGCGCTGGATGGGGTGGCGCCGGAGCCGCCGCGTCATTTCGTGTCGGAGGGCCGGCGGCTGCATGGCGGGCTGGTCGAGCTGTGGCCGCCCCTGGGCCCGAGCGAGAGCGACGAGCCGCCGGCCTGGGAGCCGCCGACCGAGCAGCGCGGCATCAGCGACCCCGGCGCAAGGCTGGCGAAGCTGATCGCGGCGCGGATCGCCGGCTGGCTGCGCGACGGCACGATCCTCGAATCGAAGGGCCGGCCGATCCGGCCCGGCGATGTGCTGATCCTGGTGCGCACCCGCAACCGCTTCTTCGTCGAGCTGATGCGGGCCTTGAAGGCGGCCAATGTCCCGGTCGGCGGCATGGACCGGATGGTGCTGACCGAGCAGCTGGCGGTGATGGACCTGATGGCGCTGGCCCGCTTCCTGCTGCTGCCGGAGGACGATCTGTCCCTGGCCGAGCTGCTGAAGGGCCCGCTGGTCGGCTTCGACGACGACCGGCTGTTCGCCCTGGCCCATGGCCGGCGCGGCACGCTGTGGGGGGCGATGGCGGCATCGCCCGACCCGGCGGTGAAGCCGGCGCGGAGCTGGCTGTCGGAGATCCTGGACCGGGTCGACTTCCAGGCGCCGTTCGAGCTGTTCTCCGGCGTGCTGGCCCAGCCCTGCCCGGGCGATGTGATCTCCGGCCGCCGCGCCATGCTGGGCCGGCTGGGGCCCGAGGCGGAGGACCCGCTGGACGAATTCCTGTCGCTGGCGCTGGGCTTCGAGCGGCAGTTGCCGCCGTCGCTGCAGCGCTTCCTGCACTGGCTGGAGACCGGCGAGACCGAGGTCAAGCGCGAGCAGGAGCAGGGCGGCGGTCAGGTGCGGATCATGACCGTGCACGGGTCGAAGGGCCTGCAGGCGCCAATCGTGATCCTGCCCGACCTGGTCGGCATGCCCAGTCGCAGCGCCCGGGCCGGGGAGAAGATCCTGTGGCCGGACGAGGCCTTGCCGGTGCCGCTGTGGGCGCCGCGCGCGGCCAGCCGGCCGCCCGCCTATCGCGAGGCGATGGAGCGCGCCGACCGCCGCCGCGCCCAGGAGTATCGCCGGCTGCTGTATGTCGCCCTGACTCGGGCCGAGGACCGGCTGTATCTGCTGGGCCACTACGCCACCGAGCGCGGCAAGCCGGCCGATGGCTGCTGGTACCATCTGGTCCGCGACGGGCTGGCGACGCTGGCCGATGCCGCGACGGTATCGATCGACGGCGTCGAGGGCGAAGGTTTGCGCCTGCACCGCCCGCAGGCCGACCGGCCTGCTGGTCCCGAAGCCGTCGCCCCGCTGGCCGGGGCCGAGGTGCCGGCGCCGGACTGGCTGCACCGGCCGCCGCCGCCGGAGCCGGACCCGACCCGGCCGCTGACCCCGTCGCGGCCCGAGGCCGAGCCGCCGGCCCGGTCGCCGCTGGAGGGCAGCGACCAGGGCCGGTTCCGCCGCGGTGCCCTGATCCATGCGCTGCTGCAGGCCCTGCCCGAGCTGCCGACGGGGGCGCGCGAGGCGGCGGCGCGGCGCTATTTGGCCCGGCCGCAGCATGGCCGCGACGAGGCCGAGCAGGCGGAGATCGTGGCCACGACCCTGGCGGTGCTGGACCAGCCGGGCTTCGAAGCGTTGTTCGGCCCTGGCAGCAGGGCCGAGGTGCCGGTGGTCGGCCTGGTCGAGGGCCGGGCCCTGTCCGGCCAGATCGACCGGCTGGTGGTGACTCCCGATTCGGTGCTGGTGGTCGACTACAAGACCAACCGGCCGCCGCCGGTCAGCATCGAGGCGGTGCCGCGCGCCTATCTGGTGCAGATGGCCGCCTATCGCGCCGCGCTGCGGCTGGTTTATCCAGGCCGGACAGTGCGCTGCGCGCTGTTGTGGACCGAGGGACCGAGGCTGATGGAACTCCCGCCCGCGACGCTGGACCGGCATGCCCCCGGCGCATCGGCTTGACCTTGTTCCGTTCTCGTCCCTACCCTATCTCCACGTGGTGAGGTGGCGTCCCCGCCCCTAAGGCAAGGAATTTCCATGAGCACGAAGCCCGTCTCGGATACCAGCTTCGAAACCGACGTCCTGAAGGCCTCGGGTCCCGTCCTGGTGGACTTCTGGGCCGAATGGTGCGGCCCCTGCAAGATGATCGGCCCCTCGCTGGAGGAGATCTCCGCCGAGCTGGGCGGCAAGGTCAGCGTGGTCAAGCTGAACATCGACGAGAACCCGATGACGCCGCCGAAATACGGCGTCCGCGGCATCCCGACCCTGATGCTGTTCAAGGACGGCCAGGTCGCCGCCACCAAGATCGGCGCGGTGCCGAAGAAGAGCCTGCAGGACTGGGTCGAGAGCAACCTCTGATCCAGCTGCGATCGTGACGGAAAGCCCTGCTTCGGCGGGGCTTTTTCATGGCGTTGCGGCCGGTGGCCGCTTGGCCCGGCGGCCTTCCGCCACCAGCCACAGGGCGAAGCGCTCCGCCGCGGGATGGCTTGCCAACGCGGGCCTGAGGCAGGTGAAGCGGGTCGCCAGGGGCCTGAAGCCCCATGGCGCGATCAGCCGGCCGGTCTCGATGTCGGTCTGCGCGAAGGCCCAGGCGGTGACCGCGATCCCGAGGCCTGCCGCCGCCGCCTCGATCATGTAGGAATTGTGCTCGAACGACCGCTCGGCCCGTGGCGGGGGCAGCTCGACGCCCGCATCCGCGGCCCATCGGGCCCAGCCACCCGCGAAGGTCTCGCTGTGCAGCCGCGGCAGGAACAGAGCCGCCTTACGGTCCGCCGCGCCTGACAGGGCGGAAGACAGCACCGGACCATAGGCGTGATCGAGGAAGGGCGTCGCCGTCATGCCGGGCGGCGCCGCGCCCCGGTGCAGCCGGATCGCCGCCTGGACGGCGCCGAAGCTTGCCGCCCCCCCATCCTCGAGGATCCGGACCTGGATTCCGGGATTGGCGTCGATGAAGCCGGCGAGGCGCGGGATCAGCCATTTCATGGCGAAGGTGCCCGGCGAGGAGACGACGAGCTCCTCCCCCGCCCCGGCCCCGGGCAGCCCCGCCGCGATCCGGTCGAACGCCGCGGCCAGACTGGCGGCGAGCTCGCGTCCCGCCGGCGTGAGGACCAGATCGTGCCGCGGCCCTGCCAGAAGCTTCGCGCCGAGCTGCTGTTCCAGCGCCTTGATCTGGCGGCTGACGGCGCCGTGGGTGACGCAGAGCTCGTCGGCCGCGCGCACCATCGAGCCGGCGCGAGCGAAGGCCTCGAAGGCCTGCAGGCCCTTCAGCGAAGGAAGCCGACGCCTCATCCTGTGACTCCAGCTCACATCCCCGACCGGCTTAGTCGATTGCCCGGGAAAGGCCAAGGCCCGATCAAGCAAGGGTCATTCAACCGGAGTCATGCCATGGCCAGTTTTGCCCAGCGCTTCGCCGATCTTTCCGCCAGCCGGTCGCCACTCTGCCTCGGCCTGGACCCGTCGGAGGAGCTGTTCCGGACCTGGGGGCTGGCCAATGACATCGCCGGCCTGCGCCGGTTCTGCCGGACGACGCTGGAGGCGGCGGGCGAACTGGTCGCCGTGATCAAGCCCCAGACCGGCTTCTTCGAGCGCTTCGGGGCCGCGGGCATGGCCGAGCTCGCCGCGACGGTCGCGCAGATCCAGGCCCAAGGGGCGCTGTGCCTGATCGACGCCAAGCGCGGCGACCTGGCCGGAACCATGGCGGGCTACGCGGCCGCGATGCTCGGGGCCGGATCCGGCTTCGGCGGCGACGCCGTGACCGTCAGCGCCTTTCTCGGGTTCGACGCGCTGCGTCCCGTGTTCGACCGCGCCGTGGCGACGGGGACGGGCGTGTTCGTCGTGGTGCAGCCCTCGAACCCGGAGGGCCGCGCGCTGCAGCAGGCCCGCCATCCCGACGGCCGCACCGTGTCGGAGGCCCTGGCCGACGAGATCAGCGCCTTCAACGCGGCCCGGGGACCCGGCGTCGGCGTGCTGGGTGCCGTGGTCGGCGCGACGACCGATCCGGCGGCCATCCTCGACCGCCTGCAGCAATCCCTGATCCTGGCGCCCGGGATCGGCCCGCAGGGCGCGGAGATGGCCGAGTTGGGGACGAAGTTTCGGTCCGCGCGCGGGCGGGTCCTGCCTGTGGTGTCCCGCGCCGTCCTCGGCCAGGGGCCGAGCTCCACGGCGCTGCGCGACTCGATCCTGCGCTACCGTGAGGCCGCCTGGCCGGCCTGAACGCGGCCCTGCTACTCCACCTTCTCGCCCGGATAGGCGCCCCAGAACGCCGCCCGGCGCATCCAGCCGCGATAGCCCTTGAGGTCGACATAGCACCAGTCGGCCTGCGCCCCGTCGCCCGGGCAGCGCAGCAGCGAGCCGATCACGCCGGGCTCGGCCTTCGCCATCAGGCCGGAGCCCTCGCTCGGCTCGTTGTAGATCGGCTGGTCCTCCTTGCCGGTGACCACCAGGCTGCGCCGGCGGGTCAGCAGGGCCTGGTGCACCCAGCCCTCGATCCCCTCCCAGTCGCGCACCCGGCGCCAGGTGTCGAACTCCGCGATCACCTCGACCGGCAGGCCCTTCTTGCTGACCACCCATTCGACCGGATAGCGCTCGCCCGGCCCGGTGCGGAGATTGACCTCGTCCGACCGCAGCGACACGAATCGCGGCACCGGCTGGCCGCTGCCGGCGGCTTGGGCAGCCAGCGGCACGGCCACGACGAGGAGGAGGGCGGCGAAGAGGCGGTGCATGGGGCTCCGGCTGGCGGCGGTCGATGCCGACACAAGAATCCCGGTCGCCGCCGCCGTCAAGTGCGTCCGTAGCGGCGCATGATCTCCGGCAGGCGCTCGATCGGCAAGGCGTGGCTGACCCGGCCGTTGCGGCCGGCCGTGGTCTCGGCAGCGCAGAGCGAGTTCCAGATCGCCTCCTCCGTCGCCTCGACCACGGCCGCCATCAGCGGCTGCAGCGCGAAATCGGGCAGCATGCGCAGGTTCTCGAAGGGCAGTGCCCGGCTGGTGTCGGTGGCCTGCCCGAGATCGTTGCCGGTGGAGAAGGCGATGAACACGTCGCCGCTGCCCGGCCAGCCCAGGCCGCCGCAGCGGGCCAGGCCCAGGCCGGCCCGCTGGGCCAGCCGCTTCAGCTGGTGCGGGAACAGCGGCGCATCGGTGGCGACCACGACCAGGATCGAGCCTTCGACCCGGCGCTGGGCGAAGCAGCTGGGCACGTCGGTGACCGGGATCTCGCGCCCGACCGGCACGCCGTCGAGCAGCAGCCGGTCGCGGTCGCCGTAATTGGTCTGCACCAGGATGCCGACGGTCCAGCTGTCGCCGCCCTGGGCGACGATGCGGGAGGCAGTGCCGGTGCCGGCCTTGAACTCATGCGCGTTGGTGCCGGTGCCGCCGCCGGCGCAGCCCTCGGCCACCGGGTCGGCGGTGGCGCGGCGCAGCGCCTCCAGCGCGTGGTGCGGCCGCACCACGAAATGCTCGCTCTCGGACAGCCAGCCGTCATAGGTCTCGGACACCAGCGGCATCTTGAAGTCGGCACCAGTCGCCAGCGTCACCTCGGCGTCGACCATGCCCTCATGCACGGCGCCGATCGAGAAGGTGCCGGTCAGGGACAGCGGACCGCAGAGCAGGCCGAACTCGTTGATCCAGGTCAGGCCGGTGACCTCGCTGTTGCCGTTCAGCACATGGCCGGCGGCGAACAGGTTGCGGCGCCAGATCTCGCCGTCCTGCGGCACGATCGCGGTGATGCCGGTGCGAATGACATGCGGCGCCTCCTCGACCAGGGTGACCTGGCCGACCAGCACGCCGGGAACATCGGTGATGCCGTTCTTCGGGCCGGGCGGCAGCGTACCGATCGACAGCCCCAGATCCCGCAGCCTCGCGCGCGCCATCCCACCCTCGCCGTAACGCCGGAGTTTCGCCCCCATGCCTGGGTAGCAAGCCGGGCCGGGCCGATCTACGCCCCGATTGGGGTGGATAGGCACAAGAAAATGGGCCGACCCGATGGCCGGCCCGAGTTGAACAGGGAGGTTCATGCACGATGCGGACGTGCATCCCTAGAACCCCTTGCCTGGGGGGAGGTTCCCACCCCCTTGAAAAATTTTGCCTGACGTGTCAGCGCCGTTGAAATTTGCCTATCCTGTAAGCGAGACAGGCCCCGGCGTCACCCGAGCGCGGCGTCGAACAGGGCCTCGTAATCCGCCCGCGACACCGACCGGGCGTTGCTGGCGGTGGAGTGGTCGACCACGGCGCCGGCGACCGCGCGGTCGCGATGCGCCTCGGTGACGCCCATCTCGCGCAGGCTCTTCGGCAGGCCGAGCCGTGCATTGAGATCCTCGATCGCGGCGGCGAGGTCGGCCTCCTCCGCCAGGCCCATGGCGCGGGCCAGCCGGGGATATTTCTCCGCCGCCGCCGGGGCGTTGAAGCGCAGCACCGCCGGCAGGATCACGGCGTTCAGCGTGCCGTGATGCAGCACAGGGGCCGGAATGGCGCCCAGCGCATGCGACAGGCCGTGCACCGCGCCCAGCCCCTTCTGGAAGGTCAGCCCGCCCTCCAGCGCCGCCATCATCATCTCGGCTCGCGCCTCGCGGTCGCTGCCGTCGGCCACCGCCCGCGGCAGGAAGCGCATGGCGCGTTCGGCGCCGTCCAGCGCGATGGCGTCGGCCGGCGGGTTGTGGCGCGGCGACAGGAAGGTCTCGATGCAATGGGTCAGCGCGTCCATGCCGGTCGCGGCGGTCAGCAGCGGCGGCAGGCCGAGCGTCAGCTCGGGGTCGCAGATGGCGCGGGCCGGGATCAGGTGTCCGCTGATCAGCGCCAGCTTGCGGCCGTCGCGCAGGGTGATCAGGGCGGCGCGGCCGACCTCGCTGCCGGTGCCGGCGGTGGTCGGCACGGCGATCAGCGGCGCCACCGGGCCGATGCGGCCGGCGCCGCCCTCGATCAGCGCGTATTCGGCCAGCTGCCCGGCATGGGTGGCGCGCAGGCCCACCGCCTTGGCCAGGTCCATGGCCGAGCCACCGCCGAGTGCGAGCAGCCCGTCGCAGGCGGCGTGCTTGTAGGCCGCGAAGGCCTTGTCGACTGCGGCCTCGGTCGGGTTGCCCGGCGTCTCGGCGAACACCGCGTGCTCTGCCGGCAGCATGCGCCGCACCCGGTCGAGCAGCGGCAGCCGGGCGATGCCCTGGTCGGTGACCAGCAGCGGCTTGCGGATGCCGAGCTCGGCCAGCTCCTGCGGCAGCAGCTCGACCGCGCCCGACCCGAAGCGGGTGGTGGTCAGATAGGTGATGGTGTCGGCCATCGGTGCGGTCCTTTTGCGGCGTCGGTGGAAAGCCTAGAGGATGCCGCCCGGCATCGGAAGCCGGCGCAAAGGCTTTGCGCGGCGGCGCGCGATACGCAAACCGATCGACCCCGGCCGGCGATATGCTGCCGCGGCAACGACCCGGGATCCGCCATGACCGCCCCTGTCCTCGACTATGCCCGCCTGCTGGACCGGCTGCAGCGCCTGGGGGCGGTCGGACGCGGCCCGTCCGGCGGGCCGACCCGGCTGGCGCTGACCGACTCCGACCGCAAGGGCCGCGACCTGCTGGCGGGATGGATGCGCGAGGCCGGGCTGGAGGTGCGCGTCGATCGCATCGGCAACATCTTCGGCCTGTGGCCCGCCCCCGGCGACGCCGACCCGGTGATGATCGGGTCGCATATCGACACGGTGATCGACGCCGGCATCTATGACGGCTGCTATGGTGTTCTGGCAGGGCTGGCGGTGGTCGAGGCGCTGCGGGCCGCCGGCGCTGCGCCGGCGCGGCCGATCGCGGTCGCCGCCTTCACCAATGAGGAGGGCGTGCGGTTCCAGCCCGACATGATGGGGTCGCTGGTCCATGCCGGCGGGCTGGAGCTCGGCGCCGCCCTGGCCGCGGTCGGCACCGACGGCGCCGTGCTGGGCGAGGAGCTGGCGCGGATCGGCTATGCCGGCAATCTCGAACCCGGATCAATCCGCCCGGCCTGCTATCTGGAGCTGCATATCGAGCAAGGCCCGGTGCTGGAGGCCGAGGGGCTGGCCATCGGCGCCGTCGATTCGCTGCAGGGCATCTCCTGGCAGCGCGTCACCATCACCGGCGCGGCCAACCATGCCGGCACCACGCCGATCACGGCCCGCCGCGACGCCGGCCTGGCCGCCGCCCGGGTGATCGCCCATCTGCGCGACCGGGTGGCCGGAGCCAATGCCGGCACTCTGGCCACGGTCGGGTCGCTGCGGCTGGAGCCGGACGCGATCAACGTGATCCCGTCCCGGGCGGTGTTCACCGTCGACCTGCGCGACCCGGACGAGGAACGGCTGCAGGCCGCCGAAGCCGCGCTGGCCGACTGTCTCGAAACGCTAGCGGCGGCCGAGGGCGTCGAGGTCGCGACCGAGCGGCTGGCCCGGTTCAGCCCGGTCCGGTTCGACCCGGAGCTGGTGCGGCTGGTCGCCGAGGCGGCGGAGCGGCGCGGCCATGGCTGGCGGCGCATCACCTCCGGCGCCGGCCATGACGCCCAGATGATCGCCCGGATCGCGCCGTCGGCGATGATCTTCGTGCCCAGCTGCGGCGGCATCAGCCACAACCCGGCGGAGTTCACCGCGCCCGAGCAGCTGGCTGCCGGCGCCGAGGTGCTGCTGGACGTGGTGGCCGGGCTGGTGGGAGCGTAAGGACGACGCTCGGCGTCCCTAGCTTCCTTCCCGCAATCCCCATCCTGTCATGCCCGGGCTTGACCCGGGCATCCATGCCGATGCCGCTCCGGGTGGCCCCTGGATTGCCGGGTCAAGCCCGGCAATGACAGGAAAGGATTGGCCTTACCCCGAGGCTTACGCCCGGATCAACGTCCCGATGCCGCCTTCGGTGAAGACCTCGAGCAGCACGGCGTGCGGCACCCGGCCGTCCATGATCACCGCGCCCTCGACCCCCTGCTCGACCGCCGAGATGCAGGTCTCGAGCTTCGGGATCATGCCGCCGGAGATGGTGCCGTCGGTCATCAGCTCGCGCGCCCGGGCCAGCGGCAGCTCCTGGATCAAGGTCTTCTCCTTGTCCAGCACGCCGGCGACGTCGGTCAGCAGGAAGAAGCGGGTGGCGTTCAGCGCCGCGGCGATGGCCCCGGCCGCGGTGTCGGCGTTGATGTTGTAGCTCTCGCCGCGCGGGCCGACGCCGATCGGCGCGATCACCGGGATGAAGTCGCTGTCCTCGAACGCCTCGAGGATCTCCGGGTTCACCGCCGCCGGCTCACCGACGAAGCCGAGGTCGAGGATGCGCTCGATGTTGCTGTCTGGGTCGCGCTTGGTGCGCTGCAGCTTGCGGGCCGAGATCAGGCCGCCATCCTTGCCGGAGACGCCGACCGCCTTGCCGCCGACCGACTGGATGGCCGAGACGATCTGCTTGTTGATGTTGCCGGACAGCACCATCTCGACCACGTCAACGGTGTTGCGGTCGGTGACACGCAGCCCGTCGATGAATTCCGACTTGATCTGCAGCCGCTCCAGCATGGCGCCGATCTGCGGCCCGCCGCCATGGACCACGACCGGGTTGATGCCGACCTGCTTCAGCAGCACGACGTCGCGGGCGAAGCTCTCGGTCAGCGAATCGTCGCCCATGGCGTTGCCGCCGTATTTGATGACGAAGGTAGCGCCGGCGTAGCGGCGCATGAACGGCAGAGCCTCGACCAGGGTCTGGGCCTTGTCGAGCGAGGCGGCGGGCAGCTTGGGCGGGGCGGCGAAGGGCTTGGTCATCGGGCTCGATTCCTGCGAGCGGTTGCCGGCGCCCCTCTCATGCCCCAGCGCGCAGCCGCGATCAACCGCGGTCAGCCGTTCTTGGCGATCTCGGTGAGGAAGGCGCGCAGCTCGGGGATGCCCTCGCCGCTGTCGCTGCTGGTCAGGAACACCCGCGGGAAAGCGGCCGGGTGGCGCTTCAGCACCATCTCGACCTCCGGGATCCGGCGCTCGCGCTCGCCCTTGCCGACCTTGTCCATCTTGGTCAGCACCACCTGGGTGGCCACCGCGGTGTCGTCGAGCAGCTTCAGGATCTCGGCGTCGGACTCCTTGATGCCGTGCCGGCCGTCGACCAGCACCAGAGCCCGGCGCAGCGTCGCCCGGCCGCGCAGATAGGCCTTCAGCGTCTCGGTCCAGCCCTGGGACAGCGACTTCGACACCTTGGCGTAGCCGTAGCCCGGCAGGTCGACCAGCGCCAGCCGGCCGCCGAGGTCGAAGAAGTTCAGCTGCTGGGTGCGGCCCGGGGTGTGGCTGGTGCGGGCCAGGGTCTTGCGCCCGGTCAGGGCGTTGACCAGGCTGGACTTGCCGACATTGGAACGGCCGGCGAAGGCGATCTCCGGCAGCCCCGCGGGCGGCAGCCCGTCCAGTGTCGCGGCGCCCCATGTGAAGCGGCATTCCTGCGCGAACAGCAGCCGCCCCGCCTCAATCGCCTCCGGCCCGAATGCCTCCCGCTCGGCCGCCTGCGGCTCCGTCACCCCTTGCGGCCCGCCGGCTTGCGGGTGGCGCCGGTCTTCGGAGTGGTGGGGGGCTTCGACGCACCGTCGCCGCTCTTCTTGCGGGTGACCGAGGGCGGCAGGGCGACCGGCGATTCGGCGCCTTCCTCGACCCCGCCCGAGATCTTCACATGCATGCGCTTCATGATCGACCACTGCTGCAGGATCGTCAGCGTGTTGTTCCACGCCCAGTAGACCACCAGGCCGACCGGGAAATGCGCCAGCATGAAGGTGAACACGATCGGCAGCAGCATGAACACCTTGGCCTGGACCGGGTCGGCCGGCGCCGGGTTCAGCTTCTGCTGCAGGAACATGGTGAAGCCCATGATGATCGGCGCGGCGCCGATCATCAGCATCGCCGGCGGCGACCACGGGATCAGGCCGAACAGGTTGAACACCGTGGTCGGGTCGGGCGCCGACAGGTCGTGCATCCAGCCGAAGAACGGCGCGTGCCGCATCTCGATGGTGACCAGCAGCACCTTGTAGAGGGCGAAGAACACCGGGATCTGGATGATGATCGGCAGGCAGCCGGCGGCCGGGTTGACCTTCTCGCGCTTGTACAGCGCCATCAGCTCCTGCTGCTGCTTGGCCTTGTCGTCGGCAAAGCGCTCGCGCAGCTTCACCATCTCCGGCTGCAGCGCCTTCATCTTCGCCATCGAGCGGTAGGACTTGTCCGCCAGCGGGTAGAACAGCAGCTTCAGCGCCAGGGTGAAGATCAGGATCGCGACGCCGAAATTGCCGACGACGCTGTGGATCCAGGCCAGGATCTTGAAGAACGGCTTGGTCAGGAACCAGAACCAGCCGAAATCGATGGCGAAGTCGAACTTGGTGATGTGCAGCGTGTCGGCATAGCTGCTGATCAGGTCGACCTCCTTGGCACCGGCGAACAGCCGGCCGGTCGATTCCATGGTCTGGCCCGGCGCCACCGTCACGGCGTCGGCCTGGTAGGTCGCGAGATAGCGGCCCTCGCCGTCCGACTGGTGCAGGAACTGGGTGTCGACCTTGACCGACTGGTCCGGGATCAGCGCCGCCAGCCAGTATTTGTCGGTGAAGCCCAGCCAGCCGCCGGTGGTGGTGTTCTTGACCGCCTTGTCGTCCTGGATGTCTTTGTAGGTCTTCTCCTCCAGCGTGCCGTTGAACACGCCGTAAGGCCCCTCATGCAGCACGTAGTAGCCCTGGGTCACCGGCGTGCCGAAGCGCAGCACCCGGCCGTAGGGCGCCAGTTGCACCGGCTTGTCGGTGTTGTTCACGACGCTCTGGACCACCGTGAACATGTAGTTGGCGTCGATCGAAATGGTGCGCTTGAACACCAGCCCCTGGCCGTTATCCCAGGTCAGCGTCACCGGCGCGTCCGCGGTCAGCGTCTCGCGGTCGGCGGTCCACACCGTGCTGGCGCCCGGCACCACGACCGAGGTGTCGGCCGGGGCCCAGCCGTAATCCGCATAATAGGCCGAGGGGCCGCCCAGCGGCGTCAGCAGCACGATCTCGGGACTGTTCGGATCGACCGTCTCGCGGTAGTCGCGCAGGGTGACGTCGTCGATCCTGCCGCCGGTCAGGTTGATCGAGCCGTGCACGCGCGGCGCCTCGATCTTGACCCGCTGGCTCTGGGCCAGGGCCTGGGCGCGGTCCATCGGCGCCTGGGCCGCGCCGCCGACCGTGGTCGGGGCCTGGGGCGAGGCCGTCGAGGTGGTGGCGGCGGGGGCGGTGGTCTGCTGCTGACCCGACGGGGTGGTGGGCTTCGCCGTCGGGAACAGGAACTGGAAGCCGAGAAGGATGGCCAGCGAAAGGGCGATCGCCAGGATCAGGTTCTTCTGGTCGGTCATCGCATCAGGGCTCCGGTCCCGGCCTCTGCCCTTTAATCTGGCCGGCCGGTCAGTCGAATACGATCAGTTGTCGGTGTGCCGGGCCGCACCGCCGCAGCAGGCGTCACGACCGGGTTCACCGGCAGTCAGGGTCTCGGGCACGGGGTCATACCCCGACCCACCCCAGGGGTGGCAACGCGCGATGCGCCGCAGGGCCAGCCAGCCCCCGGCGATCGCACCGTGCCGCTCAATAGCCTCGATCGCGTATGCGGAGCAAGTGGGCGCGAACCGGCATTGGCGTCCGATCAGCGCCGACAGGCTGTAGCGGTAGCCGATCACCAGGGCGCGCAGACCATGGGCCAGCGGGCTCATGCCGCGGCCCCGCCCGCCTCCGCCACCAGACGCACGGCGTCCAGCTTCTGCAGCGCGCGGTCGAGATCGGCAACGAGATCGGCGAAGGGCCGGCGGACGGTCTCGCCACGGGCGATCAGCACCAGGTCGAGGCCCGGCGCTGCCCGGCGGCCCAGCACCTCGGCGGCGGCGGCGCGCAGGCGGCGGCGCGCCCGGTTGCGGGCGACCGAGTTGCCGACCTTGCGGCTGGCGGTGTAGCCGACGCGGAGGTCGCAGCCGGCCGTCGCCTCGGCGTCGGTCCCGGCCTGGTCCCAGCGGCGCAGTTGCACGATCACGCCCGGCTGCGCCCATTTGCGGCGCGTGCCGGCCACGGCCAAAAACTCGGCCCGCTTCTTCAGCCGGCCGAGGCGGATCAGGGAAGGATCGTCAAGGCGGACGCGCATCCGGTCACCCCGGCCGCGAGTGCCGGATTACGCGGAGAGGCGCTTCCGGCCCTTGGCGCGACGATTGGACAGCACGCGGCGGCCGCCGACGGTGGCCATGCGGGCGCGGAAACCATGGCGGCGCGCACGCACCAGCTTGCTGGGCTGAAAGGTTCTCTTCACGATCGGAACTCCGGATAGGCTCTACTGCGCCCTTCCGGACGCAAAACGGTCGCGGGTTATAGGCACGACCGGCGCCCGAGTCAATCGATCCGCCCGCGGATTCGGTGCGGGGATGCGCTCGACGCGGATCTTCCGGTAGATTGGGCGCCATGACATGGAATCCGACGAACACGCTGAAATTCGCCGGCCCGCGGCTGCAGCCCGGGCTCGACCTCATCACCCGGCTGCCGGATATCGAGGCGCGGCGCATCGTCGACCTCGGCTGCGGCACTGGCGCCCTGGCGGCGCAGCTGTCCGAGCGCTGGCCGCGCGCGACGGTCACCGGTTTGGACCGCGATCGCAACGCCCTGCGCGAGGCGCGAGCAACCCATCCGGACCTGGAGTGGGTCGAGGGCGATATCGCCGACTGGGCCCCGGCGGAGCCGGTCGACGTGATCTTCTCCAACGCCGCGCTGCAATGGCTGGAGGGGCATGACGCGCTGGTGCCGCGCCTGCTGTCCTTCCTGGCCCCCGGCGGCGTGCTTGCGGTGCAGATGCCGCGCAACTTCGATGCGCCGAGCCATGTGCTGATGCGGGCTCTGGCCTCGGAGTCGCCCTGGTCCGGCCGGATCCCGCTGCGCCGCCCGCCGGTCGGCACCCCGGCCGCCTATTACGACCTGCTGGCGCCGCGCACCGCCGCGCTCGACATCTGGGAGACCGAATACCTGCATGTGCTGAAGGGCGACAACCCGGTGCTGCACTGGGTGCGCGGCACGGCGCTGCTGCCGGTGATGGCGGCGCTGTCGGGGCCGGAGCTCGACGCGTTCATCGCCACCTATTCGGCCCGGCTGGCCCAGGCCTATCCGCCGCAGCCGGACGGCAGCACCCTGTTCCCCTTCCGCCGCCTGCTGCTGCTGGCCCGGGTGGGGGCTTGAGGGAGAATTCGGTTATCGCCGTCCTCAAGGCTCTCGAACACCCTCGCAGCCGGCGGCCTTCGCGGCCTTGACGAATTTGCGGTCGAAGGTCGCAAAGCCTTCGCAATGCGCGGATCGGCCGAGATGGAGCGCGTCGGCAAAATCCATTCCCTTCTCGGCAAGATCGAGGGTGGCGGCGACGATGGCTCCGTCCTCGACCGTTACCGTGGGAAGGCCAGCGAACGCCCGCAGCGCGTGCGCAATATCCGCTGGGCGATAGCCGTAGGTGCTGCGCAGCACCCATTCGACTTCGAGCATGACCGTGACCGAGGCGAAGACCGGCTCGCCATCGATCAGCTTACGGGCGCGGGCAGCCTGGCCGGGATGGTCGCCGGTCAGGTAGCGGACGATCAGATTGGTATCAATCGCGAGCATGCCGCCGCCTGGCCTCGGCGAGCACCCCTGCGTCCATCTCCTCCAGCGACTTCGGCTTGCCGCTATGGGGAAGCGACCCGAACACGTCCTCGGGCCGAGTCTCGGGGAAGGTCGGGACGGACCGCAACAGCACGCCTTCGGGCGTTTCCTCGACCAGCAGCCGCGTTCCCGGCCGCCACTCGCGCCGCTGGCGGATGGCGCTGGGCAGGATTACCTGCCCCTTGGTGGAAACGGTGGTCGTGAGCTGATCCGCGCCGGCCATCACACCCTCATCCCGGAAAAGTAAGACGATCGTAAGATAGAGACTGGTGGCTCCGACTTCAAGCTGCCGCGCGCCTCCGGCCGCTCCCGCTTTGACCTCCGCCGGGATCAGCGCGAGACTGTCGGCGGGTGGCGTCCGACCGAGTCGGCATGGCTGCAGATCTTCCACGCAAGTCACGGACAGACCACGATGACGACGCAATCGCTCCTGACATCCCTGTTCCAATACAAGGCCTGGGCGAATGACCGGCTGCTGACAGCCATGGCCGCCCTCAATGGCGAGACCCTCCAGACGGAACGGCACGCGGCCATCCTCATCCTCAATCACGCCCACATCGTCGACCGCATCTTCGCCGCCAACCTGCAGCGGATCGAACACGGACACAGCGACAACGAACCCGACCATGCTCCGGCGCTGGACGAGCTGTCTGCCTCCGTCCGGGACACCGACCGCTGGTATGTCGACTACGCCGCGCGGCTGAGCCCGGACGAGCTCGCGGAGGTGATCGCCTTCACCTTCACCGACGGCGCGCCTGGGCGGATGTCGCGCGAGGAGATGCTGGCCCATGTGATCGCCCATGGCGGCTATCACCGCGGCCAGGCGGGCCAGATCCTGTCGCAGATGCCGATCGCGCTGCGGCGCGAGAGCGTGTTCCGCGACACCTTCACCAGCTATCTCCACCGGCCCGACGCGGCGGCCCTGGCGTGACGGAGGTCGGGCTCGCCCGCGACGAGCCCGACCGTCCTCTCACTCCCCCGGCGGCTTGTACCAGGCGTCGAGGGTCTCCTGCACCTTGGCGCCGGCCTGCTCGGCGGTCATCGAGCCGTTCAGCACCTGGGCCGAGACGTTCCAGATCGCCTGGTCGACATTGGGCTTGCCGCGCGACAGGATCTGGTGCGCCAGGCGGATGTTGCCGCCGCACTTGTCCTTCCAGCCCTGGAATTCCGCCGCCAGCGGGTCCTTCAGCTCGACCTTGTGGGTCGACAGGGTGAAGAAGCCCGGCAGCGCGTTGGTGTAGAGCGTCGCGAACTCGGCCGAGGCCACCCATTCCAGGAAGGCGCGCGCCGCCTCCGGATGCTTGCTGTGGGCGTTCATGCCGAAGCCGAGATCGGTGTGGTTCGAGATGAAGCACGGGTCGCCCGCCTTCGCCACCGGCGGCGGGAAGGCGCCGAGCGGGAAGTCCGCCTGGGCCTCGAACAGCGGGATCTCCCATGATCCGGCCGGGTAGATCGCGGCACGGCCGAGGGTGAACAGGTTCTGGCTGTCCGGGTAGGACTGCGCCTCATAGCCGTCGGCCAGATAGGGCTTCCACTTCGCCAGCTCGGCCCAGGCGGCGACATAGGGCGCGTCGGTGAACTTGGCGGTGCCGGCGATCAGCGCCTTGCGGCCGGGGTCGCCCTGCCAGTGGTTCGGGCCGATGTTCTGGAAGCCCATGGTCGCGGCCTCCCACTGGTCGGCGCTGCCGATCGACAGCGGGATCTCGCCCGCGGCCTTGATCTTGTCGAGCAGGGCGAAGAACTCGGCCTCGGTCTGCGGCGGGGTCAGGCCGAGCTTGTCGAAGATCTGCTTGTTGTAGATGAAGCCGCCGATCACCGAGCCGACCGGCACGCAATAGGTGGTCTTGCCGTCATCCGTGCTCCAGGCCGTCCGCGATGCCTCCGGGAAGGCGTCGATGCCCTTGAGGTCGTTGACCGGCGCCAGATGGCCCTTCTGGAACAAGGCCAGCGAGGCGTCGAAGGCGCGGCAGGCGACGATGTCGCCGGCGACCCCGCCCTCCATCTTGGCGTTCAGCGCGGCGTTGTACTCGGTCGGCGCCGAGGGCGCGAAGTTCAGCTTGATCCCCGGATGCGCCGACTCGAAGGCCGGGATGATCTTGTCCTGCCAGATCTTGAGGTCGTCGTTGCGCCAGCTCTCGATCGTCAGGGTGACGTCCTCGGCGCGGGCCGTGCCGGCCAGCGCGGCGAGCGCCGCGCCCATCAGCAGGGCGCGGGTCAGGATGGTGGTCATTGTCTCGGGCCTCCCCTTTTGGCTGGTCTAGACCAGCGGGAGCGGCCCGGATTGTCAACCCCGCCGGTCAGTCCAGTTGCAGGACGATTCCCTTCAGATACGCGCTCTCCGGCAGCAGCGGATGCACTGGATGGTCCGGCCCGGCACCGGACTGGCGTAGGATCCGGCCCATCCGCCCGGCATCGACCAGGCCGCGCGCCACCTGCTCGGCGAACAGCGCCGGGTCGACGTGATGGCTGCAGGAAAAGGCGCAGAGGAAGCCGCCGCGCTCGGTGATCCGCGCCGCGAGGCGGGCCAGCTTGGCATAGCCCCGCGCGCCGGCGGCGAGGTCCTTCTTCGACTTGACGAAGGCCGGCGGGTCGACCACCACCACCGGCCAGCGCTCGCCCTCGGCGCCGCGGCGCTCCAGCTCGGCGAAGGCTTCGCCGCGGGCCGTCGCGACCCGGTCGGCGACGCCGTTGGCGGCCGCGGCCTTCGCCGCCAGCTCCAGCGACGGGGCCGAGCGGTCGACCAGCGTCACCGCCTCGGCGCCGGCCAGCGCCGCCTGGATGCCGAAGCCGCCGGTATGGGTGTAGACGTCGAGCAGCCGCCGGCCGCGGGCCAGCTTCGCCACGAAGGCGCGGTTGTCGCGCTGGTCGAAGAACCAGCCGGTCTTCTGGCCGCCGAGCGGGTCGGCCTCGAAGCTCGCGCCGTTCTCCTCCACCGCGACCGGGCCGTCGAGGGTGCCGCGGGCGACACGCACCTCCTCCGCCAGCCCTTCCAGGCCGCGCACGGCGCTGTCGTTGCGCAGCACGATGGCGCGGGGCTGCAGCAGATCCTCCAGCGCATCGCAGAGCGACGCCTCCAGCCGATCCATCAGCGCCGTGTTGCTCTGCAGCACCAGCACGTCGCCGTAGCGGTCGATGATCAATCCCGGCAGCCCGTCGGCCTCGGCATGGACCAGGCGGTAGAAGGGCCGGTCGAACAGCGTGTCACGCAGCGCCAGCGCCGCGGCCAGGCGCCGGCGCAGGAAACCAGTGTCGATCGCCGTGTCCGGGCTGCGGTCGAGCATGCGCACCGCGATCAGCGCGTGCCGGTTGAAACCGCCGATACCGAGAGATTTGCCGCTGGCCGCCTCGACCCGCACCGGGGCGCCGAGCGGCACCTCGCGCAGCTCCGGCGTCATGGCGATCTCATTCGAGAAGATCCAGGGATGGCCGGCGGCGACGCGCTTGTCGCGGCCGGGCTGCAGGCGGATGAGCGGCAGGTCGGTCATGGCGGCGGAGCATAGGGTGGTGGCCGCAGGACGGGAACCACGATCGGCGTTGACGCCGCACCGGCCCGTCTAGTCTGCTGGCCGTGCCGCCGCAGCAGAGACCCCCATGACCATACGCCCAGGCCCGCACAATTCCATTACCGACATCGCCGGTCTGCTGGTCGGCCAGGCCGAAGACATGGCCGTGCGCACCGGCGTGACCGTGCTGCTGCCCGAGATCCACTGCACCGCTGCCGTGGATGTCCGCGGCGGCGCCCCCGGCACCCGCGACACCGATGCCCTCGACCCGACCTGCCTGGTCGAGGCGATCGACGCCGTCGTGCTGTCCGGCGGGTCGGTGCATGGGCTGGAGGCTGCGTCGGGCGTCGTCGCCTGGCTCGCCGCGCGCGGCCGCGGTCATCCGGTGGGCAACGTCCGGGTGCCGATCGTGCCGGCCGCAATCCTGTTCGACCTGACCAATGGCGGCGACAAGGGCTGGGGCGACACCCCGCCCTATCGCGCCCTGGCGCTGGCCGCCTGCGACGCCGCCGGCACCTGGGTGCGCCAGGGCAATGCCGGGGCCGGCACCGGGGCCAAGACCGCGACCTGCAAGGGCGGGCTGGGCACCGCCTCGGCGGTAGATCCCGAGATCGGCGCCACCATCGGCGCGCTGGTCGCCGCCAACCCGGTCGGCGCCGTGACCATGCCGGACGGCACCTTCTGGGCCTGGCCCTGGGAGCAGGAGGGCGAGTTCGGCGGCCCGCACCGCCCGACCGGCCCCGCAGGACCGGAGCCGGTGCTGTTCCGCCATCCCGCCGCGGCCGAACCGGCCGCCGGCGGCAACACCACGATCGGCATCGTGGCGGTCGACGCCGCCCTGACCAAGGTCGAGGCGCAGCGGCTGGCGATCATGGCCCAGGACGGCCTGGCCCGCGCCATCCGCCCGGTGCACACGCCGATGGACGGCGACACCATCTTCGCCCTGGCCACCGGCGCCGTGCCGTTGCCGGAGCCGCGAGCCGTGGCCCTGGCCCGGATCGGCGCCATCGCCGCCGACTGCGTCGCCCGCGCCATCGCCCGGGGCGTCTGGCATGCCGAAACGCTGGACCAGCACCAGGGCTGGCGGGAGAAATACAGCAAGCCTTGAACCCGCCCCGGCGGCGCTGCCATCATTCGCCGCGAACGCGAAGGGCCGGGGGATTCGGTCCACCGGCACAGGGAGAATGCGATGGGGATCAGGGGCATGCTCGCAGCCGCCATGCTGGCGGCCGGGCTGATCGCAACGCCGGCGCTGGCCGCCAAGGACCAGGCCGTGATCGGCATGGTGCTGGAGCCGCCGAACCTGGACCCGACCGGCGGCGCCGCCGCGGCCATCGCCGAGGTGGTCTATGCCAACCTGTTCGAGGGCCTGACCCGGATCGATGAGAACGGCCAGGTGCAGCCGGGGCTGGCCACCGAATGGAAGGTGTCCGACGACGGGCTGACCTACACCTTCACCCTGCGCCGCGGCACCACCTTCCATGACGGCACCAAATTCGACAGCGAGGCGGTGAAGTTCTCGCTGGACCGCGCCCGCGCCGCCGATTCGACCAATCCGCAGAAGGTCTTCTTCGAGCCGATCCAGTCGGTCGACACCCCGGCGGCGGACCAGGTGGTGATCACCCTGTCGCATCCGGACGGGCTGTTCCTGTTCCATCTCGGCCAGGCGGCGGCGCTGATCGTGGCGCCGAACTCCGCCGCCGACAACGGCACCCACCCGATCGGCACCGGCCCGTTCAAATTCGTCGAATGGGTGCCGGGCGACCATGTCACGCTCGATCGCACCGACGCCTATGCCGGCGAGAAGCCGAAGCTGAACCGGCTGATCTTCCGCTTCGTCGCCGACCCGGCGGCGGCCTCGGCCGCGGTGATGTCGGGCGACATCGACGCCTTCCCGAACATGCCGGCGCCCGAGACGCTGGACCAGTTCAAGGCCGATCCGCGCTTCGCGGTCGAGATCGGCACCACCGCCGGCGAGACCGTGATGGCGGTGAACCAGCGCCGCAAGCCGTTCGGCGACGTCAAGGTGCGGCGGGCGCTGGCCATGGCGATCGACCGCCAGGCGCTGATCGACGGCGCGATGTTCGGCTACGGCACCCCGATCGGCAGCCATTTCGCCCCCTATGAGGCCGCCTACAAGGACCTGACCGGCGCCTATCCCTACGACCCGGCCAAGGCCAAGGCGCTGCTGGCCGAGGCCGGCTATCCGGACGGCTTCAAGGCGACCCTGAAGCTGCCCCCGCCCGGCTATGCCCGCCGCAGCGGCGAGATCATCCAGGCGCAGCTGGCCGAGATCGGAGTCCAGGTCGAGCTGGTGCCGGTGGAATGGGCGCAGTGGCTGGAGCAGGTGTTCAAGGGCTTCGACTACGACATGACCATCGTCGCCCACACCGAGGCGCTGGACATCGACATCTACGCCCGCGGCAAGGACAAGTACTATTTCGGCTACGACAACCCGGCCTTCGACCAGGTGATCCAGCAGCTGAACAGCACGGTGGACCCGGAGCAGCGCAAGGCCCTGTACCAGCAGGCGCAGCAGATCCTGTCCGATGACGAGGCGGCGGTGTTCCTGTTTCAGCTGCCCAAGACCGGCGTGCGCAACGCCAAGCTGATGGGGATGTGGAAGAACAGCCCGATCGCCGCCAACGACATGACCAAGGCCTATTGGGCGGAATGAGGGGAAGCCGGCGCAGATCGAGTCCCCCCTCCCCTCGCGGGCTATCGGATTCACACATCTTTGAAGTGAGCTTTTTTAAGTCCCCCCTCCCCTTGCGGGAGGGGGGCAGGAGGAGGGGTCTGCGCGCGTCCGCGCGCGGATGGGCAGGGCACCGAATTCGCCGTCCGTGCCGGTTTGCGACAGTCTGGGCCGGCTCGATCCGAGAGAACCCCCTCCCCCTACCTCCCTCCCGCAAGGGGAGGGGGGACTCAAAAGAGACGACGCGTGAGTGCCGTAGCCCTTACGGAGGGGGGACTAGGAAGGGTTGCTCTCTCTCTGCGGCCCGGAGCGCCTGATGCTCGGCTTCCTGGGGCGGCGGGTGGTGACGCTGCTGTTCACGCTGTTCGCCGCCTCGGTCGTGGTGTTCACCGTGCTCGAGGTGTTGCCCGGCGACCCGGCGCTCCTGATGCTGGGCACCGAGGCGCGCGAGGACACGCTGGCGGCGCTGCGCAGCCAGATGGGCCTCGACCGGCCGGCGCCGGTCCGCTACCTAGACTGGGTCGGCGGCGCCCTGACCGGCGATTTCGGCACCAGCTACACCTACAAGATGCCGGTGGCGAAGCTGGTCGGCGACCGGCTGGCGGTGACCGCCCCGCTGGCGCTGCTGGCCCTGCTGCTGTCGACCACGCTGGCCATCCCGCTCGGCATGCTGGCCGCGGTGAAGCACAACCGGGTCGGCGACTGGGGGGTGATGGGGTTCAGCCAGCTCGGCCTCGCCGTGCCCAGCTTCTGGGTCGGCATCATGCTGATCTGGCTGTTCGCGCTGCAGCTCGGCTGGTTCGGCGCCGGCGGTTTCCCCGGCTGGTCCGCCGGCTGGGGCGCGGCGCTGCAGGCGCTGGTTCTGCCGGCCGCAGCCCTGGCCCTGACCGAGGCGGCGATCCTGGCCCGCATCGTCCGCTCGGCGATGCTGGAGACGATGCGCGAGGACTATGTCCGCACCGCCCGGGCCAAGGGGCTGAGCCGGGGCGAGGTGCTGCGCCGCCACGTGCTGCGCAACGCCCTGATCCCGGTCGCCACCATCATCGGGCTGCAGTTCGGCTTCCTGATGGCCGGCGCGGTGGTGGTGGAGAACGTGTTCACCCTGCCCGGGCTGGGCCGCCTGGCCTTCCAGGCCATCGCCCAGCGCGACCTGATCGTGGTCAAGGACGTCGTGGTGCTGCTGGCCGCCATCGTCGTCACCGTCAACTTCCTGGTCGATGTGGTCTATGCCGTGATCGACCCGCGGCCGAAGCAGGCGGGGTGACGATGCTCCGGCTGCTCGCCCATCGCGGCTTCGCCCTCGGCCTGATCCTGTGCCTTGTGTTCATCGGCATGGCGGTGGTCAGCCTGGTCTGGACGCCCTTTCCGCCGAACGCCATCTCGATCCCCCAGAAGCTGCAGGGGCCGGGCGCACTGCACTGGCTGGGCACCGACCAGCTGGGGCGGGACACGCTGTCGCGCATCATGGTCGGCGCCCGCACCTCGGTCGCGGTCGGGGTGGTCGCGGTCGTGATCGGCCTCGTCATCGGCGTGCCGCTCGGCCTGTGGGCCGCGGCCCGGCGCGGTTGGACCGACGAGATCCTGGGCCGCGCCATCGACCTGACCTTCGCCTTCCCGGCGATCCTCAGCGCCATCCTGATCACCGCCCTGCTGGGCCCTGGCGCGGTCAACGCCATCCTGGCGATCGGCATCTTCAACATCGCCGTCTTCGCCCGGGTGTCGCGCGGCGCCGCCCTGGTGGTCTATGGCCGCGACTTCGTCCGCGCCGCCCAGTCGCTGGGCCGGTCGCGGCTGGACATCGCGCTGCGCCACGTGCTGCCGAACATGGCCAACGCCCTGATCGTGCAGGCGACGATCCAGTTCGCAATCGCCATCCTGGCGGAGGCGGCCTTGGGCTATCTCGGCCTCGGCACCCAGCCGCCGCAGGCCAGCTGGGGCAAGATGCTGCTGGACGCGCAGACGCTGCTGGCCCAGGCGCCGTTGCAGGCGGTGTTCCCGGGGCTGGCCATCGCCGTGGCGGTGCTGGGCCTGAACCTGATCGGCGACGGCCTGCGCGACCTGTTGGACCCGCGGATGAAGGTCGGCCGGATCGGCTGACGCAAAAACCTTGCGTGCAGGCGCGATCATCGCGCGCACCTCCCGCAGGCGGGCGGATAGGGTCACGGCACCTCCACCCACGCCGGGACCCGACCATGCAGCTGCTGTACCAGACCCATTCCCCCTACGCCCGCAAGGTGCTGGTGATGGCGCATGAGGCTGGCCTGGCCGGCCGGATCGAGGTGATCCATCACGAGACCAGCCCGACCCGGCGCAACGAGGCGGTGTTCGCCGCCAACCCGCTGGGCAAGGTGCCGGTGCTGATCTGCGAAGACGGGCTGGCGCTGTTCGACAGCGTGGCGATCTGCGACCATCTGGACGGGCTGCATGACGGGCCGAAGCTGATCCCGCCCGCCGGCCGGGCGCGCGCCCTGGCCCTGCGGCTGCAGGCCCTGGCCCAGGGGTTGGCCGATGCCGGCATCGCCCTGCGCTGGGAGACGGAACGGCGGCCAGAGGCGCTGCGCTACCCGGCCCTGGCCGAGGGCCAGGCGGCGAAGCTGCAGGCGGGCTACGACTTCATCGAGCGCGAGGTCGATCTCGACGGCCCGGTCGAGCTGGGCCAGATCGCCCTGGCCACGGCGCTGAGCTGGCTGGAGTTCCGCGGCCTGCCGGAGTTCCGCCCCGGCCGGCCGCGCCTGTCCGCCTGGTTCGACGCCTTCAGCCGCCGCCCGTCGATGCTGGCGACGCCGCTGTCAGGCGAGACCCACGACTAGGCCACCACGAGGTCCGTCGGCGCCAGGGTCAGCGGCTCGCAGCCGGTGTCGGTGACCAGCACGGTCTGGCCCGAGGTCATGGCCAGGCCGCGGTCGCTGTCGTAGAGGATGATGTGGATGAAGAACACCATCCCGGGCGCCGCCAGCGTCGGGTTGCCGTGGAAGAACATCGACAGGCTGGGCGAGTCCATCCAGTTCGGCGCGAAGGTGGTGCCGAGCGAATAGCCGCAGGCATTCAGCCGGGCGTGGCGCAGGCCGGCGGCATCGGCCACCCTTGCGTGGGCGTCGAACACGTCGCCGAGCGGGTGGCCCGGCTTCAGCGCCGCCTTCGCCGCCTCCAGCGCGTCGACCGCCGCCCGGTGCATCGCCCGATGCTCCGGCGAGGCCTTGCCGACCAGCAGGGTCCGCATCAGGCAGGCGTGGTAGTGGCGATAGGTGCCGGCGAATTCCAGCGTCAGCTGGTCCTCGGCCGACAGGTGCCGCCGGCCGGTGAAGTAGCGGCACATCAGGGCGCCGGGGCCGGAACCGATGATGAACTCGTTGGCCGGGTCGTCGCCGCCGCCGCGCCACACCGCGCCCTGCATCGCCGCCAGGATGTCGCCCTCGAAGGCGCCGGGCCTGGTCAGCTTCACCGCCTCATCATAGGCCGCGTCGGCCAACTTCGCCGCCTCGCGGACATAGACCAGCTCGGCCGGGCTCTTGATCAGCCGGAAGCGGGAGACGAGGTCGGAGGCATCCTCGTGCTGCGCGTAGCCGTCGAGCTTGGCCTTGAGCCGGAAGCCCAGCGCAGCCGTGAGGCCGTAGGCGTCCCATTCGACGCCGACCTTGTTGCCGCGGACATCGTATTCATCAAGGATCTTCAGCAGGTCGTCCGCCGGCTCCGACCCCGCCCGATCGACCCAGACCCGGACATCCTCGATCACCGAGGTGAAGTACGCTTGGCGTTCGTCGGCGGAGCGGGTCAGCAGCGTCATCCGCCCGTCCACGCCCAGCCACAGGCACTGGAAATAGACGTAGCCGAAGGTGTCGTAGCCGGTCAGCCAGTACAGCGACTCCTGGCGGAACACCAGCAGGCCGTCGAGGCCGCGGGCGACGATCTCGGCACAGACGCGGCGGCGGCGGTCCACCAGCTCCGACGCCTCGAAATGGATCGGCATGGCGGCGCTCGCTTCAGCGTTTCTGGGCGCGGATCTCGGCGATCGGCTCGGCGTAGCGGTATTCGATGTCCCAGGGGAAGAAGATCCAGGTGTCCTGGCTGACCTCGGTGATGAAGGTGTCGACCAGCGGCCGGCCGGCCGGCTTGGCGTAGACCGTGGCGAAATGCGCCTTCGGCAGCAGGTCGCGCACCACCCGGGCGGTGCGGCCGGTGTCGACCAGGTCGTCGACGATCAGCCAGCCCTCGCCGTCACCCTCGACCGGCGCCTTCAGGATCTTGGATTCCCGCATGTCCTGGTGGTCGTAAGTCGAGACGCAGACCGTGTCGATCAGCCGGACGTCGAGCTCGCGCGCCAGGATCGCGGCCGGCACCAGCCCGCCGCGGGTGATGGCGACGATGCCCTTCCACGGCCCCAGCTCGGCCAGGCGCCAGGCCAGGGCACGGGCGTTGCGGTGCAGCTCCTCCCAGGAGACCGGGAAATCCTTCCGGAACGACGCGTGCTCGGCCATCTACGGTTCTCCAACACCCCTGGGGAATTCGCGCTTCATAGCGCAACCGGACCGGCACCGGAAGGGTGTGCCGGCCTTGATCTCGCCATGCTTGCCCGCGATTCTCCGCCCTGCAGCCCTCTGCGGCTGCGCTGCACAGAGAATCGTATGTTCCGCCTCGTCCTGACCGCCGCCCTCCTCGCCGTTGTCGCCGGCCCCGCTTTGGCCGCCGAATCCTGCGACGTGAACGCCGAATCCGCGGCCGTGGTCGCGGCCTGGGGCGCCAAGGTGCGCGACGGGTCGTTGCCCGAGGCCAAGCTGTCCGAGATCTCGGGCAAGATCCAGTCGCTGCCCTCGATCAGCGCCCAGGATCCGAACAAGGCCTGCGCCGTCCTGGCCGAGATCAAGCGCGACCTCGGCCTGTAGGGGCCTCGGCGTCCCTCAGCGGAAGCCGACCATCGCCAACGCCCGCTGGACCTTCTCGGCCGGCCAGCGCTTGACCGCGCCCGGCGGCTCCTTGCGGCTGGTCACCGCCGTCCCCTCGCCGGGGCCGAGCGTCACCGAGCCGGCATCGGTCGAGACCTCGACCGCGCCGTCGAGGACCAGGACGCCGAAGGCGCCGTCGATCGGGCCGGCGAAGAAGCGGGTGCCGCGCACCCCGAGCGTGGCCACCCCGGTCTCGATGGTGACGCTGTGGTTGGGCGCCTGCTCGACGCCGCCGCCGACGAACTGGAAGGCGCCCTGCAGCCGGCGCAGCGCCAGGGTGGCGCCGCCATCCGCCCCGCCATAGGCGAAGCGGTCGACCAGCAGGCGCGCCGCAGGCCCGAGCGTCAGCTCGGTGCCGTCGTCGAGCTTGACCTGCAGCCGCGACTGCGGGCCGGTCCACAGCGTGTCGTCGAGGAACACCGACGAAGCGGGGTCGAGCAGCCGGTCCTGGCCCTGGTAGAAGGCGCCGGCCGCCGGTTCGAGCCGGTCGACCTGCCCGATCTTAGGGCGGTCCTGGGCTAGGGCCGCGGCCGGCAGCAGCAGGCAGGCGAAGACCAGCCCCGCGGAGCGTGAACGTCGTGACATCGCAATCTCCCTTTCCGAGAGATCATGGTTCGGGACGGGACCGGCCGGTGTTACCTGGGTCATTGCGCAGCGCGACCGGGCCTTCCCGTGGCGGAAGACAACTCCTATCTTAGCGTAGTCCAGGCAGGAGAGTGTCAGTGGCCAGCGTTTCGCCGGCGGAGAAGCGTCGCCTTCTGTCCGAGACCCCGTTCTTCGCCGCCTTCCCGCCGGCCCAGCGCGACGCCCTGGCCGCGCGCCTGAACGAGCGCAGCCACGAGGACGGCGACACCATCTTCCTGCGTGGCGACGAGAGCACCAGCCTGATGATCGTGGCGTCCGGCCGGGTGGCACTGCGCCTGACCTCGCCGCAGGGGCGCGAGATCCTGCTCGCCATCCTCGAACCGGGCGAGATCTTCGGCGAGATGTCGCTCCTGGACGGTCGCGGCCGCAGCGCCGATGCCGTAGCCTTCGGCCCGTGCCGACTGCTGAGCCTGGACCGCCGCGACATGCTGCCGGTGCTGCAGGATTCGCCCGAGGCCTGCATCCGGCTCCTGGAACTGCTGTCGACCCGGCTGCGGCGCACCAGCGACCAGCTCGAGGGCGTGGCCCTGATGACCCTGCCGTCGCGGCTGGCTCGGCTGCTGCTGACGCTGAGCGATACCCATGGCGCCCGGCAGAACGCGGAGGGCGAGGTGCTGCTGCCGCTGGCCCTGTCGCAGCGCGACCTCGGCCAGCTGATCGGCGCCAGCCGCGAGAAGGTCAACCTGCAGCTCGGCCGCTGGTCGGCCGAAGGGTTGCTGCGGCGCCAGGAAGGGGCGCTGGTGATCTGCGACACGGACGGGCTCGCCGACATCGCCGACGCCGGGGCGCCCTGACCCGATGCACCGCCTGTGGCGCCGCTTCGGCCCGATCCTGCCCGGGCTCCTGGTCCTGGCCGCGCTGGTGGCGCTGCGCCTGGCCGACCCGGCACCGATGGCGGCGCTGCGGCTGCAGGGCTTCGACCTGCTGCAGCGGCTGGCGCCGCGCGCCTACGACCCCGACGTGCCGGTCCGCGTGGTCGCGATCGATGACGAATCGCTGCGCCGGCTCGGGCAGTGGCCCTGGCCGCGCGACCGCCTGGCCCGGCTGGTCGACCGGCTGGCGCAGGCCGGGGCAGCGACGGTCGTGCTCGACCTTGTCCTGGCCGAGCCGGACCGCGGCGCGCCGGCGCGGATCGGCGAACTGCTGGCCGGCCGCGCCGACCCGGCCGTGCTGGCGGCGTTGACCAAGGATCTGCCGGACCCCGATCGCGACCTCGCCGCGGCGCTCGGCCACGTCCCCAGCGTGGTCGCCTTCGCCCCGGCCGAGGATCCGGGCCGGGCGCCGCTGATCAAGGCCGGCTTCGCCGAGATCGGGCCGGCGCGACAGCGGCTGGACCATCTCGCCTCGGCGGTGCCCAGCCTGCCGGAATTCGAGGCTGCGGCCGCGGGCAATGGCAGCATCGGCGCGCCGTTCGGCCGCGATGAGGTGCTGCGGCGACTGCCCGCCGTGGCCCGGCTCGGCGACGCCCTGATCCCGTCGCTCGCGGTCGAGGCGCTGCGGGTCGCCCAGGGCGCCGGCACCGTGACGCTGCGGGCCGCGCCCGACGGCCCGGGGTTGGACGCGATCCGGATCGGCGAGGTGATCCTGCCGGTGGCACCGGACGGCCAGTTCTGGCTGCAATTCTCGCCGGACACGCCGGCCCGCCAGATGGCGGCGTGGCGGGTGCTCGACGCCGCCACTCCGGACTCCGAGCTGGCGGCGGCGCTGCGCGGGCGGATCGCGCTGATCGGCGTCACCGCCACCGGCTTCGGCGACACCATGCTGACGCCGCTGCGCGACCGCATCGCCGGGGTCACCGCCCATGCCGAGGCGCTGGAGCAGATCCTGCTCGGCCACCACCTGACCCGGCCGGCCTGGGCCATGGCGCTCGAGATCGGCCTGCTGCTGGTGCTCGGCCTCGCTTTGATCGCGTCCTGGCGGCGGCTGCCGGCGATCGTCTCGGGCGGGCTCGTTGTGCTGGCCATCGTGCCGATCGCCGCCGGGGCCTTCCTGGCCTATCGGCAGGCCGGGTTGCTGCTCGACCCGACCCTGCCGACGCTCGGCCTGCTGCTGACCCATGGCGCGGTCGCGGCAACGGCGCAATGGCGGGTCGAGCGCGACCGCCGCGCCATCCGCGCGGCCTTTGCGCAATATCTCGCCCCCGCCCTGGTGGCGCGGCTGGTGGAGCGTCCGGAGCAACTGCGGCTGGGCGGCGAATGGCGGCAGATGTCGTTCATCTTCACCGACATCGCCGGCTTCACCAGCCTGAGCGAGACGGTGCCGCCGGACCGGCTTGTGGCGACGCTGAACGCTTATTTCGACGGCATCTGCGGCTGTGTCTTGGAGGCCGGCGGCACCATCGACAAGATGGTGGGCGACGCGCTGCACGCGATGTTCGGCGCGCCGCTGGACCAGCCCGACCATGCCGAGCGTGCCGTCGCCTGCGCCCTGGCGATCCACCGCTTCGCCACCGGCTTCGCTGCCGCCCGCCGGGCCGAGGGCATGCCCTTCGGCCGGACCCGGATCGGCGTCGCCACCGGCGGCTCCGTGGTCGGCAATTTCGGCAGCCGCCACCATTTCGACTACACCGCCTACAGCGATGCGGTGAACCTGACGGCGCGGCTCGAGAACGCCAACAAGGCGCTGGGCACGCCGCTCTGTGTTTCCGCCGCCACGGCCAAGGCTTGCCCGGACCGGCAGTTCCGGCCGATCGGGAGGCTGCTGCTGCGCGGCGTCGGCGCCCCGGTCGAAGCGGTGATCCCGGACGAGCTGTGCCCCGCCCCCGCCGAGGCCTATGCCGCGGCCTTTGCGGCGCTGCGCCGGGGTGAGGCCGGGGCCGCAGTGCTGTTCGCGATGCTGACGGCGGACCATCCGGAGGATCCGCTGGCACGACTGCACACAAGGCGCCTGTCCGAAGGCGCCAAGGACGACCTGATCGGGATTGACTGAAAGATCAGCGGCGGCGGCGCGGCAAGCGGATGTCGACCGTCTGCCGGGTCGGCGCCCACACCGTCCAGCGCGGCGGTTGGGCCACCCAGCGATACGAGATCTGGGTCGGCTGCTCCATGTCGTCGTCCTGCCGGGCGGCACGACACAGGGCGAGACCGTATAAGAGGGCGAGAACGAGACCGCCGATGAGAGCCGCGAGCATCATCCGTACCTCCTGATCCAGAAACGATCGGGCAGCCCCGCCGGTTCCCGCGCGGACGGAGGCAGGCGCAAACGTCGCAAGCGGCGTATGCTGCGGATCGGAATTGAGAGGAGGCTGGCTGGGGCGCTAGGATTCGAACCTAGGATGGCGGGACCAAAACCCGCTGCCTTACCGCTTGGCTACGCCCCAATCGACGGGCGGGATAGATAGCTCAGCCGTTGCAGCATCGCAACCGCGCGTTGTCGCCCCGGTTCCGGCATAATAGAAGACTAATCGCGTATGCGGGGGCAGCGCGGATCACGGCTAACGGTCGAGGCAGGTCACGGCATGAGCGGCGAACGGCCCCAGGACGACTCCTTGCAGTTTCCGGCGCAGACCGCGCCCGAGACACAAGACGAGGCTCGGCTCAACGCGTTGAACGACAGCGTGATGCAACTGCAGCAGGAGTTGCGCAACGCCCGCGGCGAGATCGACACGCTGCACGAGCGGCTGGCCGAGACGGCGGCGGCGCAGCCGCGTCGCGGCGGGCTGTTCGGCTGGGTCGCGGCGGCGCTGATCGCCGTTCTCGGCGTTGGCGGCATCGCTCTGATGGGCTTCGGCTCGCGCGAGCCGGCGGCACGTGAACCGTCATCCGCACCGGCAGTAACGCCGGCGCCGACCGCAGCCAGCCCGAACCCTGCCCCCGCGCCGACCGCTTCCCCCGCCCCGATCCTTCCCGCCGCGGCGATACCACCCGAAACCGCCGCTCCCGCCCCGGCATCGCCGTCGGCGGAACCGGCGACCATGGCACAGATCGGCACGACGACCGCTCCGGAACCCACAGCCCCGGCGGCAACGCCGCCGTCGCCGCAGGCCGAGACACCGGTGGCAGCGGCTGCGCAGCCCGACGCAGACGCCCCGACGACGCCGGCTTCGGAACCGCAGGCGGCCCCGGCGGCGGCTCCGCCGGACACCGGATCAGGCACTGCCCCCGCGCCGCAGGCCGATTTGGCCGCGACACCGCCGGCTGCGGAGAGCCAGCCCCCGGCCGCGCCCGCGGCATCGCCGGACCAGGCCGCCACGTCCGACAATCCGGCGGCGCAGGCACCGCTGCCCAATGATGCCTCGGCCGAGCTGCGCGCCCTGGCCCGCCGGGCAATCGCGGGCTCTCCCGACGCCGAGCACGATCTCGGCACCTTCTACGCCCTCGGCCTACAAGTGCCGCGCAGCTTCGAGCGGGCCGCCTACTGGTATCGCAAGGCCGCCGACCACGGCGTCACCAACGCCGCCTACAATCTCGGCGTGCTGCTGGAGCGGGGCCTCGGCATGGCGCAGGATTCGGTGACGGCAACGACCTATTTCCGCAAGGCGGCCGAGGCCGGCCACCCCGACTCGCAGAACGCGCTCGGCCTGGCCTATCTCAACGGCAGCGGCGTCACCCGCGACCCGGCCGAGGCGCTGAAATGGTTCCGCCAGGCCAGCGCCAACGGCAATCCGCGCGGCGCCTACAACATGGGCCGGCTGTACGAGACCGGCGCGGTCGGCGCCCCCGACCCGCGCACCGCCGCCGGCTGGTACCGGGTCGCCGCCGATGCCGGCAGCTCCGACGCCAAGACGGCGCTGGCCCGACTGCAGGACGCCGCCCCGCGCAACGGCTTCGTCACCCTGGATCCGGACGCGACGGTCGCGGCGCTGGCCGAGCCCTCCCCCGCCGACGCCAGCGCCGACCAGGCCCTGGGAGCGTTGGCGTCCCAGCTCACCCCGCCGGAAGCGGCAGCAAGCGCACCAGCGGAGGCGCCGCCGGCGGCCATCGCCGAGGCCCCGATCCAGCCCCCGATCCCCGGCCAGCGCCCGACGCCGCCGGCCGAGCCGGCCGCGGCCCCGGCGGTTGAGACCGCGACGGCGCCGGCGGCCGCGCCCGAGAGTACGGCCCCCGTCACGACCCAGCCGGCCGGGGCGACGGCGGCGGCAGATGCGGCTCCCGCCACCCCGGTGCCGGGCCGCCGCCCGACCGCGCCGGGAACGACCGGGACGGCCGCGGCGGAGCAGACCGCCGCGGCAACGCCAGTGGAGCCACCGGCAGCGGAGCAATCGGCCGCGCCGGAAGGCCGGGCTCCGGGCTCGCCGCCGTCCACCGCCCGGCAGCCCCGGCCGGAGCCGGTAGCGCCCGCCGCGGAGGCGTCGACGACCCCCGAGGATTCGGCCAGGGCCCCCGGCTCGCCGCCTCGGCGCAGCATGCTCGCGCAACCGGCACAGCCGCCGCGGCAGGTCGCCACGGCCCCCGCGACGGCTGCCCCTGTCGCTCCTGCGGCCCCGGCCGCGCCGGCCGCCGCGGAGGGCCAGCCGGCGGGCGACGCGCAGGTCCGGGAGATCCAGCAGTTGCTGACGATGATGAACTTCGATGCCGGCCCGGCGGACGGACAGCTCGGCGGTAAGACCCGGAACGCCATCGGCGCCTTCCAGCGGCAGCGGAAGCTGCCGGTCACCAACCGGCCATCGCCGGCGCTGCTGGAGGCGCTGCGCAGCGCGGCCGGGGCCGAGACGCCGGACTGGACCCCGGGGCATTTCTGACAACAATCGCCATCGGAGACGGCCGGGCGATTCGGCCGGGCACGAAGCGGGAAGGCAAGGCGATGGGTCAGGACGCGGTGTGCATCTGGGCGGCCGGGACGACGCTGGGCGAAGGGGCGCTGTGGCTGGCCGAGGAGCAGGCGCTGTACTGGGTCGATATCCTGCAGCCGCGGGTCCTGCGCCTCGACCCGGCGACCGGGGCGCAGGCGGAGTGGCCGATGCCGGAGCCGATCGGCTTCATCGCGCCGCGCCGGCGCGGCGGGCTGGTGGCTGGGCTGCGCAGCGGCTTCCACCTGGTCGACCTGCCCGAGGGCCGGGTCACCCCGATCGGCAATCCGGAGCCGGACCGACCCGGCAACCGCTTCAACGACGGCAAGGTCGACCCGATGGGCCGGCTGTGGGCCGGGACCGTGGAGTTCGGCTGCACCGAGCCGACCGGTGCCTTCTATCGCCTCGATCCCGACCATCGCTGGCACCGCATGGATGACGGCTACATCGTCACCAACGGCCCCGCCTTCTCGCCCGACGGCGGGATCCTGTACGAGGCGGATTCGGACCGGCGGGTCGTCTACGCCTACGACCTCGACCTGACCGGCGGCGCGATCTCCAACCGCCGGCCCTTCGTGATCTTCGCCGAGGATGACGGCGTGCCGGACGGCATGACGGTCGACCGCGACGGCCATCTGTGGGTGGCGCACTGGGGCGGGTCGCGGGTCAGCCGCTTCCACCCCGACGGCACGCTGGACCGCGCCATCGCCATCCCGGCGCCGCATGTCACCAGCTGCACCTTCGGCGGCCCCGGCCTGACCACGCTCTATGTCACCACCGCCCGGACCGGGATGTCGGAGGCGGCGCTGCGCCAGCACCCGCTGGCGGGAGGGCTGTTCGCGATCGAGGACGCCGGCCGCGGCCTGCCGGGCAGCCACTTCGCGGGCTAAAGCCCCCCGTCGTTCATCCGGTACCAGGTGATGACGGCGGAGACGTAGAGCCGGTGCAGGGCGTGCAGCGGCAATGGTTGGATCGGCACGGGCGGCAGCGGCAGCGCCTCTGCGTCGCCGGTGGCGACGTACTCGGCCATCGCCCGGCCCATCGCCGTCTGCAGCCCGACGCCGCGGCCCTGGCAGCCGATGTCGACCAAGAGGCCCGGCGCCGGCTCGTGCAGATGCGGCAGGTAGTCCCGCGTGACCGCGACCCGGCCGCACCAGCGATGCTCGAAGGCGATGCCGGCGAGCTGCGGGAACAGCTTGCCGACGACACGCTCGAGATGCGCCCAGTCGGAGGCGCCCTTCGGTTCGCGGAACGGGCCGCGTCCGCCCATCAGCAGCCGGCCCTGATGGTCGAGCCGGAAGTAGAGCAAGAGCTTGCGGGTGTCGGAGCTGACTTGGCCGCCGGGCAGCACCGTCTCGCGCTCGCGGTCGGTCAGCGGCCGGGTCGCCACCTGGAAGGAGTTGGCGGCGATGATGGTCTGCTCCAGCCGCGGCCACAGCCCGCGGGTGTAGCCGTTGGTGCAGAGCAGGACGCGATCGGCGGTCACCGTGGCGCCGCCGGCCGTGCGCAGCCTCCAGCGCCCCTCCGCCCGGTCGAGCGCGGTGACCGGCCTGCCGGTGTGGATCGCGGCCCCGGCCTTGAGCGCCGCCCGGGCCAGGCCGCGGGCGTAGTCGAGCGGCTGGATGCCGCCGCCCCGCTCGTCGAGCCAGCCGCCGAGATAGCGGTCGGTGCCCAACGCCTGCCCGATCGCCGCCCTGTCCAGCGGCCGCACCGGCGCCCCCAGGCGGGCCCATTGCGCCGCCCGCGCCTCGCCCTCGGCCAGGCCCTCGGGCGAATGGGCGCCCTGGATCCAGCCGGCGCGCCGGTGCGGCACATCCATGCCGTGGCGTTCGATCAGGCCGAACACCAAGTCGGCCGTGCCGCCGCCGAACTCGGCCAGCCGGCCGCCGCGCTCGGCCCCGAACATCGCAACCAGCGCGTCCGGATCGTGCTTCAGCCCCGGGATGACCTGGCCGCCGTTGCGGCCGGAGCCGCCGAAGCCGATCTGCTTCGCTTCCAGCACCACCGGCTGCACGCCGTGCTCGGCCAGGTGCAGCGCCGCCGACAGCCCGGCATAGCCGCCGCCGATGATGGCGACATCCGCCGTGAGCGACGTGTCGAGCGGCGGCGTCTCGGGCGCGGGCGCCGCGGTGGCGGCCCAGAGCGAGGGTTCGAGCGGAAAGAAATCGGCCACGTCTCGCCTCGATGTCAGAGCGGGTGGAGCACCCGGCGCAGGAAGTCCTGGGTACGCGGATGGCTCGGCTGGGTCAGCACCGTCTTCGCCGGCCCCTGCTCGACGATCACGCCGCCGTCGATGAACAGCACCCGGTCGGCGACCTCGCGGGCGAAGCCCATCTCATGGGTGACCACGACCATGGTCATGCCGTCCTCGGCCAGTCCGCGCATCACCGCCAGCACCTCGCCCACCAGCTCGGGGTCGAGGGCCGAGGTCGGCTCGTCGAACAGGATCGCCTGCGGCTGCATCGCCAGGGCCCGGGCGATGGCGACGCGCTGCTGCTGCCCGCCGGACAACTGGGACGGCCTGGCCTCGGCCTTGTCGGCCAGGCCGACCCGGGCCAGCAGCGCCCGGCCACGCTCCGCCGCCTCGGCCCGCGGCTGCCGCTTCACGAAGACCGGGCCTTCGATCACGTTCTCCAGCACCGTGCGGTGCGGGAACAGGTTGAAGCGCTGGAACACCATCGAGACCCGGGTGCGAATCTCGACGATCGACCGCGCAGACCGGTCGACCCGCCGGCCCTCGACCGTGATCTCGCCGGCCTCGTACGTCTCCAGCCCGTTGATGCAGCGCAGGATGGTCGATTTGCCGGAGCCGGAGGGGCCGATGACGCAGACCACCTCGCCCTTGGCCACCGAGGTGTCGATGCCCTTCAGCACCTCGACTGCACCAAACCGCTTGCGGACGCCCTTGAGCTCGATCACGGCTTGCCCGCCTTCTTCTCGAAGTGCCGCACCAGCAGGATCAGCGGGATGCTCATCGCCAGGTACATCAGCGCCACCAGGGTGAAGACGCTGGTGTTCTTGAACGAAGCCGAGGCGATCAGCTTGCCCTGCAGCGCCAGCTCCGCGACCGTGATGGTCGAGGCCTGCGACGAGTCCTTCAGCATCATGATCATGATGTTGCCGTAGGGCGGCAGCACGATGTGCACCGCCTGCGGCAGGATCACCCGGCGCATGGTCAGCCACCACCCCATGCCGATCGACTGCGCCGCCTCGATCTGGCCCTTGTCGATCGCCTGGATGCCGGCGCGGAAATTTTCCGCCTGATAGGCCGAATAGGCGACGCCGAGGCCGATGATCGCGGCCTGCAGCGCGGTCAGCGACACGCCGAGATCCGGCATCACGAAGTAGAGATAGAACAGCTGGACGATGATCGGGATGCCGCGGATCACGTTGACCAGGGTGGCGCTGAACCCCGACAGCAGGCCGATGCCGGAGACCCGCATGATGGCCCAGACCAGCCCGAGCAGGGTCGACAGCACCAGCGCGCCGACCGTGACCAGCAGCGTCAGCCCGACGCCCTGCAGCAGGATCGGCAGGAACTCGGCGGCGTCGCGGAGGAAGCTCTGCATCGTCAGGCTCAGGAGGCCGGCTTCACCCCCCATTTGCCGAGGATGCGGTCGATGCTGCCGTCGGCCTTGAGCTTGGCGAGCGCGGCGTCGACCTTGTCGCGCAGCGCCTGGTCACCCTTGCGCAGGCCGATGCCGACCGAGCCGATCGAGGTCGGCTTGTAGCTCTCGACCAGCCGGACGCCGGGAATGGCGCCGTCCTTCAGGTTGTAGGCCAGGATCGGATAGTCGGCGAAGCCGGCCGCGATCCGCCCGGCATTCACGTCGCGCAGGATGTCGGGGATGGTGTCGTAGGCCTTGACCTCGGCGAACAGGCCGCTGGCCTGCAGCGCGTCGACGAAGGTGGTGCCGACCTGGGCCCCGACCGTCAGGCCCTTTAGGTCGGCCAGCGTGGCGTAGTCCCTGGTGTCGTCCTTGGGGACGATCAGCCCTTCGCCATAGGTGTAGATCGGGGCGGAGAAGTCGATCACCTCCTGCCGCTTCGGGCTGATGAACATCGCCGCCGCGATCAGGTCGATCTTGTTCGAGGTCAGCGACGCGATCAGGGTCGAGAACGCCATCGGCTCGATCTGCACCTCGAAGCCGGCCTCCTTCCCGACCGCCCCGATCAGGTCGACCATGATGCCCTGGATGGTGTTGGTCTTGGTGTCGAGGAAGGTGAAGGGTACGCCGGTCGGGGTCGACCCGACCTTCAGCACCTCCGCCGCCGCCGGAGCCGCCGCCGGCATCGCCGCCGCGAGCGCCGCCACGGCCGCCGCAGCCTGGATGAGCGTCCTGATCCGCATCGCCTGCCCCTGTGTTGGATTGGATCCGGCCGTTCCGCGGCCGGCCGGTGTTCTGGTACACCGAAGTGGTTTCACCGATATGAAATCGGCATAATCGGGCGGGTTTGGCAAGCGATTTTCACCTATATGAAATCGGATCCCGCATGAGCATCGACCTGACCGTGGGCGCCCGCATCCGGGCGCTGCGCCATGACCGGGGGCTGTCGCTGGAGACGGTCGCCACGCGATCCGGCCTGTCGATCGGCTTCGTCAGCCAGGTCGAGCGCGGCCTGTCCTCGCCGTCGCTGAAGGTGCTGACCGCCCTCGGCGACGTGCTCGGCGTCGGGCTGGCCGGGCTGTTCGGCCCGGCGCCGGCCGAAGGCACGGTGGTGATGCGCCGGGCCGAGCGGCCGGGGCTGAACCTGTGGCGCTCCGGCATCACCAAGCAGCTGCTGAGCCCGTCCGGCGACGGCGGCCTGAGCCTGTTCCTGGTGACGATGGAGCCCGGCGCCAGCACCGGCGACGAGTTCTACACCCATGCCGGCGAGGAGGCCGGCACGGTGCTGGAGGGCGGGATGGCGCTGACGGTGGATGCGGAGAGCTGGACGCTGCAGGCCGGCGACGGCTTCCGCTTCGCCAGCCGCCGGCCGCACCGTTTCGCCAACCCCTCGGCCGAGTCCCAGGCCGTGGTGCTGTGGATCAACTGCGTGATCGGGCGGTGACCTGGGCCGCCGGCATGACCACCCTCTCGTCATTCCCGCGAAAGCGGGAATCTCCTGCCGGTGAGGCTGTGTCGAGATCCCGCTTTCGCGGGGATGACGATTTTTGGCAGGGGAAAGAGCGCCGGTTACCCGGTGTCGGGTTTGTCGGCCCAGTCGAGGTGGGGATAGGGTTCGAGGCCGAGCGATCGGCAGAGGCGTTCGGCGACCCGCATCGGGGGCTCGGCGTCGAGCATCGCCGGGACATCGGGCTCCTGCAATCGGGCCGCGGTGCCGGCGGCGGCGGGCATGGCGGGTCCGACCAGTCCGAGGCCCGGCGGCGCCATTCGTCGGAGAGTTCGAGGCTGCAGGCCAGGCCGGCGATAACCGCGCCGACCGGCCGGTCCTCGACCCGGTCGTCCTCGTCGGCATAGAGCGCGTTGAGCCGCTCTTGCAGGTCGTTGGTGCGCTCCTCGGCCTTGTCGTGCTCCTCGGTCGACAGGTCCGGGGCCCAGATCAGGGCGTGGAGGGCGTCGGTGACATGGTTGCGCTGGCGGGCGCGGCGGGCTCGCCGGTCGGCCTTGTCGCGGGCGCAGAGGTCGCCAGCGGCACGGGCGCGCTGGGCCAGGGAGCGCTGCACCGAGTTCGAGAAGCGGCTGAAGGCCCGGCCGGCCTCCTGCGCTTCGGCCCTCGCAGCCTGAACCGTGGCCTCGCCGGCCTTGGGTGCCGCGGCGCGAGCCTGGGCGGCGACGGCGCGGACGCCTTCGGCCTCGGCCAGCTGCATGGCGATCTCGGCCAGGCGCGTGAGCATCTGGACCTGCTGCAGCGCGAGGCTGCGGCAGTAGGCCTGGATGTCGCGGTCGGAGTCCGCGTTTGTTTTCATGGAACATATCATGAACGAATTGGTGCCCGTCGCGCAATGAACATTGTGTTTACTTGACGACCCGGGAGGCTGCGTCGGTCGGCTCGCCTCGGACGAACCCGACACTCTGCGGTTTCGCCGAACTGGCGTCGGCTTCCCGCCGCGAACCAAAATCCACGAACTAGATGCCGACACGTTCCCGATCAAAAAGACAGGAAACCTTCGGAACAAATGCGTATTGGTTGCTCTCGCAACCGCACTCCATTAGTTTACTTGTTCGAGAGCGAAAGAACAGCAGCCTTTCGGCGCGCATTGCCCGAAATTCCTATGAGAAGACGGGCCGGACCAAAGGGGAGCGATCATGGCCAAGAGTAAGGAGACCTCGTCCTCGAAGAAGGGTTCCGCTGACACCGCCGGCGCGACCAAGAGCTCAGAAAAAATGAAAGCTCCCAAGACCCTCGCGACGGCGCAAGCGGTCAGAACGCTTTCTTCGAAACCATCCACCTCCAAGAAGATCGCAAAGAAACCCGCTGCAAAAGCCACCGGTCCGGCAGAGAGCCCAGAGAAGAAGAGCGCTCCCAAGGCCCGCGCCACCACCCAGGCGGTCAGCACCCTCGCTTCGGTGCCGGCCAAGTCGAAGACGCCCGCCAAGAAACCCGCTGCAAAAGCCACCGGTCCGGCAGAGAGCCCAGAGAAGAAGAGCGCTCCCAAGACCCGTGCCACCACCCAGGCGGTCAGCACGCTCGCTACGGTGCCGGCTAAGTCGAAGACGCCCGCCAAGAGGCCGGCTGCGAAGGCCGCGGGTCCGGCAAAGAGCTCAGGGAAGAAGAGCTCTCGCGGCGCGTGATCGTTTCATGCCGGCGCCGGCGTAAGCGCCGCCAGGATCAGGCTGAGTTCGCGCCACTGCGCTCCGGCAGGCATCGATCGGCCATCGATCGTCTTCGCGACGCCTTTCCCGCAAGCCGTCCGTGGCGCGGATGGCCTGCATGGCCGACAGCCTCCCGGGTGACCGGCCCACTCCATGAGCCGGAACCAGAGGACGAGACACATGTCGACACCGTTGGTTCAAAACCTGAGTGCGTCGGCGTCTGGATCTTCGATGTCGCCGCTTTCGGCCGGGTCTGCCAAAGCGGAAAAGCCGAAGGCCGAGATCGGCTTCGTTGCGATCGATCCGGATATCACCCTCAGACGGATGGTGGTCCGCAGTCCGGAGTCCAAAGGGGTGGTCCTCTTCCTGCACGGCTTTCCGGAGACGCTTTATGCGTGGCAGGACATCGCCCTGGCGCTCGCCGATGATGTCGAGGTCCATGCCTTCGACTGGCCCGGCTATGGCCTTTCATCAAGGCCGGCGGCCGACAAGTTCCCCTATGCGCCCCGCGACTATGCGCGCGTCCTGAAGGATTACATACGCGCCGCGGCAATCGACCGATCGAAGCTCACGATCTACGCGACGGATATCGGAGCGCTGCCGGCCCTCCTTCTGGCTCTGGAAGAACCCGACATCGCCAGAGCGATCATCGTAGGAGACTTCGCGCCCTTCAACCGGCCGCAATACATGTACGAAAGCCTGCAGAACCTGAAGTCGCCGCAGACGGCGGATCAGACCCGTGCGAATATGAACAAGACCCGCGACGAGATTCTCGAGAACGCCTTCAGGAGGGGCCTGCCCCAGGAAGCGCAGTTCGAGATTTCCCCGGCCTTCAAGGACGACATGGCCCAAGGCTGGAACCATGGCGGGATGACGTCGGCGGACGCCTTTTACCACTACTACTCCCACTTCACGCGCGATCAGGATTATCTTGAGGACAACCTGGCCCGGCTGAAGAGTTCAGTGAGAGTGGTGTGGGGCGAGAGCGATCTCTACATCAACAAGGCGATGGGCGTCGAGTTCGCCAGGAAAGCGAATACCGGGATCACGCTTCTTCCCGGAATTGGTCACTATCCACATCTGCAGGACCCGAAACAGGCCATAGCGGAGGCTCGGTCTTCCATCCGGTAGACGCGGCTTCGCCGAGCCTACCTATCCCGCCCCCTGCCCGGCAATCGGCTTGAGGGTGCGGAGATAGGCCACGATCGCGTCGATATCGTCACCGCGCATGGTGGCCAGGTAGGGCCAGGGCATCGGCGCCGCCAGGCGCGAGCCGTCCGGCCGGACGCCTTTGGTCAGCGCATCCCTGATCTGCTGGTCGGTCCATGCGCCGATCCCGGTCTTGGGATCGGGGGTGATGTTCGGGGTCGCGATCTCTCCGCGAACGCTGTCCAGCACGACGCCGCCGGCCCCCATCCTGCTGAGATCCGGGCGTCCGCTCGAGTCCCGCGGGCTGTGGCACAGCATGCAATGCCCCATCTGCGCCAGGTAGCGGCCATAGGCGACACGATCGGCAGGGTCCGGATCCGGCACGGTTCCGACCGGCCCGCCATAGCCGGCGGGGGTCGCCTGGTCATAGTGGGCGGCCGGCACCGCATTCCGGACCGGCGCCAGCGACCGCAGATAAGCGGCGATCGCATGGGCATCGCGGTCCGAGATGCCGCGATAGAAGGCGATCGGCATCGGCGGCCGCAGGACGCTGCCGTCGGGTGTCCGTCCTTCGCGAAGCGCGGTGACGATCTGATCCTCGGTCCAGGTGCCGAGCCCCGTGACCGGGTCCGGAGTCAGGTTCGGCGGGTAGGCGGTGAACTGCCGGCCGATGAGAGGGCCGCCACCGGAGAGCGCCGGCCCCGCCAGCGTCCCGTCCGGCTCCTGCGGCGAATGGCAGTTGCCGCAGCTGCCAATGCCGTTCACCAGATATCCGCCGCGCTCGACCGGCGTCTCGGCGGCGGCCAGCCCGGCCATGACGGCGAGCAAATGAGCCGCCAAGGAGACGGCGGCTAACCCGGATCGGCTCTTCATGCACCAACCTGTCCGTTGACCGCACGGTCGCGGCCATCCCGTCTACATCCGCGGCATTGCGGTTCGATGACGGAGCGGACCTGGTCTGGCTACGGATGCAACAACCCCGCGGGATGGAAGGCCAGCGGGGCGGCTGTCTGCTCAGGGGCCCGGTGGCGGCTCGGCCGGCGCGTCCGGGGCCGCCGGAGCCTCCGGCGTCGGCTCGGTCGGGCGGATGGCGGCGCGGGCGGCGGCCCAGTCCTCCAGCGCCTTGGTCTCCAACCGCCGCACCGGGGCCGAGGGGGTGCCGTCGAAGCGCAGCCCCACCGCCGGCACGTCGGGATGGGCGCGGAAGCCAACATCGAGGCCGAGGTCGAGCCGCCAGCGCGGCAGGTCGAGGGTGAAGCCGCCGGTACCGACCGCCGTGTCGGTGGCCAGGCGCAGATCGGTCGAGGTCGCAATGCCGTCGGCGATGGCGAAGGTGGCGTTGATCGCCGGCACCGCGGTGCTGCCGCCGGCGAAGGCGGCGCGCAGCCCTTCGAGGAAGGCGCCGGGCAGCCCCGGATCGGCCAGCAGCCGCCCGGCCGCGGCGAGGTCGATGCCGGACAACGCGGCGTCGCGCACCGCCACCAGCCCCTTGCCGTCCAGCCCGTAGACCAGGCCGGCGACGCTGTTGCCGGCCGCGGAGGCGTCGAGGCCGAGATCGAGCCGGCCGGCCAGGCCCTGCGGCCCGGCCGACAGGCGCAGGATGGCGGCGAGATCGGCATCGACCAGATCGGCATGGCCGGACCAGCGCGGCGCCTGGGCGTCGCCCCAGTCGATCCGGCCGTTCAGGCCGAGCCGGCCGCCGGCCACGCCGGCCGAGAGCCGGTCGAGATTGAGCCCGGCCTGGTCGAGCCGCGCATGCAGCTCCGCCTGGTCGAGCGTCCAGCCGGCGAGCGAGACCGCCGCGGCGTCGAGATCGAGATTGCCGTCGATCCGGGCCAGGCCGCCGAGGTCGAAGGGCCGCGCCGGCCATTGGCCCGCGGCGCCGCCGGACGGGGCCAGCCCGGCCAGCAGCCGGTCGAGCGGCAGCGCCGTCGTCCGCAGCGACACGGCGAGGCGCGGCCGGGCCCCGCCGGCGTCGAGCTCGACCGTGCCGCCCAGCGACACCGGGCCGACCGTGCCCTGCAGCTTGTCGAGGCGCAGCCGGCCGCGGGCCCAGTCGGCATCGGCATAGAGGTCGACGCCGCCGAGATCGGGTGCCGCCAGCCCGCCTTCGTCGACCCGCTGCAGCAGCCCCGGCAGGTCCGGATGGGTCAGGCGCAGGCCGAGAGCGACATGCGGCGCCGTCGCCGCGTCGGACAGGCTGCCGCCGAGCGCCACCGTGCCGCCGAGCGCGTCGACCGTGCCGTCGACCGACAGCGCCGCGGGGTCGCCGCGCAGCCGCAGCGAGGCCTTGAGCGGACCGGCGGGCGGCGTCGGCACCGCCCCGTGCAGGCCGAGCGCGCGCAGCAGCGCCGCGGGGTCCTGGGCGTCGAGCGTCGCCTGCAGATCGATGTCGCCGAGGCCGGCGAGCTGGCCGATAGCGCCGTTCAGGCTAAGCCCCGCCCCGCCCGGCCCTTCGACGCGGCCGCTGTGGAGGGTGAGCGCGCCCTGGGCCAGGGTCGCCTCAAGCCGCAGCCCGGTGAAGGCGGCACCGTCGACTGCGACGGCATCGACCGTGGCGTCGAGATTGACGTCGGCCCCGGTCAGCGCCGCCAGGACCCGGTCGCGCAGCGCGGGGTCGGATCGCAGCAGGGCGGAAAGCGGCGGCGCGCCGGCGGGGCGGTAGGCGTCGATGTCGAGCCGGCTGAGGGTCAGCCGGGCGCCGAGGCCCGGCCGGTCGCCGCCGACATAGGTCAGGGCGCCAGAAAGCCGATTGCCGTCGAGATCGGCGTCGAGGCCGGACACCCGCAGATTGGCGATGTCGCCGTTCAGCATGCCGGCGATCCGGCCGCGGCGCAGCGCCGTCGCCGGGACCGCGCCGGGATCGATATCGGCCCAGTCGAGCGCGCCGCGCAGGTCCTCGGCCGCGAGCTGGACCGAGAGCTGCTCCGCCGCCGGCCGGTCGCCATCGAGCCGGATGGCGCCGGAGGCCGCGGCCGAGGCGCCGCCGGGCAGGCCGAAGGCGAGGCGGGTCAGGCCGATCCGGGCGGGATCCAGCGTCGCCTGCAGCCGCAGGTCGCGCACCAGCCCGTCGCGCACCGCCAAAGCCGCGACCGAGAGGTCGAGCGTGCCGGCCACCGGCAGCGTCGCCTTGCGCGACAGCGCCGCGGCCAGGCGCCCGGCCAGAGTCGCCGGGTCGGCGCCATCGCCTGCCCAGTCGGCCAGGGCCAGACGGTTGAAGCCGAGCGTCGCCTCGACCCGCGGCACCGCGGCCAGGGTGACGGCGACGCCGCCGGCGCCGCGCATGTCGCCGAGATCGACGGTCAGGTCGGTCAGCTCGACCCGCTCGGCCCCGGCCTCGTCGGCCCGGGCCTGCACCGTGGCGCGCAGGGCGAAGACGCCGGGCCGGGACGCCGATGCCGGCAGCTTGACGCCGATCCGCGCCAGGCTGGCGTCGAGATCCTTGCCGACCACCGACAGGTCGCCCTGCAGCCCGCCGGCGGGCTGCAGCAGGCCGCCGAACCGCGCCTCGGTGGAATCGAGCCCGACCGTCGCCGTCAAAGGCAGGGCGCCGAGCGGCGAGCGCGGCTGCACTGCCAGGTCGAGCGTCATCGGCACGCCGGCGAGGACGCCGGCGCCGCTGATCGAGACCGGCCCGCCCTGGCCCGGCGCGCTGAGCCGGACATCCGCCGTCTCGACCTCGAGCTGGCGGCCGCTGCGGCGGTCGAGCCACAGGATCGAGCCCTGGCGGATCGCGGCGCGGACGGAATCGAGCCGGCGGCCGATGCCCTCGCCCAGCCCGTCCCAGGAGCGCCGGCCGTCCGGCAGCGTCTCCAGGGCCACGCTCGGCTGGTCGAAGGAAACGCCCACCACCTCGATGCGGCCGAGCAGCAGCGGCAGGAACGCGACCCGGAGGTCGACGCCGTTCGCGGCCAGCAGGTCCGGCACGGTGGCCCCCGGCACGCTGGCGACGCGGACGTCGCCGGCCACGAGGCGCGGCATCGGCAGCATCTCGAACGAGACCGGCCCGTCGATGGTGACGGCACGGCCGGTCAGGCCGCCGATCTCCTGGGCGATGCGGGCGCGATAGGGCGTCCAGTCGAGCTGCCCGGGCACCACGAGCACCGCGGCGACCAGCAGGACGAGGAGGATGAGGAGACCGAAAGCGAGCTTTTTCACGGCGCTGCAGGCGTCGTCCGAGGTTGCGACTCCGGCGCATGATCGGAAATAGAGTGCCGGAATCACAATACAAATCAGTATTGAGACACAAGGCCGGTGCAATTGCGCCACAGTGGCCTTATGCGCCACCGCGGTTTCGGTTAGTCTCGACCGCACGGAGGGATGCGGACGATGGGCGAGGTGATCAATCTGCGGCAGGCGCGCAAGGCCAGGGCCCGCGCCGGGAAAGAGGCGCAGGCGCAGGAGAACCGCGCCCGCTTCGGCCGCACCGGGGCGGAGAAGCGGCAGGATGCCGACGCGGCGGAGCGCGAGACCCGCCGGCACGACGGCCACCGCATCGACGAGGATGAGGATCCGGACGGAGGCGCTGCCTAGATGCGCTCCGTCTCGCGCGTCGCGGTCCTGGCTGCATTGCTCGGGCTGATACTGGCCGGCTGCGCCGGCCCCGCCCGGCCGCCCAAGGGCGGCGGCACCGGCGGCGTGGCCACCGATTTCCAGCACCTGCCGGGCTGGCGGGAGGACGGCGTCGCCGCCGCCCTGCCGGCGGTGTGGAACACCTGCAGCGTCTATGCCGGCAAGTCGCCGGGGACGCGGCTGAACTACAACGGCATCGACGGGCCGGTCGAGGACTGGGTGCCGATCTGCGACGCCGCCCACCGCCTGGGCGGCCGCGACGAGGCCCAGGCCCGGCAGTTCTTCGAGACCTGGTTCACCCCGGTCGCCCTGGCCGGCTTCGACAACGGCCAGTTCGGCCGCTTCACCGGCTATTTCGCACCCGAGCTGAACGGCAGCCGGGTGCGCCGCGGCGCCTACCAGACGCCGCTGTACAGCACCCCGTCCAACGCCCGAGACCGCCGCAAGAGCCGGGCCGAGATCGCCCGCGGCGCGCTGGAAGGGCGCGGTTACGAGATCGCCTGGGTCGACGACCCGATCGACGCCTTCTTCCTGGAGATCCAGGGCTCCGGCAAGGTCCGGCTGGACGACGGCAGCGTCATCGGCCTGAAGTTCGACGGCCAGAACGGCCAGCGCTACAAGGCGGTCGGCCGGGTGCTGGTCGATGCCGGCATCGCCACGCTGGACGAGATGTCGATGGGCTATATCCGCAACTGGATGATCGCCAACCCCGACCGGGCGCAGTGGCTGATGAATCAGAATCCGAGCTACGTCTATTTCCGCGAAAAGACGGCCGAGGACGTGATCGGGGCGCATGACGTGCCGCTGACGGCGGGGCGCAGCCTGGCGGTCGACCGCGACTACATCTCGCTGGGCACGCCGGTCTGGCTCGACATCGAGGACGACCCGACGGTGCCGAACCGGACATTGCGCCGGCTGGTGCTGGCCCAGGACATCGGCGGCGCCATCCGCGGCCCGATCCGCGGCGACCTGTACTGGGGCGAGGGCCACGCCGCCGGCGACATGGCCAGCGCCATGAACGCCGAGGGCCGGGCCTATATGCTGGTGCCGCGGGCGACGCTGGGCTTGACCGCCGGCCGCTGAGGCGGGCAACAACGGCGAAATTCAGGCATCCAGTCCTGCACGAATCGAAGGCAGGCGATGCAAGGCGCGCAATGGCGCCGCCGATTCGGCCGACGTAAGGTAAGGATCGCGGCCCCGAGGCCGTCCTATGCCGGCCGCCGCCACCATGACCCTCACGCTCGCCCAGCCCCGCGCCTCCGTCGCCGCGGGCATCGGCTTCGCCTGTCTCGGCTTCGCCCTCTACACCTGCATGGACACTGCGGTGAAATGGGTGTCGGCGGGCTTCCCGCTGTACCAGGTGATCTTCTTCAACTCCGCCTTCGGCCTCCTGCCGATGCTGGCCTATGCCCAGCTGACCGGCGGCGTCGGCCAGATGCGGACCCGGCGGCCGTGGCTGCACATCGCCCGGTCGGCGATGGGGCTGGCGGGGTCTTTCACCTGCTTCCACGCCTATGCCGAGATGCCGATCGCCGACGTCTACGCCGTGCTGTTCTGCGCGCCGCTCTTGATCACCGCGCTGTCGGTGCCGATCCTCGGCGAATCCGTCGGCTGGCGGCGCTGGACCGCGGTCGGGGTCGGCTTTATCGGCGTCATGGTGATGCTGCGGCCGGGCGCCGGCATGGCCAACCCGGCGGTGCTGGGCGCGCTGTTCTCCGCCATCGTCAACGCGGTCGGCTTCCTGCTGTTGCGCCGCTTCATCGCCAGCGAGAACCGGATCTCCTTCGGCTTCTACGCCAATTCGACCACCGCCATCGTCACCGGCCTGATGATGCTGGCCTTCGGCGGGGTGATGCCGGAGCTGCGCGACCTGCTGGCGATCGCCATCGGCGGCGTGCTGGGCGGCACCGCCTATCTGTTCGTCACCAACGCCTATCGCCAGGCGCCGGCCGCGGTGGTGGCGCCGTTCCAGTACAGCCAGATGATCTGGGGCGTGGTCTCCGGCTACCTGCTGTGGCGCGACGTGCCGGACCCGACCATGCTGGTCGGCTGCGGCATCGTCATCGCCAGCGGCCTCTACATCCTGCACCGCGAGACGGTGCGCCAGGCGCCGGTGGCACAGGGCGCGACCCCGGCCGCCACCGTCGCCTCGGTGTCTTCGCCGATCAGGACGTCGCCGGACCACGGCTGAGCCGTTCGCGCACCGCGGGCGTGGCCAGGCAGGTGGCGACGGCCTCGTAGCCGGGCGCGCCGGGCCAGGGCGCGACATAGGCCGGCGGGCTGTGATTGGCCGGGCAGAGCAGGATCGCCTCGTCCGGGCCGACCGCCGCCAGGTCCAGGATGGCGCAGGAGCGGGTCATCAGGAACAGCGGGCGGCTATCGGGGCCGCGGCGGCGCAGATGGGCGATCAGCGCCTCCTGCGTCGCCCGGTCCAGCGCCTGTTCGACCATGTCGACCACCACCGGCCCCTCGGCCTCCAGCCCGGCCAGCAGGGCGACCAGCGCATCCGAGGCCGTGGCGCCGTCCTCGGCCAGCCAGGCCAGGGCCCGGTCGATTCGGGCACGGAGATCCGGATCGGCGTCCAGCCGGGACTTGGCCGCGGCCCCGCCATCGTCCAGCCGGTCGAGGCCGAGGAAGATGGCGCCGGGCAGGGTTTCGGCCAGGCGCAGCGCCAGCCGCGTCTTGCCGCTGCCGAGCGGGCCGATGATGTAGGTCAGCGGCCGCACCGGTCCGAGCTCGAACCGCTCGCCGCCCCAGGGCCAGGGCAGGTCGAAGGCGATGCCGGACCCGGAGGGCGACAGCAGGTTCGCCAGTTCCCCGGCGGTCGGCGCCCGGCCGCGGGCGAGGTCGTCGCGCAGGCCATGGACCCGCTCGATCGCGCCGGCGAGCTGGCGCAGCCGGCCTTCCAGCGCCGCCTGATGCGCCGCCAGTGCCGGCTCCAGCCCCTGCGGATCGCCCTGCAGCACCCGCGCCACCTGGGCCAGGCTGAGGCCGAGCGCGCGCAGGGCGGCGATCTCGCCGGCGCGGCGCATCTCGTCGGGGCCGTAGGCGCGCCAGCCGGCGGCGCTGCGCACCGGGGCGAGCAGGCCGCGCTGCTCATAGAGCCGGAGGGCCTTGGTGGACACGCCGAGCCGGCGGGCGGCTTCGGAGGCGTTCAGGAACCGGGTCGTCACGACTCACCTCGTTGCGGGTTGACCGCCCCTCTTATCGGAGCGGTCCCAGGGGCCGGGTCAACAGGGATTGGCGCTGCGGCATGGCCCGGCCAGCACGGTGAATTCCGGCATCGCGAGTACCCCGACCCGAGACGAAGGACGTGGCGGTCCGGCAGCGCGATCCGCGGATTGCCACGCCCCTTCAGGACTAACAAGTAACTGACCGCTCAGGCGGCTCGTTACATCAAGGGCGGGTCGGCCTCCGGCCGGTGCTAAACTCGCAATGACGGATCGATAGCTCGGGCCGGCAGTGTAGAATGTCACAAATCCGGCTCGCGGTAGTGAGCCCAGCTATCAAGCTGGCCGCGAGGCGGCGCGATGTCCGCTTTTATCTCAACTTCTTCCTTGAAAACAGATGTCCATATCTTTCTGATGAATATTGTATATTCGTCATCGGAGATTTTGCGTAAACTAAATTCGAGCAAAACGATATCAATCTGGGTTGCTTTCGCGATTGCCTCCAATCTTTTATTTGCCTTGCTTTTTGTTACAATATTGGTACTATCAAGCTCTTTTACAAATTCCCAAATTTCGTATGCGCCCCGTAGGCTAAATTGCCGAATTACCGCCGTCCGGGTCTCAAGATATATCCAAACGAGCGACTGGCTCACACAGTCTACGACAAAATTAAAAGAATAGCTCGTTCGCATCGCCAACAGAACCGGATCTGAGTATGCCAATTTTGTTACGCTAAATATCCCCTCACTGTTAAATCGCTCGACAATCGGCCGTTGCATCCCTTGCAACTGCGATATTGGATCCAATGCTCCTTCATCAGATTTATCGATCTTCAATTGGCTTTCCACAATGCGACGAATTAGCTTGGCCATCATGTCGGTCGGAAATGCGCCGAGACCAAAAGCCAGGAACGGCATTATTTCTTTATTTGCTATTACCCCAACGGCATAGCCCAACGGCACGCACGCAACCAGCCGGGCTGCCCCCCAAAGAAGATCAGATGGCGCGACATCCCGATATCGCGCCTTCGCAATAAAGTCATTCAAAAGCCAGACATATGCGCCCGACAAGGCCGCAAGAGCTGGCCAAGGTAGTATGTATTGACTTGATGGACCTGTGATTAAATTAGAAATCAGCGCCGCGAGATCCGGCCAGGGGCGCAGGTATTGACTTAATGGGTCTGCAATCAGGCAAGAAGTTGCTGACAGGGCAATCATGATGGATATAATTATAATTAACGAAATCAGAAGCAAATAGGGAACTGCGTATTTTTGTTTTCCAAATCTTTTATAATATGATTTTCAAATGTCTTTCTTAATCGACCTTTATCAGTATTTCTATTATTTTGATAAATGAAACGATAATATTGATCAATCGCATCATCACTAAATTCGTTCGCAATCTCTAATTTTCTCTCTTCAAGACTGTATATTAGAAAGTACCATATTGGAATTGATATGGCTATTGCCGGAACAAAAATAACTATGAACAATTCTAAAATCTGCATTAGAGAATATAAATACTCTATGATATTCGCCATCATGATGCTTCTTCCCATGCAATATTATACAATCATTGTTTCAGAAAATTTAGAATTCTATGATCTGTATTTTATCTTGAACCAATTTCGGTCTTCACATTGCCGAGCCACGGACCTCCATTGCGGCGTCGATCATCTCTGTTCTCGGTGAGTAACGACCTGCGGCTTCTGACAGCCCAATATGCCCGACTATACCACTCTCCGGGGCACACCCTAAGCGGACGTTGGAATAGCCTTGGGATGAACCGGTCATTCGGGCCTGCTCACCCCGGCTTCCGCAAATGGCCGATCTCCGCCCTCCTCCTCCACCGGTGGCAGGCACTCCAGCAGCCAGGCGCGGAAGGCGCCGGCGGCGGGGGAGAGGCGGCGGTCTTCCGGCATCGCCAGCCAGTACCAGCTGCGCGGCACCGTGACGTCGAACAGCCGCACCAGCCGGCCGGCGGCGATGTCGCGGGCGCAGAGCACGTCGTCGCCCATCGCCACGCCCTGCCCCGCCATCGCGGCGTCCAGCGCCAGCGCCACGTCATGGAAGCGCGGGCCGCGGGTGGCGTCGATGCCCTCGACCCCGACCTCGGCCAGCCACAACGACCAGGTCTGGGCGCTTTCGTCATGCAGCAGGGTCTGGCCGCGCAGATCCGTCGGCGTCCTGAGCGTTGCCGCCAGGGCCGGGGCGCAGACCGGATAGTCCATCACCCGGACCAGCCTTTCCGCCGCCACGCCGGGCCAGCCGCCGCGGCCGTAGCGGATCGCCAGGTCGGTCTGGTCGCTGCGGAAATCGGCCAGGCGCAGGGTCGGGTCAAGCTCGATGTCGATGCCGGGATGGCTCTGCCGGAAATTCCCCAGCCGCGGCACCAGCCAGCGCCCGGCGAAGGCGGGCTCGACCGACAGGCGCAGCCGGCCGCGCCCGGTTTCGGCGGCGATCGCGACCATTCCCTGGGACAGCCGGTCGAAGGCGTCGGCGACCACCGCGGCGAAAGCCCGCCCGGCCTCGGTCGGCGCCAGGCCGCGGCCCTCACGCAGCAAGAGCGGCACGCCCAGCCGCGCCTCCAGGCCGCGGACATGGCGGCTGATCGCGGCATGGCTGACGCCGAGCTCGGCCGCGGCGGCGGTGAAGCTGCCGCGGCGGGCGGCGGCCTCGAAGGCGCGGACGGCGTTGAGCGGCGGCAGCGGGCGCATCGGCCATCTGTAACTTTTCCTTACAGATACTGCAAGGGAACGGCGTTTGTGCCGGGTCGGGCGAAGCGGCAGAGTCTCCTCATGCCCAGGAGGCGACCATGTTCCACCGTCTGCTCGACGCCTATCTCACCGTCTTCGCCCCCGCCCCACGCCGCGCCCCGGTTCTGCCGGAGGAGGTTCGCGCGGAGACCCTGCCGCCGCTGCCGATCGGCCGGCGCCGCAGCCGCCCGTCGCGGCGGCCGATGGTGATCGGCCGGCCGTGACCGAGGGCGCGCCCTCCTTCCCGCTCGAGGGCGGCTGCCTGTGCGGCGCCGTGCGCTACCGTATCGACGGACCGGTCGCCTCGGTCGACTATTGCCATTGCCGGATGTGCCAGAAGGGCACCGGCACCCCGGCCGTGGCCTGGGCGACCGGCCCGTTCACGGGCTTCCATTGGACGAAGGGCGAGCCGCGCGGCTTCCGCTCCTCGCCGGTCGGGCGGCGCTGGTTCTGCGCCGGTTGCGGCTCGCCGCTGGCCTTCGAGGGCTTCGAGCCCGAGGGCAAGACCATGGGCATCACCCTGGCGACGCTGGACGACCCGGCGGCGCTGCGGCCGCGCCAGCACGCCTGGATCGGCACCCGCATCCCCTGGCATGCGATCGACGAGATGCTGCCGCAGTATGAGGATGAGGGGCCGGACAGCGGCATCTGACCGCTACGCCTTCGCCGGCGCCGCACCGTTGCGGCGGCCCGGCAGCCGGGCGAAGACCAGGACGTTGCCGAGCAGCACCAGCGCCACCCCGGCCATTGCCGACGCGGTCCAGACATAGCCCTCCAGCACGGCCGAAATGTTCAGCGCCACCAGCGGGAACAGCACGCTGGAATACGCCGCCTTGTCCGCTCCGATGCGGCCGACCAGCGTCAGATAGGCCAGGAAGGCGATCACCGAGCCCGGGATGGCGAGGTACAGCAGCGCCCCGACATAGGTCGGCGACGGATCGAAGCGCCAGGGCAGGCCCTGGACCAGCGTCACGGCCAAGAGGATCAGCGCGCCGTACATCATGCCCCAGGCGGTGGTGGTCCAGGGGGTCAGGCCGCGGCGGCGATGGACCACGGCGAAGACGCTGCCGATGCCGAAGCCCATGGTGCCGGCCAGGGCCAGGCCGAGGCCGTAGAGCATCTTGAGGTCGAGCTGCGCCGGATCGATGCCGAACAGCAGCCACAGCCCGGCCAGACCGACCGCGCCGCCGGCCAGGACCCGCGGCTTCAGCGGCTGGCCGAGCGCGACCCGGCTGAACAGCGCGGTCCAGACGCTGCCGGTGGAAAAGGCGACGGCCACTAGGCCGCTCGGGACATAGGCCGAGGCGTGATAGACCAGCAGGAAATTGCCGCTGAACAGCGCCAGCCCCTGGCCGAGGCAGACCAGATGGTCGCGCGGGCGCAGGATCTCGCGCCGGCGGGTGACCAGCACCAGCGCGAACATCACCACGGCGGCCAGGGCGAAGCGGTAGAGGATCGACAGCTCCACCGGCACCGGGCCGATCTGGTAGTGGATGGCGATCCAGGTGGTGCCCCAGATCAGGACGACGAGCAGGTACAGGGCGGCGGTCATGGGGGTTCGGGGGTTCCGGAGTCTGGGCCTCACCCTGCGCCTGCCAGCGGCGCCAGGATTGCACGTCCTTGCGCAGTTTCCGCGCGGCCTCTGGCTCGCGGCGGGGCGCGGGACTAAGGTTCCGACACCATGAACCGGCCCGGACCGAGGATCGACGAGACCCCGCTGCAGCGGCTGGCGGCGCGCTATGGCGTGGCCGCGGCGCTGGCGTCGTCGCGCGCGGTGCTGGAGCGCACGGTCGAGATCGGCGACGGCTTCACCCTGGCCGAGTGGTGGAACGCCCATGACACCACCGGCTACCACGCCCCCGGCCACCACACGCTGAGCCTGTATCTGGAGGGCGGCGAGGGCACCCGGCGCATCGGCTTTCCCGGGCGGATCGGCGGGCCCGGCCGGTTCTGCCTGCTGCCGGCCGAGCATGAATCGCACTGGATCCTGACCCGGCCGATGCGCTTCCTGCATTTCTATTTCGACCGCGGCGCCCTGGCCGCAGCCGGCGCCGCTGCGCATGATGCCGACATCCGCGAGACCACGCTGCCGGACGACACCTTCTTCGACGACCCGGATGCGGCCCGGCTGATGGCCGGGCTGATCCGGCTGGACTGGGGCGACGCGGCCTCCCGGCTGGCGGCGACCCAGAGCGGGCACGAACTCCTGGCCCATCTGGCCGGCCGCAGGCTGCGCCGCCGCCCCTCACCCGCCCTCGACGGCGGCTTGGCGCCGCATATCCGCCGCCGGGTGCTGGAGCTGATCGAGGCGGCGCTGGACGAGCCGTTGACGCTGGGCCGGCTGGCCGCGGCGGCGGGGCAGTCGGAGTTCCACTTCGCCCGGATGTTCCGCGCCTCGGTCGGGCTGCCGCCGCACGCCTATGTGCTGGCCCGGCGACTGGACCGCGCCCGCAGGCTGCTGGCCGGGAGCGACCGGCCGCTGGCCGAGATTGCCGCCGCCTGCGGCTTCACCCATCCGAGCCACCTGAC
>NZ_VCCH02000200.1 GCF_005938675.2 Mycobacterium sp. KBS0706
GGGGGTAGGGGGAGGGGGTTCGAGCCGCAAGGGCCGAAACCCGAGGGCCGAAAAGGGACACCGAATCCTTCGATCGACAACCCCCTCCCCCTACCCCCTCCCGCGAGGGGAGGGGGGACTCAAAAGGAAGGCGTCGGGGAAGAAGACGGGGACACCACCACCGCCCCCGTCATCGGCCTCGTCTTCTACCGTGCCCTCGTGCAGGCCGGGAACCTGGCGCCGGTCGATGCGCTGGTGGCGGCGCTGCGCGAGCGCGGGCTGAACCCGCTGCCCATCTTCGTCTCCAGCCTCAAGGACGCGGTCTCGGCCGAGCTGGTGGCCGACGCTTTCGCCCGCCACCAGCCGGCGGTGATCCTCAACGCCACCAGCTTCGCCGTCTCCAGCCCCGGCGGCCCGGCCCAGCCGACGCCGTTCGACGCGGCGGACTGCCCTGTCCTGCAGCTGGTGTTCGCCGGCGGCGCCGAGGCGGCGTGGCGCGAGGGCACGCGCGGCCTGTCGGCCCAGGATCTGGCGATGAACGTGGCCCTGACCGAGATCGACGGCCGCGTCCTGACCCGCGCCGTGTCGTTCAAGTCCGAGGCGCGCTGGGATCCGCTGACCGAATGCACCGTGGTGTCCTACCGCCCGGTGCCCGATCGGATCGGCTTTGTCGCCGACCTCGCCGCCGCCTGGGCCGGGCTGCGCCGGACACCAGCAGGCGGGCGCAAGGTCGCGCTCGTGCTGGCCAACTACCCGAACCGCGATGGCCGCCTCGGCAACGGCGTCGGCCTCGACACCCCGGCCGGGACGGTCGAGGTGCTGCGCGCCCTGGCCGAAGCCGGCTGCCGGGTCGAGGACGTTCCGGCCGATGCCGCCGCGCTGATGGCCCGGGTCTCCGCCGGCCCGACCAACGCGCTGGCGGACCGGGCCGGCCGTACCGGCGGCGTGTCCTATCCGCTGGCCGAGTACCGGACCTACTTCGACAGCCTGCCCGAGGCCGTCCGGACCGCCGTGACCAACCGCTGGGGCGTGCCCGAAGCCGATCCCTTCATCGAGGGCAGCAGCTTCCGCCTGGCGGTGCATCGCTTCGGCCATGTCGTCATCGGCGTGCAGCCGGCGCGCGGCTACAACATCGACCCGGAGGCAACCTATCACGACCCCGACCTGGTGCCGCCACATGGCTACCTGGCCTTCTATGCCTGGCTTCGGCAGGGCTTCGGCGCCCAGGCCGTCGTCCATATGGGCAAGCACGGCAATCTGGAATGGCTGCCGGGCAAGGCGCTGGCGCTGTCGCAGGACTGCTTCCCGGAGGCCGCCTTCGGCCCGGTCCCGCATCTCTATCCCTTCATTGTCAACGATCCGGGCGAGGGCACCCAGGCCAAGCGCCGCGCCGCCGCCGTGATCATCGACCACCTGACGCCGCCGCTGACCCGGGCCGAGAGCTATGGCCCGCTGAAGGACCTGGAGGCGCTGGTCGATGAGTATTACGAGGCCGCGGGCATGGACCCGCGCCGGCTCAAGCATCTGCGCGACCGCATCCTCGACCTCGCCCGGTCGACCGGGCTGGACCGCGATTGCGGCGTGGCGGCGGATGCCGATTCCGACTCCGCTCTGGCGCAGATCGACAACCATCTCTGCGAGCTGAAGGAGATGCAGATCCGCGACGGGCTGCACATCTTCGGCCGCTCGCCCGAGGGCGACCAGCGCACCGACCTGCTGGTGGCGCTGACCCGGGTGCCGCGCGGGGCCGGGCAGGGCGGCGACGCCTCGCTGATCCGCGCCCTGGCAAATGATCTCGGCCTCGGCTTCGACCCGCTCGACTGCCGCTTCGGCGATGCCTGGGGCGGACCGCGGCCCGCTGTGCTGGGGCCGGAGACGGGCTGGCGCAGCCATGGCGACACGGTCGAGCGGCTGGAGGCAGTCGCGCGGGATCTGGTCGCCGGCACCCGAGTGCCGGACCCTGCCTGGACCGCCACCGCCGCCGTGCTGGCGGAGATCGCGGCCACGGTCGCCCCCTCGGTCGACCGCTCCGGCGCCGCCGAGATCGACGGGCTGCTGCGGGGGCTGGCCGGCCGCTTCGTGCCGCCCGGCTCCTCCGGCGCGCCGACCCGCGGCCGGCTGGACGTGCTGCCCACGGGGCGCAACTTCTATTCGGTCGACAGCCGCACGGTGCCGACCCCGGCCGCCTGGCATCTCGGCTGGAAATCGGCCTCGCTGCTGGTCGAGCGGCACCGGCAGGAGCATGGCGACTGGCCGCGCTCGATGGCGCTCAGCGCCTGGGGCACCAGCAACATGCGCACCGGTGGCGACGACATCGCCCAGGCCCTGGCGCTGCTCGGCGTGCAGCCGCGCTGGGACCCGGCGTCCCGCCGCGTCACCGGCTTCGAGGTGATGCCGGAAAGCGTGCTGGGCCGGCCGCGGGTCGATGTCACCCTGCGCGTCTCCGGCTTCTTCCGCGACGCGTTCCCCAGCCAGATCGACCTGTTCGACAGCGCCGTCCGCGCCGTCGCCGCGCTGGACGAGCCGGAGGATGCGAACCCTCTGGCCGCCCGGGTGCGGGCCGAGACGGCGGCGCAGGTCGCGGGCGGGATGGAAGAGGCCGAGGCCCGGCGCCGCGCCGGTTTCCGGGTGTTCGGCTCCAAGCCCGGGGCCTATGGCGCCGGGCTGCAGGCGATGATCGACGAGAGGCTGTGGCGCGACGAGGCCGATCTCGGCCGCGTCTATCTGGAATGGGGCGGCTGGGCCTATGGCGACGGCGCCGAGGGCGCCGCGGCGCACGACCTGTTCGCCCGCCGGCTGGAGAAGGTCGAGGCCGTCGTCCACAACCAGGACAACCGCGAGCACGACCTGCTCGATTCCGACGACTACTACCAGTTCGAGGGCGGGCTGGCGGCGGCGATCCACCACCTGTCCGGCAGCCGGCCGGCGGTCTGGCACAACGACCATTCGCGCCCCGAGCGGCCGGTGATCCGCACCCTGCGCGAGGAGATCGCCCGCGTGGTCCGTGCCCGGGTGGTGAACCCGAAATGGATCCGCGGCGTGATGCGCCACGGCTACAAGGGCGCCTTCGAGATGGCGGCGACGGTGGACTATCTGTTCGCCTTCGCCGCCACCACCGACGCCGTCGCCGACCACCAGTTCGACCTGGTCTACGATGCGATGCTCGGCGACCCCGAGGTGCGGGCCTTCCTGGAGCAGGCTAACCCGGCGGCGGCGCGCGAGATCGCCGAGCGGCTGCAGGAGGCGCTGGACCGCGGCCTGTGGCAGCCGCGCGCCAATGCCGTCACCCATGAGCTCGACCTGATGACGAAGGAGTCCCACTCATGAACACCGAGGGCATGACCGAGGACGAGATCAACGCCCGCCACGCCGAGAAGATGGCGAAGAAGAAGGCGGTGCGCGACCGGATGCTGGCCGGCAAGACCATCGAGAAGGGCCTGCTGATCGTCCACACCGGCAAGGGCAAGGGCAAGTCGACGGCGGCCTTCGGCATGGTGCTGCGCTCGATCGGCCACGGCTTCCGCACCGGCGTGGTCCAGTTCGTCAAGGGCAGCTGGGACACCGGCGAGCGCCATGTGCTGGAGCGGTTCCCGGATCTCGTGACCATCGCCGCGATGGGCGAGGGGTTCACCTGGGAGACGCAGGACCGCGAGCGCGACATCGCCGCCGCCCGTGCCGCCTGGGACGCCGCCAAGGCGATGATCCGCGACCCCTCCTATCGCCTGGTGCTGCTGGACGAGCTGAACATCGTGCTGCGCTACGACTATCTGCCGATCGAGGAGGTGGTGGCTTTCCTGCGCGACGAGAAGCCGGCGGACACCCATGTCATCGTCACCGGCCGCAACGCCAAGGACGAGCTGATCGAGATCGCCGACCTGGTCACCGAGATGACCCTGATCAAGCACCCGTTCCGCGACGGCGTGAAGGCGCAGGCCGGGATCGAGTTCTGATGAGGGCTTCCCCCTCACCCTCCCGTCGCCCGCGGCGCCGGGCCCCTCCCTCTCCCCGAGGAGAGGGGTTTCTGAGCCGAGCCCATTTCACCTCTCCTTGGAGAGAGGTCGAAATCGCGCAGCGATTTCGGGTGAGGGGGATTACCGGCCGTGCCGCAGAGTAAGCCTCCCGCCCTGATGATCCAGGGCACCGGCTCCGATGTCGGCAAGTCGCTGGTCGTCGCCGGGCTGTGCCGGGTGTTCGCCCGGCGCGGCCTGCGGGTGCGGCCGTTCAAGCCGCAGAACATGTCGAACAACGCCGCGGTGACCGCCGATGGCGGCGAGATCGGCCGGGCCCAGGCGCTGCAGGCGCGGGCCTGCGGCGTCGATCCGACCGTGCACATGAACCCGGTGCTGCTGAAGCCGGAGACCGAGACCGGCGCCCAGGTGATCGTCCAGGGCCGCCGCATCGCCACGCTGAAGGCCCGTGACTATGCCGGCCGCAAGCCGCAGCTGCTGGCGGCTGTGCTGGACAGCTTCGCCCGCCTGTCGGCCGAGGCCGACCTGGTGCTGGTCGAGGGCGCCGGCAGCCCGGCCGAGGTCAACCTGCGCGCCGGCGACATCGCCAATATGGGCTTTGCCGAGGCCGCCGACCTGCCGGTGGTGCTGGTCGCCGACATCCATCGCGGCGGCGTCATCGCCAGCCTGGTCGGCACCCATACGGTGATCGCGTCGGAAGAGGCCGCGCGGATCCAGGGCTTCATCATCAACCGCTTCCGCGGCGACGCGGCGCTGTTCGCCGACGGCGTGCGGATCGTCGAGGATCGCACCGGCTGGCGCGGCCTCGGCATCGTGCCGCATTGGCCCCAGGCCGCCCGGCTGCCGGCCGAGGACGCCAACGCCCTGGCCGAGATCGAGACGCCGCGCGGCCGGGCGATCACCGTCGCCGTGCCGGTGCTGTCGCGCATCGCCAATTTCGACGATCTCGATCCGCTGCGGCTGGAGCCGGATGTGGCGGTGCGCATGGTGCCGCCCGGCGAGGCCCTGCCGGGCGATGCCGACCTGGTGCTGCTGCCGGGGTCGAAATCGACCATCGGCGACCTCGCCTTCCTGCGCGCCCAGGGCTGGGACATTGACCTCGCCGCGCATGTCCGGCGCGGCGGCAGGGTGCTGGGCCTCTGCGCCGGCTTCCAGATGCTGGGCCGGCGGCTGCACGACCCGGACGGCATCGACGGCGCGCCGGGCTCGGCTGACGGGCTCGGGCTGCTCGACCTCGAGACGGTGATGACGCCGGACAAGAGCCTGGTCGCCGTCGCCGGCACGCACCGGCCGACCGGCACCGCGATCCGCGGCTATGAGATGCATGTCGGCCGCACCGAGGGGCCGGCTTTGGTCCGTCCGCTGCTCGACCTGGACGGCCGCCCGGACGGCGCCATGTCTCCGGACGGCCGCGTTGCCGGCTGCTACGTCCACGGCCTGTTCGCGGCCGACGGCTTCCGCGCCGCCTTCCTGGCCGGGCTCAAGCCGCGCGCCGCGGATGGCCTGGCCTATGACGCCACGGTCGATGCCACGCTGGACGGGCTGGCCAACCATCTGGAACGGCATCTCGACCTGCCGGCGCTGGCTGCCATCGCCGGTCTTCCGGGCTGACACAGGTCGCTTTGCGATAGCTT
>NZ_VCCH02000201.1 GCF_005938675.2 Mycobacterium sp. KBS0706
GTGACGCTCTTGGCCAGGTTGCGGGGCTGGTCGACATCGGTGCCCTTGGCCACAGCGGTGTGATAGGCCAGGAGTTGCACCGGCACGGCGTAGAGGATCGGCGCCACGAAGGGGTCGACGCCCGGCAGGTCGATCGCCGCCACCGGGCCCGGCCCGAGCTTCTCGATGCCGTCGCGGTCGGAGAAGAAGATCACCTTGCCGCCGCGGGCCATCACCTCCTGCACGTTCGACACGGTCTTGTCGAACACCGGGTCGCGCGGTGCCAGCACGATCACCGGCACCTTGTCGTCGATCAGCGCGATCGGCCCATGCTTCATCTCGCCGGCGGCATAGCCCTCGGCGTGGATGTAGCTGATCTCCTTCAGCTTGAGCGCGCCCTCCAGCGCCAGCGGGTAGGACAGGCCGCGGCCGAGATAGAGCACGTCGCGCGCCAGCGCCACCTGGTGGCTCAGGTCGCGGATCGTGGCGTCATGGTTCAGCACATCGGCCAGGCGGCTCGGCACTTCGGTCAGCGCCGTCGACAGCTCGGCCTCCCGCCTGGCGTCGATGGCGCCGCGCGCCCGCGCCGCGGCGACGGCCAGGCAGGCCAGCACCGTCAGCTGGGTGGTGAAGGCCTTGGTCGAGGCGACGCCGATCTCCGGCCCCGCCAGGGTCTGGATCACCGCGTCGCTCTCGCGCGCGATCGAGCTGTCCGGCACGTTGACGATCGACAGGATGCGCTGGCCCTGCGACCGGGCGTAGCGCAGCGCCGCCAGCGTGTCCGCGGTCTCGCCCGACTGGGAGACGAAGATGGCCAGGCCGCCCTCGGGCAGCGGCGCCTCGCGGTAGCGGAACTCCGAGGCGATGTCGATCTCGACCGGCAGCCGGGCCACGGTCTCGAACCAGTATTTCGCCACCATGCCGGCATAGAAGGCCGTGCCGCAGGCGACGATGGTGGCACGCGGCACGTCGGCGAAGTCGAAGGGCAGAGTGGGCAGCACGATCGCCCGGGTCGCCGGGTCCAGCATGGTGCGCAGCGTGTCGCCCACCACCGCCGGCTGCTCGTAGATCTCCTTCAGCATGTAGTGCCGGAAATCGCCCTTGCCGATCAGGGCCCCGGTCTGGGCGATCGGCTTCACCGGCCGGGCGACCGACTGGTCCTGGGCGTCGTAGATCTCGACGCCGGAGCGGGCGATCACCGCCCAGTCGCCCTCGTCGAGATAGCAGATCCGGTCGGTCCAGGCGCCGATCGCCAGCGCGTCGGAGCCGACATACATCTCGCCGTCGCCGAAGCCGATGGCCAGGGGCGAGCCGCGCCGGGCGACGACCAGCAGGTCCTCCTCGCCGGTGAACAGGAAGGCCAGGGCGAAGGCGCCCTCCAGCCGCTTCAGCGCCGCGGCGCTGGCCTCGCGCGGTTCCATCTGCCGGTCGAGATAGTGGCTGACCAGATGGGCGACGATCTCGGAATCGGTTTCGGTGGCGAAGACGTGGCCGAGCCCTTCCAGCTCGCGACGCAGCTCGCGGAAGTTCTCGATGATGCCGTTGTGCACGATCGCGACCCGGTCGGTCGCATGCGGGTGGGCGTTGGTCTCGCTCGGCCGGCCATGGGTGGCCCAGCGGGTGTGGCCGATGCCGATGGTGCCGTCGACCGGCGCCTCGCCCAGTCGGGTCTCGAGGTTGATCAGCTTGCCCTCGGCGCGGCGGCGCTCGATCCGGCCGCCGACCAGGGTGGCGATGCCGGCCGAGTCATAGCCGCGATATTCCAGGCGCTTCAGCGCCTCGACCAGGCGAGACGCGACCGGCTGCGTCCCGACGATGCCGACAATGCCGCACATCAGCTCTTCTCCTGCTCGCGCTTGGCCAATCGGAATCGGGGCTCAAGCCCGAACCGGACGGTTAGCTATGGCGGTGATGCCCCCTCCGATTCTTCCAGCGGTCCGCACCCGCGCGTTCCTTCAGCCGCTCGTCGCCGAATGCGCCGGCGTTGAGGAGGCAGCCAGCCAGCAGCCCGATGGACGGACCGAGAATGGCCCAGATGATGAGGACGGTCGTCATGGTGACGATTTCGGAATACCTGTCGAATTCTCGCGCCAATTTCGAATTGGGGAATGCCCCTTACTGCATTCGATCCACTACGAAATTTATTCTACACTGAGTAAATTCTTGCTCCAAAGCTGGCCATTTGCGGTAGCGAAGCGACTGCCATTGATCCTGCGGATGAGTCGCTCGATCGACTGGTCTCGTTTCATCTTGGCTCCGCCCAAGCGACCTGTCCAGCCGGCCAAGGCTGCGCGGCAGTCCACCCGCGACGCCGATGATGGACGGGCAGCCTCCACTCCGCTCGGATCATATGAGCCGAGTGCTTCGCAAAGCCTCGCACGATTTCACGGTCGTCTCGAAGCGGGGGCACCTGAAATTGGTAGCTGCCGCCCCGAGATGATCAACCAGAAAGCTCGCTTTACGCCTTTCGCCTTAGAGATGCTCTACCAAAAAAAAGACCCCGATCGCGGCCACCACAGAAGGGCTGAATTGTTCGTCAGTCGGTCCTGCTCATAGGCTGATATTGCGTGTAATTTTATGTTCACAAGAAGGGGACCTGACAATCATGGCAGAATTTCCTGAAAAAAACTCGCCGATCGATGCGTCGGATCGGCGCGCCTTCCTCGCCACATGCGGCCGCTTCGCCGTCATCACTCCGCCCGCGGTCACGATGCTCCTGTCGACCAGCATGACGTCAGAGGCGATCGCGAAATCGGGCGGCAAGAAACCGAAGTGATAATGACCGTGCCGTGATTCGTCGGGCCATGTCGGGTCCTCTTCAGGCCTGACATGGCCCATCGGAGCGGCAGCCTTTCTGAAGGCCAATCAAAGCGGGGGGTATCAGCGGACATGTTCGTCGGAAGCGACGCCGTGCCGGCGAATTCCGTGATCGCAGCGGGAACGGCTTTTGCTGTCATGGATGCGCGCAAGCTCCTGTTCAGCGAGGCGCGGCAGGAGATCTTCGAGCTGAACGACATGGCGGCCTATATATGGTGTCGTCTTGAAGAAGGTGATCCGCTGGCAGTCGCCGCGGGCAGGCTGGTGGACCTCGGCGTTCCCGCGGAGGCCGCCGAAGGCTATGTGCGGAGTATATTGTCCGACTGGCGACGGCTCGGTCTCATCGTTGCCGAAGAACATGTCACCGCGTCCATGGTGTCCGAGCCGGACAATCGGCAACAACTCCTTCGTCTCGTCGGCCTGTCGATCGAAATCCGGTATGCAAACGATACACTGGCTCGCCTCGCAGCCCCGGTTTTTGCCCATCTGCAAGCTGGAGGCGCGCGCGAGGTGGGAGGCTCCCCCGTCACTCTCTCGTTGTCGATCGAGGCGGAGGGAGATCTGTTTCGCCTGCGGGCCGGCGGAAGAGAGATCGGGGCCTACGCCTTGAACGAAATCCTGCCGGGCCTGAAGGCTCAGCTGACAGAAGACGTCCTGGCTTACGCCGACTATTCGGTCGCGATCCATGCCGCTTCATTGGCGCATGATCGGCGAATGCTGCTCCTGTGTGGCGAACCGGGCGCCGGCAAGACGACGCTGACCGTGGCTCTGGCGCATCGAGGCTTCGACTACGCTGGCGACGACATCGCCCTGCTGACGCCGACCGGCAAGGTGATGGGAGTGCCTTTCGCTGCGTCAGTCAAATCGGGCGCTTGGCCCCTGGTGTTGGGGATCAGGCCGGATCTGCAAGATCTGCGGTTCCATCGCCGGTCCGACAACCAGGCTGTCCGTTATCTGCCGCCCGCGGCCCCGCCGGTGACGGAGCCGCTGCCCCTCGGATGGGTGGTGCTGCTTCGCAGGCAGCCCCATGGGCCGGCCGTGCTGACGCCTATGGACCGGATCGAGGCGATCCGAGCCCTGCTGGCTGAGGCGACAGCACCCGGGCAGCGGCTTTCCGCATCTGCGTTCGGCAAGCTGGCCGCGGCGATGGCCGGCGCCGACTGTTTCACCTTGACATATGCGGATCTCGACGAGGCGGTAGACGAGCTGCGGCGGACATGTCTATGAGCAGGACACCCCTGGAATCGCTGATCTCGGCCCTGCGTGGAGCGCCGCCAGTCGACGCGGACTGGTTCTCGGTGTTCGAAGTCGCCAACCGCTCCTGGATGACGCCGGCGTTGTTCGTCGCCCTCCGCGATTGTGGGGGGCTTCCGGCATTGCCTGCCGACGCGGGCGACTATCTTGCGTTCATTCATGAACGCAACCGGCAGCGCAATCTCCTCCTGCGGGGCCAGTTGGTCGAGGTGATTGCCGCCCTGAACCGATCGGGCATTCAACCGATCCTGTTGAAGGGGGCGGGGATCATCTTTACGGCGGTTGAGCGAGACCTCGGCGCCCGGATGATGAGTGATCTGGACCTGCTGGTCGAGGAAGCCGAGAAGCCGATCGCAGATGTCGTTCTCGCTGAGCTGGGCTATCTCGCCGCAGAAGGGCAGCACGGGGTCTGGCGCCCGCAGGATGCAGGGATGCTCGAGCTGCATGGCGGTGGAGCCGTCTCCGCTGCGTACGGCTCATCCATCATGGACGCCGCGAATTTCTCGCCCGCCACGTATGATGCCGCCCGGGCCCGGCTGCCGTCGTCGACTCTCCGAGCGCTGAACCTGATCGTGCACGACCAGATCAAGGAGGGAGACTATTGGCGGGGAACCCTCGATCTGCGTCATCTCCACGATCTCGCCCAACTCGCGCAGATGCCACAGGGCATCGACTGGCTCCGCCTTGCCCAGGTCATGCGAGGCCGGCTGCAGCGGAACGCGTTCGAAACGCAGCTGCTGACCTTGCGCGAGCTGTTCGAAGTGCCGATCCCAGATGGTCTGTGCCGGCGTCTCGTGCCGAGAGGCCAGCACTGGCGTCGGATGGTCCAGATCCGTCACCCCCGTCTCGCCATGCCTTTGCGGTTCGCCGGAGCGGTTGCCTGGCTCGGCCGGCGCGTCCGCACGAAGACTGGCCCGCGCTTCACCGCCACCGACCTTGTGCCCCGTGTGCTCCGCAAGCTCACGCAGGGGCGGCGGGAAGTCGCTGAGGCCCTGATGGGCGTTCATCTCGGCCCCAAACTGTAGTGGTCGGCATCGGCCTTGCCGGTGGTGATCGCCTCCAGCAGCTAGTCGGTGGAGCCGGCGAAGTTGATCGCCATGGGATGTCCTCCTCCTCGCGACGTCATTCCGCCGCCACGGCGGTCGCGGTCTGGATCAGCCGGATCTCGCCGGCGATCGCCTGCGGCTGGCGCAGCAGGTTCAGGATCGGGCAGTTCCGCTCCACCGCCTGCTGCAGCGCCTCGATCTCGGAAGGCGCGGCAGGGGAGGCGATCGACACCGCATAGCGAATGCCGTGCGGATAGATCGGCACCGCCTCGAAGCCGGGGGAGCCGGCGCGCGGGTCGATCGTGCCGGTCACCTCGAGCTCCAGCGAGTCGAGCGGCACGCCCAGCGCCGCCGCCTGGATCAGGAAGGTGTGGGTCAGGCAACTGCCGAGCACGCCGAGCTGCAGCTCCGGCGAGCTCGGC
>NZ_VCCH02000202.1 GCF_005938675.2 Mycobacterium sp. KBS0706
CCTTCTCGTCCCGGCTCCAACGCCGCCGCGCCAATCCCGTCGACACCGCCCACTCCTCAATCAGGTGTCCACCTAAAATAGGTGGACACCTAATTCTGAAGCCTCATCGTCAGCGACGACAGGCGGCCAACGGATCACGCGTACCGCAAGACTGGCCGTTGCTTGATCCCCCGTCACCCAGATCTGGCCATGGCTCTGGCTCCCGACGCCACGTCGCCGCTTGGCCTGCTGGCGTTGGAGTGCCGGTGATCGCCTCAGAACAGAGAGGCGACGAAACTGGCAGTGACCTGGTCCATCATTGAGAACAGAAACGCCAATACCACCGCAATCAAGGCCAATGCCAGGGATCTCAGCTCCATAATTCACAGCCAGCCTGTTCGCCTGAAGACAGCGTGGCGCAGCCGCCGAGATTGACGGCCAGGACGACGAAATAGCCGTAGCGCCAGCTGAGCTCGGGCATGTCCTGGAAGTTCATGCCGTAGATGCCGACGATCGCTGTCGGGAACCCGAGAATGGCGGCCCAGGCGGCGAACCTCCGTTGCACGACGTTCTGCCGTGACGCTTCCAGCAGGAAGCCCAGCTCCAGGGCCTGGCTTGCCCGCTCGTTGTGCCCGGTCAGGCTGGCGAGCTGATGGCTGACATGGGCCTCCAGATCCCGGAAGTACGGCCGCATCTTGTCGTCGATGAACGGAAAATCCAGTCGATCCAGCTTGCCGCAGATCTCGGCCATCGACGTGATCGCGGCGTGGGTGCGACGCAGCCCGTCGCGCAATTCGTAGATGCCCTCGAAGTCGGCGAGGTGCAGATCGCGCTGCAGGATGCGCTGTTCGAGGGCGGCAATCTCCTCTTCGAAGCACCGGAACTCAGGTTCGAAGCTCTCGAGGACGGATTCAAGGATCGCATGATGGACGAAATCCTTGCCATTCTCCAGCAGGAGCGGCTTGGCCTCGCAGCGCGCGCGCACTTCACGATACGGTTGGGAGGGGCCGTGCCGCAGCGTGATGACGTAACCCTTGCCGGCGAAGACCTGCGTCTCGTCAAACGTGGTGCCGCCGGCCTGACGGCGGGGTTCGTGCAGCGTGATGAGCAGGGCGTCGCCAAAGGTCTCCAGCTTGGGCCGTGATTGGCCGCGCCCCCTGGACGCGGTGATGGCGATGTCGTGCAGTCCGAACTGCGTCTTCAGCCTGTCGATCTGCTCGATGGACAATTGCGTCAGATTGATCCAAACGAAGTGCCCGGGCTTGGCTGACCACCCGTCCGCCTCGCCGAGGCTGACATCCGCCACCTTGCGTCCGGAGGCATAAGCCGCGGACGCAAGGATGCTGTCCGGTGGGTTGATGCAGTCTAACGGGTCAGGCCCGTCAGGACCTGATGGGTAACCCGGATCGGCGAGACGGCGGACTGCTGATGCCCGGTGCGGCCCGCCCTATTCGCCGGCGTCCTGCCGTCGCCCCATTGGGTGTTAAACGCCGCCGGTTGCCGCATATCGGTCCTCGTAACGTCGAATCCCGAACAGAGGTTGGACCGGCCCGGGCTGGAGGCTTCCCGGGCCGGCTGGCGAGCGGACTTGCTTGCGGTTGCGGATCGCCAAGCGGGGCCAGGATCAAGATACCGGGAGCGGCCGAGATCGCGAGCCCCTGCTTTGGTATGGTTCAATGCACGACCGGAATGCATGACCTCGATCCCTCGGCCACCCGGGCTGCGAGGTCCGGGGCTTGGGTCGGTGAACGCTGGTCACCCCGCCGCGCGCTGCCCCTTGCGGGCTGCGCCCACCCGGCGCCGCCGTTCCGCCCGGTGCGGGCGGCAATGCCCCTCCTGCAGCGCGTCCAGCTCCGGGTTAAACAGGGCCGGGCTCAGCCGCCGGATCGGCCCCCGCACCGGCCACACCTACATGATCTCCGCCGGCCGCGTCTCCGGTGGTCCCCCGGCCAGGTCAGGGCCGATGATCCAGGTCGGCACATCGAGTTCGGCGAAGGTCGGATACAGCATCCGGGCATAGTCCTCGAACCGCCCCAGGTCCGTCGCCTCCGGCGCGAACACCAGCCTCCCGTCCCCGGCGCCGCAGCGCAGGCACTGCAGCAGCTTGTTCTCCAAGAGCAGGCCCGGGCCCGCGCTGGCCGGGGGCGGCGGCGACGCGATCTCACCGCCCTTCCCAAGCTGTGCCTCCATCTCTGCGGCGATCGCCTGGTCGGGCTGCTCGGCGGCCCTCGTCTGCTGACCGGATTCAGCTTCCTCGGACGAGAACCTCTGCTGGTTCTCCCCTTCGTTCTGGGCAAACAGGTTCTCCTGATCCTCCGGAAGATTGAACCTCAGGAGCGATCGAATCATAGGGAACCTCAATCCCGGATTGCCCACTGATTTGGAGGTCGGCGATGTCGACGAGGATGGTGGAGACGGATTGGGCGGTGGCGCTGGAGGTGTTCCGGGCGTTGCTGCCGCGGCGCGGGGCGAAGGGCCGGGATGACCGGTTGTTCCTGGAGGCTCTGCACCACTTCTCGGTCCACAAAATCACCTGGCGGACGCTGCCGGAGCGCTTCGGCAAATGGAACAGCGTGTGGAAGCGGTTCGACCGATTGAGCAAGGCGGGGACGTTCGAGCTCTTCTTCGACCACCTCGCGGCCCTCTCCGCCTCGGCGCATCTGGTACAGATGTTCGACAGCACCATCGTCCGCGCGCATGTCTCGGCAGCGGGGGCAAAAGGGGGCAGAAGGACCAGGCGCTCGGCCGCTCCGCGGCGGCTTCCCCACCAAGATCCATCTGAAGACCGATTTCGACGGCCATCCGATCGCCTTCGATCTGACCGGCGGCGAGAAAGCCGACGCGCCGCACTTTCCTATCCTGCTCGACCTCGGCCCCGACATCGACCCCCGGGTGGCCGTCGGCGACAAGGGCTATGCCAGCCGTGCCAACCGCCAAGCTGCACGCGAGCGCGGCATCATCCCCGTCATCCCGCACAAGACCAACGAAAACAACCGGCCCGCCTTCTTCGCCAGGGCCGTCTACAGAGGCCGCGCCCGGATCGAGCAGGGCGTCGGCAAGCTCAAGCGCTTCAAACGCATCGCCCTACGCTGCGAGAAGACCAAGCGAAACTTCGCTTCCTTAGTTGCTCTCGTCGGTGGCCTCATCTTGGTCAAATCCGTCCACACGACCTAACATCCCAGCGCTGTTACACATTCCAGGGCCAAATTCTGTAGCATTGGACTGGGTGGCGGATTTTTGTGACGTCTCAGAGCCCGAGTCACCCAAAATGCACAGAGCGTCGGATCGGCCGGAGGGGGCTCGTCAGCTACACCCGCGTCTCGACTGAGGAGCGTCGCAGAAGGACGAGCCGCGTGCGGCAGGATGCGTTGAGATGTTCGAAGAGAAGGCGTCCGGGGCGAGCCGTTGCGCCCGGGAGTGGCGAAGGTGCTGCATCGGAAAATCGAGCTATGATGACCGTCTTCGCACGCGGGATGGCATGGAGCGTGGCCGCCGGCTTCGCGGTCCTGGTCTTCGGCGCGGCGCTGGGGCAGGGGATCGACCCCACTCGGGAGGAGCCAATCACGCCGGTGGAGCCGGACCGGGGCCTGGACCCAGCGAAGGTCGCGCTCGGCAAGGTGTTGTTCTCGGACGTTCGGCTGTCCGGTGGCGATGTCCGGTCCTGCGCCTCCTGCCACGAATTCAACCGCGGCGGGGCCGACGGCCTCGCCCATTCCAAGGGCGCCAACGGGCAGCTGCTGCCCTTCAACACGCCGACCATCTTCAACATCGCCGGCAATTTCCGCCTGAACTGGCGCGGCAACTTTAGGTCGCTTGAGGACCACAATGAGGCGGTGCTGCTGCAACCGCAGGTGATGAACGCGCGCTGGGCTGACGTGCTGGCGAAGCTGAACCGGGACGCAGACATCCGGAGCGCCTTCGAATCGGCCTATGGCGACGGGCCGAGCCGCGAAGCCGTGCTGGACGCGCTCGCCACCTTCCAACGGTCGCTGTCGACGCCCAATTCCCGGTTCGACCGCTATCTGCGCGGCGACGCCACGGCCATCACCACCGACGAAAAGCGCGGCTACGAGCTGTTCAAGGCCTATGGCTGCGTCGCCTGCCACCAGGGCGGCAACGTCGGTGGCAACCTGTTCCAGAAATTCGGCATCTTCTCTGACCCGTTCTCGGGCCGGTCGGATGACGACGTTGCCGATCAGGGCCGCTTCGCCGTCACCGGCCGCGAGGCGGACCGCCGGGTGTTCCGTGTGCCCAGCCTGCGCAACGTCGCGGTGACGGCGCCCTATTTCCACGACGGCAGCGCCGACACGCTTGACGCCGCCGTCGCGATCATGGCCCAGGCCCAGCTCGGTCGCACCATGCCGCAGGAAGACCACTACCTGATCATCGAGTTCCTGGGCACGCTGACCGGAGAGTATCAAGGCGAGCCGCTGTCTCAGATCGCCAGCACTAAGGGCCCATGATTGACAATCGCAGGCGGCTCTTTTCGGGATCCTGGGTGGTCGGCGGCGGCAAATATTTCGCTCTGGTCCAGCAGCACCGGGGCTGGAGGGTGTTTACTGCCCTCGATGCGACAGCGAAAAGGTCGTCCGCGATGGCCACGACGATGCACGCAGACGTCCGGCAAGGCAATCGCTGATTTCCTACTCGCTCTCCTCGGGTCACGGCCTTGCTCGCTCAATGCTCCCGCCCGCGGATCATGACATATCCCCTTTTGCATACGAGCCTGCGGCGAGGCGCGGCTAGATCAGCGGTCGGCGACCTGGGTGGCCTGCGGCAGCGCCTTGGCCGCCGCCACGGCGTAACCACCTCCGCGGTCGCGGGCGACGACGGCGATCTGCGGCTGGTCCGAGAGCCAGGCCTGTGCCGTCGCCGACTCGCGGTCAGGCAAAAGTGCAATGGTCTTGCGCGGCTCCAGGTCGCAGATGATGGTCCCGTAGCACTGGTTGCGCCGCCACGCCCAGTCGTCGATCCCGATCACGGTCGGAGGGATGAAGCGTGAGCCGCCGTACCGGCGCACGAGGCGCAGCAGCGTGCCGGCAGCCTCAGCCTTTGCGCCAGGCTCGCCGCCGGCCGGCCACCCAGGGCGAGCCCAAGATGGCGAATGATGTTATCGAGTCGGGCGGTCCGTCGCCCCCATGGCGCCAGCACGGCCGCGTCGAACCGTTTGGCGAAGATCCGGCGCCCGCACCGCACCACGTCGCAGTGGAATCGCCGCGCCTGCACCACCAGCCGGACCGGTTTGCCGGCCATAGGCAGGTCGGCCAGACGCCGGCGATACCGGCTTTGGACCCGCGTGCAGGTCGACCCGCATTCTGGGCAGGCGCTCGCCTTGTTCACTGGGCGGACTGTGATCAGCAGGCCCGCGGCGTCGCAGGCGGCATCGTCCAGCCGGG
>NZ_VCCH02000203.1 GCF_005938675.2 Mycobacterium sp. KBS0706
CCGCCCCAAGGGCGTGACCATGCCGGGAGGGCCTCTGGTCAACCTCATGGCATGGCACGCCATGGTGGTCCCCGGGAGACCGCAGGCGCGTGTCGCCCAGTTTTCGGCTCTGAGTTTCGACGCCTCGGCCCATGAGCTGCTGTCGGCGCTGTTCACCGGCAAGACGCTCTTCGTGCTCGATGCCGAAACCCGTCGCAACCCCGACGCCATGGCGGCCTGGCTGGACGAGAACGAGATCGAGGAACTGTTCGCACCCAATCTCGTGCTCGAGGCCGTCTACGATGCTCTGTCCGAGCAGAAAAGAAGCCTTCCGGCGTTGCGGGATGTCATTCAGGCTGGGGAGGCGTTGACGGGCGGGGAGGTGGTCCAGTCATTCTTCCGCCGGCACCCGAACAGCACCCTTCACAACGACTACGGGCCGACGGAGACCCATGTCGTCACGGGTCATACGCTGCCGCGAGAGGTCGACGGGTGGCCGGCAGCCATCCCGATCGGCCGCCCGATCTGGAACACGCGGATATACATCCTGGACCGCAGGCTGCAGCCGACGCCGATCGGAGTGGTCGGCGAGCTGTACGCGGCCGGATCCTGTCTCGCGCGCGGGTATCTGAACCGTCCCGGCCTGACGGCGGAGCGCTTCGTGGCCTGCCCGTTCGGAGGTGCCGGGGAGAGGATGTATCGGACGGGCGACCTGGCGCGCTGGCGGCCGGACGGCGAGATCGAATATCTCGGCCGTGCCGACAAGCAGATCAAGATCCGCGGCTTTCGGATCGAGCCCGGCGAAATCGAGGTCGTCCTGGGAATGCATCCCGCAGTGGCCCAGGTCGCCGTGGTGGCGCGAGAGGACCGGCCCGGCGAGAAACGGCTCGTCGCCTATGTGGTGCCGACACTCGGATCGGAGACAACGCCGTCCGAGCTGCGCGCGCACGCGGCCGCCCGCTTGCCTGAGCATATGGTTCCGGCGGCGTTCATGGAACTGCAGGAACTGCCGCTGAACGTCATCGGTAAGCTCGACCGCAGAGCGCTGCCGGCGCCGATTTACACGGCGGGCGCCATGGGCCGGCGCCCGAGAACGCCCCAGGAGGAAATCCTGAAGCGTCTGTTTGCCGAGGTGCTCGACGTCGAGCATGTCGGGATCGACGACAGCTTCTTTGCGCTCGGAGGGCATTCGCTGCTCGCGGCGAAGCTGATCGGCCGGATTCGTGCCACCCTCGGCGAGACCCTGACAATCCGGAGCCTGTTCGAGGCCCCGACCGTGGCGGATGTCGCGGAGCGCCTCGGCGTCGGCGCTCATACGGATGCGCTGGGGGTGGTTCTTCCGCTCCGAACCAGCGGGGAGCAGCCGCCGCTGTTCTGCATCCACCCGGCGATCGGCCTCAGCTGGTGTTATTCCGGATTGATCCGGCACATCGATCCCGACATTCCGATCTACGGGCTGCAGGCCCGGGGTCTGGTCCAGGGTGACGAGTTCCAGGGCCGTCTGGAGGATATGGCCCAAGATCTCAGCCTGGAGATCCGGCGCCTCTTCCCGTCAGGGCCGTACCGGCTCGTCGGCTTCTCGTTCGGCGGCAATCTGGCACACGCGATCGCCACTCGGCTGCAAGCTGACGGCCACGATGTCGATCTCCTGGTTCTGCTCGACAGCTACCCCCATGATCCGCTGACCGGTCGGTCAACGATCGCGGAACAAGAGGTGCAGCGCCTCACCCTGAAGATCATGGGCTACGACAAGCCGATCCCCGAGGGTGTCACCGACATCTGGCCGGAGATCCAGAATTATCTGCAGACGATTGACAGTCCTCTTGCCTATCTCGATCAAGAGAAGCTCCATAGGATTCAGATGGCCCAGATCAACAATGTCGAGGCGCTGGCAAAATTCAGACCCGAGGCCTTCATAGGAGACATACTCCACTTCGAGGCGACCATCCGGGCGGAAGGGGAAGCCGCATCATCAGCGTCAAGCTGGGGGCCTTATCTGACCGGCTCGATCACCAGCCACCCGATCGTCTGCGACCATATGGGCATGGTCGACCCGGCGCCTCTGGCAGCGATCGGGCAACAGATCATGAGTGAACTCCGCGTGCCCAGACGCCACCGGAACGTCGCACGGGTGGCCCAGTGACGATATCGCCAACACTCGGAGCCGGATCCCTCGCCTTGAGACATTGCGTCGGCGGGCGACGGCAGGCCCCGAATCCTCAATCCGTCGCGACATTGCAGCCGCGCTTCGACGCTGCCGGTGGCTGGCCGGGCACGTCACATCGGGAGTCATTTCATGCCTGAAGACCATTTCAGAGCGGATGAGTCGATCGACCTTCATGCCATGGTGCGGGGCCTGTCCGTGTCGCAGATGATCGGGGTCGCCTGCCGCATCGGTTTGGCGGACGCGCTGGGAAAAGGTGACGTCGTTCCGATCCCGAAATTGGCACAGTCCGTCAGCGCTCACCCGGGTGCGACGCGCCGCCTCTGCCGGACCCTCTCCGCATTCGGGATCTTCCGGGTGACCAAGGAGGGACATCTGCAGCACAATTCCAAATCGCTGCTGCTTCGCCGGGATTCGGTGCCGTCGTTGCACTGGGCAGCGCGGTTCTGGACGATGCCGAGCATCTGGGCGACGGCGGGGGCGCTCGACCACACCATCCGGACCGGCGGCCAGGCGTTCGATCAGGCGAACGGCATCACGTTTTTCGAGCATTTTCAAAGGAACCCCGGCGATGGGGATATCTTCGACAAATACATGGCCGTGGGGTATCCGGGCCGGCCTCAGGAGGCGATCGCCGACTCCATCGCATTGGATGGGGGAGAGACGGTGGTCGATGTGGGGGGCGGAACCGGGGCACTCCTGATCGACCTGCTGGAAAGACATGGCGACCTCCGTACCATTCTCTACGAACAGCCGGGCCAGATCGCGGCCGCCACGGCTGCTTTGACGAAGGCGTCCCTTGCAGACCGGTGCGACATGGTTGCGGGCGACTTTCTCGAATGGGTGCCGGAAGGCGGCGACGCCTACATTCTCTCCTGGATCCTCCACGACTGGCCCGATGACGATGCCGCCCGGATCCTGCAATGCTGCCGCAAGGCGATGAAGCCCGGCGCGAGGCTGATTCTGGTCGAGCGCCTCCTGAGCGAGGACCCTCATGAGTGCAATGCCTACGACCTTCTGGTCGATCTGCACATGATGATGTTCTTCCGGGGGATGGAGCGCACGGCGCCGGAGTTCAATACGCTGATGGAGCGGGCCGGCTTCAAGCCGATCCGGGAGGTCGCCCGGAAGTCGCAGTTCTCGATCCTGGAGACCGAGCCGGCATGACGCCGCCAGGGATCTGGGTGCGCAACGCCGACGACGGACGCTGCGGCAGCCGGAGCCGTGCAGATCGGTTCCGAGACAAGACGGCGACCACCGATGACAGGATCTGGAGGATCAGATGGACAAACCGCTTCCCCGGGTAGCGGCCCTGGATCCGGACGCCTTCGTCTCCAGCTTCGTGGCGCAGAATCAGCCCGTCATCGTTGTCGATGCGATGCGATCCTGGCGAGCCCTTGCGACGTGGACTCCGGAAGGTCTTGTTTCCCATCACGGGGATTGCGAAGTCCAGGTCTACAACTCCCTGTTCGATCTGGTCGATGTGATTCCTCTCAAGACCTACATTCGGGACAACTTCGGTAAGCCGCCGTCACATCGGACAACCGACTACGTTCGCTGGTATGCCAAGTTCAAGGACGTGGATTTCTATTGGGCCGATGCGTTCTTTCAGTCGGTGTCCGAAGATTGGCGCGATCTGGAGTTCTTTCCCAGGAGTGATTTCCTGATCCCGGTCTGCTCCGAAGGCGAGACGCGCAGCGTGGTGACCGATCCCTTCCCGTACAAGGGTCTGTTCGTCAGCGCCCGCGGCGCCCGCACCCGGTTGCATCGTGATCCGTTCGGCTCGGACGCCATCCTGTGCCAGGTCTACGGATCGAAGGCGGTCACCTTCTACGCGCCCGATCAGGCGCCGAAACTCCAGGACGAACGCGGATGCGTTGATCCCGCAGAGCCGGATGCCGCACGTTTCCCGAATTTCGCCGACGCCGTCAGCGACTATGAGGATGTTCTGCAGCCGGGTGAGGTGCTGTATGTCCCGGGCGGCTGGTTTCACGATGTGAGATCGATCTCCGACAGCGTCTCCGTGACTTGGAACTTCGTGCACTCGGCGCGGCAACAGGCGTTCCGGGATGCTCTGGCGGGATCTTCTGCCAGCAGCGAGCAGGAAGTCATTCAATACTTTACCTGAGGCGCTTCCGAGTCCTGGTCGACGCGGACGAGTTGTCAGCGAAGCAATGCGTTCGGCCCCCGATGCTGCCGTGCTCCGGCGAGCTTCGGTCACTCGACATGGGCCCGGCACACGCGGAGGGGCAGGCGCTCGAGAGCCCGACCCGTGAGCCTCCTTTTCTGCCAAGCCAGGGCTGGTTCGGCGCGTTCCAGATGCGAGAAGCGCCTCAGCATCAGGTCCAACGCGATCTCCGCCTGAAGGCGGGCGAACATGCTTCCGACACAGGCGTGAAAGCCGTAGCCGAAACCGACATGCCGCTGGCCCTTCCGATGAATATCGAAGCGGTCGGGCTCATCGAATTGGGTCGGGTCGCGGTTTGCTGCCGCCACGCACAGCAGAACTGTCTCGCCCCGACGCACCGGCTCACCGGTGATGACCGTATCGCGCAATGCGACCCGCCGCACCATCGGCAGCGGCGACTCGAATCGGACTGTCTCCTCGATCGCCGCGGCCAGCAGCGAGCGGTCCTTCCTGACAAGTTCGAGCTGATCCGGATGGGCGAGCAGGGCGTTGAGAAGATTGCCGATCAGAGCCTGTGTCGTCTCATTGCCGCCCACCAACAATTCGATGCAGGTGAAGACGATCTGGTCTTCGTCGAGGCCGGCTTCGCCATTGTGCGCTTCGCTCAGACGCGAGAGAAGCGAAGACTCGGCAGTCCGGTCCCGCTGCCGATAGGCATGGAGGAAAAATTCGTACAGCTGGTCTACCGCATCGAAGACGCCCACGAAGTCGTCGTGCGTCATCCCTCCCAGATCGAGCATGAAGCGTGCCCTGCGACCATTCCTGGCCAGATGATCCCGGTCCCCGTCGGGCAAGCCGAGCCAATCGCCGAATACTTCGCTCCACAACGGTTCGGAGATGTCCTGGATCACATCGATCGTCTCCAGATGTGACGCCGCGTCGAGCCGTTGCGCGATTCGATTGACGATCTGCGGCCGCATTTCCCTGATGGCCGGCGGCGACACAGCCCCGCCAAGC
>NZ_VCCH02000204.1 GCF_005938675.2 Mycobacterium sp. KBS0706
CCGGACCAGATCGCCGAAATCCGCCAGTCCTACGGCGCCGACAGCCCGCTCTGGTCGCAATACCTGCACACGCTGGGCAACACCCTGACCGGCGATTTCGGCACTTCGGTTCAGGCCGGCGTGCCGGTCGGGCATGCGCTGCTGGCCAACCTGCCGCCGACGGTCTGGCTGGCCGGCTTCGGCTTTGCCCTGGCGGTGCTGCTGGCAGTGGCGATTGCCGCCCTGTCCAGCCTCGCCGCCTTCGCCTGGCTGCGCTCGGCGATCCAGTCGCTGCCGTCGCTGTTCGTCTCGGTGCCGACCTTCTGGCTCGGCATCATGCTGATCCAGATCTTCTCGATCCGGCTGAAGCTGATCCCGGTGATCAACCCAGGGCCGTGGGAGGGGCTGATCCTGCCGGTGCTGACCCTGGCGGTGCCGATCTCGGCGCCGCTGGCGCAGATCCTGGTGCGCAGCATCGACGAGATCTCGACCCATCCCTTCGTCGCTGTGGCCCGGGCCAAGGGTGCCTCGCGCGCTGGGGTGCTGTGGCGGCATGTGGCGCGCAACACGCTGCTGCCGGCCCTGACCATCGCCGGCGTGCTGTTCGGCGAGATCCTGGCCGGCGCCGTGATCACTGAGACCGTGTTCGGGCTGAACGGCCTGGGCACGCTGACCGAACGGGCGGTGCGCAACCAGGACACGGCGGTGATCCAGGCCGTCGTCGTGCTCTCCGCCGCCGGCTTCGTCCTGGTCAACCTGGCCGTCGACCTGCTGGCCCCGGTGCTGGACCCGCGCCTGCGATCCCGCGGAGCCGCCGCATGACCTCGCTGCAGACCACCGATCGGGCCGTGCCGGCTCGGCCGCCCCGCCGTCCCTCCTTCTCCTGGTTCGGCCGGGCGCAGCCCAGCCTGCTCCTGTCCTGGGCGGTGATCGCCATCGTCACGGCCTGGGCCGTCGCCCCCGGCCTGTTCACCGGCTACAGCGCCATCGCCGGCGTACCGCGGGAGAAGCTGCGGCCGCCCGGCGCCGAGCACATCCTCGGCACCGACGCGCTAGGCCGCGACCTGTTCGCCCGCATCGTCCATGGCGCGGTGAACTCGCTGTCCGGTGCCTTCGTCGCGGTCGCCGTCGGCCTTCTGGTCGGCACCGCGATCGGCCTGGTCGCCGGGTCGACCGGCCGACGGACCGACGCCGTGCTGATGCGCATCGTCGACGTGCTGCTGTCGGTGCCGTCGCTGCTGCTGTCGCTGGCCATCATCATCCTGCTCGGCTTCGGCACGGTGCATGCCGCGATCGCCGTCGGCGTCACCTCGATCGGCCGCTTCGCCCGGCTGGCCCGGTCCGAGGTGATCCTGGTGCGTCGGTCCGACTATGTCGAAGCCGCCTTCGGCAGCGGCGGCCGCTTCGGCGCCGTGCTGTGGCGGCACGTCCTGCCGAACTCCGTCACCTCGGTGATCGCCCTGGCCGCGGTGCAGTTCGGCACGGCGATCCTGCAGATCTCCACCCTCGGCTTCCTCGGCTACGGCGCGCCGCCGCCGACGCCGGAATGGGGCCTGCTGATCGCCGAGGGCCGCAACTACATCGCCACCTCCTGGTGGCTGACCACCGTGCCCGGCCTGGTCGTGGTGCTGGTGGTGCTGGCCGCCAACCGCATCGGCCGGTCGGTCGGGCGGAGGACGATATGACCGTGCCGCCGGTGCTCGAGGTCGAGAGCCTCAGCGTCTCGTACAAGGGCGACCGCGACGGGGCGCATTGCGTGGTCGACGGCGTCTCCTTCCGCATCCAGCCGGGCGAGGTGGTGGCGCTGGTCGGCGAATCCGGCTCCGGCAAGACCACCACGGCCCAGGCGGTCATCGGCCTCCTGGCCGAGAACGGCCGGGTCGATGGCGGCGCCATCCGGCTCGCCGGCACCGACATCGCCGGCTGGCCGCAGAAGCGGCTCGACGCGATCCGCGGCGCCCGCATCAGCCTGATCCCGCAGGACCCCGGCAGCTCGCTGAATCCGGTCAAGACCATCGGCGCCCAGGTCGAGGAGATCCTGGCCATCCACCGCCGCGGCGACAAGGCTGCGAACCGGGCGCGGGTGGTCGAGCTCTTGGCCCGGGTCGGCCTGTCGCGGCCGGAGTTGCGGGCGCAGCAATACCCCCATGAGCTTTCGGGCGGCATGAAGCAGCGGGTGCTGATCGCCATCGCCATCGCGCTGCAGCCGTCCCTGATCATCGCCGACGAGCCGACCAGCGCGCTCGACGTCACGGTGCAGCGCCGGATCCTCGACCTGATCGACGAGCTGCGGCGGGAGTTCGGCACCGCCGTGCTGCTGGTGACGCATGATCTCGGCGTCGCCGCCGACCGCGCCGACCGGCTGATCGTGCTGCAGGGCGGCCGGATCCAGGAGCAGGGGGCGGCGGCGGAGATCCTGGCGTCCCCCAGGAGCGCCTATACGCGACAACTGCTGGCCGATGCGCCGTCTTTGGCGAAAGCGGAGCGCCGCGCCCCGCGGCCGGTGGGCGAGGGAGAGGACGCCATCGTGGTCGACGGGCTGGTTCAGGATTTCGACCTGCCGGGACGCGGCGGCAGCTTCCGCGCCGTCGACGGCCTGTCCTTCGCGGTGCGGCGCGGCACCACCCATGCGCTGGTCGGGGAATCCGGCTCGGGCAAGACCACCACCGTGCGCGCGGTCGTGGGGTTCCAGACGCCGACCGCCGGCCGCATCCTGATCGGCGGCGCCGACCCGGCGGCGCTGAGGGGCGAGGCGCTGCGCCGGTTCCGCCGCACCATCCAGCTGGTCTACCAGAACCCGTTCGGGTCGCTCGACCCGCGGCAGAGCATCTTCGAGATCATCGAGGAGCCGCTGTTGAACTTCGAGCGCCTGCCGAAGCCCGACCGCGCCCGCAGGGTGCGCGACATGCTCGACCGGGTCGGCCTGCCGCAGGCGGTGCTGGACCGGCGACCGCGGGCGTTGTCGGGCGGCCAGCGGCAGCGCGTCGCCATCGCCCGCGCCCTGGTGCTGGACCCGCAGGTGCTGGTGCTGGACGAGGCGGTGTCGGCGCTGGACGTCACCGTCCAGGCCCAGATCCTCGGCCTGCTCGACACGCTGCAGCGCGACCTCGGCCTGACCTATCTGTTTGTGTCGCACGACCTCGCCGTGGTCCGGCAGATCGCCGACACCGTCTCGGTGCTGCACAATGGCCGGCAGGTCGATGCCGGGCCGGTGGAGGCGGTGTTCCGCAACCCGAGCAGCGACTACACGCGCGAGCTGATCGACGCCATTCCCGGGCGCCGACTCGCTCTGTCCGCATGAAAGGCTTCCTCCCGTGACCATCCAGCGGCTCGGCTTCTTCACCCGGCTTCTCGACGAGGCGAGCGCGCAGGAGCGCTACCGCTTGGCGACGGAGCAGATCACCACGGCGGAGCGGCACGGCTTCGACAGCGCCTGGGTCGCCCAGCACCATTTCCACGAGCCCGAGGGCGGGCTGCCTGCGCCGCTGGTGTTCCTGGCGCAGGTGGCGGCCCGCACCTCGCGCATCCGCCTCGGCACCGGCATCATCACCCTGCCGCTGGAGCACCCGGTGCGGGTGGCGGAGGATGCGGCGGTGCTGGACCTGCTGTCCGACGGCCGGCTCGAGATCGGGGTCGGCACCGGCGGGACGCCTTCGGCCTTCGCCGCCTTCGGCCTCGACAGCGCCGAGCGGTCGACGATCTTCGCCCGCCACCTGCAGGTGCTGCTCGACGCCTGGGGCGGCAAGCCGCTGGACGGCGCCGACACAAGGCTGTACCCGGCGGCGCCGCAGCTGCTGGGCCGGATCTGGCAGGCCACCTTCTCGGTCGCCGGCGGCGCCCGGGCCGGGGCGGCGGGCGACGGGCTGATGCTGTCGCGCACGCAGCCCCGCCCGGCCGAGGTGCCCCATGCCACTTTGGCCGAGATCCAGGACCCGGTCGTCGACGCCTATCTGGCGGCGCTGCCGGCGGGCAAGGAACCGCGCATCCTGGCGTCGCGCAGCGTCTATGTCGCCGACAGCCGGGACGAGGCGCGGCGCTTCGCCGAGCGCGGCCTGCGCCGCCAGGCCGACCGCTTCGCCGCCGCCGGACGCGGCGCGCCGGGCGACACGCTGGACCAGCTGATCGCCGCCTTCGACGTCCATCTCGGCACGCCGGACGAGGTCATAGCCTCGCTGCGCGCCGACGACACGCTGCGCCGCGCCACCGACCTGGTGGTGCAGGTGCATTCGGTCGACCCGCCGCACCCCTTCATCCTGCGCTCGATCGAGCTGGTGGCGCAGGAGGTGGCGCCCGCCTTCGGCTGGGCCCGCCAGGACCAGGGCAATGACATCCGCCTCGCCGCCGCGTCCTGCTGACGCCGCCGGACCATTCGGAAAAGGACCAGACGATGAGTGAACCGACGGCCGACGTGATCGACCTGCTGGCCGGGATCGAGCGCGGCTCCGCCCTTGACCGGATCCGGGACCGGCGCCCCGTGGCCCGCGAGAACGCGCAGAAGAGCTGGGCGGCGCTGTTCGAGCCCGAAGAGCCGGGAACGGTGTCGGCCCTGGAGCGCTATGCCGTCGTGGCTTTCGTCGCCGCGCTGCATCGTGAGCCGGAGACCGTCCGCTTTTACGCCGAGGCCCTGACCGGGCGCGACGCCGGCCTGGCCGCCGCCGTGGTTGCTGAGGCGGAACGGGCAGGGGCGGAGGGGCCCTATGGCCGCTACCCGGAAGGGCCGCTCAGTGCCGAGGACAGGCGCGGGCCGGTCTACCACGTCTCGGGCGAAGGCCGCTCGGTGCTGGGCTCGCGCCTCGCAGCCGCGCTGGAGCACACGCATCTGCTGGTGTTCCGCCCGCGCGACGCCAGCGCCGCGGCGCTGCAGGCGCTGCTCGATGCCGGCTGGTCGACCACCGACATCGTCACCCTGTCGCAGCTGGTCGCCTTCCTGTCCTTCCAGATCCGCGTCGTCGCCGGGCTGCGCGCCCTGGCCGTCGCTTGAGGCCCGCCATGACCGAGACCGTGCTGACCCATCCCGAGAACCAAGAGCCGACCGTCTTCACCCAGGACGAGCTGAACTGGCTGCCCTGGCTCGAGCCATATCCGGCCGACCAGTTGACCGAACGGCACCTGGCCGGGCTGGTCGACGCGGCGCGCGCCAAATCCGACTATTTCCGGCTG
>NZ_VCCH02000205.1 GCF_005938675.2 Mycobacterium sp. KBS0706
AAGAGATCCCGGTCTTACGTCGATTCACATCAATGGCGCACTCCGGACATGCCAGCCTTTCGGAGAGCTGCCTCACGCAGGTCGATGCGGCCGTCCGCCACGCGAGGCTTCGATCGTAGCGACCGGGTCGCCGGCGCCAATGAAAGCGCGGTTCATTTTATCAGACATGTTACGGGGCGCAGTCGGGAACAAATTCCGAGCAGGTGTCGACGTGGTTGTACGGCCGCGCGGCCGACTCGATCGTCAGCGACCGTGTCCTCCGCCGCCAAAGCCACCATGACCAAAACCATCATGGTCGAACGCGCCGTGGTGTAGATCGGAGTGGGGTCTCGGCGCCGATTGGCGCAGCAAGTTGCGGATCTTGCACGACATTAAGGGGTCACGACCCGGCGCCTAGTCACAGCTTGGGAATCCGACTGAAGTACTAATTCTAAATCGGCATGGGTCTCGGTGGCGATTCACAAATCGTCAATTCCGCTTTGATTGGAGCATCGGAGGTGTGCCTTGGGCTTGCCGGCGGGTGCCCGAGCGTTGGCGCCATTCCAGCAGGCCCGCCACTGACGATAGGCCTCGCCGTATTCGCTCGCCGGGCTGGTCTCGTTGCCGAAACGGTCGCGGAACGGGTTGATCACGCGGTTGCCGCCATGGTCGAACCCGTCCTCCGTCGCCGCAGGACCAAAGCTCTCAGCGACGGCATCGTTGCGGAGCCCGCGGAGAAGGGCAAAGGCGTCGAGGCTGCACAGCCCGAGCCACTCGTCGAGGTCCGATGGGACCAGGCAGAGCCGGCGCGGACAACGCCAGCGGCCCAGCACGTCCCAAACGAGGGGTGCGGGATCGTCTTCGGCTTCGTGCGGTCGGCCGATGACATGGAGATCGACGCAATCCGCAAAGCAACCGGTCAGCTGCAACCGCCCGGCCCCGATGTGCGCGATTGTCAGCCCCAGCCGTTGGAAATCCTCCAGCGCAGGCTCGGCCGGATTCCGAGCCATAAACGGCGGCAGGATCATGCCCTGGCGTGCATCCGGCCTCGAGCTGCTGGTCGAGACCAGGCGAAGCGTTCTATCGACCATTGAACCCTCCAATGCGGCATGGGGCGCGGTCGCTGACCGCAGCGACGATCAGGTCGATGTTCTCAAGGACGAGGCAGATCTGCTCAAAGCAACCACTGCAGCAGCCCCTGCCTGCCCCGCAGAACCGTCGCGCTCATCTCCGGATGTCGTGACACCGCCGGCCGGGCTGGAGTGCCGCGACAGATGCGGCCTGTGGCCGCGCAGCAACCGCGTCAGTCAGGCTGGCCGGACGGCGACGCAGAGCGCTCGACACCATAATGCGCACGCAGGGGCCACGACCGACCGCGGCTCGATCATGAAATATCGCGCGATCATCTCGTCCGGCAGGCCGAGATCGACCAACGCCGCAAGGGCGGCGCCGCTGATCGGCCAGGCCCCGCCGACGAAGCAACCTTTCCGCGACAGCGCGTGGCGAACGCCTTCGTGATGCGCAGACATGGGCGCTCCTCCCTGGACTCGCACAGTTATGTGCGTGCGGATACGCCGCGGACGGCGCGACGCTGGTCGTCGGGCTCTGTTCCGGGAGCGGCCTACTCTGCGGCGATGCTCGTGCGGGTGGCCTTCCCACTCCCTTGGGGCGCGCCTTGCGCCAAAGAGGACTGTGCCGTTTCATACAATGACGACACGCCGCTGGCCGCTGCGCGCCGCGCGATCTCGGCGAGCCTGCCGCTTTCGTCGAGATAGGCCCGCAGCGAGGCCGTGGCCCAATCCTGCTGCAGCTTGATCACGTCCGCGATATTCCGGGATCCGGCGATCGACTTGTGGAAGTCGAGGTCCTCGCGCAGCCGCGCGCTGACGAAGCCGACCACCTCCTCCTGCCATTCCAGGCTGGCCTGCACATAGGGCTTTCCGGCCTGGACGACGGCGTTCGTCGCCGAGCTGGTGAATGGGAACAGTGCAGAAAGGGCTGCTGCAATGCCGGCCGCGGTGTCGTCCTGCTTGCTCATGGTTGGCCTCCAAATCGGAATCTGTTGAATGAAAGTCGAGCCGCCACGCTTCGAGCGCCCCTCAGGGCCCCGACAGTATGAGACGATTTCCGCAAGTGTTTCGTATTTTGGGCGACCTAGACGGCGCCAGCCGAATGAAAAAAATCCTGCCGCCTATAGTATTTTGAGTCAACACACAATTGTTCTTTCGGCCGATGACAACGATATCAAACGGAAGTATCGAGCAATTGCCCACGATATTATGTAGTATTTTTGTTATTCGCGGCTCGCGACGGATCAGTCGGTCGACCGGATGAAATCGCGGATCGCCGGATAGATCCGGCTCTCCCAGCGGCGTCCGCTGAACACGCCATAGTGCCCGACGGCGGCCTGCAGACGGCGCTTCATCTCCGGATGAAGACCGGAACAGAGCGCGTGGGCGGCGGCGGTCTGGCCAGGGGCGCAGATCTCGTCGCGTTTGCCTTCGACGGTCAGCAGCGCGGTTCGGCGGATCGCCCGAGGATCGACGCGCTCGCCGCGGAAAGTCAGTGCCCCGGTCGCCAGCGACGCCTCCTGGAACACCTTGCGAACGGTATCGAGATAGAATTCCGCCGGCAGATCGGCGACCGAAAAATACTCGTCGTAGAACGCCTTGATCGTCGCTGCCTTCTCCGCCTCGCCCCGGGCCAGATGGCCGTAGAGATCGCGATGCGCCCGCAGGTGCCGGCCGATGTCGAGCTGCATGAAGGCGAGGAGCTGGGCGAAGCCGGGATAGACCTTCCGCCCTGCACCCCGGTGAGGTCCGGGGACGGTGGCGATCAAGGTTCTCTCGAACCAGTCGAGTGGCTTGCCGGTCGCGAGTTCGTTCACCTTCGTCGGGTTGACCCGCGCATCGACCGGGCCGGCCATCAGGGTCATGCTCCGTGGCTGGGCGGTATGGCCGGCCGCCGCCATCACCGCCGCGGCCGCAAGCACCTCGACGCAAGGTTGACAGACTGCCACGACATGAGCGCCGGGGCCGACCAGCTCGAGGAACCGGATGACATGCTCGACCTGGTCGTCGAAGCCGAAGGATCCGTCCGACACAGCGACGTCGCGGGCGTTGTGCCAGTCGGTGATGAACACGTCGTGCTCGGCCAGCAGCGTGCGCACGGTAGGCCGGAGAAGGGTGGCGAAATGGCCGGACAGCGGCGCCACGATCAGCACCCGGGGCTGGACCGCTTCGACATCCTTGCGGAAGTGAAGGAGCGTGCCGAACGGCGTGGCCGCGACGGGCGCCTCGACAATGGCTGCCTCCCTGTCGCCGACGGCAACCCGATCGATGCCGAAGGCTGGCCGGGCGTGGCTCAATTCGCTCCGCGACAACAGCTCCCACGCGGCAGCTGCTGGTCGTAGTCCGAAGGGATCGGCGGTGCCGGCCGCGGACCACAATGCGAGGTGGGCCGCCTGTGCCATCGCGCGGATCGGTGCGCAGAATTCAAAATACGATTGATAGGCGGAATACAGCACGCCTTCACGGCTTTCAAAAATCCTCGGAAAGGCTAGAGCGTGCGCGGTTCGCCGGCGAGATGGTGGATGGGGCAGCGTCCATAAGCCAAACGACGTCGGTGGGGCGCCGAAACAGGTATGTCCGTGTAGCGAGCGGAAATGCGGCTAGCGGCCTCCCAGGGTCGACGGAGCACTCGGGGAAGGCCATTGTGCCTGAAAGCCCCTCATTCGACCCTGAAAGGCCGTGCCCAGCCTCTCCACGTGGAACGAGACGGTCAAGACGCCCTGGATATCGACGCTGTGACCTGACTTCGCCGCAGGCGGTGCCCTTCCCACCGGCGATCACGATCCTCGCCGCGGCCGGGCCGACCATGCCAGTGGCGATGCTGGCCAAACCGTGGAACGCCACCATCAGCGGGTATCCGAGCGGCGCGCGGATCCCGGCCGGACCCGACAGCAGCTGAGGGACGAACACCGTCTCGACGGAAACAATCGTTGCGATGGCAAACAGGCCGCGCGTCACGATGCGCTCCGTCGGCCATCGGCCGGTCATCAGCCAGCCGGAGAGCACATGTCCGAGGGCAAAGCCGCCCAGGGCCGTCGCAATCACGGCGGCCCACGCGTCGATGCCGGAACCGATGGCGGGCGCGTAGCGCCGCGCGGCCACGATTTCGAGAGCCATACCCACAAATGCTGCAAAGAAGAGTGCGGCACGTGCGACACGATCCGACATCGGCTCATCGCTCATGACGGTTGGGCTGGGCTGGTGTTCGGCATCAATGTCCTTCTCGCCCCTGTCTGCTGCAAGGCATGGCACCAAGGTCACCGCTGGACCAGCCGCCTCGTCGTTCGCGGTTCAGCCCGGGGATCGGCACACGAGCCTACCAGCGGGCCACCACGCACGGCATGATTTCTGCGCGGTCGGAAGATGAATAGGCGCCCAGATCTCACATCGGTCGCGGTGCTTTTGCGATTTTCATTTTCGGCTGAACAAATATTCGATTGATCACTCCTAGGTTTATCCACCTGATGCGCGCACAGTCGCGCATGTGTATGATGATATAAGGCGATTTTTTGCATTGCGCTCTATCCCTAGGGACCTGCTTTTCTGGATGAATTCTTGATCAACCGTCCGGGAACGAATGGCGGCTCATGTGGATCGCAGGCGCCCTGAGTTTCGCCAACGCTGAGCGGTCGCGTGATTACCGGCCGCCCAGCCGTGAGGCTGCAATGGTGACCAAGGCAAATGGGGACGACGGCACCGCGACCGCCGAGCAGATCCTTCTCGGCGGCGTGATCGCAGAAGCCACCGCAGACGCGATGGCGAAGGGCATGTCACTCGATGATGTTTTCGAGACGCTGTCAGCGTGTCTCGGCGTCGCGGCCGAGGGATTGAGCGCTCAGTCGGCAGACGCCGTATTGGCCTCCTCGGCGATGCTCGCCAGCCATGGGCTCGCCCTGAACGGCGCGATTCCCCTCGGATCGAGGCTCCGGATGGTTTCCCTGCACTGGGTATCCACCTGAACGTCGTCACGGTGCAAATCGGCACGGGGACCCCGACGCCATTCACAGTCGGGAACTCTGTTCGGAGCTGACGGCCGCAGCGGCCTGCCGGGCAGGAGTGTAAATCGGCATGGGGTC
>NZ_VCCH02000206.1 GCF_005938675.2 Mycobacterium sp. KBS0706
ACAGAAGCCGCATTCTTGCGCACAGACATACCATCGATTTCGGGGCGCGGTGGAGTGACCGGCTATGGCGCTGTCGAGACGCATGCGCCGCTTACCCTACGCTCCCGAGATCTGCTCCTCATCCTTTACTGACGGTATCAGCGCCGCACCTCCTCAGGTCCTCTTTCCGCCTTTCTCGGCCGGCTAGGCCGAATCGAGGCTGCCTGAAAGCGGCCGTCGCGCCCGGCGCCAGAGAGCGGAAACGAGTAGACGCGACCCAAGGCGGTTACGCGCCACTGAGCGCGCATGCCGTTAGGCGACGTCGCCTGGTCTGTTTGGCCAAGCACCACAGCGAACCGCTTCGGCCAACTGACCGATTGTAACCGGTCTCACCTCGCGTCTCGGCAGGAACAGGTGAAGCGCCCACGCACATACGAGAGATGATCCAAGCGACAGAGCTACCGCGGCAAAATGCGGAACAGGGGACGGCGCTAGAATCATCCCAAAGACACCAGCGACCATGATGGACAGAACACCGATGAATGCTGAGCGCAACGTCATTCCTTCCGGATTGAAGTAAGAAGGCCATTGCTGCTCAAGGCATGCGAAATCTGTGCCAAACCTACCCTTGATCCATTGGATCAGTTCGACTGCATCATCGCCGTCGATGCGCAAATCGTGTAGAACTCGGGTCGATGGCGAGAGCTTCGAGCGCGCTATCCCGTAATCTCGCTCGAGCAGACTCGTGATTGCTACCACTGGATCGTCAGCCATAGTCGAAGTTTAGCGCGCGCGCTCAATGTCCGCAAAACGCCCAATGCAGTCGGCGAGGTCAGAGGGCGCGCGTCGAAAGCCGCCGCCGGAGCCGACTCCCTTGATGATCGAACATGCGCCAACCCGCGAGGATCGCTGACTGTCCCCTCTGTGAGCCTGGTCCGCTTTCGGACACGGTTGGGTCGCGGGAGACGTCCGCTTCGGAGAAGCCCGCCGGGCCTGTGCTCGTCCGCTCTGAGGACAATCCGGCCCTGGCGCTGGGGTCCGTTTTCGGACTCGCTGTGGCGACGAGGGAATGTCCGGCTCGGAGGAGCAGGCCGACGGCTCAGCAGCGATCGGAAAACCGATCATGGGCGCCGAAGCGGATGACTGGAATTGACGCCTCGTACTGGTAGATCTCGTGGCGCAGGTACGCCAACTCCTGCTCCAGCCGGTCCTCGTCGACATCGAAGTACCAGCTGCGAGGACGCCCGTTCGCTTCGCCGTTCCAGCGATATCCACGCGCCTTCAGGATGTCCTTGAAGTCGAACGGGGAGTTCTCCGCCCAGATCCGGCAGGTCGGCTTCCGCGCCGTCTCCAGCAGCCGCGCCAGCGCGGTGACCCCGCACCGCGGTAGCGGCCGTGCCAGAATCTCCAGCACGGCAACGCAGTCGTCAGCCGCTCGATGGCCATCGAAATAGAAGCCGCACTCGATGGCGAGGTAGCGGAGCTTACCGCCCTCGAAACCCTCCTCGGCCCAGGGCACCTGGGACCAGGAACACGCCCAGGGCTTGGTCGTGAAAACGTCGCAGAATCGCTCCGCGAACTTCCTGTCGAAGCCGGCATTGTGGGCGACGATCAGGGCGGCGGGCGCAGCAAAGGCTTCGACCTCGGCCGTATCGATCGACAGTCCAGCGACCATGGTGTCATCGATGCCGGTGAGCGCGGTGATCTCGGCGGGAATGGGCACGGAGGGCTGGCGAAGCCGCTGGAACGGCTCATGGATCTCGAAAATCCGGCCGTCGAGGCCATAGGTGAAGGGCACCATGGCGAGTTCGATGATCTCGTCCTTCGCCGGATCCAGGCCCGTGGTCTCCAGGTCCAGGAGGATGCCCAAGCGGGTAGGAGTGCCGTCCGGCGTGGCGAGCAGGCGACGGTTTTCGAGCTTGCGAAGAACCCGATACCGGCCGCTCGCCTCCAGCGTGCTCGCCATGAGTTCCAGATCTGTCTCGCCGCTCACCTGCCTGCCCTCGCTGTGCCAGGGCAGGCTATCGCCTCGCTAGGCCCCGGGCCACAGCTGAACGCGAATCCATATCGCTGCGTCGGAAGTGGCAACTCCAATCTCCGCTTCCATCAACCTCGTTGACGCGCGCAGCGACGTCCAAACCTCTTATAACCTGGCAGCCTCGCGGGCTCGGATTCAAGGGCGGCGGCCGCCGGATCGCGCCGGCTCATGCGGAGGGCCTGTGCTGCAGAGGCCGTGCTTCGGCCGGGATTACCACGACCTCCTCTCGCGGCGCATGCCGGGGCCGGCGGTTGCTGCCATCGGATCTGCGGCACCAGATCGACGCAATCGTCCGTGGCCTTAGCCAGGCGCATTGGGTGCGTTGGGCGACCCGAGCGAGGCGCCCTTCCGTCCTACAGCCTCACGCGCCGATGGCGGACGACCAGGTCTGGACAGGGCGGGCCTTGCGGGGTGCCAAGCTGTGCAGCTTGAAGGCGACCTCAGTTCGGTTGCGGGCCTGCAGCTTCTTCATGATGCTGCGGATATGGACCTTCACCGTGCTTTCGCAGAGGTTCAGCTCATAGGCGATGATCTTGTTTGCCTTCCCTCGCGCGACCGCATCGGCGACCGCCGCCTGCCGCTCGGTAAGCAGCTGGGTCACGGACGCAGCCGCATGGGGCGCCGTCGAAAGGGTGTATTGGGATTGCACCAGGCTGCTGGCCGGCACGAACACTCCGCCCGCCCGGGCAAGCGAGATCGCCTCGACGGCGACGGACAGGCTGACGCTGGTCGGTATGTATCCGCGGGCGCCGTGTCCCAGGATCGTCACCACGTGCGATGGTTCCTCGATGTCACCCATCACGATCATCGGAATATGCGCATATTCCCGCACCAGGAGCTGAAGGTCTTCGGCCAATCCGGGATCGTCGGCATCTGTTGCGCCGATGCTGAGCAGGATGACTGAGGTCTCGTGGCGGAGACCATTCGTCAACCACTCATCGAGACGCGCGAAGGCGCGGCTGCGATACCGGCTCCCCGCCCCCTCGAGGGCTCGGGCCAAAGTCTCCCGACCAAGGGCCCGAGGCTCTACAACCGAGATCAGCGGCGCATCTTCGTTCGACCGCACCGGCGGGAGCATGATTGTGCTACCCTCCGCAAGGCGATCGTCGGATTCGCGGGTCAATTGTGGTGTCGCCTCGTCGACCAAATGGTCGACGCTGCCGATCTGGTCCGGCTGCAATCCTTTATACGCAATCATGTCCCCTCCTGCGAATTGACCTGCTCTACAATAATGCCCGCGTCGGGTAACTAAAACGACGCCGAGCCTAAGGAAGCATTCAAGTCATGCTCCCAGCCACCTCCACGTTCCGGCTGTGACGGATTGTTTGATGACTTCGACCAATTATGTTGGGTCGCGAGCCATCAGGATTAAGTTCGCCAGAATATGGGAATATAGAGCCTGACCGGTCCGGATGAGTCAAGCGGCATCCATCAAATTTTATGGATAATTTAGATTAATCGTTCTTACCCCATTCGGAGTACGGCACGGTCCAGTCGCATGGCATCTGGGTCAAGCTGAACTGTCCGGGCTGGGATTGAGGCCGACCCGCGCAGCCACAGTCCGGACCTCAGTGCCTATTCGGATCCAAGTAACTTTCCACTGATCCAATGGGGCGGCAAGCGTAGCGGCAGTCCCCTCGCCGGCTGGTTAGCAGACTTCCGTTTCCGCCCTTCCCAGCCCCTTGAGGCGAGCCAAAGCGTCCGGAGAACCCAGGCGCAATAGTCTGTGAACCGCGTCCTGCAGCTGGTCTTCACGGAACGGCTTTCGCAGGACGGGATCGGTGACAAGCCGGTCGATCCAATCGTCCCCCAGGGCCGTGATGAAGGAAAACGGGATCTCGCGACGGCGCAGCAGGTCCGCCACTGGATAAACTCTATCGCGATATGGCAGTCGGAAATCGGGCTGCAGTTGGACATCGAGCAGGGCTGCGTCGAGCCGTTCTGTCTCCGCAAGCTTCATGGCTTGCCGCAACGTCCCCACGGGCCCGATCACCTGAATGCCCATCCGGCGAAGGATCTCATCGATTTGCTGCGCCGTGTGGAATTCGTCTTCGACGACCAGGACTCGCCTTGGTGTTGGAATCGTGGCGAGTGAAGGTCGCGCACGTGCGTGAACGCGACGTCTCATCACATGCCTCAAAATGGGATCCCGCCGAAGCGGGGTTGAGGATCCAATGTTGGAGCGGTAGCCCCGACGCAGATGACGATGGCGGGACATCCATTATTCCGAAGAATCTTTGGTCCGTCGGGATCTGGGCCAATGCGCCAGCGCTGCCGCGAGCCTGTTGCCGGCCGGATGGTGGATTTCTGCTTTCGGCGCTCCGCGGCCGGATTGCCTGTGGAACCGCGACCGAGGCCACCACGGCGATAGCTTCCCTTGAATCTCCGGACAGGAAAGACAGACCGATGACGGTCCGCCTTCCGTGGAACAAGCCGACTTCGGGCATGGATGGATCACCGGCATGTCCGTTGCGTGGAAGCCTGTAGGGTCGCGACCGTCCGGGAGAGGACCAAACGGCTACTCTTCGGCGAGCAGCCTGCCTGTGAAGTTGCCCTGCCACAGGCTCGAGTGCCGCCGGTAGCCGCGGGCGGTCCGGGCGTCCTTCCAGCGGCCGTGCTGCATTGCCGCCTCGAGCGGCACGCCCTTGCGGTCGGCGGCGGTCATCATCCCGGCCCTGAGGCTGTGCCCGGAAGAACTCCCGCTCGTCCAGCCCGGTGCCCTTAATCACCCGCTTGACCAGACGGGCGACGGTCTTGGTATCGATCGGCTGCAGGCGCCCGTCGAGGCCATAGGTCAGATGGGCGCCGCGATCGACGCGGCAGAACAGCGGCCCGGGCGCGTCGCCGCGCTCCGTCCCGGCTCAAGCTCCAGCACGACGTGAAGAGCGCGACACCGTCTGCCTCGACGACATGGGTCTTCATCTGGGCGATAGAGAAAGCGCCCGGCTGCAATACGCGAGAATAGAATTCGCGCAATTCTTGTTTACCGCGGATCTCGCGACCGGGAGCGAGCTC
>NZ_VCCH02000207.1 GCF_005938675.2 Mycobacterium sp. KBS0706
CAGTCGATATTAGAACGGCGGCATCGTCATACAGGCTGACGAGCGTATCGACGTCCGCCTCCTGAAACGCCTTGTCAATCAACTCGATGGCATGCGTTGGGTCTCGCGCGAACATCGGGATCCTCCTTCTGGAATTTCATCACTGTTTCGTCGATTTATGGCTGGCGCGGGTCCATCAGAGCGAGCTGTCGGTCAGTATCGAGACCAGACGCATCGATCAGATTCCGGCGTACCATTCGTATCCGCGGTCTTCCCAATAGCCGCCATTGCCGCCCCATAAGCCGGCGAAACTATCGACGATCTCGATGCGCGTGATGTACTTGGCCTGCTTGTAGCCCAGCTGCCGTTCGACCCTGAGGCGCAGCGGCGCGCCATGACCCACCGACAGGTCCTGGCCGTTCATGGCGTAAGCAAGGATCGTCTGCGGGTGGAAAGCGTCGATGAGGTCGATGCTTTCATAGTATCGGCCACTTCCGTCGAGCGTCCGCTCCAGCTCGTCGGCACAGTGGAAGACGGCAAATCGCGCTGAGGGCTTGAGCCCGACGGAACTCAGCAGGGTCCCAAGCGGAACGCCCGTCCACTTGCCGATGGCACTCCAGCCCTCGACGCAGTCGTGCCGGGTAATCTGGGTGCGGGCCGGGAGCATCTTCAGATCTGCGAGTGAGAGCTCCCGTGGCCGGTCGACGAGACCGTCGATCTTCAACCGCCAGCTTGCGAACTTGCCATCGAGGAGTTGCGCGTACTCGTCGCCGTCCGGCGCGCTCGTCCCGTTCACGCGAAACGATGGCGAGATGTCCGTCTCGGCAAATTCTCGCGCCAGCGCCCCACGACCCAGAAGCAGCCTTTGGGCTTTCATCGTCAGCGCCTCGGCTGAACGGATGACGGCTCCCAATCCGGCATTCTGCTCCAGCGCATTGCAGCCGGTCAGCGCCAGCACGCTCGCGCCAGAAGCGGTGCCGATCAGGAAGCGACGGCGTGTCAAACTGGTCATGCGTCAGGCCCCTCCTGTCGGATGGCATAGCGGCCCGTGATCATCGACCGCATGTTGTTCCAGGGACCCGAGAGGATGACCATGGCAACGTGGACGGCGACGAACGCGACGAGCAGGGATGCGGTAATGAAGTGAAGCGTCCGGGCGGACTGACGCCCGCCGAAGATGTCGAGAAGCACCGGAAATGCCGCGTCCACGCCCGGCGACATGGTCAGGCCGGTCAGCACCATCAAAGGCAGCAGGGCCGCGATGACGACGATGTAGGTGAGCTTCTGAAGAGCATTGTAGCGCCGGGCCTTCTCCCCCTTGGGAAAGCGCAGGCGGGCATGATCGACAATTTCGCGCCAGAGGTGGCGTGGTGCGAGTTCGTGGCGGTCCGGCACTAGGTCACGCCGAAAATGGCGGCTCAGGAGCCCGTAACCGAGATACACGAGGCCGTTGACGACAAAGACCCAGGCAAAGAAGAAATGCCAGCGCCGGCCGGCGGCAAGGTCGTGATATGAGGGAAGCGTAAGCCAGGCCGGAAACGCCCGCGGCGTCCACTCGCCGTCGATCTTCGACAGGCCCAGGACACCCGTCGTGGGAACCGTGACACCGCCGATTCTGAAGAAGCCGTGCGGCTCCCCGTCGCCTTCACTCGCGCCGATCTTGAGGAAGGCCGGATCGGCGTCGGCGCCGTACTGGCCCCAGTGGAGCTGCGGATAGGCGTTGAAGATCTGAAGCCCGCTCAGCAGCAGGACGCTGAGGCACAGTACATTCAGCCAATGCGTCAGACGGGTAACGATGGAATGACGCCGGATAAGGATGGTCCTCCAGCGGGGCGCTAGCCGTGAGTTTCGCAACTCCTCGGTCATGGTCTGTCCTGATGTGTGGCTGAATTGGTCAGAGCCGCTCGGTCGCAGATGCCACCGGCCGGGTGGGGATCCACCCGGCCGGCGGGGTGCGGATCACATCGGCGGGACGACGCCGTTGGTGCCGACGACAACCCGCTGCGCCGTGATCGCGCCACTCGCGTCCTTCTCGGCCGGGATGAAGACAACGGCCCCTGGCTTCAGATCGGCCTGGGTTGCCGGAGCGAAGGTGACGACGGGCGTGCCTTCGGGGATGGCGATCGTCTTCTCCTGTCCGTGATAGGTGACCGTCACCGTACGACCCTCTACGCCCTTCACGGCATCAGCCACCGTGGCGTTCGTCATCGTGCTGTTGGGCTTGAGATCCCAGCCGAAGCTGCCTTCCGCCGCCCCTTTGAGGGCCGGCGGGAAGATCAACACTTCCAGGGCGCCATCACCGCCGCCCACCTTTGGCAGCGAAGCGATGCCGACATAGTCGCCGGGCTTGATGTCGCTCACCGAAGCGTTGGCCACGCCGGAGACGTTGAAGCCCTGCGCGAGCGTGACATCGACGGTTTGCCCTTCACGGGTCTTCACCTTGAGCATCGTATCGCTGGCCTCGACGACGCTGCCCCGCAGACGCACCTGCTGGGCGTTCTGGTTCTGAGCGGATGCCGAAGACGTCAGGCCCGTCGTCAGCAATGTGCCGAGTGACGCGGCAATGACGAAGGAATGGAAGGCTTTGAGACGCATATTATCCTCGTTTACCTACTAGTTGGTAGTCACGAAACGCAAAATTCACGACCAGTCGTGAACACTGCGCCTGTCCCGGAATGCCTCCAGGGCATCGCGGAAAGTCGGCCGGTGAATGCTGAGCAGCCGTTTTACTGCGACAGCTCAAACCGCCCTCATTGCCGGTTGCAAAGTCGATCGATCAGCGGAGCGGTGACGGCGGCGAACACCTCAGGATCGTCATAGGCGCGCGCCGACAGCATCGCCCCGTGAACGGTCGCCATGAAGGCTTCCGCTTCAATACGGGGCGTATCCGTCAGCGCAAGCCTGCCCACTTGCTGCCCACGCTCCAGGACCGAGGTCAGCCAGGCCGAGATCATCCGGAAATGGGCTCTCACCTCGAGGACCACTTCCACCGGGAGAACCGGCAGCTCGCTCGCCAGGAGGGCGCACACACAGAATGGCGCGCTGGCGTCTCTGATGCAGGCTGCCCAATACCCCGTATAGCGCCGAAGCTGTTCGAGCGGATCGGAGGTCTGTTCTTCCAGATATGCGATACCGGCCACGGCCTCCTCCCGGTATCGGGAAACCAGCGTGCGCACCAGATCCGCCTTGGTCGGGAAATGGTGGTGGATACTGGGCTTCCGGATACCGACAACCTCCGCGATGTCCGCATAGCTGAAGCCGTTGTAGCCACCGGCTATGATCAGGGTGCGCGCGCAGGCAAGGATGTCGTCCGCGGTGGTCGATGGGCTGCTCATGACGCATGCCTACCTACTAGTCGGCAGGATGTCAAGCCCTGAGATCGCGTGGAGAGCCTCGTGTCGGAGCCTCAGGCGCTTATAACGCGAAGCTGGTGGAGCGCGAGAGCGCCTCCCAAGCGGTGATTTCGGCCCTCATCCCGTCGAGTTTCTGTTCGACCAGTCCCAGGGCGTCATCGCCCAGAAAAAGGCGAACCGGCGGATTCGGGGCTTCGACCAATGCGAGCAGCGCCTGGGCGGCCCTGGCCGGATCACCCGGTTGATTGCCGCTCTTTGCCTGTCGTCCGGCGCGGATCGGGTCCATGACCGCATCATAGTCGGCGATGCTGCGGGGTGTGCGATCCATGGATCGTCCGGCCCAATCGGTGCGGAACTGGCCGGGAGCGAGTGCCGTCACCCGGATCCCGAACCCCGCCACTTCCTTGCCGAGCGCTTCGGAAATGCCTTCGAGAGCGAACTTGCTGCCGCAATAGAAGGCGATTCCGGGCATAGTGATGAAGCCGCCCATCGAAGTGACGTTGATGATATGACCGCGACGCCGCTCGCGCATGCCCGGGAGCACCGCCTTCACCATTGCGACCGGACCAAACACATTGGCAGCGAACTGGCGCTGGAGGTCGTCCATGGAGGATTCCTCCAGCACACCCTCATGGCCATACCCAGCATTGTTCACCAGCACGTCGATCGGACCAGCCTGTCGCTCAGCGCCGGTCACAACCGCCGGAATCGTATCGAAATCGGTGACATCCAGCACAAGTGGATGGGCACGACCGGGCGCGAGCGCGGCAAAGGTTTCCGCGTCGCCCTCACGCCGCACGGTGCCGATCACACGATGGCCGGCCTCAAGCGCGCCTGCGGCAAATGCTCGTCCCAGACCCGAGCTGACACCGGTGATGAGGAATGTTTTAGAGGCGGCAGCCGTCATGGTTAACTCCAAGCCGTGATGATAACTATATCATGATATAGATACTGCTATGGCACGCGGCAACACCCAAAATTCTGCCACCGGCATCAGGGGCGAGCCGCTTCGCCAGCGTGTCACCGATGCAGCGGAACGGCTGCTCCGCGAGGACAAGGCCGATTTCTCGATGCGCGACCTCGCTGCCGAGGCTGGCGTCAGCTTCGCAACGCCTTTCAACCAGTTCGGGAGCAAGGCCGCGATCATGCATGCCCTTTCGGCACGGCGGATCGATACGATGGCGAAGCGCTTTGCCGAGGCGCCACCGCTCCCGGACGCAGCCGACCGCGTGCTGTTCGCCATCGACACGGCGGTGGAGGTGATGCTCGAGGAGCCGGGGGTGAACCGGGTGGTGATGGGGTGGATCGGTACTGCCGGCCCCTCCCCCGGACAGGTCCTGGCGCACTCCACGGCCTTGTGGACGCTGGCGCTGGGCGCGGGGGAAGGCTTGACCGCAACGCGGCGGGAGCAGGCGCTGCGGTGCTTGCCAGGGCAGCTCGCTTTCGCCTTTCGCGGGGTGATGTCTTTTTGGACCGCCGGCGAGCTGCCGGACGAAGCTCTCGCCTCCAACGCGCGAGAGATCGCGAGCACCTTGTTGCTCGGCTTTACCGAACGGCCAAGTCCTTGAGGGTGCCCTTTGTCTCCGCGAGCCGGAAGTAGGCGATC
>NZ_VCCH02000208.1 GCF_005938675.2 Mycobacterium sp. KBS0706
ACGCAGCGATTCCTGTCGATGCACGCCGCGACCTACAACACCTTCAATGTTTGCCGCCATCTCATCACCGCACGCACACACCGACTCTTCCGAGCCGAGGCGTTCGCGGCATGGCGGAATGCCGCTGGCGTCGCGGCCTGAATCTGGCGGATGCCGATCTGGTCGCGGCCACGCTCGACAACGTGACAAAGCCGTTTAGTCCGCCTTAGATTGCAAATGTCCCAACTAATTTCTTCGGCGCTTGTACGTTCCGTAGCTTCACATAGTCAGGTAGGCCCTGCTTATATGGTGGATAGGCTTCGCCGGCAATGAGGGGAGCCAAATAGCGACGGGCCGCCTCGGTGATCCCGAAACCGTCGGCGGTGATGAAGTGAGGCGGCAGCAGCTTCTCGCGGTTGGCGACCAGAGACAGCGGGGCTTCGACGACATCCCAGCGATACGGATCATCGCTGAGCCGGCGGATCGCCGGCATCACCGCGTTCCTTCCTGCGACAGCGAATTCCACCGCCGCCCTGCCGACCGCGTAAGCTTGCTCAACATCCGTCTCAGAGGCAACGTGCCGGGCCGACCGCTGGAGGTAGCCGGGAGTTGCCCAACGGCACTTGCAGCTGAGCTTCGCGCTAATCAGACTGGTGATCAGCGGCGCGACGCCTCCCAGCCGCGTATGGCCAAAGGCATCCTTTGTGCCAGCCGAGAGAAACTCTCCGTCTGATCCCTTGATTCCTTCCGACACGGCGATAACACAGTAACCGTGTTCGGCTAAAGCCTGGTTGACCTTGGCTAGAAACCTTTCCTCATCGAACACTACCTCCGGCAGAAGCAGAATGTGCGGAGCATCGCCTTCATGCTCAGCGGCGAGGGCACATGCGGCGGTGGTCCAGCCGGCGTGTCGGCCCATGACTTCGAGCGCAAACACATTGGTTGAGGTACGGCTCATCGCCGCCACGTCGAGCGCCGCCTCACGAAGCGAGATCGCCGCGTATTTCGCTGCTGAGCCAAAACCTGGCGAACAGTCTGTTATCTCCAAGTCATTATCGACCGTCTTGGGAATGCCGACGCAGATAATCGGATCGGCCAGACCAGCACTCATCTCGCTGACCTTCCACGCAGTGTCTTGCGAGTCACCGCCGCCGTTGTAGAAAAAGAACCCGACATCGTGCGCCCGGAATACCTCGATCAAGCGTTCATATTGCGCGCGGTGCTCATGAACCGGCCCGAGTTTGTAGCGGCAAGACCCAAAGGCAGCTCCCGGGGTGTATTTGAGCGCAGCTATCGCAGCTTCCGGCTCAAGGCTTGTATCGATTAAATCTTCCGTCAACGCGCCGATGATGCCATTCCGGCCGGCATAGACTTTGGCGATGTGGTCCGGATGCTGCCGCGCAGTCTGCAGCACCCCGCACGCCGAGGCGTTGATCACAGCGCTGACGCCACCGGACTGGGCATAGAAAGCGTTCTTCCGAGCCATCGCAGTTCTCCCAGGCTAGTGCTGCGGTTTTTCGGGTGAGACCGGTACCCACCTCGAGTTCGGACAAAGACCCGGGCGCACGCGTTTCGGGCATATAGCCCCAGACGACCAGCACGCCACAGAGGCGAACTGGTGCCAAACCAAGCGCAGCCGTGTTCGCGCCGAACTGCGCACTTGCGTGAGGCTTCGCGTCTGCACGCCGGGTCATGCCTGCCTCTTCCGCTTCGGCCGGATGAGCAGCCGTGCCAGGCGGATCCCCCGCGGCACCGTGTTCGGCCGGCGCAGCCGCGGATCGTAGCCGGCGAGGCGCCGGTCGTTCTCGGCCAGGCAGATATCCATCAGGTCGGCCGGGTCGACCTCCTGGTTCGACACCGACTGCGCGCTGGTCAAGGTGAAGGCCGCGTCACTCTTCTCGCTCCTGCTCATGCCCCGGGCGAAGCTGATGCGCTCGCGGATGACCAGGATCCAGATCGACAGCGTCTTCAGCGTGAACCAGGGCCGCCGCCACCACGGCATGGTGCGGCGGCGCCAGGCGAGCCAGTTGGTGAAGAACAGGATGTGCCGCCCCTCCTCCTGGATCACCGGCTCGAAGGTCTCGACCAGCGCCTCGGGGAAGTAGCCGGAGCGGCGTGCCATCTCGAACAGGCCGAAGGCGAAGAAACTGTCGACGCATTCGCTGATGCCGGTGGTCATGAAGGCCCGCTCCGGATCCTTCGGCTCGACATAGTCGGGCTCCGGCTTCAATGCGATGCCGTAAAAGGCGACGAGGTGGGATAGCACCTCCTTGTGCCGGCCCTCCTCGAAGCCCATCAGTTCCAGGGCCTCGCGCACCGCCGGGTCCTGTACCGTGCGGGCGTAGCTGCGGATGCGCAGCCTTGCCCGCCCCTCGACCTGCACCGCGGTGTCCCAGATCGGCAGAGAGACCAGCCGCTGCTGCGCCTCCGGATCCAGCACCGGCCAGGGGATCACCGCCGGTTTGTAGGGGTTGAAGGTCTCCCGCATCACCTGGCTGAACATCCGCTTGTGGCGGTCGGAACCAGCCGGGGCCGCCCCATCCTCATCAAACCGCCAGCGGCGCGCGGCGGCATCCGCGGCGGCGACTGCCTCGAGGACGGCCGCGCCGGCGCTCGGTAACGCGTCCGTCAATGTCGCGATATTCGTGCCGTCATCTGCGACATCGAGCGGCGCAGGCTGGCGGAACGCCTTCGACTGCGGGCTGCTCACACCAGCCTCCGGCCGCGGACGCGCGGCATGCGAGCGCGGCGATCGGTCAGGAGCGGGACGATGCTTCGAGCAAGCATCTGATGGTTGACAGTTGCCTTCTCGAGTTCAGACGAGCGTTGCCATGGATCGGATCTTTCCGACCACGGGCATTCCGGACGTCGGTGCCGTCGAATACGCCGTGGCCTTCCTCCACATTCGCCTCGAAGCGGTGAAACCATGCACCGAAGGACCTCAGTCAGTTCAGAACGATCTCGACCCGGCGGTTCTGCGGCTCGCGGACGCCGTCGGCCGTCGGCACCAGCGGGTCGGCCTCGCCGACGCCGCGGACGGTGATCAGGCCGTCGGCCACGCCGTCAGCGACGAGTTCGCGGCGCACGGCCTCACCGCGGCGGACTGACAGGGCCTGGTTGTACCGGTCCGAGCCCGAGCGATCGGTGTGCCCGGTGACATTGATCTGCGTGGTCATGCCCTGAAGCGCGTCCGTGGCGGCCGAGGCCACGATCTGCTTCGCCTCCGGCGTCAGCCTCGAGCTGTCGAAGTCGAAGAACACGAGATAGCTGCGGGCCTGGGTGACCTGCGTGACCTCGGGCGGCGGCGGCGGCGGGGGAACGAAGGTGTAGCGCACGCCGACCAGGAAGCTGTGGTTGTTGTTGCTGTCCGAGGTGATGCGCTCGCCCTTGTCCTTGAAGGTTGGCCCGGTGGTGCCGAGGTAGCGGTATTCGAGGGAGGCGGCCAGGGCCGGGCTGAAGTTGTAGGCGACGCCGGCGATGCCCGCATAGGCGAAGGCCGTCTGTGTGTCCTGAAAGAACTGGTCGTTGCTGCCGCGGAAATCGGCGCTGATGATGCCCAGCCCGATGCCACCGCCGATATAGGGCACGAAGGGCGAGCCGAACTCGAAATCGTAGTAGCCGTTCACCATTATCCCGAGGGTCGTCTGATGGTTGTCGCCGTCGTGGCTGTTCTCGCGAATGCTCACCTCGAGGTCGGCGCGCAGGCTACCCCAGTCATAGCCGCCATAGATGTTTCCCGCCGGTCCGACATCGTAGTTGTCGATGTTCAGGTTGTTGTCCTGGAGCAGATTGATGCCGGCACCGGCACCGACATAGAACCCGGTTCCCTGCTGGGCCAGGGCGGATGTCGCGGCCATCAGCGTGGTCGTGACAGCGGCGAAGACGGCGAGTCCGCGCATTCGTCCCTCCATCGATGGGGTCAGTCCGTTCCGGCCGAAGTGTAGGCGACCCGAAGCGCGAGGTTTTTGACATAACGCAAATCCGGCCGGGCCACGCTCCAGCGACCGTCAGGCATGGCCTCGGACTCACGGTCCGACCCTGGCGCTATGCCAGGATCACGGCTTACGGCCGGATTGCCCGGCGGCTGAAGCAAGGCAAGCTAGTCATCGGCGCCGCATCACCCTGGCGAGGACGAGGAGCGCAATCAGATTGACGACCAACGCCGCAATCAGCATCACCGTCACTCCTGGCGTGTCAGCGCGAGGTCCCACCAGGATCAGCGCCGCCGGAAAATTACGGCTTCCCGCCCCAAGCGCAAAAATATTCTGTGTTTTCACGTCAATTGCGCCCAGAAAATATCCAATCCCGATGATCGCCAACAGATAGAGCGCGTAGCTGCTCATAGCCAGGCTGCCGACTGTATCGAGAATTGATTGGAAATTGAATCCAAAGAGCATCACGATGAGCAGAGTCAGAACTATGTTAGAAATTGTCTTCATTGCCACGATAAGGGATGCAAGATTGCGCAAACCGATTTCTGATGCCATCATTCCAACTGATACTGGAACCAACATGAATAATACCAAAGATTTAGCAAGATTGTAAAAATCAATTTCTATAACACTTAATAAAAGAGACATCAAAAACGGTGCAAGAACGAGACTCCCAACTATCAGTATCACTGTGATGGCTGCCGCATAAGTAACATCACCCCCATACGCTCTTGCGATAGTGGGCAAAAATGGTCCGCCCGCCGCGACGCTTAGAGCCAGCAGTCCAGTCTCGTGATCAGGTTGAAGTGGCATCGTGCGAGCCAGTGCGGCTGCAACCAAAGGTGAGATGACAAAGTTGACCAACAATGTCAGAAAAATTGAAAGCGGCCTCCTTAGCTCAGCAATCACATTGGCCAAGCGCGTGCTCATTCCCAACGCCAGCATATTGCTGACGATGAAAGTATATACACAAAACTCAATGAACTCTTGCAGGTAGCT
>NZ_VCCH02000021.1 GCF_005938675.2 Mycobacterium sp. KBS0706
GACCGGCACCATGGGCTATGTCCGCGGCCTGGCCGGCTACCTGTCGGCCAACAGCGGCCGGCAGCTCGGCTTCGCCATCTTCGTCGTCGACGAGGCGCAGCGCGCCGCGGCCGATGCCGCGACCGATCCCTATGTCCTCGCCGTGTCGCAGCCGGCCCGGCGCTGGCTCGGCCGGGCGCGGGCGACCGAGCGGGAGCTGCTGCGGCAATGGGCCGCCGCGTATTAAAGCAGGTCGCGCAGCCGGTACCAGGCCATCGCCAGCACCAGCGCCGGCATGCGCAGCAGCCTTCCGCCCGGGAAGGGCTGATGCGGGATCCGGGCGAAGACGTCGAAGCGGTCGGCCTGGCCGCGGATCGCTTCGGCCATCACTCGCCCGGCCATGCCGGTCAGCAGCACGCCGTGGCCGGAGAAGCCCTGGGCGAAGAAGATATGCGGCGCCAGCCGGCCGAAATGGGGCGTGCGGTTCAGGGTGATGCCGACATGGCCGCCCCAGCAGAACTCGATCTTCTTGTCGGCCAGGCCGGGCAGGGTGCGTGCCATGGTCCGCCGCATGGTCTCGGCCAGGCGCCGCGGCTCGTAGCCGGAATAGCTGACACCGCCGCCGAACAGCATCCGGGAGTCGTGGCTCAGCCGGTAGTAGTTCAGCACGAAGTTGATGTCGGCGACCGCGAAGCCGGACGGCACGGTCTGCTGCGCCAGCTCCTCGCCCAGCGGCTCGGTGGCGATGATGTAGGTGCCGACCGGCATGACTCGCGAGCGGATGGTGCGGTCGACCTCGGCCGACAGCGCCGGCAGGTAGGCATTGCCGCAGAGCGCCACGAAATCGGCGGTGATCCGCCCCGTCGGCGTCTCCGCCACCGCGGGGCTGGCCTGGTCCAGCCGGGTGATCGGCGTGTCCTCGAAGATCCGCACGCCGAGCGAGCGCGCGGCTTCGGCCAGGCCGAGCGCGTAGTTCAGCGGATGCAGCTGGCCGCTGCCGCTGTCGAGCAGGCCGCCGACATAGCCGGGGGCATCGACCAGCGCCCGGACCTCGGCCCGCGACAGTATCCGGCCGTGGTGGTAGCCGAGCCCGTCCCATTCGGCGAGATGGGCCTCCAGCTCCTCCATGTGCCGGCGCTTCAGCGCGCCCAGCACATAGCCCCAGCGCAGGTCGCAGTCGATGCCGTACTGCTCGACCCGCTGCCGCAGGATCGTCTTGGCCTCCTCCGACATGTCCCACAGCTTGCGGGCGTCGTCGCGGCCGACCCAGCCGGCGATGGCGCTGATGTCCTTGTTGAAGCCGGTCACCGCCTGGCCGCCGTTGCGGCCGGAGGCACCCCAGCCGACCCGCTGGGCCTCGACCAGCACCACGTCGAGGCCGCGCTCCCTCAGTTCGATCGCGGTGCAGAGGCCGGTATAGCCGCCGCCGACCACCAGCACCTGGCAGCGCAGGTCCCCGTCCAGCGCGGGGAAGCGCAGGTCGCGATTGGCGGTGGCGGCATACCAGGAGCGGACATGGCCCCCCGGGCGGGCTGGTTGCATGACACGATTTTGCTGGCCTCGGATGGCGCCTTCAATAACCTGCGCCGGGCCGGGGCGGCCAGCCGGGCAGACGCCCGGTCCGTCATGTCCTGCCCGCATGACCGCAGCCCAGGGCTGCCCGGACGGCTGTTCGCTTGTCCCGGCCGGATCGAAGGGTAAAAATAGGACCATAAGCCGTGACCCCGGGGTAGCCCTTGCCGGTGCGCATGCAGATACGCGAGGTGGTGGAGGCGACGGTCCTGACCTTCGTCCTGGCGATGCTCGGCATCGCCACGAAGGGGCTGGAACCGCTCGCCCTGTTCTGGCCGGCGAACGGTGCCCTGATCGCCTGGTTCCTGCGCCGTCCCGGCCGTCAGCACCCGCTCTGCTGGGCCGGGGTGGCCGTCGCCTTCGTCGCCGCCGACCTGTACAACCTGCGCAGCATCGATCTCGCGGCGGTGCTGCTGCTGTCCAACCTCGCCGAGATCACCGCCGGGCTGCTCCTGCTGGCGCCGCTGGGGCCGGAGGACAGGGAGCTCGACCATCCCTCCGCGGTGCTGCGCGTGGGGGGCGCCTGCATCGTCTCGGCCCTGGCCGGCGGCGTCGTCTCGGCGCTCGGCTTCGCCCTGCTCGGCGACTCGGCGATCCTGCTGAACATCGGGACCTGGTGGATGTCGGAGATCGCCGCCCTGGCGGCGGTGCTTCCGCTGGCGATGACCCTGCCGTCGCGGCCATGGCCGTCCGGCTGGCTCTCGCGCATGATCCGCCTGGATGCGCCGGAGCTGGCGGGGCCCCTGGCCCTGCTGGTCCTGATGGCGGCGCTGGGCGTGGCCACCGGGGGGATCGGCACCACCGGATACCTGCTGCTGCCCCTGATCTGGTCGGCGATGCGGGCCGGCATCTTCGCCACCACGGTGCTGGCCGCGCTGGCCGGGCTGTGGATCTTCGCCGCCCTCGGCCTCGGCCTCGACCGGCTGCCGTCGCAGACGCTGGCCGAGGATCCGCTGCGGATCCTGTTGTCCGTCCGCCTCTCCGTCGCCCTGATCTCCCTGGCCGCCGTCCTGGTCGCCAGCATCATGGCGACGCGCCGGCGGATCGAGCGGCGGCTGGCCGAAAGCGAGAATCGCCTGGCCCTGGCCTTCGAGGGGACCCATGACGGCATCTGGGACCTGGAGGTGGCGTCCCGCCAGCTCTCCATCCTCGACGCCATCTCGCTCGCGGCCAGGAGCGAGGAGGCGCCGCGCCGGCCGCTCGACGACTGGCTGCGCCGGGTCCATCCGGACGACCGGGAGCAGGCGACGACGGCGCTGGAGGAGCATCTGGCCGGGCGGTCCTCGGGCTGCATCGTCGAATACCGCTGGCCGGGACCGGATGGCGGCTGGATCTGGCTGCTGGCACGGGGGCGGGCGGTCGAGCATGACGCCGAAGGGCGGCCGCTGCGCGTGGTCGGTTCCTTCATGGACGTCTCGGCCCGCAAGGCGCTGGAGCAGAAGATCGAGTACATGGCCAATCACGACGCGCTGACCGGGCTCGCGAACCGGCACGCGCTCGATGCCGCGCTGCGCGACCGGATGGCGGATTATCGCAGCCGGTCGGCGGGCGCGGTGCTCATGGTGGTCGATCTCGACGGCTTCAAGGCGGTGAATGACGGGCATGGTCACCTGGCCGGCGACACCGTGCTGCGCACCCTGTCGCAGCGCCTGACCGAGGTTCTGCCCGCGGGCATGGTGGTGGCGCGGGTCGGCGGCGACGAATTCGCCGTGATCGGCGGCGAGCTGAGAGCCGATGAGATCGAGGCCCTCGCCGGCCGGATCGGGGCGGCCCTGGCCGTTCCGATCGCGGTGGGCACCGGCACCGTATCGGTCGGCGCCAGCATCGGCTGGGCTTTCGTGCCCGGAGATGCCGAGGATGAGCACCGGCTATCCGCCGTGGCCGATGCCCGGCTCTACGCCGCGAAGCAGGAACTGCGGCGCCGCGCCGCGCCGGAGTCGCCGTCGCGCGCCTCGGCCTAGCGACGCCGCGCGCCGATCTGGGCTGGGGGCGTCGGGTTCGACTCAGCCGGCGGCGGCCGGCCGGCACCCCTGCGGCTTGAACACCCGCGTGGTCGAGGCGGGGTGGCGGGCCAACGCCGCCGGCGGCCGGACCGGGCGCGGGGCAAAGCCACCGCCGCAGTTCGGGCAGCGGCCGCCCAGCACCGTCCCGGCGCAGCTCGCGCAGAAGGTGCATTCGAAGCTGCAGATCATTGCCTCCCGCGACTCGGGCGGCAGGTCCTTGTCGCAGCATTCGCAGCTCGGGCGCAGCTCCAGCATTCGCTTCTCCTCGAAGGATTCCGGCCGGGAGTCCCGTCCGGGCGGCGACTGCCGCACCGCCGGAATCATACAAATGGTTAATGCCTCGACAACTGCTGCAAAAGCGGTGCGCGCTGTGTCAGTATCCCTATGGCCAACAAGGAGATCTCGATGCGCGTGAGCCGAATTGACAACCCCGCCAAGCGAATGCTCGGTTGGCTCGTGCGGTATTCGGTTGCCGGCAAGCACACACGCAAATTCTTCTCTGACCTGGCTCATGGCGGCTCCTCGAAGAAGGCGAAGGCCGCCGCCGAGGCCTTCGCGCTGGAGCATCTGGCCGATCATCAGGAGATCCGATCGCTGCGGACGCGGCTGCTGCCGCGCCGGAACACGCCGCACGGGATCCCGGGGGTCGCGCGCTATGTCCGTCCCGGCGGGACGTCCGCTTTCTGGACGGCCTATTGGACTCAGGACGGGGTGCGCCGCCAGAAGAAGTATTCGGTCACCCAGCTCGGCGAGCATGACGCGCGGGAGCTGGCCTTCGCCACCCGTGCGGAGATGACCTCCGGCAATCAGGAGCGTCTGGTCGAGCTGCTCGAGATCTATGTGCACGACCGCAAGGCCAAGCGGCAGCGCCGCGCGGCCGAGCCGGCCGTCGCCCCGCCGCCGGATGCGCCGAAACGGCGGTCCAGGCCGGCAGTGGACGCAGCCGGCCAGGAGCGCCGCAGCCGGGCCTAGACCTTGCTCAGGTACCAGTCGTATTCGAGTTGGCTGATCTGGGAGAAGAACTTGTCGCGCTCGGCCCATTTCAGGGCCAGATAGATGTCGAGGAAGCGGCGGCCGAAATACTCGTTGAAGAAGGCCGAGCCGTCGAGCTGCTCCAGCGCCACGATCCAGGACGAGGTCAGGGTCGGCTCGATCTTGTCATAGGCGTTGCCAGAGATCGGCGGGCCCGGATCGATCTGCCGCCTGATCCCGTGATGCGCCCCGGCCAGCACCGCCGCGACCACCAGATAGGGGTTGCTGTCGGCACCGGCGACGCGGTGCTCGACCCGGCGGTCCTTCGGCTTGCCCGGCGGGATGCGCAGCGACACGCTGCGGTTGTTGGCGGCCCAGGTCGGAGCGTGCGGCACGTATGAGTTCGGTTGGAACCGGCGGAAGGCGTTCTGGTTCTGGGCGAACACCGCCATGCCCTCGGCCATGGTGGCGCCGAGGCCGCCGATGGCGTGGCGCAGCATCGGCGTGCCGTGCGGGTCCTCCGCGGCGAACAGGCTCGCGCCGGCCGCGTCCAGCAGGCTCATATGGATGTGGAAGCCGCTGCCGGCCTGGTCCGGATAGGGCTTGGCCATGAAGGTGGCCTCGACCCCGTGCTTGGCCGCGACCGACTTGACCACGCGCTTGAACAGCACGGCATCGTCGCAGGCCTCCAGCGGGTCGTCGACATGGCGCAGATTGATCTCGTACTGCCCGGGGGCGTATTCCGAGACCAGGCTGTCGACCGGGATGCCCTGCGCCACGCAGGTGTCGTAGATCTCGTGCAGCAGGTCGTTGAAGTCGTACAGCTCGTCGATGCCGTACACCTGGGTGGTGTCCTGCCGCTTGCCGCTGATCGGCGACACCGGCGGCCGCGGCCGCCCGTCCTCGCCGCGCTTGCGGTCGACCAGGTAGAACTCGAGTTCGACCGCCACCACCGGGTGCAGCCCGTCGTCCCGCAGGCGCTGCACGACATTGGCCAGGACGGTGCGCGGATCGGCGAAGAAGGGGGATCCGTCGAGATCCTGCATCGCCAGCAGCACCTGGCCGGTCGGGCGCGACAGCCACGGCACCGGATCGAGCGTGTGGGGGACGGGGAAGCAGTCGCGGTCCGCGTCGCCATCGGCGAAGCCGAGGCCGGTCTCCTCGACCGTTTCGCCGGTGATGTCGGTGGCGAAGAGGGAGCCGGGGAAGGTCAGGCCGTCGCGGAAGATCTTTTCCAGCGCGGTGACGGGGACTTTCTTGCCGCGCAGGACGCCGCACATGTCGCAGACCAGGGCGTCGATGTGGGTGATGTCAGGAAATTGCGCGCGGAAATTCCTTACGATGTCGTTCGGTGTGCGTTCATGCATTTGGTCACGCAATTGTTGCCACGAAGCGCCCATCCTCGCAGCCGGCCTGGAAGTGTCAAGGCGAACCGAGTCGGTTCCCTGGGAGGGAGGGGCAAGCCTTGCGCAGGACTCGGACGGCAGGCCATGCTCGCCCGATGTTTCGCCGCCTCCTTCTCATGTTCCGCCGGATCGCTCTTCGCCGCTTCGTCAGGGCGCATCCGCCCTCGCGGCACGTCGCGTCGGCTTCCGAGGACCTCGTTGCCGCATATCAGGGCAGGCTTCCCGCCAGCTTGCTCGAGTTGTGGCGCAGGAAGGGGCTGGGCCTCTACGGAGATCGCCAGCTCGCCCTGATCGACCCGCGGCAATGGCAGGCCGTGCTCGACCGCTGGATCGTCTCGCCGCCGGACGCCGTGCAGCGCATCCCGATCGCGGTGACTCCGTTCGGCATCCTTCTGTATTACCGGAAGCTGACCGCCACGGACGAGGATGTGGTTGGTTTCGACCCGGTGTCGAAGACCATGGACGTGCTGACCTGGAGCCTCGACGATTTCTTCAACCGGTTCCTGTGCGATCGGAAGCCGCTCGATACCCTAATTCCGCCGAGAATGGCGCAGGTCGCGCGGGAGGAATGCGGACCGTTGGCGCCGGGCGAGGTCTATGAGGCCGACCGGATGCTGCTGACGATGCAGATGCTGAAGCTGGCGAAGGTCGATGCGCTCGAGATGCACAGGCGTCTGCGCGACGCGGTCGATCTGCCCGAGCCGAAAGCCGACAAGCCGAAGACCGTCGCCGAAGCGCTGCCGGCCACGCATCGCGCCATGTTCACGGACATCGTGCCGGGCGGTGGCCTCTGCGGGCTCTATCTCTCGTCCTATATCGACTGGCACCGCCTGTTGGCGCTCCAGCCGGACGGCCAATACCACCTGCTGTTCTGGCGCATCCATCACCAGACGTTCGAGCGGATCGAGGTGCGGTCCTACACCGGCTCTTACGAGATCTCGCACGGTGCCGGGGGCGACGAGGTCGTCGTGCTCGGCATCGCCTTGCGAAGGGATTCGACCGGCAGCGACGCCAATGACAGCAAGTTGGTCGTGATGCGCTCGGGCGGCGTGACCTTGCTGCTGCGTGCCGAGGAGCTGGAGGATGTTGCAACCGCGATCGGCGGGCGGGACGTGATGGGGCGAAGCGAATATTATTTCCAACGCGTGTCGTTGGACGACGCTTTCACGGCGGAGCCGAGCGACGGTCGCGCAGCGCCCCCGTTCGAAGACCTGCCGCGTGCGCTGCAGGCGCTGATCCATGTCGAGCCGCTGGTCGCCACGATCATCCATATCGACGACCCCGTCCTGGCCGACGAGGAGGATGGCCGAGGAACAGTCATGTGCACGCTCGACCTCGGCGAGAACGACGGTCTGCGCCACAATATGCCGCTCTATTCGCCCCACGATACCGGCCGTGGCCTTATCGGCTGGGTCTGGGGGATGGCTCCCAAAGCGTGCAAGGTCGGCGTCCGTTACCGGCGCGGCCAAAACGGCACGATCGCGCATGGCCCTGCAATCGGAGACATGCTCACCACCCGCGCGCCGGGCAAACGGTAGAACCCTTTATCCCCTCGTCGACGGGTGCGAACCTGGGACGGACGGCTGATCCCCCTTCCCAACCCCCCGGGGGGCTCGGCTATGGTGACCCGGCTGAAACGAGAAGCGGGGTCCGCCTAAAGGGGCTGACCGGATTTTATGCAAAAGATGGTGGACTTCATTCACGACCATGGCGTGACCGAAGTCGAGTGCCTGGTCCCGGACATCAACGGGATCGCCCGGGGCAAGATCCTGCCCGACGACAAGTTCATCAAGGGCCTGAAGACCCGCGGGATGCGGATCCCGGAATCGATCTTCATGCAGACGGTGACCGGGGATTACCCCGACGACGACGTCACCAACGCTGCCGACATCGACATCTACATGGTGCCGGACCGCGAGACGATCCGCATCGTGCCCTGGTACGAGGAGCCGACGGCGCAGGTGATCTGCGACGCGGAATATGTCGACGGCAGCCCCTGCGAGCTGTCCTGCCGTCATGTGCTGCGGCGGGTGCTGAAGCTGTACGAGGCGAAGGGCTGGAAGCCGCTGGTGGCGCCCGAGCTCGAATTCTACCTGGTCAAGAAGAACATCGACCCCGACTACCCGCTGGAGCCGCCGGTCGGCCGGTCCGGCCGGCCGGAGACCGGGCGCCAGTCCTACGGCATCGACGCGGTCAACGAATTCGACCCGATCTTCGAGGAGATCTATGATCATTGCGAGGCGATGGGCCTCGACGTCGACACCCTGGCGCATGAGGCCGGGGCGGCGCAGATCGAGATCAACTTCAACCATGGCGACCCGCTCGAACTCGCCGACCAGGTGCTGATCTTCAAGCGCACGGTGCGCGAGACGGCGATGCGCCACGACGTCTACGCCACCTTCATGGCCAAGCCGCTGCAGAACGAGCCCGGCAGCGCCATGCATCTGCACCAGAGCGTCAACGACGCCAAGACCGGCCGGAACCTGTTCGCCACCGAGGACGGCGAGAACAGCGACCTGTTCCTGTCCTACATCGCCGGCCTGCAGAAATTCGTGCCGGCGGCGATGCCGCTGTTCGCGCCGAACGTGAACTCCTACCGCCGACTCGACCCCGAGAGCGACGCGCCCATCAATGTCCATTGGGGCATGGACAACCGCACCGTCGGCTTCCGCGTGCCGATCGACGAGCCGCAGGCCAAGCGGGTCGAGAACCGGGTCGCCGGCGCCGACTGCAACCCCTATCTGATGTTCGCGGCCTCGCTGGCCTGCGGCTATCTCGGCATCGTCAACGAGATGCAGCCGTCGAACCCGGTCGAGGGCTCGGCCAAGCGCCTGGCCTTCACCCTGCCGCGCCACCTCTATGACAGCCTCAACAAGTTCTCCGCCTCGCGGCCGTTGCGCGAGGTGCTGGGCGAGAAGCTGGTCGACGCGGTGTGGTGGGTGAAGAACAAGGAGTACGACGCCTATCACCGCGTCATCAGCTCCTGGGAACGCGAGAACCTGCTGCTGAACGTCTGAGCCGGATCGCCCGCTCCGTGGGGGCGGGCGGGGATGATCGGGAGGTGGCCTTGGTGGGCAAGTTCGAGCCGGTGGATTCCGGCCAGGTGCCGCGCTTCGCCGGCATCCCGACCTTCATGCGCCTGCCGGTGACGACGCCCGCCGAGGTCGACATCGCCCTGGTCGGCGTGCCGTTCGACGGCGGCGTTACCAACCGCGCCGGGGCGCGGCACGGCCCGCGCGAGCTGCGCAACCAGTCCAGCCTGATGCGCCGCGTGCACCACGCCACCGGCGTCTCGCCCTACGACCTGGTGCGGGTCGGCGATTGCGGCGACGCGCCGGTCGACCCGATCAGCCTGGCCAAGTCGCTGGAGTCGATCGAGGCCTTCTACGCGGGTCTGCGCCGGGCTGGCGCGGTGCCGGTCTCGGCCGGCGGCGACCATCTGGTGTCGCTGCCGATCCTGCGCGGCATCGCTGCTGGCGCCCCGGTCGGGCTGATCCAGTTCGACGCCCATTCCGACACGTATGACAGCTTCTTCGGCAATCCCTACAACCACGGCACGCCGTTCCGCCGGGCGATCGAGGAGGGGCTGGTCGACCCGAAGCGGATGGTCCAGATCGGGCTCCGCGGCTCGATCTCCGATGCCGGCAACTACGATTTCGCCAAGGCCTGCGGCATCCGCATGATCTTCATCGAGGAGTTCGACCGCCGCGGCCCCGACCATGTGATGGACGAGGCGCTGGAGATCCTCGGCGCCGGGCCTGCCTATGCGACTTTCGACATCGACGCCCTCGACCCCTCGATGGCGCCGGGCACCGGCACGCCGGAGATCGGCGGCATCACCACACGCGAGGCCCAGCGGATGGTGCGGCGCCTGGCCGGGCTGGACCTGATCGGGGCCGATCTGGTCGAGGTGGCGCCGCCCTTCGACCCGTCGGGCCTGACCGCCGTGACCGGGGCGACCCTGATGTTCGAGCTGCTCTGCGCGGTCGCCCCGGGTGTGGCGGCGCGCCGCGCAACCGCCTGACGCGGAGGAGGCCATGGCCATCGTCTTCGCCTATGTCACCGTCCCCTCGGAGGCCGATGCCGCCCGCATCGGCCGGGCCCTGGTCGAGGAGCGGCTGGCCGCCGGCGTCAACATCCTGCCCGGCATGCGGTCGATCTACCGCTGGCAGGGCAGGGTGGAGGAGGCGGCGGAGGCGGTGCTGATCGCCAAGACCCGCGCCGACCGCTTCACCGCCTTGTCCGCCCGGGTGCGCGAGCTGCACCCCTATGAGCTGCCCTGCATCACGGCGCTGCGGGTCGAGGCCGGCGACGCCGCGTATCTCGACTGGATCCGGCACGAGAGCGCGGCTTAGGCCGGTCGGATCAGGGCCGGCCGGTGCGAGGCTGCAGCCAGGCCAGGATCCGGGCCGGCCGGTCGCCGGCGCAGCGGAAGTCGCGCGCCGCGGCCGTCCGAGCCGCGAAGGCGGCGGCCTGTTCCGGCGATTGCCGCTGCTCGGGCGGCAGCGCCATCCAGTCGCGGATGATCGCGCGGCGAGGGGCATGTTCGGACTTCATCTCTGTCGCTCCTCCGGTTCCAATGCGGCGGCTGTCCTAGCCGGAGGGCGCGTAAAGATGGAATTCGGGACTCTCCGCCGACCCGAGTCTCGCGGCTGTCCATGGCCGTCCGGCGTCTGCGGCGGATGACCGCCATGCGGCCGGCGCAGCCGTGCCGGATCGCCTCGCGCCTTGAACCAAGGCCGCGTCTGCCAAAGTTCAGGATATGACATTGCCCCTCTCGGTCCTCGACCTCGCGCCGATCGCCTCCGGCTCCCAGCCCGGCCAGGCCGTCCGCAACTCGCTCGATCTCGCCCGGCTGACCGATCGGCTGGGCTTCACCCGCTACTGGGTGGCCGAGCACCACTCGATCCCCGGCGTCGCCTCGACCGCGCCGGAGGTGCTGATCGGCCATGTGGCCCAGGTGACCGAGCGCATCCGCGTCGGCTCCGGCGGAGTGATGCTGCCCAACCACGCGCCACTGCGGGTGGTCGAGGCCTTCAAGATGCTGGAATCGCTGCATCCGGGCCGGATCGACCTCGGCCTCGGCCGGGCTCCGGGCTCGGACCAGCTGACGGCGCTGGCGATGCGCCGGTCGCAGGAGGCCGTCGTCGCCAACGATTTCCCCGAGCAATATGCCGAGCTGCGCGCCTTCGCCGACGGCACCTTCCCGGCGGACCATGCTTTCCGCAATGTCCATGCGGTACCGGACGACGTGCCGCTGCCGCCGGTCTGGATGCTGGGCTCCAGCGAGTTCGGCGCCCGCTTCGCCGCCCGGATCGGGTGCGGCTTCGCCTTCGCCCATCATTTCAGCCCGCAATACACGATGCCGGCGATGCATCTGTACCGCGCCAACTTCCAGCCCTCGCCGGCGATGCGGGCCCCGCACTCGATCCTGACCGTCTCGGTCTATTGCGCCGAGGATGCGGCGGAGGCGGAGCGGCTGGCGGCGCCGCACCAGCTGTCCTGGGTGCGCCTGCGCACCAACCGCCCGGGCCTGCTGCCGAGCCCGGAGGAGGCGCTGTCCTACCCCTACACGGCGGAGGAAAAGCGCGTGGCCGAGAATTCGCGCCGCAACCAGATCGTCGGCACGCCGGAGACGGTGAAGGCCGAGATCGAGCGGCTGGCGGGCGAGACCGCAGCCAGCGAGGTGATGATCACCAGCATGATCCACGACCACGCCGCCCGGCTGCGCAGCTATGAGCTGGTGGCGAAGGCGTTCGGGCTGCCGGGGGCTGCGGCGGCGTGACCCGGCCGCGGCCTCTTCCCCTCGCTCCCCACATGCGCTAAAAGCGCCGCCCTTTCACAGCCCCGTCCGACCGGATCCGGGGCCTTTCGGCGTTGTGCGGCGGAGGCGGAGATGGCGGTCTGCGGCCTGGATTTCGGCACCTCGAACTCGACCCTCGGCATCGTCGATACGCAGGGCGCGCGGCTGCTGCCGCTCGAGGATGCGGCGACTGCGCTGCCCAGCGCCATCTGGTTCGACCTGGTCGGCGGCGCGCCGCGCTTCGGGCGTTCGGCCATCGACTCCTATGTCGAGAGCCTGGACGGCCGCCTGATGCGTTCGATCAAGTCGGTGCTCGGCACGCCGTTGATCGAGGAGGACACCTGGGTCGGGCGCGAGCGCATCGGCTTCAAGCAGGTGATCGCGATCTTCCTGGCCGAGATGAAGGCGCGCGCCGAGGCCGCCTGTGGCCATGCCCTGGAGCGGGTGGTGCACGGCCGGCCGGTGCATTTCGTCGATGACGACCCCGCCGGCGACCGTGCCGCCCAGGACACGCTGCAGGGCATCGCGCGCGAGGCCGGCTTCTCCGAGGTGTCGTTCGAATACGAACCGATCGCCGCCGCCCGCACCTACGAGGCAGGGCTGGACCGGGAGGAGGTGGCGCTGATCGTCGACATCGGCGGCGGCACCTCCGACATCTCGATCGTCCGGCTGGGGCCGCAGCGCCGGGCGCTGCCGGAGCGGGCGGCCGACATCCTGGCGAATGACGGCATCCGGCTGGGCGGCACCGATGTCGACCGGCTGTTCAGCCTGGCCACGGTGATGCCGGCGCTGGGCTTGGGCACGAAGATGAAGCGCCAGGGCGCGGTGGCGCCCAGCCGCTACTTCCACATGCTGGCAACCTGGAGCCGGATCAACGCCCTCTATGCCCCCAAGGTGGTGGCGGAGGTCCGCGACGTGCGCCGCGAATCGCGCGCTCCGGAGAAGTTCGACCGGCTGCTGCGGGTGCTGGAGGGCAATCTCGGCCACAGCCTGGCGCTGCGGGTCGAGGCGGCGAAGATCGCGCTCGGCAGCCAGGATCCGACCGTGATCGACCTGCGCCTGGTCGAGCCCAAGCTCGGGCTGCGGGCTGGCCGGGCGGTGCTGGATGCGGCGATCGGCGACGCCGTCGGCCGGCTGTCGGCACTGATCCGGCGCTGCATCCAGGCGGCCGGCCTCACCCCGGACCGGCTGGACGCCGTGTTCCTGACCGGCGGCTCGGCCCTGCTGCCGGCCTTCCGCGCAGCGGCGCTGGCCGAGGCGCCGGCCGCCCGGGTGGTGGAGGGGGACAGCTTCGGCGCCGTCGGGGTCGGCCTCGCCATCGAGGCGCAGCGTCGTTACGGATCCTGAGAACAACAGCCTGAAACATTGAGCCGTCATGGCGAGCCCAAAAGGGGCGTGGCCATCCAGGGCGGCTCGCACTGGCCGCTGGACGGCCACGGCGCTCCGCGCCTCGCCATGACGGAAAAAGGGTCGAAGACTAAATATCAAAGGCCGCGGTGTGAGCGCCTAAGTCATGGCCCGGTCTGCTCGGGCAGCATGCGGTCCAACGTACCGTCGCGGCGGATGGCAACATGCCAGACCGAAGCGGCGACGTGTAGCCCGACGAGGCCGTAGAGCGCCCAGTGTCCCACCGCGTGCACGTTGGCGCCGATCCACCAGATCGCCTCGGTTGCCGGGGTCAGCAGCGGCACCTCGAACAGGCCGAAATACGGGATGGTGCGGCCGCGGCCGGCCGACATGAGATAGCCGCTGATCGGCATCGCCAGCAGGACGAGGTACAGCAGCCAGTGGCTCGCCGTGGCGGCCATCGCCTCCCACGCCGCCCATCGGGCCGCGGGCGACGGTGGATGGATCGCCCGCCACACCAGCCGCACGGCGGTCAGGGCCAGGATCGTCAGCCCGACCGATTTGTGCAGCATGACGATGGTGGCGCGCGAGGCGTCACCGTTCGGCAGGCTCTCCATCACCCAGGCCAGCACCAGCACGGCCAGCATCAGCGCCGCCGAGATCCAGTGCAGCCATTGCGCCGTGGCACTGTAACGGCCGGTGGCAGCCCGGGGCGTGGCGGTGGTCATCACCTCCGTGCTCATTCGGCACGCTCCTGCAGCGACGGGGACGGGGCGGCGGGTCGGCCGAGGCGTCCGGCCACGTGCTCCAGCCCGCGGCAGGCGACGTAGAAGGCGGGGGTGAAGATCAGGCCGAAGGTGGTGACGCCGATCATGCCGAAGAACACCACCACGCCCAGCGATTGGCGCATCTCCGCCCCGGCGCCGGTGGCCAGCACCAGCGGCACCACGCCCAGGATGAAGGCCAGTGAGGTCATCACGATCGGCCGCAGCCGCACCCGCGCCGCCTCGATCGCGGCTGCCGCGCGGTCGGCACCCGCCGCCTCGGCCTGGCGCGCGAACTCGACGATCAGGATCGCGTTCTTGGCGGCCAGGCCGATCAGCACCACGAAGCCGATCTGCGCCAGGATGTTGACGTCCATCGCCGAGGCCAGCAGGCCGGTCAGCGCCGCCAGCAGGCACATCGGCACGATCAGCACCACCGACAGGGGCAGGGTCCAGCTCTCGTACAGCGCCGCCAGCAGCAGGAAGACGAACACCGCCGAGGCCGCGAAGACCGGGAGCGCGCTGGTGCCGGCCAGCCGCTCCTGCAGCGCCACCTCGGTCCATTCGAAGCCGTAGCCCTCGGGCAGGGCCTCCGCGGCGATCCGCTCCATCCGGTCCAGCGCGGTGCCGGTCGACACGCCGGCCGCGGCGGCGCCCTGGACCTCGGCCGCCGGGTACAGGTTGTAGCGCGGGATGCGGTAGGCGCCGGCCCGCTCCTCGAAGGTCGCGACCGAGCCCAGCGGCACCATGGCGCCGGCGTCGCTGCGGGTCTTCAGCCCCTCCAGCGCCGCCGGGTCCTGGCGGAACCGGGCGTCGGCCTGCGCCCGGACCTGGAAGGTGCGGCCCAGCAGGTTGAAGTCGTTGACATAGGCCGAGCCGAGATAGATCTCGAGCGTCTCGAACACCCGGGATGCGGGCACGCCCAGCATCTCCGCCTTCACCCGGTCGATGTCGGCGTACAGCTTCGGCGTCGCCGTGTTGAACGGGCTGAACACATTGGCGAATTCGGGCAACTGGCCGGCTGCGATGACGACCTGGCGCACCGCCGCCTCCAGCTCCTCCGGCGTGCCGCCGGCGAGGTCCTCGACCATCAGCTTGAAGCCGCCGGTGTTGCCCATGCCGCGGACCGAGGGCGGCTTGATCGGCACCACCCGCGCCTCCGGCACGTCGGCCAGGCGCGCGGTCAGGTCGGCGATGATCCGGTCGACGGTCTGGCCGCGTGCCGCCCGCGCCTCATAGGGATCGAGGATGGCGAAGACCACGCCGCTGTTCGACGCGTTGGTGAAGGTGGCGCCGTCCAGCCCGGCGATCGCGACCGTGTGGGCCACGCCCGGGGTCGCGTCCAGCCGGTCGGAGACGGCCTTCATCGCCGAATCGGTGCGGGCCAGGGCCGCGCCGGGCGGCAGCTGCACCGCGGTCAGGAAATAGCCCTGGTCCATCACCGGGATGAAGCCGGTCGGCGCCTGGCTGAACTGCCAGCCGGTCAGGCCCAGCAGCCCGCCATAGGCGACCAGCACCAGCGGGCCGACTCGCAGCAGCCGCCGGGTCAGCCCGCCATAGCCCAGTGAGATCCGGTCGAAGCCGGCATTGAAGCCGTGCGCGCCGGCGACCAGGCCACGCAGCAGGAGATTGCGGGGCCGGGTCGGGTGCTCGCCATGCGGCCGCAGCAGCAGGGCGCACAGCGCCGGGCTCAACGTCAGCGACACGAAGGCTGAGATCGCGGTGGCCGCGGCGATGGTCACGGCGAACTGGCGGAAGAATCGGCCGGAGATGCCGGACATCATCGCCGCCGGCACGAACACCGCGCACAGCACCAGGGCGATGGCGATCAGCGCGCCGCTGATCTCCTCCATCGATCTGTGCGCCGCCTCCCGCGGCGACAGGCCGGCGCGCAAATGCCGTTCCACGTTCTCGACCACCACGATGGCGTCGTCGACGACGATGCCGATGGCCAGCACCAGCCCGAGCAGCGACAGGTTGTTCAGCGAATAGCCGAGGCCGGCCATCACGGCGAAGGTGCCGATCAGCGAGATCGGGATCGCCAGGATCGGGATGATCGCCGCCCGCGAGCTGTGCAGGAACAGGATCACCACCAGCACCACCAGCGCGATCGCTTCCAGGATCGCCGTGCTTCCAGGATCGCCGTGTAGACCTCGCCGACCGACTCGGCGATGAACCGGGTCGGGTTGAACGGGATGGCGTAGTCCACGCCGGCCGGCAGGCTGCGGCCCAGCTGCGCCATCGCCGCGACCACGCGGTCGGCCGTCTCCAGCGCGTTCGAGCCGGGCTGCTGGAACACCTGGATCGGCTGCGAGACGCGGCCGTCGAACAGCGCGCCGCCGCGGAAGCTCTGCGCCGTCAGCTCGACCCGGGCGACATCGCGGATCCGGGTGACGCGGCCGTCGGTGTCGGTCTTGACGATGATGTCCTCGAACTCCGCCGGATCGGACAGGCGCCCCAGCGTCTCGACATTCAGCTCGAAGGCGCCGTCGGACGACACCGGCGGCTCGTTCACCACGCCGGCGGCGACCTGCACGTTCTGGGCCCGCAGCGCCGCCAGCACCTCGCCGGCCGTCAGGTTGCGGGCGGCGACCGCGTCCGGGTCCAGCCAGACCTGGATGGCGTAGTCGCGGGCGGTGGGCATGCGGACGTCGCCGACGCCGCTCACCCGCAGCAGCGCGTCGCGGATCCGCAGCGTCGCGTAGTTCGAGAGGTAAAGCGGCGAGCGCGAGCCGTCCGGCGAAAACAGCTGCACCACCATCAAAATGTCCGGCGACGATTTGCGCACCGTGACGCCGAGGCGGCGGACCTCCTCCGGCAGCCGCGGCTCGGCCACCGCCACCCGGTTCTGCACCAGCACCTGCGCCTCGTCGAGGTCGGTGCCGAGCGCGAAGGTGACGGTGATGGCGAGTTGGCCGTCGCCGGTGGCCTGCGAGGCCATGTAGAGCATGTTCTCGACGCCGTTGATCTCCTGCTCGATCGGCACGGCGACGGTGCTGCTCATCACCTCGGCCGAGGCGCCGGGATACTGGGCGCGGACGACGACGGTGGGCGGCGTGATCTCCGGATACTGCGCCAGCGGCAAGGTGAGATAACCGGCGATGCCGATCAGGACGATCAGCACCGACAGCACCGTCGCCAGGATCGGCCGCTCGATGCAGAGATGGGGCAGGTGCACGATCAGTTGACCATCGCCGTGGCGGCCGGCGCGATCTCGCCGGCCTGCGGCACCACCTTCTGCCCGGCGCGGCCGCGCAGCAGGCCGTTGATCACCACCCGGTCCTCGGCCTTGAGCCCGCTCTCGACCACACGCAGGCCGCCTGGCAGGCGGGCGCCCAGCCGCACCGGCGTGGCGCGCAGCGTGTCGTCCTCGGCCACGGTCAGGACGATGCGGCTGGCCTGGTCGGTCAGCAGCGCCGTCTCCGGCACCAGCAGCGCATCGCGCTCGCCGGACGATGCCAGCCGCAGCCGGCCGAACTGGCCGGGGGTGATGAACAGGTCCGCATTGGCCAGCACGGCGCGCGCGCGGATGGTGCCGGCGCCGCTCTCAAGCCGGTTGTCGACGAAGCTCATCGTGCCCTGGTAGGGCCAGCCCTCGTCATCCTGCAGCCGCGCCTCGATCGGCACGCCGCGGTCCCGGATCGATCGCAGGTCGCCCGACTTCACCGCCCGCTCATAGGCGACGAAGTCGCGCTCGCTCATGTCGAAGACGAAGTAGATCGGGTCGAGCGCGACGACGGTGGTCAGCAGCGTGCCGGTGTCCGACACCAGGCTGCCGGCATCGACCCGCCGGTTCGACACGCGGCCGCTGATCGGCGCCTTGATCTCGGTGAAATCCAGGTCCAGCTGCGCCCGGGTCAGCCCGGCCTGGGCCAGCTCGAAGGCGGCGTCGGCACCCTGTTTCTGCTGCCGGCGCTGGTCCAGCGTGGAGCGCGACACGGCGGAGGTGCCGGCCAGCTGCTCGGCCCGCCGCAGCTCCAGGTCGGAGAGGTCGCGCTGCGCCCGGGCGCTGGACAGCTGGGCCTGGGCCTCGGCGACCGCGGCCTGGTAGGGGCGGGGATCGATGGTGAACAGGGTCTGGCCGGCCTGCACGATCTGGCCGTCCTCGAAGCCGATCGACTGCAGGTAGCCCGAGACCCGGGCGCGGATCTCCACGCTCGCGGTCGGCTCGAAGCGGCCGGCATATTCCCTCTGGTCGACCACCCGCCGCAGCAGCGGCGGCGACACGATCACGCTGGGGGCCGGCCGCGCGGCCGCCTGGGCCGTCGTCGCCGCGGTGCTCCGCGACGCCTGCCATCCCAGCACGGCCAGCCCGCCGACCAGGGCCAGCGCCACAACTCCCGCCAACGTCCGAATCACCGGGCGTCCCATGCCTCGAGCTCCCTATGGCCTGGAGCGCAGAGTGCGGGCCGGTTGTCTCAGAACTGTGTCGCGACGGATCGGGGATTGTCGCGAATTGTCTCAGCGTTGCTGCATTGCACAATTCGATACGAAAGGGGCCGGATGACGGTTCATCCGGCCCGCCGAGACGCTCAGCCGTGGCTCAGTTGCAGAAGTTCGGCTGGTACTGATAGACCCACTGGGTCTTGGTGGTCGGGTTGGTCGACACCCAGCCGGTCATGCCGCGGATGGTGTCGAACATCAGCTTCGAGCGCTGGTCGACCTTGTCGGTGAAGTCGCCGTCCTTGTCCTCGACCTTGAACGACACCTCGGCGCTGGCGACGGTCGACGACCCGTTGGCGTACCAAAGGGTCAGGTCGAACTCGGCGTCCTGCTGGCCCAGGTCGCTCTCCGGCCCGTCATAGGTGCGCTCGGTGATCGACAGGTTGCCGACGATCGCCAGCGTCTCCTGGCTCGGCAGGTTCAGGTTCTCGGTCGGCGGAAACAGGTCGACCACGTCGTCGAGGATGTTCAGGTTCTTGGTCGCCGACAGCGGCTCGGTGGTCGAGTGCGAGTAGACCCATTTGAATGGCGGGGTGATGTCCGCCTCCAGCTTGGTCTCGGCGTCGTCGTGGCTGCCGCCGACATCGGTGTTGGCCGCGGTCGACTGGCTGTCGGAGCGGAACTTCAGGTTGATCTCGCGATCGGTGCCCTCGACCCGCTCGCGGAAGCTGTAGCCGAGATTGTTCAGCCGGCAGGTGCCCGGCGAATCGTAGTAGCGGACGGTGCGGACCTTATCGACGGCGAAGCTGCCGTCGACGGTGCGGTCGAAGCCGGCGGCGGTCAGCCTGGTCCGCAGCTGGGACAGGAAGCTGTTGGCGGTGGCGACCGGCTGCGCCTGGAACTTTGCCGGATCGAGCAGGACCTTGTATTCCTTGCCCGTCAGCGGGTCGGCGGCCTGCGCGGTCCCCGCGCCGGCCACCACGAGGCCGATCAGCCCGAGGCGAAGCCATGTCATCATTTGGTGCGAATCCCCCGGCATGAATGATGCGAATGCGCGGCAGGCTAGGCGGTCTGTATGAAGCTGATATGTCACCGACCCCATGATCGACGTCACATGGCGAGACTTTTCTCCATGCTCGCGCTGCTGCTGACCGCCGCCTGCGGCGCGGCCGTGAGCACGCCCAAGCCTGCTGAAGTCGCCCTGCCGGCGCCGCCGGCAGCCGAGGCAGCTCCGGCGCCGGAAGCCTCGGCCGCGGCCCAGCCGTGCCGGCCGGTGTCCTTCGAGGCGGTTGACTACACGATCTGCGAGATCGACCTGCGCCGCTATCGGCTCGGCCTGTTCTGGCAGGACCGCGACGGTCGGCCCTATGGCTCGCTCTACGCCTTCAAGCGGGCGATGGCAGCGGCGGGCGATCCGCCGCTGGTGGCGATGAATGCCGGCATGTACCACCCGGACCTGTCGCCGGTCGGCCTCTTCGTCTCCGGCGGGCGGCAGCTGAATCCGGCCAATGAGGCGGATGGCGACGGCAACTTCTTCATGAAGCCGAACGGCATCTTCTACACCGACGGCGAGCGCGCCGGGATCCTGGAGACCGGGGCCTATCTGCGCCAGGCCCCGGCCGCCGGCATCGCCACCCAGTCCGGCCCGCTGCTGGTGATCGACGGCGCCTTGCACCCGCTGTTCAGCGACGACGGCCCGTCGCGCAAGACCCGCAACGGCATCGGCCTGCGCGACGACCACACCGTGGTCTTCGCCATCTCGCGCGACGGGGTCAGCTTCGGCAGCTTCGCCCGGCTGTTCCGCGACGCGCTGGGCTGCCGCAACGCGCTCTATCTCGACGGCTCGGTCTCGGCCCTGTCGGCGCCGGACGGGCTGTCGGTCGGCTGGGGCATCCGGGTCGGTCCGATCCTGGCCGTATTCGACCGCAGCGCGCCGGTCAGCTAGCCGGGCCCGAGTCGCTCGGCTAGTGACGCCGCGTGCCGGTGGCGATATGCTTCAAGGCACCATGACACGGCCAAGGCCCCATCGCAGTCGCCAATCGCGCAAGCAGGAGCTGATGCTGCTGTGCGCCCGGATCGGCTATAACCCGCCGCGCGCCTGACTTTGCTATGGGGCCGCGGGGAGGCGGCCCGGTTTCCGCATTTTTTCGTCCGGATTCACGCGAGGTCGCGTCATGAACAGCTTTGCCGCCAGCCGCACCACCGCCGAGTGGAAGGCGCTGGACACCGCCCATCACCTGCATCCGTTCACCGACTACAAGTCGCTCGCCAGCGAAGGCGGCAGCCGCGTCATCACCCGCGCCGAGGGCGTCTGGCTTTGGGATTCCGAAGGCCGCCAGATGATCGACGGCATGGCCGGGCTGTGGTGCGTCAATGTCGGCTACGGCCGCAAGGAGCTGGCCGACGTCGCCCATGAGCAGATGCTCGAACTGCCGTTCTACAACACCTTCTTCAAGACCACGACGCCGGCCGCGACCGAGCTGTCGGCCAAGCTGGCCGAGATCACGCCCGCGGGCCTCAGCCGCGTCTTCTACGCCAACAGCGGGTCGGAGGCGAACGACACCATCGTCCGCATGGTCCGGCACTATTGGGACCTGAAGGGCAAGCACCGCAAGAAGGCGATCATCGGCCGGCAATACGGCTATCACGGCTCGACCATGGCCGCCGTGTCGCTGTGCGGCATGGGGGCGATGCACCGCCAGGCCGACCTGCCGTTCCCCGGCTTCCACCACGTCATGGCGCCCTACTGGTACGACAATGGCGGCGACCTGGAGCCCGAGGCCTTCGGCAAGCTCGCCGCCAAGGCGGTCGAGGACCGGATCAAGGAGCTGGGCGCCGACAGCGTCGCCGCGGTGATCGCCGAGCCGATCCAGGGCGCGGGCGGCGTCATCATCCCGCCGGCCAGCTACTTCCCCGAGCTGCAGCGCATCTGCCGCGAGCATGACGTGCTGCTGATCGCCGACGAGGTGATCTGCGGCTTCGGCCGCACCGGCGAATGGTTCGGCTCCGACCTGTTCGGCATCCAGCCGGACCTGATGACCCTGGCCAAGGGCATCACCTCGGGCTACTTGCCGCTCTCCGCCGTCATGGTCGGCGACCGGGTGGCGGAGACGCTGATCGAGGAGGGCGGCGAGTTCTATCACGGCTTCACCTATTCCGGTCACCCGGTGGCCTGCGCCGTGGCGCTGGCCAACATCCGGATCCTGGAGCGGGAAGGGCTGGTCGACCGCACCCGGACCGATATCGGCCCGTATTTCCAGGACCGGCTGCGCGAGGCCTTCGCCGACCATCCGATCGTCGGCGAGGTCCGCGGCGTCGGCCTGATCGCGGCGATCGAGCTGGTCCAGGACAAGGCCACCCGCCGGCGCTTCCCGAACTATGGATCGGTCGGCACCCAGTGCCGCAACCACTGCTTCGCCAACGACCTGGTGATGCGTGGGGTGCGCGACGCCATGGTGCTGTCGCCGCCGCTGGTGATCTCGCGCGACGAGGTCGACGAGCTGGTCCGCCGGGCCAAGCTCGCGATCGACGCCACGGCGCGGGACGTCGGCAAGATGTGAAGGGCAGGGCGGTCGTGATACGGCCGCCCTTCTTCGTTGAGGACAGGGTTGCAAATGTCACGGACGCAGGGCACAGGGAGGACGGTTCGAGCCCGTTTTGTGCACCGCGCCATCGCCGCGATTGACAGTTTTCCCAGCGGCGAGTTGCATTGAATCAGAAGGGGGAGCCGGCTCGACGGGTTCTCGAACAGATCACAGACAGGGAATGGTTACATGAAGCGTCTCGTGCAAAGCCTTCTCGCGACCGCCGCGCTGTGCGCCGTGGCAGCGCCGGCTCTGGCCCAGGAGAAGGTCGTCAACATCTACAACTGGTCGGACTATATCGGCGAGACCACGCTGGCCGACTTCACCAAGGCCACCGGCATCAAGACCGTCTACGACACCTATGACGGCAACGAGGCGCTGGAAGCCAAGCTGCTGACCGGCAATTCCGGCTACGACGTCGTCGTCCCGACGGCGCAGCCCTTCCTGTCGCGCCAGATCAAGGCCAAGGTCTATCTCGAGCTCGACAAGTCCAAGATCCCGAACTGGAAGAACCTCGACCCGGCGCTGATGAAGCTGGTCGAGAGCGCCGATCCGGGCAACAAGCACGCCATCATCTACCAGTGGGGCACGGTCGGCGTCGGCTACAATGTCGACCAGGTGAAGAAACGGCTGGGCGACACGCCGCCGGACAGCATCGCCATGGTCCTGGACCCGGAGAACGCCAAGAAGCTGGCCGATTGCGGCATCACCATGCTGGACAGCCCGACCGACGTGATCCCCTCGGTCCTGAACTATCTCGGTCTCGATCCCAACAGCCAGAAGCCTGAGGATCTGAAGAAGGCCGAAGACGCCCTGATGAAGGTCCGCCCCTATCTGAAGTACCTGCACTCGTCGCAGTACATCAACGACCTGGCGGGCGGCAATGTCTGCGTCTCCCTCGGCTGGTCGGGCGACGTCAACATCGCCAAGACCCGGGCCGATGAGGCGAAGAACGGCGTCACCATCGACTATTTCATCCCCAAGGAAGGGGCGCAGATCTGGTTCGACATGGCGGCGATCCCGAAGGACGCGCCGCATGTCGACAATGCCTACGCCTACATCAACTTCCTGCTCGAGCCGAAGGTGATGGCCGGGATCGACGATTTCGTCGGCTACGGCAACGCGGTGCTCGGCGCGAAGGAACTGATGAATCCCGACATCGCCAACGACCCGCGCATCTTCCCGCCGGAGGACGTGATGAAGCGGCTGTTCGCGATCACCGAGGCGTCGTCCAGCTACGAACGCCTGCGGACGCGGACCTGGACCCGGTTCCGCACCGGCCAGTAGACAGCGCGGCCGCCGCATCCAGCACCGGATGCGGCGGCCGTTCCACTTGAGGGACAGGGTCCGGAGACGGGGATGGGGCAAGCCAAGCCGAAGCAGCAGACGGCGCCGCAGCCATGGCGCAATCCGGACGAGAAGCCATATGTCCGGATCGAGAAGGTGACCAAGAAGTTCGGCGACTTCACCGCCGTCGACGATGTCAGCCTGTCGATCTATCGCGGCGAGTTCTTCGCCCTGCTGGGCGGGTCGGGCTGTGGCAAGACCACGCTCCTGCGGATGATGGCGGGGTTCGAGCGGCCGACCGAAGGCAAGATCTTCATCGACGGCGTCGACATGACCGCCGTGCCGCCCTATGAGCGGCCGGTCAACATGATGTTCCAGTCCTACGCGCTGTTCCCGCATATGACGGTGGAGCAGAACGTGGCCTTCGGACTGCGCCAGGACCGGGTGCCGGCGGCCGAGATCAAGACCCGCGTCGCCGAGGTGCTGGACCTGGTCCAGCTCGGCCGCTTCTCCAAGCGCAAGCCGCACCAGCTCTCGGGCGGCCAGCGCCAGCGCGTCGCCCTGGCGCGCAGCCTGGTCAAGCGGCCGAAGATCCTGCTGCTGGACGAGCCGCTCGGCGCCCTCGACAAGAAGCTGCGCGAGCAGACCCAGTTCGAGCTGGTGAACATCCAGGAGAAGGTCGGCATCACCTTCGTGGTCGTGACCCACGACCAGGAGGAGGCGATGACGATGTCCAGCCGCATCGCGGTGATGAACTCCGGCTACATCTCGCAGCTCGGCACCCCGGCCGAGATCTACGAATACCCGCAATCGAAGTTCGTCGCCGATTTCATCGGCTCGGTGAACCTGTTCGAGGGGCGGGTGGCCGAGGACCATCCGGAGCATGTCATCATCGACAGCCCGGAGGCGGGCTGCCAGCTCTATATCAGCCACGGCCTGCCGGTGCCGGTCGGGACCCAGGTCTGGGTCGCGGTGCGGCCGGAGAAGATCGCGATCTCGAAGCAGCCCGGTGAGGGCGACACCAACTGCACTGTCGGCGTGGTCAAAGAGATCGCCTATCTCGGCAACCTGTCGATCTATCTGATCGCGCTGCCGAACGGGAAGACGGTGCGGGTGACGGCGCCCAATGTCTCGCGCCTGACCGAGATGCCGATCACCTGGGAGGACGAGGTCTGGCTGTCCTGGCAGCCCTTCGCCGGCGTGGTGCTGACGCAATGACCGCGGTGACGGCGAGCGAAGCGGCAGAAGGCTCGGGCCCGCGGGTCGCGGCGGGCCCCTCGATCCTGCGGCGGCTGGGCGGGCGGCTCGGCCGCAGCCTGGTCATCGCCATCCCCTATGTCTGGCTGTTCCTGTTCTTCCTGATCCCCTTCGTCATCGTCCTGAAGATCGCCTTCGCCGACAAGGTGATCGGGCAGCCGCCCTACACGCCGCTGTGGGACTGGATCGACGAGGCCCATCTCGGCATCTCGCTCAGCGTCGGCAATTTCCAGTTCCTGCTCGACGATCCGCTCTATGTCAGCGCCTATTTCAGCTCGGTGAAGATCGCCGCGATCTCGACGGTGCTCAGCCTGCTCGTCGGCTATCCGATGGCCTATGCCATCGCCCGGTCGAGCCAGCAGTGGCGGGTGCCGCTGCTGATGCTGGTGATCCTGCCGTTCTGGACCTCGTTCCTGATCCGGGTCTATGCCTGGATCGGCATCCTCCAGCAACAGGGCCTGCTGAACAACCTGCTGATCTGGCTGGGCATCATCGACCAGCCGCTGGAGATCCTCCACACCGACACCGCCGTCTATATCGGCATCGTCTATTCCTACCTGCCCTTCATGATCCTGCCGCTCTATGCGACCTTGGAGAAGCTCGACGTCTCGCTGCTCGAGGCGGCGGAGGATCTGGGCTGCCGGCCGTGGAAGGCGTTCCTGCTGATCACCCTGCCGCTGTCGCTGCCCGGCATCATCGCCGGATCGCTGCTGGTGTTCATCCCGGCGGTCGGCGAATACGTCATCCCCGAGCTGCTCGGCGGCATCGACACGCTGATGATCGGCAAGGTGCTGTCGAACGAGTTCTTCCAGAACACCGACTGGCCGGTCGCCTCCGCGGTCGCGATCGTGCTGCTGCTGGTGCTGGTGATCCCGATCATGGTCTTCCAGTACGTCCAGGCCAAGCAGCAGGAGGCGGAGCGATGAGGCGGCCCTGGTTCCTGTTCACGTCCCTGGTGTTCGGCTACGCCTTCCTCTACGTGCCGATCATCCTCCTGATGATCTACTCCTTCAACGAGAGCCGTCTGGTCACGATCTGGGGCGGCTTCTCGACCAAATGGTACGGCACGCTGCTGGAGAACCAGCAGATGCTGGACGCTGCGCGGCGGTCGCTCGAGATCGCCGCCATCGCCGCCACGGTGGCCTGCGTGTTCGGCACCGTGGCCGGGATGGTGCTGGCCCGCTTCGGGCGGTTCCGCGGCCGCACCCTGTTCTCCGGCATGGTCACGGCGCCGCTGGTGATGCCCGAGGTGATCACCGGCCTGTCGCTGCTGCTGCTGTTCGTGGCGATGGAGGGGCTGTTCGGTTTTCCCCAGGGCCGCGGCATGGTGACGATCACCATCGCCCACATCACCTTCTGCCTGGCTTATGTCGCGGTGATCGTGCAGTCGCGGCTGGTCAGCCTCGACGAATCGATCGAGGAGGCGGCGATGGATCTCGGCGCCCGGCCGCTGACGGTGTTCTTCTGGATCACCCTGCCGATCATCTCGCCCGCGGTGATCGCCGGCTGGCTCCTGTCCTTCACCCTGTCGCTGGACACGCTGGTGATCACCAGCTTCGTCTCCGGCCCCGGCTCGACCACCCTGCCGGTCTACATCTTCTCCAAGGTGAAGCTCGGGGTGACGCCGGAGATCAACGCGCTGGCCACCATCATCGTGGTGATCGTCACCACGGGCGTGGTGATCGCCGGCGGGCTCCTGGTGCGGCACGAGAAGAAGCGGCGGCGGGACGAGCAGCTGGCGTTCGCCGCAGGAACGTAAGGCGGACGGGGTCGAAACGGCGTTTTCTGCCGATTTTTGCCGGCACCGCGCAGGACTCTGAGTCATGCGTGGCGCGCAGGTGACCCTCGGCGTTTGCCCCTGGAGCAAAAACCGGGCCCGATCGACTATATCTACTGCACCAGAGAACAAAAGATGAGTTTCTCATGTCGTTTCTGTCGATCTTTGGAACCATTCGTCTGGCGCCGTTCGGCCGCCGTTTGACGAAGGGGGAAAAGTCGATCTCCCAGCGCCGCATTTGATTGCCGCGCTGTCGTCATAGGTCCTTCGGGACGATCGGTTTCTCGGGCCTGGCCGGTTGGTCGGGCCCGTTCCATATCCGGGGGACCGCACAGCGCTCTTTCATCCGGACGCGGCGGACGCTAGCCTCTGGCGCTTGAGCCAGAACCACTGCGGAACCCGATTGTGACCGTCCCTGCATCCCTCGGCTACGTCATGCCCGCGGAATGGGAGCCCCACAGCCGTTGCTGGATGGCTTGGCCCTGCCGCGAGGAGATCTGGGGCGAGCACATGGACGCCGCCTGCACCGCCTATGCCGACGTGGCCCGGGCCATCGCCGATTTCGAGCCGGTGACCATGGTCTGCAACCCCTCGGACGTGGCGGAGGCGTCGCTGACCCTCGGCAACGGCACGCCGATCGATGTGGTGTCGATGGAGATCGACGACAGCTGGCTGCGCGACTCGGGGCCGACCTTCCTGCTCGACCGCAATGGCCATCTCGCCGGTGCGCATTGGCGCTTCAACGCCTGGGGCCAGAGATACCAGCCCTACAGCCGCGACGCGGTGGTGGCGAAGCGGATCCTGAAGCATGTCGGCGCCCGACGCTTCCGCGCGCCCTTCGTGCTCGAGGGTGGGGCCATCCATGTCGATGGCGAAGGCACGGTGCTGACCACCGAGCAATGCCTGCTGAACCCGAACCGCAACCCCGACGTGACCAAGGCCGAGGTCGAGCAGAGCCTGCGCGACTGGCTCGGCATTTCCACCGTGATCTGGCTGCCCGAGGGGCTGGAGGACGATGTGACCGACGGCCATGTCGACGAGATCGCCTGCTTCGTGCGGCCCGGCGTGGTGCTGGCACTGTCGACCGACGACAAGAGCGACGGCAATTTCGACGTGCTGCAGACCAATCTGGACATCCTGCGCTCGGCCAAGGATGCCAAGGGCCGGCCGCTGCAGGTGATCGAGGTGCCGCAGCCGGCGCGGCAGGAGCATCGCGGCGAGCGGCTGAGCCTGTCCTATGTCAATTTCTACATCGCCAATGGCGGCATCGTGATGCCGGCCTTCGACGTGGCCGAGGACGAACGCGCCTTCCGCATCATCCGCGACGCCTTCCCGAACCGCCGCGTGGTCCAGGTCCATGCCCGAGACATCTTCCTGGGCGGCGGCGGCATTCATTGCATCACCCAGCAGCAGCCGGCGCCGTAGCGCCGGCTGCTGCCGGAGCGATCAGGCCGTCGCCAGGCGCGGGTTGCGCACCGCGTCCAGGCTCCAGGCGCCGCCGCCGGCCGTAGCGAGGTACAGGAAGACGAAGCTGTACAGCGCCGCCAACTCGCCCTGGTTCAGGATCGGGAAGAAGCCGCCGGGCGCATGGGCCATGAAATAGGCCACGGCCATCTCGCCCGACAGCAGGAAGGCGACCGGGCGGGTGAACAGCCCGATCAGCAGCAGCACGCCGCCGACGATCTCCATCACGCCGGCCAAGCCGATCAGCGAGAACAGCTCCAGCCCGTCGAAATAGGCGACATGCGGGAAGCCGAACAGCTTGGCGAAGCCGTGCTGCAGGAAGAACAGGGCGGTGGCGATGCGCAGGATGCTGAGCACGCGCGGCGCCCAGGTACGGTCGAGCTGGTCGTTCAGGTCAGCCATGATCGTCTCCGGATCAGAGGGGAGGGGTGCCGCTTGGGCCTTGAGCCCGTTGGTCCGGGCCCGGTCGAACGCCGATCCGGGCCCGGTGGTGGCGTTGCGATTGAGTTGCTTTTGCGGTCCGCGGTCAAGCCGCCGATCGCACAACAATTCGTCGCGCCGCGGACAACAATGGCGGTTTCAGTAGCCGACGGTGAAGCGCTGCCTGATATGGGCGGGCTTCTCCAGCTCGTCGATCAAGGCGACGGCGTAGTCTTCCTGGCTGATCCGGCTCTGCCCGTCCGCGCCGACCAGAAGCTGGTCGCCGCCCAGACGGAATTTGCCGCTGCGCTGGCCCGGCGCGATCACCGCCGAGGGCGACAGGAAGGTCCAGTCGAGGCCGGTCTCGCCGCGCAGCAGGGTGAGGTAGTCGCGGCCCCTGGACGCCTCCTCCTTGTACAGCGCCGGGAAGTCCGGCGTGTCGACCAGCGCCACGCCCGGCGCGACCTCCAGGCTGCCGGCGCCGCCGACCACCAGGTAGCGCTTCACGCCCGAAGCCTTGACCGCCTGCAAGAGCAAAGCAGGGTCGGAGGCGGTGTAGTGCACCGAGCTGATCACCGCATCGTGCCCGGCCAGCAGCTTCGCCAGGCCATCGGCGTCGAACACGTCGCCGTGCTTGGCGGTCAGCTTCGGGTGCTGCGGCAGCTTCTCCGGGTTGCGGACGATGCCGGTGACCTCGTGGCCGCGGCTCAGGGCCTCGGCCAGGATCTTGGAGCCGACATTGCCGCTGGCGCCGATCAGGGCGAGCTTCGCCATATTGAATTCTCCGAACTTGGTTACGAATAGGTACCGACAGGAAGTTCGGGATGCCCGCCGGTCCGCGCAAGAAGGGTGTTGAAAGTAACCGAGGGACCGCGGAATGACCGGCGGCGGCTAGAACCGCTTGTACCAGACGCGCTGGGGTCCGGTGTCGAGATGAACGAAGTCGGAGCGCCAGTAGAGGCCGAGGCCGCCGCTGGCGACCGCCTGGGCGTGGTTCGCCAGGAACACCATGCCGTAGCCCTGCACCGACAGGTCCACCGCCTTGCCCTGCAGGTGGAGGCTGTTCCGGGCGGCGCCTTCGGGGCGCAGCTTCTCGTTGGTCTCGGGGGTGCGGAAGCCGGAGTGCAGGTTGATCGTCACCCGCCGGCCCTTGGCCACCTGGTAGCGCCGGGCCATCAGCCACAGCAGGTCGAACACGCCCGGATCCATGTCGGTCGCCTTGTCGACATGGTGGTCCCGCAGCAGCCAGTTCAGGCGCTTCCAGGCGTCGAACGAAACCACGCCGTCGACGGCGTAGACGTCGTCGAAGCGCTCATCGGTGTGCGGGTTGTAGAGCTTGAGGCGCCGTTCGCCGGCCTGGTCGACGGCAGGGGCCGCCGCGGCGCAGAAGGGAAGGGCGGCGAGCCCGAGCAGGGCCCGCCGCCGCGTCACCCGGCTGGGGTCAGCCGGCATCCTTGATGCTGTCGATGATCTTGCCGACGAGGCCGTAATCCTTCGCCTCCTCGGCCGACATCCAGTAGTTGCGGTCGGTGTCGCGCTCGACCTTCTCGATCGGCTGGCCGGTTTCCTTGGCGATGATCTCGTTCAGGCGGCGGCGCATCTTGATGATCTCGCGCGCCTCGATGTCGATATCGACCGCCCGGCCGCCGGCGCCGCCGGACGGCTGGTGCAGCAGGAACCGGGTGTTCGGCAGCGACAGGCGGTTCTCCTTCTTCGCCGCCAGGTAGATATGGGCCCCGGCGCTGGCCACCCAGCCTGTGCCGATCACCTTCACCGGCACGCCGATGAAGCGGATCATGTCGTGGACGGTGTCGCCGGCCTCGACATGGCCGCCCGGCGAGTTGATCACCAGCCGGATCGGCGTCTTGTCGTCATCGGCGGCGAGCGCCAGCAGCTGCGCGCTGATCCCCTGCGCCAGCTTCATGGAGATTTCACCGAACAGCAGCACCGTCCGGTTCTTGAAGAGGATGTTGCCGATCTGCGGGCCGAGCTCCTCCTTCTTCTCCTTCTCGGGGCGCTCTTCCTCTTCTTCCTCTTCCTCGTCGTCGAGACGCGGCGGGAACGGGCGGTCGACCATGGGGGATCCTGTCACTTAAGAGATCTGTCTGACCTGCAAGAGGTAGCGTGCCGGACCCCGCTTCGCAACCAGGGCCTTTCCTGAAGTCCGGCGAAGCGGCTCAGTGGAACAGCTGGACGGCGTTGGTCAGGGTGGTTACAGACGCCATAATTTGGCCCAAAGCAGGACCGCCCTGCACAGGGCAGGGCGGTTGCATCGCGGCTCAGGCTTGTAGATCAGGATTTGAGGCGGGTCCAGACCCGGTCGCGCAGCTCGACCGCCGCGGCGGAGCAGTTCTTGTTCGGGTTCAGCCGGCCGAGAGCTTCCTGCGGCGTGTTCACCGCCGGGTCGTCGCGCAGCTTGGCATCCATGAACTCCGGCGATCCCTTGATGCCGTTGTTGTAGCCGGTGAAGTTGCTGACCGCGGCGATGGTCTCGGGCTTCATCATCCAGTCGATGAAGATCTTGGCGTTCTCGACGTTCCGCGCGCCCTTGGGCACGGCGAAATTGTCGTTCCAGAAGTTGATGCCTTCCTTCGGATAGACATAGGTGACGGTCGGCTTGCCCTCCTTGGTGCGGTGCGCGGCGCCGTTCCACTGCATGTGGGCGACCACCTCGCCGGCGATCATGCGCTCGATCGTGCCGTCGGAGTTGTAGAGGGCGACGGCCGGCTTCTGCGCCTCCAGCAGCTTGAAGATCTTGCCGGCGTCGTCGCTGCTCTCGGTGCAGAAATCGACCTTCAGGTACATCGCCGCGGCCTTGTAGACCTCGACCGGGTCGTTCAGCATCGCCAGCTGTCCCTTGAACGGGCCGTCCGGGTCGAAGATCGACCACCAGCTGTCGTCGACCTTGGCGCTGACCTTGGCAGTGTCGTAGCTGAAGCCGGTGGTGCCCCACATATAGGGGGCGGAGTATTTCCGCTCCGGGTCGTACCAGGGCTTGTCGTGCGGCGCGCCGACATTCTTGAAGTTGGCCATCTGGCCGGCATCGATCTCCTGCAGCAGGCCCTGCTTGATCATGATGTCGACCATGTAGTCGGACGGCACCACCACGTCGTAGCCGGCGGCGCCGGCCTGCAGCTTGGCCAGCAGGGTCTCGTTCGAATCATAGACGTCGAGCGTGACCTTGATCCCGGTCTCGGCCTCGAACTTCTTCAAGAGTTCCGGCGGGTAGTAGTTCGACCAGTTGTAGAAATAGAGCTCGCCGGCGGCCTGCGCGGCCGATGCCGCGGCCAGCGCCCCGGCGGCCGCGACGGCGGCGAGCAGAAACTGTCTTGCGGATCCCATCTCAACCTCTCTGTTGTCGCCGGATTGTGATGTTGCCCCGCCGACGTCCGGGACGGTGGCCTGGCCGCTCAGGATTTGAGGCGGGTCCAGACCCGGTCGCGCAACTCGACCGAAGCGGGGGAGCAGTTCTTGGCCGGCCGCAGCCGGCTGGCATCCTCCGGCGGCATGTTGATCGCCGGATCCTCGCTCAGGGCCTTGTCCATGAAGGCCTCGGAGCCCTTGATCGCGTTCATGTAGGTGGTGAAGTTGCTGGCCGCGGCGATGTTCTCCGGCTTCAGCATCCAGGCGATGAAAATCTTGGCGTTCTCCGGGTTCTTGGCGTCCTTCGGCACCACCAGATTGTCGGCCCAGAGGCTCAAGCCCTCCTTCGGATAGACGAAGACCGCGCTCGGCCGCTGCACCTTGGTGCGGTGCGCGGCGCCGTTCCACTGCATATGGGCGACGACCTCGCCGGCGGCCATGCGGTCGACCGACCCGTCGGAGTTGTAGAGCGACACCGCCGGCTTCTGCGCCTCCAGCAGCTTGAAGATCTTGCCGGCGTCCTCGCTGCTCTCGGTGCAGCGGTCGATGCCCAGGTAATAGGCGGCCGCGTTGAACACCTCGACCGAGTCGTTCATCATCGCCAGGCTGCCCTTGAATGGGCCGTCCGGATTGAAGATCGACCACCAGCTGTCGTCGACCGGGCCCTTCACCTTGGCGCTGTCATAGGTGAAGCCGGTGGTGCCCCACATGTAGGGCGCGGAATATTTCCGTTCCGGGTCATACCAGGGCTTGTCATGCGGGGCCACGACGGCGCCGAAGCCGGGCATGGCGGCGGCGTCGATCTCCTGCAGCAGACCCTGCTTGACCATGATGTCGACCATGTAGTCGGACGGCACCACCACGTCGTAGCTGGCGCCGCCGGCCTGCAGCTTGGCCAGCAGGGTCTCGTTCGAATCATAGACGTCGAGCGTGACCTTGATGCCGGTCTCCGCCTCGAACTTCTTCAGCAGGTCGGGCGGGGTGTAGTTGGTCCAGTTGAACAGGAACAGGTCACCGGCCGCCCAGGCGGCGGGACCGGTCAGCAGGGCCGCGGCGAAGGCGGCGGCCAGGCAGATGCGTCGGTTCCGAATTTTAGACCTCCCTGGTTAGCTCCGCGCCCGTCCCACCACCCAGGACAGGGCGACGAAGACGATCGAGATCAGCAGCATCAGCGCGGAGATGGCATTGACCTCCGGCGTCACCCCGATGCGGATCATGCCGTAGATGTAGATCGGCAGGGTGGTCGCCCCGGCGCCGGAGACGAAGAAGGTGATGACGAAATCGTCGAGCGAGATGATGAAGGCCAGCATCAGCCCGGACAGGATGCCGGGCCAGAGCAGCGGCAGCGTCACCCGGCGGAAGGCCCGCCAGGGCGTGGCGTAGAGGTCGGACGCGGCCTCGCCCAGGCTGGCATCCATCCCCTCCAGCCGCGCCCGGATCGGCAGGTAGGCGAAGGGGATGCAGAACACCACATGGGCCAGGATGATGGTGAACAGGCCCAGCGGCAGGGCGACGGCGGTGAAGAACAGCAGCGTCGCCACCGCCGTCACCACCTCCGGCACCACCAGGGGCAGGGCGATCAGGGCGCTGACCGCGGCCTGGCCGCGGAAGCGCCGCCGGGCCATGCCGATCGCGGCGGGGATGGCCATGACGGTCGCGACCACCGACGACACCGAGGCGACGATCAGCGAGTTCTTCGCCGCCCGCAGGATGTCCGGATTGTTCAGCACCACGCCGAACCAGCGCATGCTGAAGCCGCCCCAGATCGTCGCCGTGCTGCCGGCGTTGAAGGCCAGCACCAGCAGCACCACGATCGGGATGTAGAGATAGGCGAAGAAGGCCCAGGCGGTGGCGCGGACGCCGGGGAAGCTGCGAAGCGGGCTGCTCATTTCGCCACCTGCGGCGCTCCGCGGAAGCGGATCAGGTACAGCATCATCGCCAGCAGCACCACGGCCAGCAGGGCGAAGGACAGGGCGGCCCCGAACGGCCAGTTGCGGGCCGAGCCGAACTGGTTCTGGATCAGGTTGCCGATCATCATCGATTTCGACCCGCCCAAGAGGTCCGGCGTCACATAGGCGCCGAGGCAGGGGATGAAGACCAGGATGGCGCCGGCGGCGATGCCCGGCATGGCCAGCGGGATGACGATACGGCGCAGCGCCCGCCATTTATCGGCGCCCAGGTCGTAGGCGGCCTCGACCAGTCGGAAATCCAGCTTCTCCAGGCTGGAATAGATCGGCAGCACCATGAAGGGCAGGAAGGAGTAGGTGAGGCCGATGGCGATCGCCGTCTCGGTGTACATCAGGTTCAGCGACCCGGTGGTCAGCCCCAGCCCCTGCAGCGCCGAATCGAGCAGCCCGCCGGAGCGCAGCATCAGGATCCAGGCGTAGTTGCGGACCAGGAGGTTGGTCCAGAACGGGATGGTGACCAGGAAGATCAGCAGGTTGCGCCGTGGCGGCGGCTGCATCGCGATGTGCAGCGCGGTCGGGAAGCCGACCAGCACGCACAGCACCGTGGTCAGCAGCGACAGCCAGACCGAGCGCAGCAGGATCTGGGTATAGGCCGGGTTCCAGATCAGGCTGTCGTCGAAGTCGCGCTCGTACAGGAAGCGGAGATAGGCGTCGGTGGAAAAGGTGTTCCACTGCACTCCGCCGAATTGGCCGCGCTCGGCGACCGAGACCACCGCCATGATCGCCAGCGGAACGATGAAGAAGATCAGGATGAAGCCGACCGGGACGCCGATCAGGCTCAGCGTCTTGAGTCCGTTGCCGCGCGCCATCGGGGACCTCAATCGGCCAAAGCGTGGCCGGCGCCGGCCGGCACCGCGATGCCGACCCGGTCGCCGGGCCGGAAGCTCTGCGGCGACCCGGTCCGGTTCTGCAGCCGGGCGGTGACCAGCGGGCCGTCCTCGGCCAGGCGGATGTGGTAGGTGGTGTCAGTGCCGACATAGACCACGGTCTCGACCGTTCCGGCCAGGCTGTCCGGTCCGGGCTCGGCGGACAACAGGACGCGCTCCGGCCGCACCGCCAGGGTGGCACCGTCGGCGCCGCCGAGGCGGGCGGCGAGGGGGCCGTCGAAGAAGTTGGTCTCGCCGATGAAATGGGCGACGAAGCGTCGCTCCGGCCGGTCGTAGATGTCGCGGGGGCCGCCGATCTGCAGGATCTCGCCCTGGCTCATCACCGCGATCCGGTCCGACATCGTCAGCGCCTCCTCCTGGTCGTGGGTGACGAAGATGAAGGTGATGCCGGTCTCGGTCTGCAGCCGCTTCAGCTCGATCTGCATCTCCTTGCGCAGCTTGAGGTCGAGGGCCGACAGCGGCTCGTCCAGCAGCAGCACCTGCGGCTCGCTGGCCAGGGCCCGGGCCAGGGCGACGCGCTGCTGCTGGCCGCCGGACAGCTGCGCCGGCTTGCGGTGCTCCATCCCGCCCAGCTTGACCAGGGCGATCATCTCGGCGACGCGGGCATCGGCCCGGCTGCGGTCGACGCCCTTCATCTCCAGCCCGAAGCGGATGTTCTCGCGCACCGTCATATGCGGGAACAGGGCATAGCTCTGGAACACCGTGTTGACCGGCCGCTTGTGCGGCGGCAGCCCCTCGATCGGCTTCCCGTGCAGCAGGATGTGGCCGCTGGTCGGCTCCTCGAATCCGGCGATCATGCGCAGCAGGGTGGTCTTGCCGCAGCCGGACGGGCCGAGAAGGGTGAAGAACTCGTTGTCCCGGATCTGGACCGATACGCCGCTCAGGGCCCGGACCGCCCCGCTCTGCTCGCTGCCGAACACCTTGGTCACGTCGACAACGTCGATTGCCGTCCCTGTCAAGATGGCCTCGCTTCTTGTTCCGGCAGGGCGCGAGACCTCGGGGGCGGACCGTCGGGGACCCCTGGCGGCACCGCGCCTGGCCGGCCGGGTCCCTGTGGTTTCCCGCTTCCGGCCGCTGCGCTGCTGGGAACGATATCAGCAGGTGCGGCGGGCAATCGCAAGCCCATCCCGCCTGCCATCCGCGCAAGAAAAAACCCCGCCGTCGCCGGCGGGGTTCTCTCGGGTCGAAACCGGTCCGATCAGGCCGAGTAGTACATCTGGAACTCGATCGGGTGCGGGGTGTGCTCGAAGGCGTACACCTCTTCCCACTTCAGCTCGATATAGGCCTCGATCATGTCCTTGCTGAAGACGTCGCCCTTCAGCAGGAAGGCATGGTCGGCCTCGAGCGCCAGCAGCGCCTCGCGCAGCGAGCCGCAGACCGTCGGGACGTTCTTCAGCTCCTCCGGCGGCAGGTCGTACAGGTTCTTGTCCATCGCCTCGCCCGGATGGATCTTGTTCTGGATGCCGTCCAGGCCGGCCATCAGCATGCCCGAGAAGGCGAGGTAGGGGTTCGCGGTCGGGTCCGGGAACCGCACCTCGACGCGCTTGCCCTTCGGCGAGGCGACGTAGGGGATGCGGCAGGACGCCGAGCGGTTGCGGGCCGAATAGGCCAGCAGCACCGGCGCCTCGAAGCCCGGGATCAGCCGCTTGTAGCTGTTGGTCGACGGGTTGGTCAGGGCGTTCAGCGCCTTGGCGTGCTTGATGATGCCGCCGATATAGTACAGCGCAGTGTCCGACAGGTCGGCATAGCCCGACCCGGCGAAGGTCGGCTTGCCTTCCTTCCAGATCGACTGGTGGACATGCATGCCCGAGCCGTTGTCGCCCTTGACCGGCTTCGGCATGAAGGTCGCGCTCTTGCCATAGGCGTCGGCGACGTTGTGCACGACATACTTGAACGCCTGCAGCGCGTCGGCGCTCCTGATCAGGGTCTCGAACTTGATGCCCAACTCATGCTGCGAGGCGGCGACCTCGTGGTGGTGCTTCTCGACCGTGACGCCCATCTCGGCCAGGGTCGTCAGCATCTCGGCGCGCAGGTCGTGCGCGGCATCGAGCGGCTGCACCGGGAAGTAGCCGCCCTTCGGCTGCACGCGGTGACCGCGGTTGCCGTCCGGATAGACCTTGCCGCTGTTCTCGGACGCATCCTCGCTGTCGAGGTAGTAGAAGCCCGAGGTCGTGCCCTGCTGGTAGCGCACGTCGTCGAAGATGAAGAATTCGGCTTCCGGGCCGAAATAGGCGGTGTCGCCGACGCCCAGCGACGCCATGTAGCGCTCCGCCGCCTTGGCGATCGAGCGCGGATCGCGGCTATAGGGCTGGCCGGTGGCCGGCTCCAGGATGTCACAGGTGATGTTCAGCTGCGCCTGGGCGGCGAAGGGGTCCATGACCGCGGTGTCGGCGTCCGGCATCAGGATCATGTCGGACTCGTTGATCGCCTTCCACCCGGCGATCGAGGAACCGTCGAACATGACGCCGTCGGTCAGCATGTCCTCGTCCACCGTCGAGACGTGCTGGCTGACGTGATGCACCTTCCCGCGGAAGTCGGTGAAACGGAAATCGACGTATTTGACGTCGTTCTCTTTGATCAGATCGAGGACCTTGGTCACACCGTCGGCCATGATGGTTTCTTCCTGTGTTTGGACTGTACGCGAGTGTTCTTATGAGAGGCGTTCTTGGGCGGCAAGCGCGGACGGCCGACGCTCAGATGGCGTCGGCGCCCTTCTCTCCGGTGCGGATGCGGATCACTTCCTCGACCGGGGTGACGAAGATCTTGCCGTCACCGATCCGGCCGGTCTGGGCGGCCTGCTGGATCGCCTCGATCGCACGCTCGACCAGGGCGTCCTCCATGACCACCTCGACCTTCACCTTGGGCAGGAAGTCGACCACGTATTCCGCGCCGCGATACAGCTCGGTGTGGCCCTTCTGGCGGCCGAAGCCCTTCGCCTCGGTCACGGTGATGCCCTTGATCCCGACCTCGTGAAGGGCCTCCTTCACCTCGTCGAGCTTGAACGGCTTGATGATGGCTTCGACTTTCTTCATGGGTTCAGAACCGTTCCCTGGATCGTTTGCGCGCCACCGCCGGGTGCGGAACGCTCTCGCCGACAATGTGAAGCAAGCCCCGTGCCAGCCGCCGACTCCGCGTCGGCGACCGGGACGAATAAGGGCTTGCTCAGAATTTAGGCATAGTGCTGCTTCCTTAGGCGTCGATCAAGTCAGACAGGGCGCCGGCCATCCGTTCCACCGCCCGCTCGATGGCCTCGACGCTGTTGGCATAGGACAGGCGCAGGAAGCCCTCACCCATGGCGCCGAAGCTGGTGCCGGCGATGGTGGCGACGCCGCATTCCTCCAATAGCTTGGTCTGCAGCGCCTTGGCCGTCAGGCCGGTGCCGCTGATGTTCGGGAAGGCATAGAAGGCGCCGCCCGGCTCGACGCAGCGCACGCCCGGCAGCCGGTTCAGCGCATCGACCACGACGAGGCGGCGCTCGGCGAAGGCGGCGCACATGGTGTCGACCGCGTCCTGCGGCCCCTGCAGCGCGGCGATGCCGGCATATTGGGCGGCGGCGTTGACGCAGGAGTGGGAGTTGACGGCCAGCCGCGTCGCGCCCTCGCGCAGCGCCTTGGGCCACACGCTCCAGCCCAGCCGCCAGCCGGTCATGGCGTAGGTCTTCGACCAGCCGTCCAGCAGGATCACCCGGTCGCGCAGGGCGGGGTAGGAGAGGAAGCAGCTGTGCTCCGCCCCGTCATAGAGGATGCGGCTGTAGATCTCGTCGCTCAGCACCGCGACATGCGGGTGCCGCTCCAGCCCGGCGGCCAGGCGGTCCAGCTCGGCCTTCGGGACAAGGCCGCCGGTCGGGTTGGCGGGGCTGTTGATGATCAAGAGGCGGGTGCGCGGCGTGATCTGGGCCAGCACTTCCTCGGCCGAGAAGGCGAAGCCGTTTTCTTCCTTCAGCCGCACCGGCACCGGCGTCGCCCCGGTGAAGCGGATGGCGGATTCGTAGATCGGGAATCCGGGGTTGGGATACAGGATCTCGGCCCCCGGCTCGCCGAACATCAGGATGGCGAACCACATCGTCACCTTGCCGCCGGGCATGATCACGACGTCGTCCGGATCGACCGTGACGCCGCGCCGGGCCTCCAGGTCGTCGGCCACCGCCCGGCGCAGCGCCGGGATGCCGCCGGCCGGGGTGTAGCCGTGATGGCCGTCGCGCAGCGCCTTCACCGCCGCCTCGACGATGTGGTCCGGCGTGCGGAAATCGGGCTGGCCGATGCCGAGATTGATGATGTCGCGGCCCTGCGCCGCCAGCGCCTGGGCCCGTGCCAGCACGTCGAACGCGGTTTCGGTGCCGAGATTGGCCATGGCGGCCGACTGGATCAGCATCATGCCTTCCCCTGATGAGTGCGTCGTGGCGGACTATGCCGCCTTGCACGGCCCCGGTCATGCCCGGCAACGCCCTTGATCGGCGGGAATGCGTCTTGCGCTTGACGCCGAAGCGGCGATGCCTCATATGAGCCGCCGCTAACGCTGTGGCGGCCATAGCTCAGCTGGTAGAGCACTCGGTTGTGGTCCGAGATGTCACGGGTTCGAGCCCCGTTGGTCGCCCCATTTCCCTTCTCGCCATCGTCTGATACGCCTGTCTCCACCGCATCGGAGGAGGCTGCCTTGTATCGACCGAACGCCGCGAAACGGAAGCTGCGGGCGGGTGAGCCCGTCTATGGCTGCTGGCAGGGCATCGGCCATTCGCTGATCTCCGAGCTGCTCGGCCTCGCCGGCTACGACATCGTGCTGCTCGACCACGAGCACGGGCCAGCCGCGGTCGCCGACGCGGTGCCCAGCCTGCAGGCCCTGGCCGGCACCCCGGCCACCGGCATCGTCCGCATGCCCTGGAACGACCCGGTCTACGCCAAGCGCATCCTCGACATCGGCGCCGAGGGCGTGATGGTGCCGCAGGTCAATTCCAGGGCCGAGGCGGAGGCCGCGGTCGCCGCCTGCCGCTATCCGCCGGCCGGCATCCGCGGCGTCGCCTACGGCATCGCCCGCGGCGCCGATTTCGGCCTGGCGCCCGACTATCAGCAGACCATCAGCGACAACCTGCTGATCCTGTGCCAGATCGAGACCCGGCAGGCGGTGGAGGCGATTCCCGACATCGCCGCGGTCGACGGCGTCGACGGGCTGTTCATCGGCCCCTGGGACCTGTCCGGCAGCCTCGGCAAGCTCGGCCGCTTCGACGACCCGGAGGTGAGCGACACGATTCGCCGGGCCGAGCGCGCCATCCAGGACAGCGGCAAATGGCTCGGCTCGCTGCCCTCGCTCGGCCGCTCGCCGGCCGAGATGGTGCGGGATGGCTGCCGCATCGTCATCGGCCCGGCCGAGATCACCCTGCTGCGCGACTCCGCCCGGGCCGACATCGCCGCCTTCAAGGAGGCGGTCGGGAAGATCGCGCAGTGACGATCTCCGACCTCGCCCTGCTGACCGCGGCGGAGATGGGCGAGGCCGACCGCCGCACCATCGCCGCCGGCACGCCCGGCATCGTGCTGATGGAGCGGGCAGGGGCGGCGGTGGCGCGGGCGATCCGCGCCCGCTGGTCGCCGCGCCCGGTCGCGGTGCTGTGCGGCCCCGGCAACAATGGTGGCGACGGCTATGTCATCGCCCGGCTGCTGGCGGAAAGGGGCTGGCCGGTGCGGCTGGCGTCGCTGGTCCCGGTCAAGGCCGTGAAGGGCGACGCGGCCGAGGCGGCGGCCCGATGGCAGGGCAGGATGGGGCAGGGCAGGGTGGAGCGGCCCGATCCCGCGGTGCTGGACGGCGCCGGGCTGATCGTCGACGCCCTGTTCGGCGCCGGGCTGAACCGGGCGCCGGAGGGCAGGGCCGCAGCGCTGATCGAGGCGATGGCGCGCTCCGGCCTGCCGGTGGTCGCGGTCGACGTGCCGAGCGGCCTGTTTGGCGACGACGGCTCGGCTCCCGGCCCGGTGGCGCCGGCGGCGCTGACCGTCACCTTCTTCCGCCGCAAGCCCGGCCATCTGTTGCTGCCCGGCCGCACCCTCTGCGGCGAGACCCGGGTCGCCGATATCGGCATCGAGCCGGCGGTGCTCGACGCGATCGGGCCGGTGCTGCACGAGAACGGGCCGGCGCTGTGGCGCGCCGCCCTGCCGCAGATGGCATCGTCGCAGCACAAATACGATCGCGGCCACCCGCTGATCCTCGCGGGCGGCAGCCTGACCGGCGCGGCCCGGCTGGCGGCCCGGGCGGCGCGGCGGGCCGGCGCCGGCCTGCTCACCGTGGTGGCGCCCGAGGCGGCGCTGCCGGCCTTCCGCGCCGACTGGCCCGGGGCGATGGCGCTGCCGCTGGAGCGCTGGGACGGGCTGCTGGCCGACCGGCGCCTCGGCCCGGTGCTGATCGGCCCCGGCGGCGGGGCCGGGCCGGCGCTGCGCCAGGCGGTCGCGGCGGTGCAGGCCGCCGGCAAGTCGCTAGTGCTCGATGCCGATGGCCTCGCCAGCTACGCCGGCGAGCCGCAGGCGCTGGCCGGGCTGCTGGACGCCGATTGCGTGCTGACGCCGCATCAGGGCGAGTTCGACAAGCTGTTCGGCAAGGCGGATGCGCCGCGCCTGGTCAGGGCCTGTGAGGCCGCGGCTTTGGTCGGCGCCGTGGTGGTGCTGAAGGGGGCAGATACCATCATCGCCGCGCCGGACGGGCGCGCGGCGGTCAACGCCAACGCACCGCCGACCCTGGCCACCGGCGGCACCGGCGACGTGCTGGCCGGCATCGTGCTGGGGCTTAAGGCGCAGGGTATGCCCGGCTTCGAGGCCGCCTGCGCCGCGGTCTGGCTGCACGGCGCGGCGGCGCAGCAGGTCGGCGCGGGGCTGATCGCCGAGGACGTGATCGACGCTCTGCCCCGGGTGCTCGACCGGCTGTAGCCTCCGCGTTTTGCCTGTCGTCCGCAAAAACCCTGTGCTATGACCGCCCCTTCGCAGGGCCGACTCCCTTCGCTGCGCGCCGTTTTGTGCGTGTTTTCGGGGGCACGCAGGGGTGGGGGTCTTCGCGGGCGTGGCGGAATTGGTAGACGCACTGGATTTAGGTTCCAGCGGCGAAAGCCGTGGGGGTTCAAATCCCTCCGCCCGCACCATTGAACATCTCGACAGGGCACAGCACGACCGACCTGTCACATCGACGGATTCCTGAAGACCGATGCAAGTGATCGAAACCAGCACCGAGGGTCTGCGGCACGAGTTCAAGATCGTCGTGCCGGCGGCCGACATCGAACAGCGCGTCCAGACGGAGCTCGTCAAGCTCGCGGGCCGGGTCAAGCTCCCGGGCTTCCGCCCCGGCAAGGTGCCGGTGTCGCTGATGAAGCAGCGCTACGGCAAGTCGGTCATGGGCGAGGTCCTGGAAGGGGCCGTCGACGAGGGCACCCGCAAGGCCCTGGACGAGCGCAACCTGCGCCCGGCCCTGCGCCCGAAGGTCGAGGTGACCAGCTTCGACGAGGGCAAGGACCTCGAATACAAGGTCGATGTCGAGGTGCTGCCGGAGATCGCCGCGCCGGCCTTCGACAGCGTCGAGATCGACCGCCCGGTCGCCGAGGTGACCGAGGAGCAGATCTCCGCCGGCCTGCAGCGGATCGCCGAGACCCGCCGCAAATTCGAGCCGGTGACCGAGGAACGCGGCCTGGAGGCCGGCGACGTCGCCGTCATCGACTTCGAGGGCAGCCTCGACGGCGCCGCGCCGAGCGAGGAGATGTCCGGCAAGGACCACCGCCTGGAGATCGGCTCGAACCGCTTCATCCCGGGCTTCGAGGAGCAGCTGATCGGCAAGAAGCCGGGCGAGCACGTCACCGTCTCGCTGAGCTTCCCCGAGGAGTACCAGAGCCCCGAGCACGCCGGCAAGCCGGCGAAGTTCGAGGTCGACGTCAAGTCGATCGAGAAGGGCGTGGTGCCCGAGGTGAACGAGGATTTCGCCAAGGAACTGGGCTTCGAGGACCTCGAGGGCCTGCGCACCGCGGTCAAGGGCCAGACCGAGCAGGAGTTCGGCCGGGTGTCGCGCCTGCGCGCCAAGCGCAAGCTGCTCGACAAGCTGGCCGAGCTGGTCGATTTCGCCGTGCCGCAGGGCATGGTCGACCTGGAGTTCGACCAGATCTGGAAGCAGGTACAGCAGTCGATCGAGACCGGCGGCGACGACAATCCGGACAAGAACAAGCCGGAGGACGAGCTGAAGGCCGAGTACCGCGCCATCGCCGAGCGTCGGGTGCGCCTCGGCCTGCTGTTCGCCGAGATCGGCCGCGCCGAGAACGTCGAGGTGTCGCAGGAGGAGCTGAACCGCGCCCTGATCGCCGAGGCCCGCCGCTATCCGGGCCAGGAGCAGCAGGTGGTCGACTTCTTCCGCCAGAACCCGCAGGCGATCGAGAATCTGCGCGCGCCGCTGTTCGAGGAGAAGGTCGTCGACGTGATCCTCGGCAAGATCAAGGTCAACGACACCACCGTGACGCCGGAGGAGCTGGCGCGCGACCCGGACGAGGACGAGGCGGAAGCCAAGCCGGCCGCCACCGACACCGCTTCCGGCGCTTGATCGGTTGAAGGTCGCCGCGGACCTCCCCTAATGTAGGGGCGAGCCGCGGCGCCCTGCCGGCCCGCGCGAGCCTTTCGAGGAACGTATGCCTCCGTATGAGCCGTCCATGAACGCCCTGGTCCCGATGGTCGTCGAGCAGACCAATCGCGGCGAGCGCGCCTATGACATCTATTCCCGCCTCCTGAAGGAGCGGATCATCTTTCTGACCGGGCCGATCTACGACGAGCTGGCCAGCCTGGTCTGCGCCCAGCTGCTGTTCCTGGAATCGGAGAACCCGAAGAAGGACATCGCCTTCTACATCAACTCGCCGGGCGGGGTGATCACGGCGGGCATGGCGATCTACGACACCATGCAGTACATCCAGCCGCAGATCATGACCGTGTGCATCGGCCAGGCGGCGTCGATGGGCTCGCTGCTGCTGGCGGCCGGCGCCCCCGGCAAGCGCTTCGCCCTGCCGAACAGCCGGATCATGGTGCACCAGCCCTCCGGCGGCGCCCGCGGCCAGGCTTCGGACATCGAGATCCAGGCGCGCGAGATCCTCAAGCTGCGGCAGCGGCTGAACGAGGTCTACGTCAAGCACACCGGCCAGTCGCTCGAGGAGATCGAGCGCTCGATGGACCGCGACAAGTTCATGTCGGCCGACGAAGCCAAGGGCTTCGGGATCGTCGACGAGGTCGTCGAGCGGCGTCCGACCGTTGCCGAATAATCGATCTCTTTGCCCGCGGCCCTACCGATCCGGGCCGAAGGGCGCTATCTTGATTCGTGATGATGCGGATCTGCCTTGCGCCGGGACGAGCTTGTCGCAGGGTGGAGCCGCCGCCATCTGGAGGCAGCCGCATCCTGGCCCGCGAGTTCGTTTCCCCGCGGCGGGGGGCACGCGGATCGGTATCGCGGATGCGGAAGTGAGGCAGTGATGGGTAAGACCGCAGGCGGTGACTCGAAGAACACGCTCTACTGCTCGTTCTGCGGCAAGAGCCAGCACGAGGTTCGCAAGCTGATTGCGGGCCCGACTGTGTTCATCTGCGACGAGTGCGTCGAGTTGTGCACCGACATCATCCGCGAGGAAAACAAGACCACGCTGGTCAAGAACCGCGACGGGGTCCCGACGCCGAAGGACATCCGCAAGGTTCTGGACGACTACGTGATCGGCCAGGAGCACGCGAAGAAGGTGCTCTCGGTCGCCGTGCACAACCACTACAAGCGGCTGGCGCATGGCCAGAAGAACGGCGAGGTCGAGCTCGCGAAGTCCAATATCCTGCTGATCGGGCCGACCGGCTGCGGCAAGACGCTGCTGGCCCAGACCCTGGCCCGCATCCTCGACGTCCCGTTCACCATGGCGGACGCGACGACGCTGACCGAGGCAGGCTATGTCGGCGAGGATGTCGAAAACATCATCCTCAAGCTGCTGCAGGCCGCCGACTACAACGTCGAGCGGGCGCAGCGCGGCATCGTCTACATCGACGAGGTCGACAAGATCAGCCGCAAGTCGGACAACCCCTCGATCACCCGCGACGTCTCGGGCGAGGGCGTGCAGCAGGCCCTGCTGAAGATCATGGAAGGCACCATCGCTTCGGTGCCGCCCCAGGGCGGGCGCAAGCACCCGCAGCAGGAGTTCCTGCAGGTCGACACCACGAACATCCTGTTCATCTGCGGTGGCGCCTTCTCCGGGCTGGAGAAGATCATCTCGCAGCGCGGCCGCGGCAGCTCGCTCGGCTTCGGCGCCGATGTGCGCGGGCCGGATGAGCGGACGACCGGCGAGATCTTCAGCGAGGTCGAGCCCGAGGATCTGCTGAAATTCGGCCTGATCCCCGAATTCGTCGGCCGCCTGCCGGTGGTGGCGACGCTCGAGGACCTCGATTCCGAGGCGCTGATCGAGATCCTGTCCCGGCCGAAGAACGCGCTGGTGAAGCAGTACCAGCGCCTGTTCGAGATGGAGGACGTGCATCTGTCGCTGACCGACGATGCGCTGAAGGGCATCGCCAGCCGCGCCATCCAGCGCAAGACCGGCGCGCGCGGCCTGCGCTCGATCATGGAGAGCATCCTGCTCGAGCCGATGTACGACCTGCCGAGCATGAACGGCGTGGTCGAGATCGTGGTCAACCGCGAGGTGGTCGACGGCCGCGCCAAGCCGCTCCTGATCTACGCCGAGAAACAGCAGGACCGCGCTCCCGGCGCCTGACGCCGGGCCTGCGACAGATCCTGATCGACCTGACAGCCGATGCCTCCGGGCATCGGCTGTTTCGTTTCATAATTACCGCTAAAGGCCGCCTTTGGCTTGCCACTGTGGCCCGATTGCGCTCTTGTGACCGGGTCATGAGGGCTGCAGCATTCCCGTCCCTTGAACGGCTTCCGGTCATCGCCACGTCTATTGGGCGCGCCGGGTCTCCACCGTCCGGCGCCGGCGCGGCGCCGCTCCTCGGGCCGCTGCCCATCCCAGTAAGGCAGAACGCATGTTGAACCTGAACAAAGACACGCTGTACCCGGTGTTGCCTCTGAGGGACATCGTGGTCTTCCCGCACATGATCGTGCCCTTGTTCGTCGGCCGCGAGAAATCGGTGCGTGCGCTTGAGGATGTGATGAAGGAGGACAAGCAGATCCTCCTGGTCACCCAGCGCAACGCCTCGCAGGACGACCCGTCGCCGGAGGAGATCTTCGACGTCGGCACGATCGGGACGGTGCTGCAGCTGCTGAAGCTGCCGGACGGGACCGTCAAGGTGCTGGTCGAAGGCGTCAAGCGTGCGCGCATCGTCCGCTACGCCGACAATCCGGACTTCTTCCAGGCCCAGGTGGAGCCGCTCGAGGAGGTCGGCGCCGACCCGCAGGAGGTCGAGGCGCTGGGCCGGGCCGCGGTCGCCCAGTTCGAGCAGTACATCAAGCTCAACAAGAAGATCCCGCCGGAGGTGCTGGTCTCGGTCAACCAGATCGAGGACGGCGCCAAGCTGGCCGACACCATCGCCGCGCACCTGTCGCTGAAGATCCCCGAGAAGCAGCAGATCCTCGAGATCGCCTCGATCACCGAGCGGCTGGAGAAGGTCTATGGCTTCATGGAGGGCGAGATCGGCGTCCTCCAGGTCGAGAAGCGCATCCGCAGCCGCGTCAAGCGGCAGATGGAGAAGACCCAGCGCGAGTACTACCTGAACGAGCAGCTGAAGGCGATCCAGAAGGAGCTCGGCGAGGGCGAGGACGGCCGCGACGAGGCGGCGGAGCTCGAGGAGCGGATCAACAAGGTCAAGCTGACCAAGGAGGCCCGCGACAAGGCCATGGCCGAGCTGAAGAAGCTGCGGTCGATGAGCCCGATGTCGGCCGAGGCCACGGTGGTCCGCAACTATCTCGACTGGATGCTGTCGATTCCGTGGAAGCAGCGCACCCGGATCAAGAAGGACCTGCTGAACGCCGAGCAGGTGCTGAACGACGACCATTTCGGCCTGGAGAAGGTCAAGGAGCGCGTCCTCGAATATCTCGCCGTGCAGCAGCGGACCAACAAGATCCGCGGCTCGATCCTGTGCCTGGTCGGCCCTCCGGGCGTCGGCAAGACCTCGCTGGGCAAGTCGATCGCCAAGGCCACCGGCCGCAACTTCGTGCGCATGTCGCTCGGCGGCGTCCGTGACGAGGCGGAGATCCGTGGCCACCGGCGGACCTATATCGGCTCGATGCCCGGCAAGATCCTCCAGGGCATGAAGAAGGCGAAGTCGTCGAACCCGCTGTTCCTGCTCGACGAGATCGACAAGCTCGGTGCCGACTACCGCGGCGACCCGTCCTCGGCGCTGCTCGAGGTGCTGGATCCGGAGCAGAACTCGACCTTCAACGACCACTACCTCGAGGTCGATTACGACCTGTCGGACGTGATGTTCATCTGCACCGCCAACAGCCTGCGCATGCCGCAGCCGCTGATGGACCGCATGGAGATCATCCGCATCCCCGGCTACACCGAGGATGAGAAGGTCGAGATCGCCAAGCGCCACCTGATCCAGAAGCAGGCCGAGGCCAACGGCCTGAAGAAGGGCGAGTGGACGCTGACCGACGAGGCGCTGCGCGACCTGATTCGCTACTACACCCGGGAGGCGGGCGTCCGCAGCCTGGAGCGCGAGATCGCGGGCCTGGCGCGCAAGGCGGTGCGCGAGATCCTGTCGACCGACGTCAAGAAGATCGTCGTCAAGCCGGAGGATCTCGACAAATACGCCGGCGTGCGCAAGTTCCGCTACGGCGAGGCGGAGCTGGAGGACATGGTCGGTGTCGTCACCGGCCTGGCCTGGACCGAGGTCGGCGGCGAGATCCTGTCGATCGAGGCCGTGCCGGTCCCCGGCCGCGGCCGCGTGGTCGCCACCGGCAAGCTCGGCGACGTGATGAAGGAATCGGTGCAGGCGGCGGAAAGCTTCGCCAAGGCTCGCGCCGTGTCCTTCGGCATCAAGCCGACCCTGTTCGGCAAGCGCGACATCCACGTCCACGTGCCGGAGGGGGCGACCCCGAAGGACGGGCCGTCGGCCGGCGTCGCCATGGTCACGGCCATCGTCTCGGCGCTGACCGGCAACCCGGTCCGCCGCGACGTGGCGATGACCGGCGAGGTCACCCTGCGGGGGCGCGTGCTGCCGATCGGCGGGCTGAAGGAGAAGCTGTTGGCGGCCGTCCGGGCCGGCATCAAGACCGTGATTATTCCGAAGGACAATGAAAAAGACCTTGCGGATATCCCGGATTCGGTGAAGAAGGCCCTGGCAATCCTGCCGACTGCCAGTGTCGAGGAGGTTCTGAAGAACGCCCTGGTGCGTCCTCTGGAGCCGATCGAGTGGAAGGAAACGGAAGTCGACGACATCGCCCCTGTTGCAGCCGATGGCGACGACGAAGCGGTGATCCGTCACTGAGGCATCGCGGCGGCCTTGGAACTTGGCAGAATTCCATGTGTTTCAGGGCCGCCGACGATTGACCATGTTTCCGCGATACGCTTACATTTCGTGACGTTTCGGTGTCGGGAAAAGGCGCATCGAACGGTTGTCGGTTTGGAGAGTACCTAGCCTGTATCCGGCGAACCCGCCGGAACGACCAACACAGAGCCTGAAGGAGGCCGACACGTGAACAAGAACGATCTCGTCGCACACGTCGCGGAAAGCACCGGTCTGTCGCGTGCCGATGCTGGCAACGCCATCGACAGCTTCATCGACGGTGTTACCCAGACGTTGACGAAGGGGGGGGAAGTCCGCCTCGTTGGGTTCGGCACCTTCGGCGTCGCGGCACGTGCCGCTTCGGAGGGCCGCAATCCGCGGACCGGCGAGACCATCAAGATCGCCGCCTCCAAGCAGGTCAAGTTCAAGGCCGGCAAGGGCCTGAAGGACTCCGTCAACAGCGCCGGCGGCAAGAAGAAGTAAGCGCCTCCGCTTATGGACCCGAACCGGCCGGTCGGCGCCTTGGCCCGACCGGCCGTTTCATGTCCGGACCCCGCGGGATCGTCCCCGCGGGTCCGCCCGGGCGATTAGCTCAGTTGGTAGAGCATCGGTTTTACACACCGAGTGTCGGCGGTTCGAGCCCGTCATCGCCCACCAGTTCCCGCCGCCGGTTTCCCGGCGGTATCGTTGCCTTGGTGGTCCAGAATTCAAGGGTTCGGAGCGCCGCGAAAATCCCGCACCGCCCGCTGGCAATTCAAGTTGACAGCCCCCGGTGGAGTGGGTATCTCAAGCGCCTCGCCGCGATGAGCGGCCAGATGCGCGGGTGTAGCTCAGTTGGTTAGAGCGCCGGCCTGTCACGCCGGAGGCCGCGGGTTCAAGTCCCGTCACTCGCGCCACTTCCTGTTTTCCGGTCTCGCTCCGGGTTTCGGCGCTCCGCCGAAGGCCCTGTGATCGTTGCCGGCACCCTGCGCGGGTGTAGCTCAGTTGGTTAGAGCGCCGGCCTGTCACGCCGGAGGCCGCGGGTTCAAGTCCCGTCACTCGCGCCACTTCCTCCGACCATCACCGATATTTGCCGGGCCGGCCTCGTCTTCGACGGGCGCAGCGGCCCTTGCTGCATTTGGACGCGGCTGGACGCGCCGGTCCAACTGGCTGTCCGCGGCATCGTCCGGAAGCGCGAAGATCCCAGCAAAATCATGCGGTTGAGAAGCATTCGCATCTACAAAATGTGGCGGAAATTCGCTTCTCTCGTCCGACATGCCGGCCTATAAAGGCCGCGCCGGAAGGGCGGCCGTGACGGACGGCCCTTCACGACGAAGAAAGAGATTTGGGGTGGAGCGCCTGCCGATCAAGATCGCGCAGGCTCCACGTGTGACGGGTGAGCGATGACGACCTCTCTTGTGTCGGAGTACTTTCCGATCCTCGTCTTCCTGGCGATCGCCATCGTGATCGCCGGCGCCGCGGTCGGCCTGTCCTTCATCGCCGGCAAGCAGAATCCGGACAGCGAGAAGCTCTCGGCCTATGAGTGCGGCTTCGACGCCTTCGCCGATGCGCGCTCCAAGTTCGACGTCCGGTTCTATCTGGTCTCGATCCTGTTCATCATCTTCGACCTGGAAGTGGCCTTCCTGTTCCCCTGGGCGGTGGCGCTCAAGGACATCGGGATGTTCGGCTTCTGGTCGATGATGGTGTTCCTCGGCGTCCTGACCGTCGGCTTCATCTACGAGTGGAAGAAGGGAGCGCTGGAATGGGAGTGAGCGCGACGCAGTCGAGCAGCCCCGTGGCGACCAGCCCCGTGGGCGTCGGCACGCCAATTCCCCAGGGCGCCGGGCAGGACGCGGTGATCCGCGCCGCCAATGCCGAGATCCAGGACAAGGGCTTCCTGCTGACCCGAGTCGACGCGCTGTTCGACTGGGCGCGCACCGGGTCGCTGTGGCCGATGACCTTCGGCCTGGCCTGCTGCGCGGTGGAGATGATCCACGCCTACATGCCGCGCTACGACCTCGACCGACTCGGGGTCATCCCGCGGCCCAGCCCGCGCCAGTCCGACGTCATGATCGTCGCCGGCACCCTGACCAACAAGATGGCCCCGGCCCTGCGCAAGGTCTACGACCAGATGCCGGAGCCGCGCTGGGTCATCTCGATGGGCTCCTGCGCCAATGGCGGCGGCTACTACCACTATTCCTACTCGGTGGTGCGCGGCTGCGACCGCGTCGTCCCGGTCGACATCTATGTCCCGGGCTGCCCGCCGACTGCCGAGGCCCTGGTCTACGGCATCATGCAGCTGCAGAAGAAGATCCGGCGCGGCAACCGGATCGTCCGCTGAGGGATCGGGAAGCAAGGAATGGCATCGATCCAGGAACTGACCGATCTCGGCACGGCCCTCGCGGCGGTGCTGGGCGGGGACGTGCTCGGCCACGCGGTGTCGCCGACGGCCGAGCTGACCCTGACCGTCCGGCGCGACTCGATCGTCCGGGTGCTGACCCATCTGCGCGACGCGCCCGAGACCCTGTTCGAGCAGCTGACCGACATCTGCGGCGCCGACTACCCGACCCGGCCGGAGCGGTTGGAGGTCGTCTACCACCTGCTCAGCTTCCGGCATAACCGCCGGATCCGGCTGAAGGTGACGACCGACGAGGACACGCCGGTGCCGTCTGCCGCCGACGTCTTCCCGGCGGCGACCTGGTTCGAGCGCGAGGCCTGGGACCTGTACGGCATCTTCTTCGCCGACAATCCGGACCTGCGCCGTATCCTCACCGATTACGGCTTCGAGGGGCACCCGCTGCGCAAGGACTTCCCGCTGACCGGCTATGTCGAGGTCCGCTACGACAATGAGCAGAAGCGGGTGGTCTACGAGCCGGTGAAGCTGACCCAGGATTTCCGCACCTTCGACTTCCTCAGCCCGTGGGAGGGCATGACGCGGCCCGGTCCTGACGTGCCCGTGGTCCTGCCGGGCGACGAGAAGGCCGCGCTGAACGAGCCGAAGGCGTAAGCATCATGGTCGAGACCCAGATCAAGCCCTACACCATGAACTTCGGCCCGCAGCATCCGGCCGCGCACGGCGTGCTGCGCCTGGTGCTGGAACTGGACGGCGAGGTGGTGGAGCGGGCCGATCCGCATATCGGGCTGTTGCATCGCGGCACCGAGAAGCTGATCGAGTACAAGACCTACATGCAGGCGACGCCGTATTTCGATCGCCTGGACTATGTCGCGCCGATGAACCAGGAGCACGCCTTCGCCCTGGCGGTCGAGCGGCTGCTCGGCATCACCGTGCCGGAGCGGGGGCAGTATGTCCGCGTGCTGTTCTCCGAGATCAGCCGGATTCTCAACCATCTGCTCAACATCACCACCTACGCGCTCGACGTCGGCGCTGTGACTCCGTCGCTGTGGGGCTTCGAGGAGCGCGAGTTCCTGATGGAGTTCTACGAGCGCGCCTCCGGCGCCCGGCTCCATGCCAACTACTTCCGGCCCGGCGGCGTGGCCCAGGACATGCCGGCCGGCCTGGCCGACGACATCTGGGCCTATACCGAGCGCTTCCCGAAATTTGTCGACGACCTCGAAAGCCTGCTGACCGAGAACCGGATCTTCAAGCAGCGCCTGGTCGATATCGGCGTGGTGACGGCTGAGCAGGCCAAGGCGTGGGGCTTCACCGGCGTCATGCTGCGGGCCTCGAACGTGTCCTGGGACTTGCGCAAGGCGCAGCCCTACGAGGTCTATGACAAGCTCGATTTCGACATCCCGGTCGGCCTGACCGGCGACTGCTACGCCCGCTACCTGCTGCGGATCGAGGAGATGCGGCAGTCCAACCGCATCATCCGCCAGTGCCTGGAGCAGATGCCGAAGGACGGCCCGGTGAAGACCACCGACCGCAAGGTGTCGCCGCCACCGCGCGCCGAGATGAAGCGCTCGATGGAAGCGCTGATCCACCACTTCAAGCTCTACACCGAGGGCTATCATGTCCCGGCCGGCGAGACCTACGCGGCGGTCGAGGCGCCGAAGGGCGAGTTCGGCGTCTATCTGGTCGCGGACGGCACCAACCGGCCGTATCGCTGCCGCATCCGCGCCCCGGGCTTCGCCCATCTGCAGGGACTCGACTTCATGAGCCGGGGGCACATGCTGGCCGATGCGGTCGCGATCATCGGCAGCCAGGACATCGTGTTCGGGGAGATCGACCGATGACGGCCGCAGGAATTGCGCCGGAGGCGGACCAGCCGAAGGAATTCGCCTTCACGCCCGAGAATCTCGAGCGGGCGAAGAAGATCATCGCCAAATATCCCGAGGGCAAGCAGCAGAGCGCGGTGATCCCGCTGCTCGACATCGCCCAGCGCCAGCATCACAACTGGATTCCGCGGGTGGCGATGGACCACGTCGCCGACCTGCTGGAGATGCCGCGGATCCGGGTGTATGAGGTCGCGAGCTTCTACACCATGTTCAACAAGGCGCCGGTCGGCCGCCACTTCTTCCAGGTCTGCACCACCACGCCGTGCTGGCTGCGCGGGTCGGGCGACGTGATGCGGGCGCTGCAGGACCGGGCTGGCTGCGGCAACCACGAGACCAGCGAAGACGGCCAGTTCTCGGTGCTCGAGGTCGAGTGCCTTGGGGCCTGCGTCAACGCCCCGATGGTCCAGATCAACGACGATTTCTACGAGGATCTGGACTACGACAAGACGGTGGCGCTGATCGACGCGCTGAAGGCCGGGCAGCAGACCACGCCCGGCCCGCAGAACGGCCGCACCAACTCCGAAGCGCTGTCCGGCGCGACCACGCTGCTGAACATGCGCCCGGGTCATCGCCCGGCCGTGCCGGCCTCGGCCGGTCGGGTCGCGGATGGCGCCCAGGCCGATCAGCCGGACCCGGCGTCTGGCGGCACGCCGCCGGCGCATGAGGTCGCGGCCCAGGCCGAGGCCTCGCCGGGCGCCCATCGTGGCGACGCGGAGCCCGAGAAGAAGGGCAGGCCGAAGCAGAAGGTCGAGACGAGCGGCGACCACGCCGGCACCGCGGATACGGGAGAGAAGTGATGCTGCGCGACGAAGACCGCATCTTCACCAATCTCTACGGCTGGGACGATTGGGGCCTTGAAGGCGCCAAGCGCCGTGGCATCTGGAGCGATATGAAGTCGCTGGTCGACCTCGGCCGCGACAAGATCATCGAGGAGGTCAAGACCTCCGGCCTGCGCGGCCGCGGCGGCGCCGGCTTCCCGACCGGCATGAAGTGGTCCTTCATGCCGAAAGAGAGCAAGGACGGCCGCCCGAGCTACCTCGTCATCAACGCCGACGAGTCGGAGCCGGGCACCTGCAAGGACCGCGAGATCCTGCGCTTCGACCCGCACCGGCTGATCGAGGGCGCGCTGCTGGCCTCCTTCGCCATGGGGGCGCATGCCTGCTACATCTACATCCGGGGCGAGTTCTACGGCGAAGCCTCGAACATGCAGGTCGCGATCGACCAGGCCTATGACGCCGGCCTGCTCGGCAAGAATGCGGCCGGCACCGGCTGGGACTTCGACCTGTACCTGCACCGCGGCGCCGGCGCCTATATCTGCGGCGAGGAGACCGCGCTGCTGGAGAGCCTGGAGGGCAAGAAGGGCCAGCCGCGCAACAAGCCGCCGTTCCCGGCCGGCGCCGGCCTCTATGGCTGCCCGACCACGGTCAACAACGTCGAGACCATCGCCGTCGTCGGCGAGATCCTGCGCCGCGGCGGCGCGTGGTTCGCCGGCATCGGCCGGCCGAAGAACCAGGGCACCAAGCTGTTCTGCATCTCCGGCCATGTGAACCAGCCCTGCAATGTCGAGGAAGAGCTCGGCATCCCGATGCGGGAGCTGATCGACAAGCATGCCGGCGGCGTCCGCGGCGGCTGGGACAACCTGAAGGCGGTGATCCCCGGCGGCTCCTCGGCGCCGATCCTGCCGAAGGACATCTGCGACACCGTCCTGATGGATTTCGACGCGCTGCGCGAGGTCAAGTCGGCGCTCGGCACCGCCGGGCTGATCGTCATGGACAAGTCGACCGACGTGATCTACGCGGTCGCCCGCCTGTCGCGCTTCTACATGCATGAGAGCTGTGGCCAGTGCACGCCGTGCCGCGAAGGCACCGGCTGGATGTACCGGGTGATGCAGCGCATGGTCACCGGCAATGCGCGGTCGGACGAGATCGACATGCTGCTGCAGGTGACCAAGCAGATCGACGGCCGCAGCATCTGCGCCCTGGGCGACGCGGCCGCCTGGCCGGTCCAGGCGCTGATCCGGCATTTCCGCGACGAGATGGAGGAGCGGATCCGCGATCATCGCGACCGCGCCCATCGCCGCGAAGCTGCGGAATAGGAAGGCACCGATGCCCAAGCTGACGATTGACGGGGTCGAGATCGAGGTCGAGCCGGGCACGTCGGTGCTGCAGGCCTGCGAGCGCCTCGGCATCGAGGTGCCGCGCTTCTGCTTCCACGACAAGCTCTCGGTGCCGGCCAACTGCCGCATGTGCCTCGTCGAGATGGAGAAGGCGCCGAAGCCGATCGCGTCCTGCGCGATGCCTGCGGGCGACGGCATGGTGATCAAGACGAACACCGATGTCGTGCGCGACGCGCGCCGCGGCATCATGGAGTTCCTGCTGATCAACCATCCGCTCGACTGCCCGATCTGCGACCAGGGCGGCGAGTGCGACCTGCAGGACCAGGCCGTGGCCTACGGCTTCGACCGCGGCCGCTACACCGAAGGCAAGCGCGCGGTCACCGACAAGTATCTCGGGCCGCTGATCGAGACCTTCATGACGCGGTGCATCCAGTGCACCCGCTGCATCCGCTTCATCGACGAGATCGCCGGCGTGCCGGTGCTCGGCGGCGTGAACCGCGGCGAGCACATGGAGATCACCACCTATGTCGAGCAGGCGATCGCGTCCGAGCTGTCGGGCAACCTGGTCGATGTCTGCCCGGTCGGCGCGCTGACCTCCAAGCCCTACGCCTTCAGCGCCCGGCCGTGGGAGCTGCGCAAGACCGAGACGGTCGACGTGCTCGACGCCATCGGCTCGAACATCCGCATCGACGCCCGCGGCGGCGAGGTGATGCGCGTGCTGCCGCGGCTGAACGAGGACGTCAACGAGGAGTGGATCAGCGACAAGACCCGCTTCGCCGTCGACGGGCTGAAGCGCCGTCGCATCGACCGGCCTTATGTCCGGCGTGACGGCAAGCTGCAGCCGGCCAGCTGGGCCGAGGCGTTCCAGGCCATCGCCGACAAGGCCAAGGGGCTGGACGGCAAGCGCATGGCGGCGATCGCCGGCGACACCGTCGACGCCGAGGCCATGGTCGCACTGAAGGACCTGATGGCGTCCTTCGGCTCGCCGAACCTCGACTGCCGCCAGGACGGGGCGAAGCTGCCGGCCGGGCCGCGCGGCGCCTATCTGTTCAACAGCGGCATCGCCGGGATCGAGCAGGCCGACGTCATCCTGCTGGTCGGCACCAACCCACGTTCGGAGGCGGCGATCGTCAACGCCCGCATCCGCAAGCGCTGGCTGAAGAACGGCCTGACCGTCGGCGTGGTCGGCCCGGATGCCGACCTGACCTACCGCACCCGCCATCTCGGCGCCGGGCCGGAGACGCTGGCGGCGATCGCCGACGGCACCGACGGCTTCGCCGAGGTGCTGCGCAACGCCAAGGCGCCGCTGCTGATCGTGGGGCAGGGGGCCCTGACCCGCGAGGACGGCGCCCAGGTCCTGGCGGCCTGCCGCCGGATCGCCGAGACCTTCGGCCTGGTCCGTGACGGCTGGAACGGCTTCAACGTGCTGCACACCGCCGCGGCGCGGGTCGGCGGCCTGGATCTCGGCTTCCTGCCGGGCCCGGGCGGTCGCGACGTCGCCGGCATTCTTGACGGCGCGAGCAAGGGCGAGATCGACTTCGTCTGGCTGCTCGCGGCCGACGAGATCGACACCGGCCGCCTCGGCCAGGCCTTCGTGGTCTATCAGGGCCATCATGGCGACCGCGGCGCCCACCGCGCCGACGTGATCCTGCCGGGCGCCGCCTATACCGAGAAGAACGCGACCTACGTCAACACCGAAGGCCGCGTGCAGCAGGCCCGCATGGCGGTGTTTCCGCCGGGCGAGGCGCGCGAGGACTGGAAGATCCTGCGCGCTGCCAGCGAGGCGATGGGCCGCAAGCTGCCCTATGACAGCCTGCGCGAGGTGCGCCAGCGTCTGGTCGCGGTGAACCCGGTCTTTGGGACGCCGGACACCCAAGCTGCGGGCGAGTGGGGGGCCTTCGGCGCCGAGGGCGCGATGGGCTCGGCGCCCTTCGTCTCGGCGGTCGAGAACTTCTACATGACGGACCCGATCACCCGCGCCTCGGAGACGATGGCGCAGTGCATCGACGAGATCCTGGGCCAGCACAAAGCGGCGGCGGAGTAACGCGATGGGTTTCTGGAGCGGATACGCCTGGCCGACGATCCTCGTCGTCCTTCAGATCGTCGCGATCGTCCTGCCGCTGATCATCGCGGTGGCCTATCTGACGCTTGCCGAGCGCAAGGTGATGGCGGCGATGCAGCTGCGCCAGGGCCCGATGGTGGTCGGCCCCTTCGGCCTGCTGCAGCCGCTGGCCGACGGCATCAAGCTCTTGAGCAAGGAGACGATCATCCCGTCCGGCGCCAACCGGATGCTGTTTATCCTGGCGCCGATGATCACCTTCTTCCTCAGCCTCGTGGCCTGGGCGGTGATCCCGTTCGATGACGGCTGGGTACTGGCCGACATCAATGTCGGCGTTCTGTACCTGTTCGCGATCTCGTCGCTCGGCGTCTACGGCATCATCATCGCCGGCTGGTCGTCGAACTCGAAATACGCCTTCCTCGGCGGCCTGCGGTCCGCGGCGCAGATGGTGTCCTACGAAGTCTCGATCGGCTTCGTCATGATCTCCGTGCTGCTCTGCGTCGGCTCGCTCAACATCTCCGACATCGTCAAGGCGCAGCAGACCATCTGGTTCGCGATCCCGCTGTTCCCGATGTTCGTGATCTTCTTCATCTCGGCGCTGGCCGAGACCAACCGGGCGCCGTTCGACCTGCCCGAGGGTGAATCCGAGATCACCGGCGGCTTCATGGTCGAGTACTCGTCCATGACGTATGCGCTGTTCTTCCTCGGCGAATACGCCAACATGATCCTGATGAGCGGGATGACCACCATCCTGTTCCTCGGCGGCTGGCTGCCGCCCTTCGGCTTCGCGCCCTTCACCTGGATCCCGGGCGTGATCTGGTTCGTGCTGAAGATCCTCTTCTGCCTGTTCGTCTTCATCTGGGTCCGGGCGACGCTGCCGCGCTTCCGCTACGACCAGCTGATGCGCCTGGGCTGGAAGGTGTTCCTGCCGTTCTCGCTGGCCTGGGTGGTGATCACCGCCGGCGTGCTGACCGCCTTCGGCTGGCTGCCGAACTGAGAGGCCGAGACCATGGCATTCATCGACCGCACCGCCCGCAGCCTGCTGCTCAAGGAAATCCTGGGCGGGCTGGCGCTGACCTTCAGCTACATGTTCAAGCAGAAGGCGACGCTGAACTACCCGTTCGAGAAGGGTCCGCTCAGCCCGCGCTTCCGCGGCGAGCACGCGCTGCGCCGCTATCCCAGCGGCGAAGAGCGGTGCATCGCCTGCAAGCTGTGCGAGGCGATCTGCCCGGCCCAGGCCATCACCATCGAGGCCGAGCCGCGCGCCGACGGCAGCCGCCGCACGACGCGCTACGACATCGACATGACCAAGTGCATCTATTGCGGCCTGTGCCAGGAGGCCTGCCCGGTGGATGCGATCGTCGAGGGACCGAACTTCGAGTTCGCCACCGAGACGCGCGAGGAGCTTTTCTACAACAAGGAGAAGCTGCTGCAGAACGGGGACCGCTGGGAGGCGCAGCTGGCCGCGAACATTGCGGTCGACGCGCCGTACCGGTAAGACCCGCCGCGCCGCCTCGCCGGGGGATTCGGTCCGGACTCCGTCGGGGGGCCGGGCCGCGAGAGGGGTAGAGCAATCGTGACCTCGAGCGTCCGCAAGGGGACGACAGGGAGCACCGTGAGATGATCATCCAGGCCTTGGCCTTCTATCTTTTCGCCCTGATCACCGTCGTCGCTGGCGTGATGGTGATCTCGGCCCGCAATTCGGTGCATTCGGTGCTGTTCCTGATCCTCGCCTTCTTCAATGCGGCGGCGCTGTTCGTGCTGATCGGGGCGGAGTTCCTGGCGATGATCCTGGTCGTCGTCTATGTCGGCGCGGTCGCGGTCTTGTTCCTGTTCGTCGTGATGATGCTGGACATCAACTTCGCCGAGCTCAGGGCCGGCTTCCTGCGCTACCTGCCGATCGGCGCGCTGATCGGTGTGGTGCTGCTGGTCGAGCTGTTCCTGCTCTACGGCTCGATCGGCGGCCCGTCGATCCTGTCCGCAGGGGCGGCGCATTCGGGGCCGACCAACACGGCGGCGCTCGGCCAGCTGATCTACACGCAGTACGCCTATCCGTTCCAGGCAGCGGGCCTCGTCCTCCTGGTCGCGATGATCGGGGCGATCGTGCTGACCCTGCGCCACCGCGCCGGCGTCCGCCGCCAGGTGATTTCGCAGCAGCTCGCGCGCCGCCGCGAGGAGGTGATGGTGATCAAGAAGATCGGCACCGGGGAAGGGGCCTGACGCCATGACGATCGGAATCGGACACTATCTCGGCCTCGCGGCGATCCTGTTCACGCTCGGCATCTTCGGCGTGTTCCTGAACCGCAAGAACGTCATCGTCATCCTGATGTCGGTCGAGCTGATGCTGCTCGCCGTCAACATCAACCTCGTCGCCTTCTCGGTCGCCCTCGGCGACTTGGTGGGGCAGGTGTTCGCGCTGTTCGTGCTGACCGTCGCCGCCGCCGAGGCGGCGATCGGCCTCGCGATCCTCGTCGTCTACTTCCGCAACCGCGGCTCGATCGCGGTTGAGGACATCAACATGATGAAGGGCTGAGGCGCCCCCGATGGACATCGCAGCAATCTTCCTGCCGCTGGCCGGCTTCCTGATCGCAGGACTGTTCGGCCGCTTCATCGGCGACCGCGCCTCGATGGCCGTGACGACGCTCGCCGTCTGCGTCGCCGCACTCATCTCCTGGTGGCTGTTCTTCGACGTCGCCATCGACGGCAACGTCCGCACCCATTCGCTGCTTCTGTGGATCAGCGTCGGCACCTTCGTCGCCGACTGGGCGCTGAAGTTCGACACGCTGACCGCCGTGATGCTGATCGTGGTGAACACCGTCTCCGCGATGGTGCACGTCTACTCGATCGGCTACATGTCGCACGACCACTCGAAGCCGCGCTTCTTCGCCTATCTCAGCCTGTTCACCTTCGCCATGCTGATGCTGGTGACGGCGGACAACCTGGTGCAGCTGTTCTTCGGCTGGGAGGGAGTCGGCCTGGCCTCCTACCTGCTGATCGGCTTCTGGCATGAGAAGGAGAGCGCCCGGGCCGCCGCGGTGAAGGCATTCCTGGTCAACCGCGTCGGCGACTTCGGCTTCGCGCTGGGCATCTTCGCCGTCTACAAGATCTTCGGCACGGTGCGGTACGAGGAGATCTTCGCCGCCGCGCCGCATCTGGTCGATGCCCGGATCAACTTCCTCGGCATGGACCTGCCGGCCCTGACCACCGCCTCATTGCTGCTGTTCGTCGGCGCCATGGGCAAGTCGGCCCAGCTCGGCCTGCACACCTGGCTGCCGGACGCGATGGAAGGCCCGACCCCGGTCTCGGCCCTGATCCATGCCGCGACGATGGTCACCGCCGGCGTGTTCATGCTGGCGCGGATGTCGCCGCTGTTCGAATACGCCCCGGACGCGCTGGCCGTGGTCACCGTGATCGGCGCGCTGACCGCCTTCGTCGCCGCGACGATCGGCCTGACCCAGTTCGACATCAAACGGGTCATCGCCTATTCGACCATGAGCCAGCTCGGCTACATGTTCTTCGCCATCGGCGTCTCGGCCTACCAGGCGGCGATTTTCCACCTGCTGACCCACGCCTTCTTCAAGGCGCTGCTGTTCCTCGGCGCCGGCTCGGTGATCCACGCCATGGGCGGCGAGCAGGACATGCGGAAGATGGGCGGCATCTGGAAGCTGATCCCCTGGACCTATGCCCTGATGTGGATCGGCAGCCTGGCGCTGGCCGGCATCGGCATCCCTGGCGTGTTCGGCTTCGCCGGCTTCTACTCGAAAGACATGATCCTCGAAGCATCCTGGGCCGCCCACACCAATGTCGGCGCCTTCGCCTACTGGCTCGGCATCCTGGCGGCGGTGATGACCGCCTTCTACAGCGGCCGCCTCCTGTTCATGACCTTCCACGGCAAGCCGCGCGCCGACCACCATACCATGGACCATGTCCATGAATCCCCGCCGGTGATGTTGGTGCCGCTCCTGATCCTCGGCGCCGGCGCGGTGCTGGCCGGCCTGATCGGCTACGACGTCTTCGTCGGCGAGGGGCGCGAGCACTTCTGGCGCGAGGCGATCCTGGTGCTGCCCGCCCAGGACAGCATCGAGGCGGCGCACCACGTCGCCCTCTGGGTCAAGCTGCTGCCGCTGGTCGCCGGCCTGGCCGGGCTCGCCGCCTCCTGGGTGTACTACATCCAGGCGCCGTCCCTGGCGGGCGCGACAGTGCGGGCGTTCAAGCCGATCCACCAGCTGTTCTTCCGCAAGTGGTACTTCGACGAGATCTACGATGCCCTCTTCGTCAAGCCGGCCTTCGTCCTGGGCCGCGCGCTCTGGAAGGGCGGCGACGGGGCGATCATCGACCGGCTCGGGCCGGACGGCATCGCCGCCACCTCGATCGGCGTCGCCCGCCGGGCCAGCCGGCTCGAGAGCGGCTATGTCTACCACTATGCCTTCGTCATGGTGATCGGCGTGGTCGCGCTGGTCTCCTGGTATGTCTTCGGCGGCCGGATGTGAGAGTGACTCATGGGTAACTGGCCGATCCTCTCGCTCGCCACCTTCCTGCCGCTGGTCGGAGCAGCCTTGATCCTGCTGCTGGCCCGCGGCAGCGAGGCCGCCGTGGCCGCCACCTCGCGCTGGGTGGCGCTGTGGACCACGCTCGTCACCTTCGCCCTCTCGGTCGCCATCTGGCTCGGCTTCGACCCGACCGCGGTCGGCTTCCAGATGGAAGAGAAGGTGGCCTGGTTCCCGGACCTCAACATCGCCTACCACATGGGCGTGGACGGCATCTCGGTGCTGTTCGTCGTCCTGTCGGCCTTCCTGATGCCGATCTGCATCCTCGCCAGCTGGGAGAGCATCCACAGCCGGGTGAAGGAGTACATGGTCTCGTTCCTGATCCTCGAGACCATGATGATCGGCATGTTCTGCGCGCTCGACTACGTGCTGTTCTACGTCTTCTTCGAAGGCGTGCTGATCCCGATGTTCGTGCTGATCGGCATCTGGGGGTCGGGCGAGCGCCGCATCTATGCCGCGTTCAAGTTCTTCCTGTTCACGCTGCTCGGCTCGGTGCTGATGCTGGTGGCCCTCCTGGCCATGTATGTCCAGGCCGGCACCACCGACATCCCGACCCTGCTGGCGACCGATTTCGGCTACGACATGCAGGTCTGGCTATGGCTGGCCATGTTCGCCTCCTTCGCCGTGAAGGTGCCGATGTGGCCGGTCCACACCTGGCTGCCGGACGCGCATGTCGAGGCGCCGACGGCGGGTTCGGTGATCCTGGCCGGCGTGCTGCTGAAGATGGGCGGCTACGGCTTCCTGCGCTTCTCGATCCCGATGCTGCCCGAGGCGACGGCGCTGTTGACGCCGCTGGTCTACGGCCTGTCGATCGTCGCGGTCATCTACACCTCCCTCGTCGCCCTGGCGCAGGAGGACATGAAGAAGATGATCGCCTATTCCTCGATCGCGCATATGGGCTTCGTCACCGCCGGCATGTTCTCGCTGACCCAGCAGGGCGTCGAGGGCTCGATCTTCCAGATGCTCAGCCACGGCGTGGTCTCGTCGGCGCTGTTCCTCTGCGTCGGCGTGGTCTATGACCGGCTGCACACCCGCGAGATCGCGCGCTATGGCGGTCTGGCGAACAACATGCCGAAATACGCCGTGTTCTTCATGATCATGCTGCTCGGCTCGGTCGGCCTGCCGGCCACCTCGGGCTTCGTCGGCGAGTTCCTGATCCTGACCGGCCTGTTCCAGGTGAACACCTGGGTCGCGACCCTGACCGCGACCGGCCTGGTGCTCGGCGCCACCTACATGCTGCTCTTGTACCGCAAGGTCATCTTCGGCGAGATCACACGCGAGGATGTGCGGAAGATGACCGACCTGAGCCCGCGCGAGATCGTCCTCTTCGTGCCGCTGGCCCTGGTGGTGCTGTGGATGGGCATCTACCCGTCCAGCTTCCTGAACGTGATGTCGGTCTCGGTCGACCACCTCATCACCCAATACCACGCCGATCTCGGCCGCGCCGACGCGGTCGCGTTGGCCGTCCGCTGAGCCGGGGATCCGATCGCCATGGTGTCTCTTCCCGATCTGATGCCGGCCCTGCCGGAGATCTTCCTGGCCTGCGCCGGCATGGCGCTGCTGCTGATCGGTGTCTTCCTGGGCGAGAAGTCGACCCGGATCGTCGCCTCCCTGGCGGTGATGTCCTTCATCATCGCCGCCGCCCTGCTGCTGATGGCGCCGGGCGGGCGGGCCGTGACCTTCAGCGGCATGTTCGTCGCCGACGGCTTCGGCGTGTTCATGAAGATCCTGGTGCTGATCGGCTCGGCGCTGGCCCTGATCATGTCGCTCGACTATCTCGAGCATGAGGGCATGTCGCGCTTCGAGTATCCGGTGCTGTTCGTGCTGGCCACCGTCGGCATGCTGCTGATGATCAGCGCCAACAACCTGATCTCGCTCTATCTCGGCCTCGAGCTGCAGAGCCTGTCGCTCTACGTCGTCGCCGCCTTCAACCGCGATTCGGAGCGGTCGAGCGAGGCCGGGCTGAAATACTTCGTGCTCGGCGCGCTGTCCTCGGGCCTGCTGCTGTACGGCGCCTCGCTGATCTACGGCTTCCTCGGCACCACCAGCTTCGACGCGCTGGCCCAGGCCCTCTCCGGCCAGGCGGGACAGGGCGTGGTGCTCGGCGGCGCCTCGATGGGCGTGATCATCGGCCTCGTCTTCGTCTGCGCCGCCCTGGCCTTCAAGGTCTCGGCCGTGCCGTTCCACATGTGGACGCCGGACGTCTATGAGGGCGCGCCGACCCCGGTCACCGCCTTCTTCGCAGTGGCCCCGAAGGTGGCGGCCATGGCGCTGTTCGTCCGCGTGCTGGTGGAGCCGTTCGGCCATCTCACCAGCCAGTGGCAGCAGATCATCGTCGTCGCCTCGGCCTTGTCGATGATCCTCGGTGCCTTCGCCGCGATCGCGCAGACCAACATCAAGCGGCTGATGGCCTATTCCTCGATCGGCCATGTCGGCTTCGCGCTGCTCGGCCTCGCCGCCGGCACGCAGCAGGGCATCACTGGCGTGATCGTCTACATGGCGATCTACATCCCGATGAGCCTCGGCGCCTTCGCCGTGATCCTGTCGATGCGGATCGACGGCAAGCAGGTGGAGGGGATCCAGGACCTCGCCGGCCTCGGCAAGTCCAGCCCCGGCATGGCCTTCGCCCTGGTGATCATGATGTTCTCGATGGCCGGCATCCCGCCGCTGGCCGGCTTCTTCGCCAAGCTCTACGTGTTCAAGGCGGTGATCGAGCAGGGCACCACCGGCTTCATCGTGCTCGCGGTGATCGGCGTGCTGGCCAGCGTGGTGTCGGCGGTTTACTACCTGAAGATCATCCGGGTGATGTATTTCGACGAGCCGAAGGTCGGCTTCGACAAGCCGGAAGGCGCCGCGATCCCGGCGATCCTCGCCGTCTCGACCCTGTTTATCGTCATGTTCTGGTTGCTGCCGGCGCCGCTGACCGGGGCTGCCCAGGCGGCCGCGGCCAGCCTGTTCGGAGGCTGATGCCCGACGCCCTGCCTCCCATCGCACTGCCACCGGGCTGGCGGCTCGACGCGCGGGACCGCGTCGGCAGCACCAATGACGAGGCGCGGGCGCTCGCCGTAGCGGGCGCCGCGCACGGCACCATCGTCTGGGCCCGGCGGCAGGACGCGGCCCGGGGCCGCCGCGGCCGCGCCTGGTCCGCGCCGGAAGGAAACCTCTACTGCACGGCCATCCTGCGGCCGCAGGTGCCGTTCAGCCGGGCCGGGGAGCTGACCTTCGTGGTCGCTGTCGCCGTGGCCGACGCGGTGGCAAGCTTCGGGCTCGAACCGAAGCTGAAATGGCCGAACGACGTGCAGATCGCCGGCGACAAGATGTGCGGCATCCTGCTGGAGGCCGCAGTCGCCCCGGATCGCACCGTCGACTGGATCGTCGCCGGCATCGGCGTGAACATCGCCCACCACCCCCAGCTGGCCGACTACAACGCCACCAGCCTGCACGCCGCCGGCGCGAAGGACGCGACGGTCGAGGCGGCGCTGGAGCGGCTGGCCGCAGCGCTGGACCGCCGCCTGGCGGAATGGCGGGCAGGGGGCTTCGATGCCACCCGTGCCGCCTGGCTCAAGCGCGCCGTCGGTCTCGGCGCCCGCATCAAGGTGCGGCTCGAGACCGAGACGCTGGAGGGGGTGTTCGAGCAGATCGACCCGACCGGCGCTCTGATCTTGCGCACCGACACCGGCCGGCACAGCATCACCGCGGGCGACGTCTTCTTCGGGAGGGGCTGAGATGCTTCTCGCCATCGATGCGGGCAACACCAACATCGTCTTCGCGGTGTTCGACGGGGCACAGCAGAAGGGCCAGTGGCGCATCGCCACCGACAGCCGCCGCACCTCCGACGAATACGCCGTCTGGCTGGTCTCGCTGATGAAGATGCGGGGCCTGCGGCCGGTCGACGTGACCCGCTCGATCCTGTCCAGCGTGGTGCCGGCCGCGACCTTCAACTTGGCCAAGCTGTGCCGCGACCATTTCGGCACCGACCCGATGCGGGTCGGCGATCCCGAGATCCAGCTCGGCATCAGGAATCTGCTGCGCAACCCGCGCGAGGCGGGGGCCGACCGGCTGGTCAACGCCGTTTCCGCCGGCGCCGCCTATCCCAAGCCGCTGATCGTGGTCGACATCGGCACCGGCACCACCTTCGACGTGGTCAACGCCGATGGCGACTTCGTCGGCGGCATCATCGCCCCGGGACCCCAGCTGGCGCTCGACGCGTTGCACAAGGTGGCGGCCCAGCTGCCCAAGGTCGAGATCGTGCGGCCGGAGCAGGTGATCGGCTACGGCACCATCAGCGCCATGCAATCCGGCATGTTCTGGGGCTATCTCAGCATGATCGAAGGGCTGATCACCCGCATCAAGGCCGAGCTGTCGCCGACCGGCACGCCGCCGGTGACGGTGATCACCACCGGCGGCCTCGGTAGCGTTTTTGCCCAGGCGACCCATATGATCGACCACATCGACAGCGAACTGACCCTGCGCGGACTGCGCCTCATCTACGAGCGAAACACCACCACATGAACGCATCTCCCGCGGCCGGCGCCAACGGCCCCGACGACGCCCTCTACTTCCTGCCGCTCGGCGGCGCCGGCGAGATCGGGATGAACCTGTATCTCTACGGTCATGCGGGCCACTGGCTGATGGTCGATTGCGGGGTCACCTTCGCCGACGAATCGGTTCCGGGCATCGACCTGATCGTGCCCGACCCGGTGTTCATCGAACGGCGGCGCGACAAGCTGCTGGCGCTCGTGATCACCCATGCGCATGAGGACCATATCGGCGCCATCACCCATCTCTGGCCCGATCTGCGCTGCCCGATCTACGCCACGCCCTTCACCGCCGCGGTGCTGCGGATCAAGCTGCGCGAGACCGATTTCGCCGACCAGGTGCCGATCATCGAGGTGCCGCTGGGCGGCGATGTCGAGATCGGTCCGTTCGGCGTCGGCTTCATCACCATGACCCATTCGGTGCCGGAGCCGAACGCCCTGGTGATCCGCACCAAGCACGGCAACGTGGTCCACACCGGCGACTGGAAGCTGGACCCGGCGCCGCAGATCGGCGACGTGACCGACGAGGCGAAGCTGCGCCGGCTCGGCGACGAGGGCGTGGTCGCGGTGATGGGCGACAGCACCAACGCCCTCAACCCCGGCCGCTCCGGCTCGGAGGAGGAGGTCCGCCGCGGCCTGGCCGAGGTGATCGCGGCCCAGCCGAACCGGGTCGTCGTCACCTGCTTCTCGTCCAACGTCGCGCGCATCCACAGCGTGGCGCTGGCGGCGCAGCAGGCCGGGCGGCAATGCGCCATGGTCGGCCGGTCGCTGTGGAAGATCATGGAGGCGGCCCAGAGCACCGGCTACATGAACGACCTGCCGGAGCCCTTCGTGCGCGAGGATCAGGTCGGCTACATCCCGCGCGACAAGATCGTGCTGATCTGCACCGGCAGCCAGGGCGAGGCGCGGTCGGCCCTGGCGCGCATCGCCGGCGACAGCCATCCGCACATCACCCTGGATGCCGGCGACACGGTGGTGTTCTCGGCCCGCGAGATCCCGGGCAATGAGAAGGCGATCGGCCGGGTGCAGAACGCGCTGGTGGGGCAGGGCATCACCCTGATCACGCCGGACGACGCCATGGTGCACTGCTCCGGCCATCCGGCGCGTGAGGAGCTGACCACCCTCTACCAGTGGCTGAAGCCGCAGGCGGTGGTGCCGGTGCATGGCGAGGAGCGGCACATGCGCGCCCATGCGGCGCTGGCCGAGGCGGGGCAGGTGAAGCAGACCCTGGTGCCGCGCAACGGCGCCCTGATCCGCCTGGCGCCCGGGCCGCTCGAGATCGTCGACAATGTCGAGCACGGCAAGCTGGCACTGGACGGGCATCATCTGGTGCCGATCGGCGGCGAGGCGATCCGCGACCGCCAGCGCATCATCCACAACGGCGCCGCGGTGGTGACCCTGGTGCTCGACCGCGACGGCCGGCTGGCCGCCGACCCGAGGGTGGCGCTGCTCGGCATCGAGGACGCCGAGGACCAGGCCGACAGCGAAGCCGAGGTTGGAGACGAGGTGCGCTCGGCGATCGAATCCCTGCCGCGAACCCAGCGCAACGACGACACGGCGATCACCGAGGCGGCGCGGGTGACGGTCCGCCGCACGATCCGCAGCTGGCACGGCAAGAAGCCGGTCACCGAAGTGCATCTGGTCCGGCTCTGACCATGATCGGCCGCCTCAATCACGTCGCCATCGCCGTGCCGGACCTGGCGGCCGCCGTGGTGCTCTATGGCGAGACGCTGGGGGCCGAGGTGTCGGCGCCGGTCGACCTGCCGGAGCACGGCGTGACCACAGTCTTCGTCGTGCTGCCGAACACCAAGATCGAGCTGCTGCACCCGCTGGGCGAGGGCTCGCCGATCGCGAAGTTCCTGGAGCGCAACCCGAAGGGCGGCATCCACCACCTCTGTTATGAGGTCGAGGACATCCGGGCTGCGCGCGACCGGCTGGTCGCGGCGGGCCTCCGCGTGCTCGGCGACGGCGAGCCGAAGATCGGCGCCCATGGCAAGCCGGTGCTGTTCCTGCACCCGGCCGACCTCGCCGGCACCCTGACCGAGATCGAGCAGGTCTGAGACCAGGACGAAAAGACCCATGTCGCCCGTCGGGTCAGGCGGGTAAGAGGGCAGACACTCCGGGAGGGACCGCATGGGCCTGGTCAGCGGCATCGTCGTCTTTGTCATCATCTGGTGGACTGTGATCTTCATGGTCCTGCCCTGGGGCGTGCGGCCCGAGGTCGACGATGCGCAGCCGGGCCACCAGGTCGGGGCGCCGGCCAATCCGCGGATGTGGCGCAAGGTGCTGATCACCACCGCCATCACCATCGTGCTATGGGTGGTGATCGACATCCTGATCACCGAGAACGTGTTCTCCTTCCGGGACTGGGCCGAATCATGGACGAGAGCGCAGCAGTGACGGGCCCGGCGCCGGCGAAGACCTATTGCGCCTTCGCCGAGCGCGACCCGCTGCACAAGGCCTATCACGACACCGAATACGGCTTCCCGGCACGGGACGACACGGTGCTGTTCGAGCGATTGATTCTCGAGATCAACCAGGCCGGCTTGTCCTGGGACCTGATGCTGAAGAAGCGCGAGACCTTCCGCCACGCCTATGCCGGCTTCGACATCGACAAGGTCGCAGCCTTCGGCGACGCCGACCGTACCCGGCTGCTGGCCGATCCCGGGGTGATCCGCAACCGCTTGAAGGTCGACGCCGCGATCGATAACGCCAAGCGGCTGCAGGCGATCCGCGAGAGCCACGGCAGCTTCGCCGCCTGGCTCGACGCCCATCACCCGCTGGCCAAGGCGGAGTGGGTGAAGCTGTTCAAGAAGACCTTCCGCTTCACCGGCGGCGAGATCGTCGGCGAATTCCTGATGAGCCTGGGCTACCTGCAGGGCACGCACCATCCTGCCTGCCCGGTCTACGCCACGATCCTGAAGCTGGACCCGCCCTGGCGGCGCGGAGGCTGAAGTCCCCGTCGCTGGCCTCTGCAATGTGTGTATCCATGCACAAAAAAACGGCAGGGCCGAAGCGCCTGCCGGTCGAAAACCTGTCTTATTAATTGTGTCCGACGGACTTTAGTCCTGCCGGCACTCCCGACAGTTTCCTCCCTAAACTCGAGCCTGCCCTTGTCATTCTTTTTGTTCAGGCGAGGCGGACCTTAGCGAGGAAAAATGGGGCTGTCACGCAGAATCGCATGCCCCCCATGCGGCCAGATCAGGACGAATTTGTGCACAAACAAATCGGCCGGAATTGCGCCCCGGATCGATATCCCACACGCAGTCGGCGAGCGCTCTAACGCCCATCTAGGAGGTGAGGCCGAAGGCTATTCCCTGGGCGATTGCGCAAACCGGCGGCATCGATCGCCGCAGCGCAGTGCGGAGGCCATTCATTCCGGTCGCGCATTGAACCATACCAAAACCGGGGCTGGCGATCTGGGGCGCTTCCGCCCACTCATTCCAGTCTTGGGGCTGCTCACAACCACCATCCTCTCGCATCCCGCGCCGGCGGGTTCGTTCAATCATCCCTTCAGTATTCCACGCTGATTCAGCAGTTGGCTCTGAGGGCACAGCAACGGAGGACAGGCCGATGGCGGATGCATCAGGGAGCGGACAAGGGAGCGGAGGCCGGAGCGCTCACGCCGACCTGGCGAACCAGCCGAGATTCATCAGCTGGCTCAATGCCCTGACGAGCTCTGACGCCGGTGGCAATCTCGCCGCGTCGTCCCAGGCGGGGAACGGTGGCGGCGGAGATCAGGAGGCGGCCATCACCGCGGAACCGCCGCAGCCTGCTCCGGGGGGCGAGTGGATCGAGATGCTGCCGTCCGGGGCGGAGGTGACGGCGGCGGTCACCGAATTGCTCAACCGCGACCTCGAGCTGGCACGGAAGGTGGACGCCATCTTCAAAGATCCCGATTTCGTCGCTTTCATGGGCGCTCGGACTGACCCGGACGATCCGGCACAGCCCGCTCCGGACCTTGAGGCGGTCCAGGCCGCTGTCCGGCAAATCATCAACCAGATTGGCGCGAGACCGTCCGACAAAAATGCCGCCATCCGCTGGGGGCTCAATTTCTGGCAGGTTGCCAAGACGACGGGCCTGATCAGCCTCCTGGGCTTCGGTCTCCGGCCAGGTTTCCAATCCTTAACCGTTCAGTCGCTGAATCTCGGCCAGCCTGACGAAAATACCGGGCTTGCCGAAGGCGTCTTCTACACAGGTCAGGCCGTCAGCTCTCTCATCATGCTGACCTCGGCTGCCTTGAACGCCAGAGACCAGAAGTGGGATGCGACCATCGGGGACCTTATCTATACCTTGTCCATGCTAGGTGGTATCGGATTCGCAAAAAGCTATGACGTCGCTGCCAGCCTTGCGACGTCGACGGTAGGCGCCGCTTTCTATGCAACCTTCACTGAAATCTTAAAGACATTCAGGACGATGAAGGTGCCGCAGCTGGCCGGCGTCGACCCGACCGGTTGGAGAAAGATCGGAGTATATATGGCGGGGGCCACCACGTTTACCTTGAGTTTCATTCCTGCCACAGCTTGGTCATATTCAAACGATTATGTCGGGCCCGGCAAGTTTGCAGACCAGAATGCCGGCGACCTCATCCGAAGAGGAGCCCAGATCGGCGTCTTGTGGGCCGGAGCGCTGGTCGGTTACAACGCCCTGACGCCGCCGCTCGTGAAACTGGTCGCGGGCAACCAATTCGGGGCCATCGGCCCGCTTGAATATGAAGCCGAGTGGAAATCGAACAAGGAATTGATCGAGAAAAGTCCCAGGGAACTGCTGAGTTCTGCATTTGCAGTGGCCAACGATAGCAACAAGTTCTTTGCATTCGTCCTGGTGTTCAATACATTTCTGGCGCTCAATGGGGGAGTGCGGTTGGGCCCAACCGGACAGGATGCGATTCCGAACGAAGCGCTCCGTATCTTCGTCAATACAGTAATTTCGAGCATATTTTGTCTGGGTCTGTGCTATATTTATGAAATGCAATACGGCACGAGGAAGCAAAAGCCAAGCGAGGTCTTGACCGAGGGCAGCGAAGGACATGAGCGGGTAGAGGCTGCCCTGGACGCGTTTTACGGTGAAGTGGTCGCAGCGGAAGAACCGATCCCGATAGCCGACCTGCCCGATCTGATCGCGCAACGTGCAGCCACCTTGGAGACCGACGCGGAGAGCGCCATGTTCACGGTGCTCGTCTACACCCAGACGGTGCCCCGGGCGATCGAAGAGGACCGGATATCGAATGCGGCGGCGACGCCACCGCAGTCAGAGGGGGTTGGGGCGGACGCAGAGGATCCTGAGCCAGCCGTGTCGCCGCCGGAGGGCGAGGTGAGTCCGAGTGGCCCCCGATGATCCGCCGCCGCCCTGCTGGCGGCCTCCTGCACCACGCCTCGGGGCACGATCCTGTGGCAAGCATCGGGAGAATCGCGATGCCGCGGAACCCCGCATGGACAGGCTGCCGGTCCTTCCCTAAAGTCGCGCGCCTGACGTTTCCCACCGGTTCCACACGAAGGCCCGCTCGATGCGCCTGTCCCAGTTCTTCCTGCCCACCCTGAAGGAGAATCCCAGCGAGGCGCAGATCGTGTCGCACAGGCTGATGCTGCGGGCCGGCATGATCCGGCAGCAGGCGGCCGGCATCTATTCGTGGCTGCCGCTGGGCTTTCGGGTACTGAAGAAGATCGAGCAGGTGGTGCGCGAGGAGCAGGACCGGTTCGGCTGCCAGGAGATCCTGATGCCGACGATCCAGCCGGCCGATCTGTGGCGCGAGAGCGGCCGCTACGACGATTACGGCAAGGAGATGCTGCGCATCCGCGACCGCAGCGACCGCGACATGCTGTACGGCCCGACCAATGAGGAGATGGTCACCGACATCTTCCGCGCCTCGGTCAAGAGCTACAAGCAGCTGCCGCAGCTCTTGTACCACATCCAGTGGAAGTTCCGGGACGAGGTGCGCCCGCGCTTCGGCGTGATGCGCGGCCGTGAGTTCTTGATGAAGGACGCCTACAGCTTCGACATCGACTACGAATCCGCGCGGCGCTCCTACAACAAGTTCTTCGTCTGCTACCTCAGCACCTTCGCCCGGCTAGGGCTGAAGGCGGTGCCGGTGAAGGCCGACACCGGCCCGATCGGCGGCGATCTGAGCCACGAGTTCCAGATCCTGGCCGAGACCGGCGAGAGCCAGGTCTATGTCGACCCGCGGCTCCTGGAGCTGGACACCGAGGCGCGGCAGCTCGGCCCCGACGACGACCTTGCCGCCTTCGTCGACCGCGTCACCGGCCTCTACGCCGCAGCGGACGAGATGCACGACGCGGCCAACTGCCCGGTCCCGGCGGCCGAGCTGCAGACCCGGCGCGGCATCGAGGTCGGCCACATCTTCTATTTCGGCTCCAAATACTCGGCGCCGATGGGCGCGACCGTGGCCGGGCCGGACGGCACGCCGCGGCCGGTCGAGATGGGCAGCTATGGCATCGGCGTGTCGCGTCTGGCCGGCGCCATCATCGAGGCCAGCCATGACGAGGCCGGCATCATCTGGCCGGATGCGGTGGCGCCCTTCGATGTCGGGCTGATCAACCTGAAGCCGGGCGACGCCGCCTGCGACGCCGCGGCTCAGGACCTGTACCAGCGTTTCCAGGCCGCCGGCCTCGACCCGCTCTATGACGACCGCGACGAGCGGGCAGGAGCGAAGTTCGCCGAGATGGACCTGATCGGTCTGCCCTGGCAGGTGGTGATCGGGCCGCGCGGCGCCGCCAACGGCGTGGCCGAGATCAAGCGCCGGGCCACCGGCGAAAAGATCGAGCTGCCGCTCGACGCGGTGGTGGCGCGGATCAAGGGCTGAGCCGGCGATCCGCCGGCGCGCCGCATGTTCAACGCCTTCGAACGGAAAGTCGCCTTCCGCTACCTGCGGGCCCGCAGGAAGGAAGGCTTCATCTCCGTCATCGCCGGCTTCTCCTTCGCCGGCATCCTGCTGGGCGTGGCCACGCTGATCATCGTCATGTCGGTGATGAACGGCTTCCGCGCCCAGCTGGTGGACCGCGTGCTCGGCCTCGATGCCCATCTCAAGGTCAGCGCCGCGGCCGGCGCCGGCCTGCCGGATTACGGGCCGCTGGCCGACAGGCTGCGGCAGGTGCCGGGCGTGGTGCGGGTGTCGCCGGTGATCGAGGACCAGGCGCTGGTCAGCCGGGATTCCGACTTCACCACCTTCCAGGGTGCCCCGGCGACGGTGCGCGGGGTCGAGTCGGCGGATTTCCTGGGCCGGCCGGCAATCGCCCGGTCGCTCCTGATCGACAAGCCGGAAGAGTTCTCCGGCACCGAGGTGATCGCCATCGGCAGCGGCCTGGCCGGGCAGTTCGGTGTCCGCCTCGGCGACGAGCTGACGCTGATCACGCCGCATTTCAACCGCACCGCCTTCGGCCTGGTGCCGCGGGCCAAGACCTACACCGTGGCCGCGATCTTCACCACCGGGCTGCAGGAGACCGATGCCGCGACCGTCTACATGCCGCTGGAGGCGGCGCAGCTGCTGTACCAGCTGAAGGGCCAGGCCGGCGGCCTCGACATCTTCACCACCGACCCGGAGCGGCTCGACGCGGTGCGGGCGAAGGTGGCGGACGTGGTGGGCCCCGACCTCAAGGTAACGGACTGGCGCGACGCCAACGCCACCATCTTCACGGCGCTGCAGGTCGAGCGCAGCGCCATGTTCATCATCCTGACCCTGATCATCGTGGTGGCCGCCTTCAACATCATCTCCAGCCTGGTGATGCTGGTGAAAGACAAGGGCGGCGACATCGCCATCCTGCGCACCATGGGCGCGTCGCGCTGCGCCATCCTGCGCATCTTCTTCCTGACCGGCGCCACCATCGGCACGGTCGGCACCCTGGCCGGGCTCGCCCTCGGCCTCGGGCTCGCCGCCAATATCGACGCCATCCGCCAATGGCTGCAGGGCGTGCTGGGCCCCGGCACCTTCGCCGCCGAGTTCAGCTTCCTGGCCTCGCTGCCGGCGCTGGTCGATCCGGGGCAGGTGGTCGCGGTCTGCCTTCTCGCCATCGGCCTCACCTTCCTGGCCTCGATCTTCCCGGCCTGGCGGGCGGCCCGGCTCGATCCGGTGGAGGCCCTGCGCTATGAGTGACGCCGCCATGACCACCGCCGCCGAAGTGCTTCGCCTCGAAGGGATCCGCCGCAGCTTCCACCAGGGCGAGACCCGGCTCGACGTGCTGCGCGGCGCCGAGCTGTCGCTGGCCGGGGGCGAGATCGTCGCCCTGGTCGGCCCCAGTGGTGCCGGCAAGTCGACCCTGCTGCACATCGCCGGCCTGCTGGAGCAGCCGGATGGCGGCACCATCACCGTCGCCGGCCAGCGCTGCGACGGGCTGGGCGACGGGCTGCGCACGGCGCTGCGTCGCTCGGCCATCGGCTTCGTCTACCAGTTCCACCATCTGCTGCCGGAGTTCAGCGCCATCGAGAATGTGGTGCTGCCACAGATGATCGCCGGCCACCCGCGGGCTGCCGCGCGCCAGCGGGGGCGGGAGCTCCTGGCCCGGGTCGGCCTGGCCGGAAGGCTGGAGCATCGCCCGGCCCAGCTGTCGGGCGGCGAGCAGCAGCGTGTCGCCATCGCCCGGGCCCTGGCCAACGCGCCGAAGGTGCTGATCGCCGACGAGCCGACCGGCAATCTCGACCACACGACTTCGGATTCGGTGTTCGAGATGCTGGTCGAAGTGGTGCGCTCGACCGGCGTCGGCGCCCTGATCGCGACCCACAACCTGGATCTGGCCGAGCGCATGGACAGGGTGGTGGAGATGCGCGACGGCGTGCTGGCGGCCCGATAGGGCCGGCCGCGCTTGTCGTCGATGGCGCAGGCGCGTATGTTGAACAAGGATAAGTTTTGTTCAACGTCGGGACCAGATCGATGCCCACAACCGCACGGAAGGCACGTCGCCAGTCCGAAATCAGCAAGGCCCGGTTCGAATCGGTGATGGTGGCAGCCGAACGCTCGGGCCTGCTGCGGGACAAGAGCAGCCGCATCGGCGTCCGGGTCAGCCCGAAGCTGGTCGCGGAGGCCAAGCGGCTGACTGGCATCGAGGCCGATACCGAGTTGATCGAATTCGCTTTGGCCAGCATTGCCTTGGAAGACGAGTTCCTTCGCGTCTTTGATGAGATCAGGGGCACGGTGGACCCGGATTTGAAGCTCGGATACTGAGTGGCCGATTTCAACTTCGACGCCGCGCTGCGATGGGCTCGTTTCGATCCGCAGCGGACGCTTGCGCGACGGCCCGACGATCGCCTTCCCTTTATCGATAGCAAGCCCACCAGCGGACCGGGGCTTCTGTTCGACACCAGTGTTTATATTGACCGGATGCAGGGGCGAGTGCCGGCCGAGTTGAGGCAACTCCTCGGGCATCGCCAAGCCAACCATTCGACGGTTGCGATACAAGAGTTGATGCACGCCGTTGGAGCGCTGAATCCGGCCGATGCCCGGACATCGGCGGCGATCGCCCAGATCCGCCTCGCGATCAGGTCTATGCCGCCTCATCGGGTCTTCGCTCCGGATCCGGATACCTTGGGGCGGGCAGCGTTGCTGTCCGGGATGCTGTGCCGCCTTCAGGGCTACGCTGCCGACCGAAGCCTGCGCGCCCTGCACGACTGCATCCTGTTCCTGCAGGCCCAGAAGCTGGGCTTGAGCGTTCTGACGGCGAATGTCGCCGACTTCGATATCCTGCTGCAGTTGATTCCATCAGGACGTGCCTTGGTGTACCGGCGGGTGTAGGAGCTATCCGATGTTCAACGCCTTCGAACGCACCGTCGCCTTCCGCTACCTGCGGGCCCGCCGCGGCCAGGGCTTCGTCTCGCTGATCGCCGGCTTCTCGCTGCTCGGCATCGTCATCGGCGTCGCCACGCTGATCACCGTCACCTCGGTGATGAACGGCTTCCAGACCGAGCTGCTGGCCCGGTTCCTCGGCTTCAACGCCCATGTCAGCGCCGTGCCCCTGGGGGGGCGCGAGATTGCCGATGACGCGGCCGTGGCCGGGCGGCTGCGCGGGGTCGACGGCGTCACCCGGGTGGTGCCGGTGATCGAGGCCCAGGCGCTGGCCAGCGCCGGCAAGGCCTCGGCCGGCGTCCAGATCCGTGGCGAGCAGCCGGAGGATTTCCTGGCCCGGCCGCTGATCGCCCAGGCCCTGCAGTTGCAGGCGCCCGGCGCCTTCGCCGGCGGCGACGCGGTGGCGATCGGCCGGGGTCTGGCCGAGAAGCTCGGCCTTTCCCTCGGCGGCAAGCTGACGCTGCTGGCGCCAGGCGCCGCAGGGCAGGGGGAGCAGTCAGCCGGCCCGACGGCGCGCGCCTTCACCGTGGTCGCGATCTTCGATGCCGGGCTCTACCAATTCGACAGCGGCGTCGCCGTGCTGCCGCTGCCGGCGGCGCAATCCTTCCTCGGCTTCAAGGGCGTGTCACGGCTCGACCTCATGGTCCGCGACCCGGATCGGATCGGCGAGATCGCCGCGGCCCTGCAGCAGGCCGCCGGCCCCGGCATCCGCTTCTTCGACTGGAAGCAGGCGCTGAGCGGCTTCCTCGACATCGTCGCCGGGCAGCGCAACGTGATCTTCGTGATCCTGTCGCTGATCGTGCTGGTGGCCGCCTTCAACATCATCTCCAGCCTGATCATGCTGGTGAAGGAGAAGGGGGCGGACATCGCCATCCTGCGCACCATGGGCGCCTCGCGCGGGTCGATCCTGCGCATCTTCTTCCTGGCCGGCGCCACCATCGGCGTGATCGGCACCCTGGCCGGGCTCGGCCTCGGCATCGCCCTGGCCGACAGCCTGGAAACGCTGCGGCAGTGGCTGCAGCAGCTGACCGGCACGCCGATCTTCGACCCCCGGCAATATTACCTGACCCGGATCCCGACCGAGATCGACACGGGCGAGGTGGTGCTGGTCTGCGGCATGGCGCTGGCGCTGTCGCTGCTGGCCTCGATCTACCCCGCCTGGCGGGCCGCGCGGCTCGATCCCGTGGAAGCGCTTCGGTACGAGTGATCCGGACGGATCGCTCGACGTCTTCATCGCGTCGGTTGTTGTGGCCCTGACCGCTGAATTTTTAGCCATCGCACTTTAGTGCCTTGCAAACGGCCCCCGTTCACGCCTGTATATACAAGTTGTCGGACATTAGGGCCGCACGATGCAGGTCATCACATCCTCCGAGGCGGCGGGGCTGGTGCGCAGCGGCATGACCGTTGCCGCGTCCGGCTTCGGCGGGTGCTGCCATCCCGAGGCGATTTCGGCGGCCGTCGAGCGGCGCTACCTGGTCGAGGGCGCCCCGCGCGACCTGACGCTGCTGTTCGCCGCCAGCACCGGCGACCGCAAGACCCGCGGCATGGGCCATTTCGGCCATGAGGGCCTGGTCGGGCGCGTGATCGCCGGCGGCTGGCGCGGTACCCCCCGCCTCGGCGCGCTGGCGCTGCAGGACAAGATCGACGCCTATTGCTGGCCCCAAGGGGTCATCGCCCAGCTCTACCGCGCCATCGCCGCCGGCCAGCCCGGCGTGGTCACGCGCATCGGCCTCGGCTCGTTCATGGACCCGCGCCATGGCGGCGGCCGGCTGAATGCGCGGACGACGGCCGAGCTGGTCGAGCGGGTCAGCCTGCGCGGCCAGGAGTGGCTGCTGTACCCGGCGATGCCGCTCGACTGCGTCCTGCTGCGCGGCACCACGGCGGATGAGGACGGCAACATCACCCTGGAGGACGAGGCCTTCCCCGTCGACGTGCTGGCCATGGCCCAGGCCGGCCGGAACTCCGGCGGCATCGTCATCGTCCAGGTCAAACGCATCGCTGAGCGAGGCTCGCTGCCGGCTGCGGATGTGCGCATCCCGGGCATGCTGGTCGACTATGTGGTGGTCTGCGACGACCCCGCCGAGCACGGGGTGAGCTTCGGCGAGACCGACAACATCGCCTATACGGGCCGGCACCGGGCCGCCGCCAGCCGCTTCGCGCCGCTGCCGCTGTCGGTCGACAAGGTCATCCAGCGCCGCGCCTTCCTGGAGCTGCTGGGCCGGGACCACCCGACCATCAATCTCGGCATCGGCATTGCCGCCGGCATCGGCCGGATCGCCGGCGAAGAGCAGTTCGACGACTACACCGTCACCATCGAATCCGGCGTGATCGGCGGCATCCCGGCCGAGGAGCTGTCCTTCGGCGCCGCGGTCAACCCCAGCGCGATCATCCCGCAAGCCTCGCAGTTCGACTTCTATGACGGCGGCGGCCTGGACATCGCCTTCCTCGGCATGGCCGAGGTCGACATCCGCGGCGCCGTCAATGTCAGCCGGTTCGGCCAATCCATCATCGGCGTCGGCGGATTCACCAACATCGCCCAGACGGCGAGCACCGTCGTTTATATGGGCTCGTTCTCACATGGCGGCGCCGAGATCGCGGTCGAGGACGGCCGGCTTTCGATCGCCGTCGACGGGCGGTCCTGCAAGATCGTCGAGAAGGTCGGGCAGGTCAGCTCCGACCCCGCCGCGGCGCCTGCGGGCCAGCGTCAGGTCGTCGTCACCGAGCGTGCGGTGTTCCAGGTCATCGACGGTCGTCTGACCCTGACCGAGGTGGCGCCGGGCGTCGATGCGAAGGCGCAGGTGATCGACCGCCTGCCGCCGGGCGTCGCCATCGCGGACCGGCTGGCGGAGATGGATGCCCGCCTGTTCCGCGACTCCGCCATGAAGGATTCCCCCGATGAACATTGATGGGGCCGTCGTCATCGTCACCGGATCGGCGACCGGCGTCGGGGCCTCCTGCGCCGGGATGTTCGCCGAGCGGGGCGCCAGGGTCGTCGTCAACTATTCGCGCAGCCGCGACGAGGCCGAGGAGACCGCCGCCGCCTGCCGAGCGCTCGGCGCCGAGGTCGAGGTGGTGCAGGCGGATGTCTCCGAGGACGCCGCCTGCCGGGCCATGGCGGCGAAGGCGGTCGATCGCTGGGGCCGGCTGGATGCGCTGGTCAACAACGCCGCCGTGACCGTGACGTCCGATCCTTTCGATCTGGAGACACTGTCGGCGGCGGACTTTCAGAAGGTGTTCGGCGTCAATGTCGTCGGCGCCTACCAGATGTGCCGTGCGGTGCTTCCGGCGATGCGCGCCGGCGGCGGCGGCGCGATCGTCAACGTCTCCTCCAACGTCGCCTTCACCGGCGGCGGCAGCTCGCTGGCCTATACGGCCTCGAAGGGGGCGCTGAACGCGCTGACCAAGGCGCTGGCCCGCACCTGCGGCCCGGAGATCCGCGTCAACGCGGTCTGCCCCGGCGTCATCGACACCCGCTGGATGCGTCAGACCCTGGGCACCGACGCCTATGACGCGCTGGCGGCCCGCTTCTCCGCCACCGCGCCGCTCGGGCGGGTGGCGACGCCGAAGGATGTGGCGGGTGCGGTGGTCTGGCTGGTCGAAGGCGCGGAGTTCGTCACCGGCGAGCTGCTGTCGGTGGATGGCGGCATTCGCCTCGCCGGCGGCGCGCGCAAGCCTGCCGCCCGGAGCTGACCGTGGCCGTGTCCGCCCGAGCGATCATGGAGTTCCCGGCCCCCGAGGCCCGGCAGACCGTAGCGGCGCGTGACGCCATCCTCTATGCGCTCAGCGTCGGATACGGGACCGAGCCGCTGGACGAAGCTCATCTGCGGCGGACCCAGGAGCGCGATCTCCTGCCGGCGCCGACCCTGGCGAATGTCGTCGCCCATCCCGGCCCGTGGCTGCAGGACGCCGGCATCGACTGGCAGCGGCTGGTGCATGCCGAGCACCGCCTGACGATCCATCGGCCCGTCCCGATCGACACCCCGATGCTGTCCCGGAGCCGCATGACCGCGATCGTCGACCGCGGCCCCGAGAAGGGCATGTTCGCGACCTTCGAACGGGCGATCGTCACGCTTCCGGACGAGGCACTCGTCGCCACCATCGTCCAGACCAATGCCTGCCGCGGCGACGGCGGATGCGGATCGGCAGGAGCGCCGCCGGAGCCGCTGGCATCGGTTCCGGCCCGGGCGCCGGATGCCATCTTCGCGATCGCCGTGCCCGAGGACGCCGCCCTGCTTTACCGGCTGAACGGCGACCTCAACCCGCTGCATTGCGACCCGGCCTATGCCGCGCGCGCCGGCTTCCCGCGGCCGATCCTGCATGGCCTCTGCACCTTCGGTTACGCGGGCTATGCGGTCGGCCGGACGGTCGGGGCCGGAGCGCTCGCGGATGTCGGCTTCATCGCCGCCCGCTTCACTGCGCCGGTGCTGCCGGGTGACGGGCTGGAATTCGACATCTGGCGGCAGGGTCTGGACATCAGGTTCCGTGCCCGAGTTCCCGCGCGCGGCGTGACCGTCCTCGACTTCGGCACCGCGAGGCTGGCATGACCAAGCCGGCGGGCGAGGCGCCGCACTACCTGCGGATCAAAGACGCAATCCTGGCGCTGATCGCCGAAGGCACGTTCAAGCCCGGCGATCGCGTCTATTCCGAGAACGAGCTGGTGTCCTCCTTCGGCGTCAGCCGCATGACCGCCAACCGGGCGCTGCGGGAGCTGATGTTCGAGGGGGTGCTGACGCGCACCACGGGCCTCGGCACCTTCGTCTCGTCGCAGCGGCACGATGTCGACCTGCTGCAGATCCGGAACATCGCCGACGAGATCTCCGGCCGCGGCCGCCGCCATACGGCGAAGGTCGTGACCGCCGACCGGATCAAGGCGGATGCCGCCGTCGCGCAGTCCCTGGACCTCGCAGCGGGTATCGAGGTGATGCGCACGCTGATCGTCCATCTCGAGGACGACCAGCCGATCCAGGTGGAGGAGCGCTACGTCAACCCGACCGTGGCGCCGGGCTATCTGGGCAACGACTTCACCCGCACCACCCCGAACGAATATCTGACCAAGGTCGCGCCGATCACCGCGTTCGAGCACTTCGTCGAAGCGATCAGGCCCGATGCCCAGGTGCGGAAGCTGCTCGGCATCAAGCCCGACCAGCCATGCCTCAGGGTGTTCCGCCGCACCTGGTCCGGCGAGGCGGTGGTGACCTGCGCGCTGCTGTCCTATCCCGGCGACAAATACCGGCTGGAAGCGCGCTCGGGCCCGGCCAGGACGGCCGCCCTTCTGAACGGGAGAGACCAGTGACCCCGGCCGCACCCATCGTGTCCTTTTCCGCCACGGCGCCGACGATTGCCGACATCGTCGCCATCGCCCGGGGCGACGCCCGCGTGATGATTTCCCCCGAGGTCGAGGCGCGGATCCTCGCCGCGCGCGCCGTCGTCGATCGCTATGCCGCGTCGGACGTGCCGGTCTACGGCCTGACGACCGGGCTCGGCGCCGGCGTTGACACGCGCCTGGCGACGGAAGACCTGGTCGCGTTCCAGCGTCGGGTTCCGCTGGGCCGGGCCGTGGGGGTCGGGCCGGCCCTGCCGCGCGAAGCGGTGCGGGCCATGATGGCGGTGCGCATCGCCGGCATGGCCGCCGGCGGCGCCGGCGTGTCGCTGCCGGTGTTCTCCGGCATCGTCGCGGCGCTGAATGCCGGTTTCCATCCGGTGGTGCCGTCTCTGGGTTCGATAGGCGCGGCCGATCTGGCGCCGCTGGCGCATCTGGGCAGCGCCCTGCTCGGCGAGGGCGAGGCCGAATTCGGCGGCGCGGTGATGGCGGCCGGCGAGGCGCTGCGCCGGGCAGGGCTGGAACCGCTCCGGCTGGCCCCGAAGGATGGCCACGCCATCGTCGTCGCCAACAGCCTGTCGGTCGGCAAGGCCTGCCTGTGCCTGGCGGATATCGAGCGGCTGTTCGACTGGTCGCTGACGGCCGTCGCGCTCAATTTCGAAGCCTTCCGCGCCAATGTGTCGGCCCTCGACGACCGCGCGCTGGCGGCGCGGCCGGCTTTCGGCCAGCGCGTGGTGGCGGACCGGGTGCGGGCGCTTCTGGCCGGCAGCTCCCTCCTGGCCGAGGGCGCGGCGCGGCGGGTGCAGGACCCGCTGAGCTATCGCTGTGCGCCGCAGGTCTGGGGGGCGTTGCTGCACGCGGTCGGCGAAGCGCGGACCGCCACTGAGATCGAGATCACCAGCTCCGGCGACAACCCGGTGGTGCTGGTGCCGGAAGGGCTCATGCTGTCGCATGGCAATTTCGATCTGACCGCCTTCGTGCTGGGCTGGGAACGGCTCGGCCAGGCGATGGCGCATGGCGCGGCGGCAACCGCCTGGCGCACGATGAAGATCATGTCGGCCGGGATGTCGGACCTGCCGCGATTCCTGACGCCGCTCGGCGGGAGCCGGGCGGGGTTCGCCACGGTTCAGAAGACGGTCTCGCTGCTCGAAGCGGAGATTCGCCACCTCGCGGCCCCGGCCTCGCTGACGCCGATTCCCGTAGCGGACGGAGTCGAGGACCAGGCGTCGCTGGCGCCGAGCGTGCTGGCGAAGACCGAGGCGATCGTCGACCGGCTGCGCTTCCTCGTCGCGATCGAGCTGATCGCGTCCGCCCAGGCCGTGGAGCTGCGCGGCGTCGAGACCGAGCTGGGCGCGGGCACCGGAGAGGCCTATCGGCTGATCCGCCAGCATGTGCCACCGCTGGTCGAAGACCGTACCCAGGGCGCCGATGTCCAACGAATGGCGGAGCTCATCCGCAACACCCCGGGAGCTTTCACATGACAGGGAGAATGAAGATGAGATTGTCGATCCTGTCCGCCGTCGCCGCTGCGGCGATGGCCACCCTTGCCTTCAAGCCCGCCGCGGCAGACCCGATCAAGGTCGGCAGCAAGAACTTCACCGAGCAGTACATCCTGGCCGAGATGTATGCGGCGCTGCTGGAACACGCCGGCTTCGAGGTGGAGCGCAAGATCAATCTCGGCGGCACTCTGATCGCCCACCAGGCTCTGACCACCGGCGAGATCGACCTTTATCCGGAATACACCGGCACCGCGCTCTCCGCGGTGGTCAAGGGCACGATGTCGACCGATGCGGCGAAGGTCTATGACGAGGTCAAGGCTTTCTACGCCAAGCAGTTCAACCTGACCTGGCTGCAGCCGACGGGCATCAACAACGGCTATGTCATCGTCGTCCGCAAGGAGACCGCCGACGCCGACAGCCTGAAGAGCCTGTCCGACCTGGCCAAGGTGGCGAACACGCTGGTGTTCGGCGGCGGCGCCGAATTCCCCGACCGGGCCGACGGCTTGCCGGGGCTGAAGCGCGTCTACAACGCGGAATTCAAGGAATTCAAGCAGTTCGCCAAGCTCGGCCTGCGCTACGACGCGCTCTCCCAGAAGGAGGTCGATGTCGTCAACGGCGCGGCCACGGACTGGCAGATCGGCGCCCAGGACCTCGTCCCGCTCGCGGACGACAAGGGCCTGTTTCCGCCATATTACGTCGCCCCGGTCGTCCGCCAGCAGGTCCTGGACGCCAACCCGAAGGTGGCCGAGGTCCTGGACTCTCTGGGGTCCCATCTGGACAACGCCACGATGCGGGCCCTCAACGCCAAGGTCGAGAACGACCATGAGGAGGCCAAGGACGTCGCCGAGGCCTTCCTGAAGGAAAAGGGGCTGCTGCCCTGACCTCCGAAGGGGCGGCGGGAGCCGGTCCTGCCGCCTCGCCCGTCGGACCGCGCCCATCTCTGGAGACCGGGAATGCAGGAAATCTGGATCGACTACCTGAACGCGCTCGATGCCAAGGCGCTCGCGCTCTCCAATGACGAGATCCTCGCGGCGGTGGAGAAGGCGCTCGACGCGCAGGGCCGCGGCGAGACGGTGATCGAGCCGCGCGTCCACCTGGTGCCCGAAAGCTCCGACAAGGGGCACTTCAACGTGCTGCGCGGCTATGTCAAATCGCTGGGCTATGCGGGGGTGAAGGTCGTCGGCGACTTCGTCGACAACTACAAGATCGGCCTGCCCTCCGAGATGGCGGTGCTGAACCTGTTCGATCCGGACACCGGCATGCCGAAGGCGATCGTCGACGCGACCGCGATCACCGACATGCGCACCGGCGCGGTGACGGCGCTCGGCGCGAAGTACCTCGCCCGCAAGGACAGCAAGGTGCTCGGCCATATCGGCGCCCGCGGCACGTCGTACTGGAATGTCCGCCTGCTCGACCACCTGTTCGATTTCGCCGAGATCCGAATCCATTCCCGCCGCCCGGAAAGCCGGAATGCCTTCGCGGAACGCCTCGAACGGGATCTCGGCAAGACGATCATCGTCACCGACACTTGGGAGGATTGCCTCAAGGGCGCCGACATCATGGTCGAGGCCAGCCGGCTGCCCGAGCCCACGCCGCTGTTCAGGACCGAATGGGTGAAGCAGGGCGCCTTCGTCGTGCCCTACGGCACGATGAGTGCGCTGGAGTTCGATCTCACCGACATCATGGACAAGGTCGTGGTCGACGACTGGGGGCAATGCGGCCCCGGACGGCCGTTCGGGGCGCTGCGCCGCCATGTCGACGAGGGCAAGGTCACGGCGGAGACGTTGCATGCGGAGATCGGGCAGATCGTCTGCGGCCTGAAGCCCGGCCGGGAGAGCGACGACGAGACCATCCTGTTCTGGCATCGCGGCCTCAGCACCACCGATGTCGCGCTCGGCGCGGCCATGGTCGACAAGGCCAGAGCGCTGAAGATCGGCCAGCGGCTGCGGTTCGCGTGACCGGCATGGCGATCGTGGCCTGCTCCCGGATGTACAATGTCGGCCCGAAGATCCGCAGGCTCTGGGACGACCTGTTCGCCTGGCTGTCCGAGGAGTCCGGCATCCGCCTCGAGGTCATAGCCCACGCCGCTCCCGCTCCCCTGTCGGAGCTCTGGGCCAGGCCGGACCTGGGCGCGGCCTTCATGTGCGGCTATCCGTTCTCCCGGCTCCCGGCCGACGAGCGGCCGGTCGCCCTGGCGGCGCCGGTCTCGACCGCCCCTTGGGCGAAGGGCCGGCCGGTCTATGCGAGCCATATCGTCGCCGCCAGGCATGCGGCCTTCGATCTCGCCGATCTCCCAGCCCTGCGCTGGGGCTGGACGGTGCGCGATTCCCAATCGGGCTATCACGCGCCGCGGGCCTTCCTCGCCGGCTTGCCGCAGCCGGGGAGGGGGGTGAAGACGATCGGCCCGTTGCTCAATCCGAACGGCGTCGTGGACGCGATCGCGACCGGCAGGATCGATGTCGGCGCGATCGACGCCTATGCCTGGCAGCTGCTGCAGCTGCATGAGCCGGCGGCCCTGGCGCCGCTGCGGATCATCGCGACGACGCCGGCGACTCCCGTCCCGCTGCTCGTCGCCTCCCGCCGTCAGCCGGCCGACGGGATCGCGGCGCTGAGGCAGGCGCTGCTTCGGGCGCATCGCGGCGCCCAAGGGCAAAGCATCCTGGCTGCGCTCGGTCTCTCGCAATTCGTGGAGCCGGATGTCGCGGCGTACGACTCCCTGCCGAAGCTGGCGCAAGAGGCCGACGCGCGGCTGGCGGCAGCATGGTGAAAGACGCCGCCCGATGAAGTGGGTGCCGAAGAACATCGACCGGCTGTTCGAGGCCCTGCTCGAGCATCTCGGCCTGGTCTTCTCCTCGGTCGGGATCGCGCTGGTCATCTCGCTGATCGTCGGCATCTGGGCCGCCCGCCGGCCGAGGACGTTCAGCACGATCGTCATCATGGCCGGAATCCTGTTCGCGATTCCGAGCCTGGCGCTGTTCGCCCTGTTCATCCCGGTCATGGGGATCGGCTCGGCCCCGGCCATCACCGGCCTGGTCGCCTATTCGCTGATGATCCTGATCCGCAACATCGGGCTCGGCTTCCAGGCGGTTCCGCGCGACGTGCTGGATGCCGCGCATGGCATGGGGTATGGCACCGCCCGCCGGATCTGGGAGGTCGAGCTGCCGCTGGCCATGCCCTTCATCGTCGGCGGCATCCGCATCGCTGCGGTCACGGTGATCGGCATCGCCACCGTGGCCGCCTACATCAATGCCGGCGGCCTCGGCGTCATCATCTTCGAAGGCATCGATCAGCGATTTCCGGAAAAGATCCTCGCCGGTGGCCTCCTCACCTCGGCGCTGGCGCTGTCCACGGACTATCTGTTCGCGTCGATCGAGAAGATCCTGCGCCGCCGCAGCGGAAGGCCGGCGGCATGATCGTGATCGATGCCTTCCACTGGATCACAGCCAATCCGGGCGTGTTTTTCAGCGCCTTCAACCGCCATCTGCTGATGTGCGCCATCTCGCTCGGGATCGCGCTGGCCATCGCCATTCCGCTCGGCGTGCTCGTCGCCAGGTCGCCGCGTGCCGCCTTCGTCGCGGTCAATGTCGCCGGATCGCTGCGATCGATCCCGAGCCTGGCGATCCTGTCGGCGGCCATGCCGTTCCTCGGCATCGGCCTGCTGCCCTCGGTCGTCGCCCTCATCGTGCTGGCGATCCCGCCGCTGCTTCTCAACACCATGATCGGCATCCGGGAGATCGACCCCGCCCTGCTCGATGCCGCCCAGGGCATGGGCATGGGGCGCCGCGACATCCTGTGGCAGATCGAGCTGCCGCTGGCCGTGCCGTCGATTCTGGCGGGGGTCCGGACCAGCGCCATTCAGGTCATCGGCGGCGCGGCGCTGGCGTCGTTCATCGGCGGCGGTGGGCTGGGCGATTTCATCAATGCCGGCATCGCCATCATGAACATGCCGCGCCTGCTTGTCGGCGCGCTGCCCATCGCCCTGCTCGCCATCCTGGCCGAGCTGCTGTTCGGCTGGCTGGAACGATCCTTCGCCCGTAGACGATGACCCTCGGAATACGCCGATGATACGACTGGATCACGTCACCAAGACCTATGAGGGCAGCGGCCGCCACGCCGTCGACACGCTCGATCTGGAGATCGAGGCCGGCACCACAGTGGCGCTGATCGGCCCGTCCGGCTGCGGCAAGACGACGACGATGCGGATGATCAACCGGCTCGAGACGCCGACCTCCGGCCGCGTGCTGGTGAATGGCCGCGATGTCGCGCAGACTGACCAGCGGGAGTTGCGGCGCAGCATCGGCTACGTCATCCAGCAGGTCGGCCTGTTCCCGCACATGACGATCGAACGGAACATTGCGACGGTGCCGCGGCTGCTGGGCTGGGACCGGCCGAGGACCGACCGGCGCATCGACGAGCTGCTCGATCTCGTCGGCCTCGACCCCGCGATCATGCGCCGCCGCCTGCCGCACGAGCTCTCCGGCGGGCAGCGTCAGCGTGTCGGATTTGCCCGCGCGCTGGCCGCCGACCCGGCCATCATGCTGATGGACGAGCCGTTCGGGGCGATCGATCCGATCACGCGGGTCAGGCTGCAGGACGAATTCCGGCAGATCCTGAGGAAGGTCAGCAAGACGGTGGTCATCGTCACCCATGATCTCGACGAGGCCATCAAGATGGGTGACCGGATCGCGATCATGCGCGACGGCCGGTTGCTGCAATACGATACGCCGGCGGCGATCCTGGCTGATCCCGCTGATGATTTCGTCGAGAGCTTCCTCGGCGCGGACCGGGCGATCAAGCGGCTGAGCCTGATCGATGTCGCGAGCGCCATGGCACCGCCAGCGCCGCAGGAATCAGGCGAGTCCGTCGGACCCACCGCCAGCCTCCACCATGCTCTGGCTCTGATTCTCGCCGGAGATCTTCCTGGCCTCGACGTCAAGGACGGTGATGGTTCGAGGATCGGATATCTGTCGCGGGAAGCCGTCCTGTCCGCGCACCGGTAGCACAGGCTCAGGCGAGCTCGGCGCAGCGGTTTGCGCCGAACTGATGCCTCCGGATGATCATGGCGCCATGGACCGGGCTCAAGGCCGGGACCGACCTCTCCGCGTCCGGTGGGAGGGGCAACGTGTCAACTGCACCGGTCATCCCTTTGGGTTATGAATAGCGGCTTGCCCGATTCTGTCGGGCCGCCCCCGTTCCGTCGCCGCGGAGAGCCGCATGCCACACGCCGATTTCATCCATCTGCGCGTGCACAGCGCCTATTCCCTGTCGGAAGGGGCGATCAAGACCAAGGAGCTGGTCGGCATCTGCAAGAAGCTGCAGATGCCCGCCGTGGCGGTCACCGACACCGGCAACCTGTTCGGTGCGCTGGAATTCTCCTTCGCCGCCAAGGACTACGGCATCCAGCCGATCATCGGCACCATCCTCAGCATCACCCGGGCCGAAACCGAGTCGGGCGCCCGGGTCGGCGGCCCGGCCATCGCCGAGCCGGACTGCCTGGTGCTGCTGGCCCAGAACGAGGCCGGCTACGAGAATCTGATGGCGCTGAGCAGCCGCGCCTATCTGGAGACCGAGCAGGGGCTGGCGCCGCAACTCGCGCTGGAGGCGCTGGAAGGCCACACCGAGGGTGTCATCGCCCTGACCGGCGGGCCGCGGGGGCCGGTCGGCCGCCTGTTGCTGGCCGAGCATCCGGAGCGCGCTCTTGCCACGCTACGCTACCTCAAGACGCTGTTCCCCGGCCGGCTCTATGTCGAGCTGATGCGGCACGGCATGGAGGAAGAGGACCGGATCGAGGCAGGCCTGATCGATCTCGCCTATCAGGAGGACGTGCCGCTCGTCGCCACCAATGACTGTTTCTTCGCGGGCGAGGACATGTACGAGGCGCATGACGCGCTGCTGTGCATCGCCGACGGTACTTATGTGGTCGAGGCCAACCGCCGGCGGGTGACGCGCGACCACCGCTTCCGCTCGGCCGAGGAGATGCGCCAGCTTTTCGCCGACCTGCCGGAGGCGGTCGACAACACGCTGGTGATCGCCCGGCGCTGCGCGGTGATGCCGAAGAAGCGGAACCCGATCCTGCCGACCTTCCCGAGCGAGGCCGGCCGCACCGAGGCGGAGGAACTGCGAGCCCAGGCGCATGCCGGGCTCACCGCCCGGCTGGAGGCGCATGTCTACACGCCGGAGATGACGGCGGAGGAGCGCGAGGCGGTGCGGGAAAAATACACCGCCCGTCTCGACTACGAGCTCGACGTCATCGAGAAGATGGGCTTCCCGGGCTACTTCCTGATCGTCTCGGACTTCATCAAATGGTCCAAGGCGCACGACATCCCGGTCGGGCCGGGCCGCGGCTCCGGCGCCGGTTCTGTCGTCGCCTGGGTGCTGACCATCACCGACCTCGATCCGCTGCGCTTCGGCCTGCTGTTCGAGCGGTTCCTGAACCCCGAGCGCGTGTCGATGCCGGATTTCGACATCGATTTCTGCCAGGACCGGCGCGACGAGGTGATCACCTATGTGCGCGACAAATACGGCCATGACCGCGTCGCGCAGATCATCACCTTTGGTAAGCTGCAGGCCCGCGCCGTGCTGCGCGACGTCGGCCGCGTGCTGCAGATGCCCTACGGCCAGGTCGACCGCATCTGCAAGCTGGTGCCGAACAACCCGGCCAACCCGGTCACCCTGGCCCAGGCGATTGAGGGCGAGCCGGCGCTGCAGCAGGAGCGCGACAACGACCCGGCGGTGCGCCACCTGATCGACCTCGCGATGAAGCTGGAGGGCCTGTACCGCCACGCCTCGACCCATGCCGCCGGCGTCGTCATCGGCGACCGGCCGCTGCACGAGCTGGTGGCGCTGTACCGAGACCCGCGCTCGCCGGTCCCGGCCACCCAGTTCAACATGAAATATGTCGAGCAGGCCGGGCTGGTGAAGTTCGACTTCCTCGGCCTGAAGACGCTGACCGTGCTGCGCGTGGCGGAGAACCTGATCAAGGCCAGCGGCGTCGACATCGACCTGGCGCATATCCCGCTCGATGACGGGCCGACCTACACCATGCTCGGCCGGGCGGAGGCGACCGGCGTGTTCCAGCTGGAAAGCTCGGGCATGCGCGACGTGCTGCGCCGGATGAAGCCGAACCGCATCGGCGACATCATCGCGCTGGTGGCGCTGTACCGCCCCGGCCCGATGGACAACATCCCGACCTTCATCGAGGTCAAGAACGGCACCAAGGCGCCGGACTACCTGCACCCGTCGCTGCAGCCGATCCTGGAAGAGACCTACGGCATCATGGTTTACCAGGAGCAGGTGATGCAGGTGGCGCAGACCCTGGCCGGCTACTCGCTCGGCGGCGCCGACCTGCTGCGCCGCGCCATGGGCAAGAAGATCAAGGCGGAGATGGACGCCCAGAAGGCGACCTTCGTCGAGGGCGCGGTGGCCCGCGGCGTGCCGGCCGGCCAGGCCTCCACCATTTTCGACCAGGTCGAGAAGTTCGCCGGCTACGGCTTCAACAAGTCGCACGCCGCCGCCTACGCCATCGTCGCCTACCAGACCGCCTATTTGAAGGCGAACCATGCGGTCGAGTTCCTGGCCGCGTCGATGACGCTCGACCTCGGCAACACCGACAAGCTGAACGTCTTCCGGCAGGAGCTGACGCGCCTGAAGATCAAGCTGCTGATTCCCGACATCAACAAGTCGCAGGCGGTGTTCGCGGTCGAGACGCTGCCTGACGGCAACAAGGCCATCCGCTATGCCCTCGGCGCGATCAAGGGCGTGGGGCCGGAGGCGATGCGCAGCCTGGTGCAGGAGCGGGAAAAGGGTGGACCGTTCAAGGACCTGTTCGATCTGGCCCGGCGGCTCGACCTGAAGCTCCTGAACAAGCGCCAGCTCGAGAACCTGGCCCGCGCCGGCGCCTTCGATTCGATCGACCGCAACCGCGCCCGGGTCGTCGCCTCCTTCGAGACGCTGCTGCGCTACGCCCACACGATGGCGGCGGAGCGCGACAGCGGCCAGATCGGCCTGTTCGGCGGCCCTGCCGGCGGGGGCCTGAGCGCGCCGCCGCTGCCGACCATCCCCGACTGGGATTCGATGGAGCGGCTGCGGCAGGAGTTCGACGCCGTCGGCTTCTACCTCTCCGCCCATCCGCTCGACACTTACAACACCAAGCGTCTGGGCTCGGTGCGCTCGGCCGAGATCGGCCAGAAGATGCGGATGGGGCACACCCAGCTCCGCCTCGCCGGCATCCTGATGGCGAAGCGCGAGATGACGACCAAGACCGGAAACCGCATGTGCTTCGGCACCTTCTCCGACGCCAGCGGCGTGTTCGAGGTCACCTTCTTCGCCGAGACCCTGGCGACCGCCCGGCAACTCCTCGAGGTCGGCGCTGCTTTGGCGATGGCGGTGGAGATCCAGAGCCGCGGCGAGGAGCTGCGGCTGACCGCATTGTCGGTCGAGCCGATCGACCAGGCCCTGGCGAAGAGCGCCGCCCGCTTCGTCATCTATGTCGACGGCGTGCACGCGATCCAGCCGCTGCACGGCCTGCTCGACCGCGAAGGGCAGGGGCGCTGCAAGGTCAACCTGCAACTGCTGCTGTCGCCCACCGAGGAGGTCGAAATCGAGCTGCCCGGAGGCTTTGCCGTCGGCGGCCGGGCCAAGGCGGCGCTGAAATCGGTGCCCGGCGTGCTCGGCGTCGAGGAGTTCTGAGGCTGGTTCAGGGCGATGACCCATAGCTGCGGTCCACCCGGCGGATGTGCAGCGCCTGGACCAGGCTGTCCTTCCAGCTCTGGGGCATCCCGTGGCCGAGGAACAGCTCGATGCCGGCCAGCAGCAGGAAGGCGACGGCGCATCCGAGCCACAGCCGGCCCATCGCGCGGGATGCCCTCGGCCTGGCGGCGCCGGGTCGGGTGACGAAGCGCAGCAGCGCTACCAGCACCATGATCCAGCCGGCGGCCCCCGGCAGAAGCAGGCCGGCTGGGCCGGCGATGTCCCAGGAGAGCAGCAGCGTCCATGCGCCGATGGAGCCGAGCACGGGCACGTCGTATCGCGGGGTCTCCGAAACGGAGCCGGCGGGGCGATACGACAACCGGTGGCGCGGCATTGGCATGGGACGTCATTCTCTGAGTTGTGACGACCCCGCAGTGAAGAGCCCAGATCGGTGGCGCACAAGCGGCAACCGTATCGACGTTGGCGAGCCGGCCTGACCGCGCCTTTCTGTTCGAGCCATTGCTGATCCAGGCCCGCTGGCACCCGCTTGCGGGCCTGTCCTCGTGTCGTCCGTCACCGCGAGATTGCTGGTTGACTCATCATACCAGCACACCATAATGCCGGTAACCAACGGGCGGGCGGAACCGCCGGACATAAGACGACCTCAACGTCTCCATCGCCGGGGGAGGGCGACATGCAGGCTCTGACGCGTCGATTCATGGTCGTGGGCGCAGCGATGCTGACAGCCCTTGTCGCCATTCCCGCCGGGGCCCAGGAGGCGCCGGCCAAGCCGGTCACGATCGAGTTCTTCGGCCTCGCCTCGCACAACTGGCCGCTGGTGATCGAGCGCTTCCAGGCCGATTACCCGACCGTCACCGTCCACTTCACCAAATTCGGCACCGACGAGCTGAAGCAGGCGCTGCGGGTCGGCGCATCGTCGGGCAAGCTGCCGGATGCCTGGTGGAACTGGGGCGGGTCGCTGGCCTCGCCCTACAACCGGGCCGGCCACGCGCTGAAGCTGACGCCGGAGCTGCTGGCGGCGCTCGGGGTCGAGGCCAATCTGACGCCGGCGGCGCTCGACATCACCCGCGACGGCGCCGACCTGTACGGCATCCCGAACAAGATCGGGCCCTTCGGCTTCATCTACAAGAAGGCGCTGTTCGACAAATACGGGCTACAGCCGCCGCAGTCCTTCGCCGAGCTGGAAAAGGTGGCGGAGACGCTGAAGGCGAACGGCGTCACGCCGTTCTCGATCGGCGGCAAGTTCAGCTGGATGACGATGCGCTTCTTCGACTTCTTCCTCGAGCACTATGCTGGGCCGGAGGGGCATGACGCGCTGCTGGACATGGCGGAGTCCTGGGACTCCGAGCCTGTCATCCAGTCCTTCGCCAAGCTGAAGGACTGGGCCGACAAGGGCTATTTCCCGGACGGCTTCCTGACCGTCGACCCGGCCACCAACATGCCACTGCTCTACAACGACCAGGCGGCGATGGTGTTCGACACGCCGAGCCTGGAGACCAGCCGCATCGCCCGCGAAGGCAAGTCGCCGGCGGATTACGGCACCTTCCCGCTGCCCACCGACCGGACCCCGAAGCGGGTGCCGGGATCGCCGTCGCAGATCCAGGTCAACGCCAGGGCCTCCGACGACGTGCGCAAGGCAGCGCTGCTGTTCGCCAGCTACGCCGTGCGGCCTGCGGTCGCGCCGGTCACGGCCCAGGCGGTCGGCTTCCCCAGCGCCACCAAGGGCATCCTGCCGGCCGAGGACCTGCCGATCCAGCGCCAATGGTCGCAATGGACCCAAAGCGAGATCGGCTTCTACCGGCTGACCGACCAGGGCCTGCCGCAGGACGTCGTCGCCGCCTATTTCGAGGCGCAGGACTCCGTGCTGCTCGACCTGATGTCGCCGGAGGAAGCCGCCGCCCAGGTGCAGGAGGCGATCGAGCGCAGCAAGAGCCGCGCCAGCAACTGACCCGAGACGGGAGGCCCGCGGCATGGCCGATGCCAGCCTTGCGACGAGACGGCGGCTGCCGCGAAAGCTGGTCGACCAGGTGCTGGCGCCCTGGCTGTTCCTGGCCCCGGCGACGCTGATCTTCGCCATCGTGCTGGTCTATCCGATGGCCTATTCGAGCTGGCTCAGCCTGTTCCGCTGGGATGGCGTGTCGCCGGACAGGCTGTGGATGGGGCTCGGCAACTATGTCGAGCTGTTCACCCGCAACCGGGTGTTCTGGATCGCGCTGAAAAACAACGTGATCTGGAGCCTGCTGTCGCTGGTGGTCCCGACCGGCATCGGCCTGGCCCTGGCGCTGGCCCTTGAGGGCCGGTTCCGTGGCAGCGCCTTCTTCCGCAGCGTCTTCTACTTCCCGGCGATCCTGTCGATGAGCATCGTCGGACTGATCTGGAGCTGGATGTACCACCCCAGCCTCGGCCTGGTGAACCAGCTGCTCGAGGTGCTGGGCCTGTCCAGCCTCGAGCGCAACTGGTTGTCCGACCCGAAGATCTCGCTCTACTCCGTCTTCGTCGCCGCCGCCTGGCACAATGCCGGCCTGCCGATGCTGCTGTTCCTGGCCGGGCTGCAGACCATCTCCAGGGAGGTGCTGGACGCCGCCCGCATCGACGGCGCCGGCCGGTTCCAGCGCTTCTGGTATGTGACCTTCCCGCTGCTGCGCGAGACCACCATGGTCGTGGTCGCGATCACCGCGATCAACTCGCTGAAGGTCTACGACATCATCTACGTCATGACCTATGGCGGCCCGGCCAACCGCACCCAGGTGCTGGGCAGCTGGATGTATTTCCTGACTTACAACCACAACGAGGTCGGGCTCGGCACCGCCATCGCCGTGATCCTGTTCCTGCTGACCCTGGTCTTCGCCATCCCCTATACCCGCCACATGGTGCGCAGCCGATGACGGCCGTCTCCCTCGCCGGCGCGGCGGCCCGCGCCCGGCCGTTCCGGCTGCGCTTCGGGTCGCTCGGCTTCTACGCCGCGCTCGCCATCGGCGGCATGGTCTGGACCGCGCCGCTGATCATCCTGGTGTTCACGGCGCTGAAGAGTGCCGGTGACTTCGCCCAGAACGGTGCCTTCGCCCTGCCGCAGTCGCTCGAATTCGGCAACTTCGCCAAGGCCTGGGCGATCGGCATCCAGACCTACTTCTGGAACTCGCTGGTGCTGACCGTGCTCAAGGTCCCGGCCGGGATCTTCATCTGCTCGCTCGCCGCCTTCGCTTTGACCAAGATGAAGATGCGCGGCAGCAGCCTGGTCTTCACCATCTTCCTGCTCGGCCTGATCGTGCCGATGCAGATGACGCTGGTGCCGCTGACCCTGCTGTACCAGCGGCTCGACCTGATCGACAGCCTGCCGGGCCTTTTCTTCCTCTATCTCGGCTTCGGCCTGCCGCTCGGCATCCTGGTGCTGCGCGGCTTCTTCCGCTCGATCCCGGCCGAGATGATCGAGGCGGCGCGGATCGACGGCTGCTCCTGGTGGGGCGTGTACCGGCGGGTGGTGATGCCGCTGGCGACCCCGGCCGTGGTCTCGCTGCTGATCCTCGACGGCATCGCCACCTGGAACGAGTTCATCCTGGCCCAGATCTTCATCCGCACCGAGGCGCAGCGCACCCTGCCGCTCGGGGTGGTGCAGTTCAGCACCGAGTTCTCGACCGCCTACGACCTGCTCGCGGCCGGCCAGCTGATCACCATCGCGCCTCTGCTCCTGCTCTACCTGTTCTTCCAGCGCTACTTCGTCCACGGCATGGCCGGGGCGGTGAAATGAGCGCGCCAGCGAAAGGAAACCGACCGTGCTGCCCCCGGAAAAGAAAGCCCGCCTCATCCTCAACACCGACGCCAAGAACGAGGCGGACGACCAGTACACCATCGTCCATGCGCTGCTGACGCCCAGCCTCGACCTGCACGGCATCAGCCCGGCGCATTTCGGCACGCTGAAGTCGAAGACCAGCCTCAAGGACAGCCATGACGAGGTCATCAAGCTGCTGCAGCTGATGGACCTCTCCGGCCGGGTCCGGGTCGCCGACGGCGCCGAGGGGCCGCTGCCGGACGAGCGCACGCCGGTGCCCTCGGCCGGTGCGCATCTCATCGTCGAGGAGGGGATGAAGGACGATCCGCGGCCGCTCTACGTCGCCTTCCTCGGGCCGGTCACCGACATGGCCTCTGCGCTGCTGATGGAGCCGCGGCTGAATGAGCGCAACGTCGTCGTGGTCTGGATCGGCGGCGGGCCGTGGCCGACCGGCGGCCGGGAGTACAACCTGTCCAACGACATCGCCGCAGCCAATGTGGTGATGCGGTCGAAGGTCCAGCTCTGGCAGATCCCGATGCCGGTCTACCGCATGATGGCGGTCGGCTATGCCGAGCTGTATGAGCGGGTCTACGACAAGGGCCCGATCGGTAAGTACCTGGTCGACCAGCTGGTGGAATGGAACCTGAAGGTCCATCCCGGCCCGATCGAGCACCGCTCCCTCGGCGACACGCCGGCCCTCTCGGTGATCCTCAACCCGAACGGCGGTGTCTCGGAATGGGTGCCGGCGCCGGAGTTCAGCCCGCAGATGCACTACATCCACACCGGCGCCCACCGGCCGATCAAGCTGTACCACTCGATCGACGTGCGCTGGATCCTCGAGGACTTCTTCGCCAAGCTCGCCCGCTTCAGCCGCGGCGAGCAGGAATTCACAACCTTCGGGTGACGGCAGGGGCTCGTTGTCGCGCCCCTTGTTGCCGCGCCGCGCCTGCGCTTGAGTGAGGGCGTCGCGGAGAATCGGGGGCCGGCATGGCTGAGACCGCAGCTGAGGCGGCGGCCGGGCCGCCGGGCCTGGGGCAGATCTTCCTGGCCTTCAGCAAGATCGGGCTGACCAGCTTCGGCGGCGGGCTCAGCGGCTGGATGCTGCGGGAGTTCGTGCAGAACCGGCGGTGGGTGTCCGAGGCCGACTTCCTCAACGGCCTCGCCTTGGCGCAGGCCTTTCCCGGGGTCAATGTCGTCAACCTCTCGCTTTGGATCGGCTTCCGTCTGCGCGGCGGGCCGGGGGCGCTGGCGGGCGTGCTCGGCATGATCGTGCCGGCAATGCTGGTTGCCATCGCCGCCGCCGCGGCCTTCGCCGAGGTCGCGCAGTATCACTCCGTCCATCTGGCCCTGGCTGGGGCGGCGGCCGCGGCGGTCGGGCTGTCGCTACAGATGGGCGTGCGGGCGGCGCGCCGGGCGGCCCGCTCCGCCGTGCCGGTCGCGATCATCGTCGTCACCTTCGTGGCCATCGGCGTGCTGCACCTGCCGCTGCTGCCGGTGATGGCGGTGCTGGCGCCGCTCAGCATCGCCTGTGCCGCCTGGCGGCCGCGGAAGGACTGAGGCGATGGACAATGTGCTGGTGCGGCTGCTGATCGTCTTCGTGCCGCTATCCTTCCTCAGCGTCGGCGGCGGCCAGAGCATCGTCGCCGACATCCATCGCCAGTCGGTCGGCGTCTATGGCTGGATGACCGACGCCCGCTTCCTCGACCTGTTCGGCCTGTCGCGGATGACGCCGGGGCCGGGATCGCTGCTGGTGACGCTGGTCGGCTGGCAGGCCGCCGGCTGGGCCGGGGCGCTGGTGGCGACGGCGGCGATCTTCGTCCCGTCCTCGCTGCTGGTCTACGGCCTGGCGCGGCTATGGGCGCGATACAGCGGCGCGCCGTGGCAGCGGGCCGTCGAGACCGGGCTGGCGCCGGTCGCCGCCGGCATGGTGCTGGCCGCCTCCTTCACCCTGCTGCAGGCGGCGGAGGGCGGGGTGCTGGCCTGGGCGATGGCCGCGGGCTCCTGCCTGGCGCTGGTGTTCACCCGGGTCAGCCCGTTCCTGCTGCTCGGCGCCGGCGCCGTGCTGTTCCTGCTGGTCCAGCCCTGACACACGAAGTCCCGGAGATTGCCACAATACCGGATTATGTCCGACCCTCAGCGAAACGAGCGGAGGCGGCGATGGCACGAGTCACCGGCGTCCGAGCTTTGCCCATCCTGGGGTTGGTCTTCGTCACCCTTGGCCTCGTCGGCCTGATCGCCGCCGGTGTGCTGGCCTGGCGGGAGCAGGACAGCAGCCGTACGGCCACGGCCGACGGCGTGATCGTCGACTTCAACAACGGCCCGGTGGTCGAGTTCACCACGGCGCAGGGCACGACGGCGCAGTTCCGCAGCCCGGTGCGCAGCACCACCTTCGCCCGGGGGCAGCACCTGCCGGTGGCCTATGATCCGGCCGATCCCGGCGACGCTGCGGTCGACGGCTTCGCCGGGCGCTGGTTCCTGCCCAGCCTGTTCGGCATCATCTTCGGCGTTTTCCTGGTGATCGGCTTGGCGCTCTCGCTGTTCGGCCGGCTCTTACAGCCCCGCCAGCCGGCATGACCGCCCCGCGGGCCGCGATGGTGGCCAAGCCGGCCCGGTTGCGCTAAAAGCCCCACCGGACCCGGGCGCCGAGGGCTGCGCCGCGGGCGTTTTGCATTTGGAAGACCTGTCTTGCGCACCGAAACCCGCGGCATGGGCCTGGCGCTGATCGCTATGATCACCGTCGTGGTGGCCTCGAACTACCTGGTCCAGTTCCCGATCAACGATTGGCTGACCTGGGGTGCCTTCACCTATCCGGTCACCTTCCTGGTCACCGACCTGACCAACCGCTTCTTCGGTCCGCACCGCGCCCGCCAGGTCGCCTATGCCGGTTTCGCCCTCGCCGTGGTGCTGTCGCTGTGGCTGGCCGATTGGCGCATCGCCGTCGCCTCCGGCACCGCCTTTCTGGTCGGCCAGCTGCTCGACATCCACATCTTCGACCGGCTGCGCCGCGCCGCCTGGTGGCGCGCGCCCTTCATCGGCTCGGCACTGGGCTCGGTGGTCGACACCGCCCTGTTCTTCACCATCGCCTTCGCCGGCACCGGCCTGCCGATCCTGACCCTGATGGCCGGCGACCTGTCGGTGAAGCTGGCCTGCGCCTTGCTGTTCCTGGCGCCGTTCCGGGCGCTGATGAACCTGCTCATGCCGATGCCGGCGCTGCAGAACGGCTGACCCCGCTTTCGCCATGCGTGTCGATGAGTTCGATTTCGACCTACCGCGGCAGCTGATCGCCGACCGGCCGGCCGAGCCGCGCGACGCCGCCCGGCTGCTGGAGGTCGCGGCCGACGGCCTCACCGACCGCCGGATCGGCGATCTGCCTGGGCGGCTGCGCGCCGGCGACCTGCTGGTGGTCAACGACACCCGCGTCATCCCGGCCCGGCTGCACGGCAAGCGCGGCCTGGCGGGCATCGAGATCATGCTGCACCAGCCGGCCGATTCCGGGCACTGGCGCGCCTTCGCCCGCCCGGCCAAGAAGTTGAAGCCGGGCGACGTGGTCCGCTTCGCCGACGACTTCGCCGCCACCATCGTCGCCAAGGGCGAGGCCGGCGAAGTAGAAGTGGCGTTCGACGATCCCGCCGGCCTGGCCGCCCAGCTGCAGCGCCATGGCGAGATCCCGCTGCCGCCCTATATCGACCGGCCGGACGGGCCGGATGAGCGCGACCGCTCCGACTACCAGACCGTCTTCGCCCGCCATGACGGCGCCGTCGCCGCGCCGACCGCCGGGCTGCACTTCACCCCGCCGCTGCTCGACGCGCTGGCCGCGCGCGGCGTCGAGACGGTCCGCCTGACCCTGCATGTCGGCGCCGGCACCTTCCTGCCGGTGAAGAGCGACACGGTCGAAGGCCATGTCATGCATGCCGAACGCGGCGTGCTGACCGCCGAGGCCGCGGAGCGGATCAACGCCGTGCGCGCTGCCGGCGGCCGCATCGTCTCGGTCGGCACCACCAGCCTGCGCCTGCTGGAGAGCGCGGCGGCCGAGGACGGCACCATGCGGCCCTTCGACGGATCGACGGCGATCTTCATCACCCCAGGTTACCGCTTCCGCGTGGTCGACCTGCTGGTGACGAATTTCCACCTGCCGCGGTCGACCCTGTTCATGCTGGTCTGTGCCTTCGCCGGCATGGAGAGGATGAAGCAGGCCTATTCCCACGCCATTTCCGCGGGCTACCGTTTCTACTCCTACGGCGACGCCTGCCTGCTGCACCGGTCGGACAGAGATGACTGAGTTCCGCTTCGAGCCCGCCTTTCACTTTGAAGTGGAGGCCCGCGACGGCGCCGCCCGCACCGGCCGCCTGCACACCGCCCATGGCGTGGTCCAGACCCCGACCTTCATGCCGGTCGGCACCGCCGCCACGGTGAAGGCGATGCGGCCGGAGGAGGTGGCGGCCACCGGCGCGCAGATCGTGCTGGGCAACACCTACCACCTGATGCTGCGCCCGGGGGCGGAGCGGGTGGCAAGGCTGGGCGGCCTGCACCGCTTCATGAACTGGCCCGGCCCGATCCTGACCGATTCCGGCGGCTTCCAGGTGATGTCGCTGTCGCAGCTGCGGCGCATGGACAAGGACGGGGTGACCTTCCGCTCGCATCTCGACGGCAGCGAGCACCGGCTGTCCCCGGCGCGGTCGACCGAGATCCAACACCTGCTCGACGCCACTATCACCATGGCATTCGACGAGTGCACGCCGTTCCCGGCTGAGCCGGAGGTGGCGGCCAGTTCGATGCGCCTGTCGATGGGTTGGGCGCAGCGCTCGCGCGACGCCTTCGTCGCCCGGCCCGGCTACGGCCAGTTCGGCATCGTCCAGGGCAGCGTGTACCCCGAGCTGCGGCTGGAATCCGCCGCGGCGCTGACCGCGATCGGCTTCGAGGGCTACGCCATCGGCGGCCTGGCAGTGGGCGAGGGGCAGGAGCGGATGTTCGCCGCCCTCGACGTCACCGTGCCGGCGCTGCCGGACGACCGGCCGCGCTACCTGATGGGCGTGGGCAAGCCGTCGGACCTGGTCGGCTCGGTCCGCCGCGGCGTCGACATGTTCGACTGCGTGCTGCCGACCCGGTCCGGCCGCACCGGCCAGGCCTTCACCCGCCGCGGCACGGTCAACCTGCGCAACGCCCGCCACCAGGACGACCAGCGGCCGCTGGACGACAGCTGCCGCTGCCCGGCTTGCCGCCAGTACAGCCGTGCCTATCTGCACCATCTGGTGCGCAGCGAGGAGGTGCTGGGTCTGATGCTGCTGACCCAGCACAACCTGACCTATTATCAGGACCTGATGGCCGGGCTGCGCGGCGCCATCGCCGCCGGCACGCTCGACGCCTTCGCCGCCGACTTCGAGGCGGAGCAGGCGCAGGGCGATATCGCGGCCCTCTGAGGAGACACCATGGCCCGCAAGGCAAAGACCAAGGGCACGGAAGCGCTCACCCAGCTCGGCCAGGCCACGGCGCTACCGGCCTCGCCGGAGGAAGCGGTGCTGGAGACGGTGCCGAACCCGCGGCCGAAGCAGCTGTACCTGGTGCGCTTCACCGCGCCGGAGTTCACCTCGCTGTGCCCGATCACCGGCCAGCCCGACTTCGCCCATCTGGTGATCGACTACGCCCCGGCGGCGAAGATCGTCGAGAGCAAGTCGCTGAAGCTGTTCCTCGGATCGTTCCGCAACCACGGCGCCTTCCATGAGGACTGCACCGTCTATGTGGCGGAGCGGCTGATCAAGGCGATGAAGCCGCGCTGGCTGCGCATCGGCGGCTACTGGTACCCGCGCGGCGGCATCCCGATCGACGTGTTCTACCAGAGCGGGCCGGCGCCCGAGGGCCTGTGGCTGCCCGACCAGGGCGTGCCGCCCTATCGCGGACGGGGATGAGCGGCGCGGCCGACATCAAGGACCGTATCCGGGCCGAGGCCTTCGCCCTCGGCTTCGACAGCGCCGGCTTCGCCGCCGCCACGCCCGACCCCAGGCTGCGCGAGCGGCTGGAGCTGTTCCTCGGCGAGGGCCAGCATGGCGACATGGGCTGGCTGGAGGCGAATGCCGACCGCCGCGCCGACCCGCAGACCCTGTGGCCCGACGCGCTGACCGTCCTGTCGCTGGGCCTCAACTATGGCCCGGCCGAGGATCCGCTCCTGCTGCTGCAGCAGCAGGAGAGAGGGGTGATCTCGGTCTACGCCCAGGGCCGCGACTACCACGACGTGGTCAAGAAGAAGCTGAAGGCGCTGGGCGGCTGGATCCACCGGACCTTCAAGACCGAGCTGAAGGTGTTCGTCGACACCGCGCCGGTGATGGAGAAACCGCTGGCGATGCGGGCCGGGATCGGCTGGCAGGGCAAGCACACCAACCTGGTGTCGCGCGACTGGGGCTCGTGGCTGTTCCTGGGCGAGATCTACCTGGCGATCGCCCTGCCGCCGGATGCGCCGGAGCAGGACCGCTGCGGCTCCTGCCATGCCTGCCTCGACATCTGCCCGACTGCGGCCTTCCCGGCGCCCTACCGGCTCGACGCCCGGCGCTGCATCTCCTACCTGACCATCGAGCACAAGGGCCCGATCCCGCGCGAGATGCGGTCGCTGCTCGGCAACCGCATCTATGGCTGCGACGACTGCCTGGCGGTGTGCCCCTGGAACAAGTTCGCCGCCGCCGGGCGCGAGGCGGCGCTGGCGCCGCGGCCGGAGCTGAACGGCCCGGCCCTGGTGTCGCTGCTGCGCTTCGACGATGCGGGCTTCCGCGCCGCCTTCTCCGGCTCGCCGATCAAACGCATCGGCCGCGACCGCTTCCTGCGCAACGTGCTGATCGCCATCGGCAACAGCGCCGACCCGGCGCTGGCGCCGGCGGTGGAGCCGCTGCTGGACGACGCCTCGCCCCTGGTCCGCGGCGCCGCCGTCTGGGCCCTCGGCCGCCTGCTCGGCCCCGACGGCCTGCGCCGGCTGGCCATGGCGAGGGCCGAGGACCCGGAGGCCGAGGTGCGTGATGAATGGCGGGCCGGGCTCCAGGCCGCGTGACGCGGAGCGGACCAGTCTCGGCCGGGCCTCTCTCGAAAGCCACCGCGACAGGCGTCACCTTTTTTGCGACAGTTGACTGATGACCATGCAGAGCGGCAGGACCTGGAAGTTCGCCGAGATCCTGGCGAAGGCGAGCTACGTCTTCGGCTCTCAGGAGGTTGCCGAGAGGTGGCTCGAGACGCCGGCGATCAGCTTCGATCAGCGCCGCCCGATCGACCTCCTGTCGACGCCGGCCGGTGTCGAGCTGGTCGAGGACCACTTGGTCCGTCTCGACTACGGCGTCTACATGTGACGCTGCTTTCGCCGCCGTTCGGCACCGGAGATCTCGTCGCGTGGTGCCTGGATGCCGAGGCGCCACGCCACAGCCTGATACCCTCGGCGCATAGCTCGCCCGCGCATTCCCTCAAACGCTGGCCGCCGCCGTCGAAGCGCGGTAGAAGGCGCGTTTTCCTGCTACGCTCCGGACCATGACCCCCTCCGCCCGCATCCAGGCCACGATCGACATTCTCGAGCGCCTCGGCATCGAGAACCGCCCCGCCGACGCCCTGGTCTCGGCCTATTTCCGCACCCGCCGCTTCATCGGCTCGAAGGACCGCAGCGAGATCGCCGCCCGGGTCTACGCCGTGCTGCGCCATCACGCCCGGCTGGGCTGGTGGCTGGCCCGGGCTGAGGCCGAGGACACGCCGCGCAACCGGGTGATCGCCGAGCTGACCTTGGCCGAGGGCGTCGCGGTCAAGGATATGGGCCGGCTGTTCTCCGGCGAGACCTACGCGCCGATCCCGCTGGACGGGCCGGAGGACAAGCTGGTCAAGGCCACCGCCGGCCAGCCGCTCGACCATCCCGACATGCCGAAGCCGGTGCGCAGCGAGATCCCGGACTGGGCCGCGGCCTCGCTGGAGGCCAATTTCGGCGACCGCTTCGAGGCGGAGGTGGCGGCGCTGCTCGACCAGGCGCCGCTCGACCTGCGGGTCAACGAGCTGCGCGGCACCCGCGACGAGGTGGTGCAGACGCTCGCCGCGGGCAAGCTCGACGTCGTGGCGACGCCGCTGTCGCCGCTGGGCATCCGGGTCAAGGGCCGGCCGCAGCTCGGCCGCCATCCCGCCTTCCAGTCCGGCCTGATCGAGGTGCAGGACGAGGGCTCGCAGCTGATCGCGCTGCTGGTCGACGCCCGGCCGGGCCAGCAGGTGGTGGATTTCTGCTCCGGCGCCGGCGGCAAGGCGCTGGCCCTGGCGGCGCGGATGAAGGGCAAGGGCCGGGTGGTGGCCTGCGACGTGTCCAAGGGCCGGCTCGACCGCGGCAAGGAGCGGCTGCGCCGCGCCGGCATCGACAATGTCGAGCCGCGCCTGCTGGAGAACGAGCGCGACCGCTGGGTCAAGAAGCAGCGCGGCAAGTTCGACCGGGTGCTGGTCGACGCGCCCTGCAGCGGCACCGGCGCCTGGCGCCGCAACCCCGACGCCCGCTGGCGGCCGATGGAGCTGGAGCGGCTGCTGGGCGTGCAGCGCGAGATCCTGGACAGCGCCGCCCGCCTGGCCAAGCCGGATGGCGGCCGGGTGATCTACGCCACCTGCTCGCTGCTGCGCGAGGAGAACGAGGCGCAGGTCGAAGGCTTCCTGGCCGCCCATCCCGACTACCGGCTGGTGCCGGTCGAGACGGTGTGGGACGAGGCCGTCGGCACCGGCCCGGCTCCGACCAGCGGCATGCTGCGCCTGTCGCCCGCCGCCAACGGCACCGACGGCTTCTTCGTCGCGGTGTTGGAGCGCGGGCCCAAGGCCGATGCCGGCGAGACCGCCGAGGCGCCGGCGGACGAGGAAGGCTGACATGATCCGCCGCGCGATCCTGGCCGATGCGCCGGCGATCGCGCGGATCCATGTCCAGTCCTGGCAGGAAACCTATCGCGGCCTGGTGCCGGACGAATATCTCGACCGCATGACCGTGACCCAGCGCGAGCGCGGCCATGAACGCTCGCTGGCGCATGAGGACGGCACCGCGACCTTCCTGGCGCTGGACCCGACGCCGGCCGGCGGGGCGGTGCCGGTCGGCTTTGCCCTATGCGGCCGGGCCCGCGGCGCGCCGGGCTGGAACTGGGGCGAGATCTTCGCCCTCTATCTGCTCGACCGGGCGAAGGGGAGGGGGCACGGCCGGGCGCTGATGGCCGCGTCCTCCGGCTGGTTCGCCGAGCGCGGCATGACCCCCTTCATGCTCTGGGCCCTGACCGCCAATTTCCGCGCCACCGGCTTCTACCGCCATCTCGGCGGCGAGCCCTATGCCGACCGGCTGGAGCGCTTCGGCGGCGCCGTGCTGGCCGAGAGCGCCTTCCGCTTCGACCGGCGGATCGCGGCGGAGCGGGATCCGACTGCCGATCGGATCTAGCCGCCGGTCGTCTTTTCGATTAACTTATTGCTGTTTTATCGCGAATATTGATTTGAACATTGCGCGAGGTCGCCGGCGATGACCGAAAATACTTGGGAAAACGTTCTTCGGGCTGCTGCCGTCATCATCATTGTCGGCGGGATAGTCCTGATCGGATATGCCGCTGTCTCGATGATGGGCGGAGTGACGGCATTGGAGAAGATCGTCAACCTCATGGCGATCCTCGTCTTCGGCTTCGGCGTTGCTGCCGTCATCCGTTTCACGCTTGGCCGCGCCTTGCTGACGTCTATCGCCGGTGCTGGCGGCGGAGCGCCCGCCGACCCGTCTGAAGTGATCCGGTCGCGTCTCGCCCCGCTCGTGATCGGGATCGGTGCCGGCGGGATCGGTATCATCGCGATTGTCACAGTCATCGGTCTCATTCTCGCGGGTGTGGACAAAGCCAAGCTTGAGACCATTCTTCCGAACATCTTCACGGCCGTCCTTCCGGTCTTGGCCACCTGGGTCGGCACGGTGCTGGCCTTCTATTACACCAACGAGAGCTACCGGCAGGCGGCGGAGAGCACGCGCCAGCTGATCCAGCCGACCCAGAACGACGGGTCGATCGCCGACCGGATGATCCCCTATGAGAAGATCACCAAGATCGAGTTGCCGACGGGGGCGACGGCGTCCAACGTGCAGATGGGCGATGTCTCCAAGCTGTTCTCCGAAGCCATCACCCGGGTCATCATCTTCGACCCAGGTAAGGTCCCGGCCGCGATCGTGCGCAAGAAGCTCGCCGAGGGCAAAACCTACGCCACGGTGGGCGACTACCTGAAGGTCGAAGGCAACACGGCCGATGCAACGAACTTCGTCTATCTGCCGACCAAGGCGACCGTTGCCGACGGTCGAAGGATGCTGGAGTTGCACAACACGGCGGACATATTCATCAACGATGCCGGCGCATCGGGCAAGGCGATCAACGGCTGGGTGACCGACGAGCGGCTGCGGTAACCGAACCGTCATCCGCGCATGGACGTTGCGCGCCCGGCGCGGGCCGCGTCGCTTGTCCTGCGGCCGGGGGGAGGGTAAAGCTCCGTCTCACCGCCCGACCCCGGAGTTGCCATGACCGCCCCGACCGCCAAGCCGTCGCCGGACCGCGTTCTCATTCTCGATTTCGGCAGCCAGGTCACCCAGCTGATCGCCCGCCGGGTCCGGGAATCCGGCGTCTATTGCGAGATCTGGCCGTTCAACCAGGCGGGCGACGACCGCATCCGGGCCTTCGACCCGCGCGGCATCATCCTGTCCGGCAGCCCGGCCTCGGTCACCGAGGACGCCTCGCCGCGCGCGCCGCAGCTGGTGTTCGAGCTCGGCGTGCCGGTGCTGGGCATCTGCTACGGCCAGCAGACCATGTGCGAGCAGCTGGGCGGCGCGGTGGAGGCGGGGCACCATCGCGAATTCGGCCGGGCCTGGCTGGACGTCAAGGAGAGCTGCACCCTGTTCGACGGCGCCTGGGCGACAGGCAGCCGCGAGCAGGTGTGGATGAGCCATGGCGACCGCGTCACCCGGCTGCCGGACGGCTTCCGCATCGTCGCCACCAGCGAGAACGCGCCCTATGCCGCGATCGCCGACGATGTCCGCCGCTACTACGGCGTGCAATTCCATCCCGAGGTGGTGCACACCCCGCATGGCGCGGCGCTGCTGCGCAACTTCACCCATCGGGTCTGCGGCTGCGCCGGCAGCTGGACCATGGCCGCCTTCCGCGAGGCCGAGATCGCCAAGATCCGCGCCCAGGTCGGCACCGGCAAGGTCATCTGCGGCCTGTCCGGCGGCGTCGACAGCGCCGTGGCCGCCGTGCTGATCCACGAGGCGATCGGCGAGCAGCTCACCTGCATCTTCGTCGACACCGGGCTGATGCGCACGGGCGAGGCGGAGCAGGTGGTGTCGCTGTTCCGCGGCCACTACAACATCCCGCTGGTGCATGTCGATGCCGCGGACCTGTTCCTCGGCCGGCTCGAGGGGGTCAGCGACCCAGAACAGAAGCGCAAGATCATCGGTACCGCCTTCGTCGAGGTGTTCGACGCCGAGGCCGAGAAGATCGACGGCGCCCGCTTCCTGGCCCAGGGCACGCTATACCCCGACGTGATCGAGAGCGTGTCCTTCACCGGCGGCCCGTCGGTGACGATCAAGAGCCACCACAATGTCGGCGGCCTGCCGGAGCGGATGAAGCTGGCCCTGGTCGAGCCGCTGCGCGAGCTGTTCAAGGACGAGGTGCGGGCGCTGGGCCGCGAGCTCGGCCTGCCCGACACCTTCGTCGGCCGCCACCCGTTCCCGGGCCCGGGCCTGGGCATCCGCATCCCTGGTGCTGTCAGCCGCGACATGCTGGAGATCCTGCGCAAGGCCGACGTGATCTATCTCGAGGAGATCCGCCGCGCCGGCCTCTACGACGCGATCTGGCAGGCCTTCGCGGTGCTGCTGCCGGTGCGCACGGTGGGTGTGATGGGCGACGGCCGCACCTACGACTATGTCTGCGCGCTGCGGGCCGTGACCTCGACCGACGGCATGACCGCCGACTACTACCCGTTCGACCACGAGTTCCTGGGCCGGGTCTCAACCCGCATCGTCAACGAGGTCCGCGGCATCAACCGCGTGGTCTACGACATCACCTCGAAGCCGCCGGGGACCATTGAGTGGGAGTGATTGCGGTCGTAGATCGACTAGCTCGGAACACCC
>NZ_VCCH02000209.1 GCF_005938675.2 Mycobacterium sp. KBS0706
GATCACCAAGATCAGTTTTTTTTGCTGACCGCCGCACTGAACGTCTTCTCTCGTTTTGTAAGAATGGTAGAGAGAAATGGTGGCAGGCCCTTAAGTTGATGCCCGGCGATGATTCTGATGATCCATTCGATGAAGCTCGGTTTATATCGGCATGGTCATCCATACGAGAGTTCGTTCCCGAAATTTTAGATTGGGAACGAAAATTTTTGCTGAATAGATATTATAAACCATCTCAGCATTTTTCTGAACTTGCCGCAATTTTGTTTTCGATTGCTCGTTCCGCAGAGTCTGGAACGGACAAGGTTTATGTTACTCGATATACGGGCAAAGGCGCACTCGTGGCTATGTTAAATAGTAAGCTCAAAAATAAGCTCTTTGCACAGTATGCTGGCATCATTGAAAGCATGCTTGAAGCGACAGCGATCCGTGAACGATTGAAAATCGAATCGCTAGCCACTGCTCTCGGTCAGGCGAAGATGGCTGCGAAGCAAGTGTCATCCGGCCATCCAATTTGGCTAGCAGTCACTAGGCTGTTCCCCGAGATATTTGACGGGGTGATCCGGGCGGAGCTTCAGGATCTCGAGTGTCTGCCGCGCTGGGCAGGTGGGGTGGAACAAAGTTCCGTCGCTTGACTCCTCTGTCTTCGGCTTCGCCAAGACGAAGTACGCGCCGGAATCCGGGCATGATGTTAAGGAGCTTCTTTCACTCCCCCCTCTCATACGCCGGCACATCCAACTCCCCGAGCCCGATCCCCCGAAACCCCTCCTTCCGGCTCCAGTCGAAATGCCCGCCCAGGCGCTCGACCAAAGCAGCGGCATCGGTGCGCGGCAGGTTGACGGCTACCAGCGCCTGGGCCGCCGCCCGCAGATAGAGCACCGGCGTCACGCCGATATGGCCCGAGCCTCGGTCCAGCAGGTCGGTCTGCATCACCACCTCGATCGCCTCGACCGGCAGGGCGGCCAGGCATTCCGCCGCCGCCCGCACCGCGGCCGAGCAGATCGCGTCGCGGTGCAGCTCCAGCACCTTGCCCTGCGACAGCGGCTTGACCGAGGCCTGGCCCGATTGCAGCAGCGTCACCGACCGGTCCGGCAGATCCTCCAAATCCAGCCCGTCGATCATGGCGACGATCCGCCCGCCCTCGACGAAGACGAGGTCCAGCCCCTCGACCGAGAAGGGCAGGTCGCCCAGCCGGGTGTAGCGGCCCAGCGCGTCGGCCACCGCCGCCGGGTCGCGCGCCACCAGCCGCCGGGCGAAATCGATCTCGGCCCGGCGCGCCTCGGCCTCCTGCAGGCGGGCCTCGAACGCCGCCTCGTCGCGGGCGCGGGCATCCTCCACCGCCGCGGTCAGCTCGATCCGGCGCCGCTTGGCCCCGCCGAAGGTGCGGGCCAGCCAGCCGGGGCGATAGGCGTCGAGCTCCCGCCGCGCCGCCGCCTCCTGCACGGCACTCCGGTCAGGCTCGGCCGGCGGCGCCGCCGCGGCCACGGCGTGCCAGTCGCGGCGCTCGAGCTGGACCCGGTGGGCGCCGGTCAGGGCCTCGATCAGCCGGTCGTACTCGTCCGCGGCGGAGGAAGCGGCCTCCAGCGCCGCCTGCTTCTGCGCCGCCTTCTCATAGGCCAGGCGCCGGCGCTCCGCGCGCTCCTGCTCGCGGCGCACCGCCCGGATGCTGCTCGCCATTCCCCCTCCCGCACGTCCCCGGATTCGCCGAACCCCGCAACCCTTGCGGCGGATTGCGGAGAATGCAAGGCGCTGCCGGCGGGCCGGCCCGATGCGACGAGGCCGCCGCCGTTCCGCTGCCGTGCTATACCCTGGTCTCCGCCGGCACGGCATATCCGGCACGGCAGGGAGCGCATCGCGATGACCGGGAGCCGGGACTCCGGAGAGGCCGAGATCCGCGGCCTGATCGAGGCCTGGGCCGATGCCGTCCGCCGGCGCGACCATGACGGCGTGCTGCGCGACCATGCCGCGGACATGCTGATGTTCGACCTGCCGCCGCCGCTGCGCTGCCGGGGCCTCGACGCCTATCGCGCCACCTGGGACCTGTTCTTCGCCGCCTCGCCCGATCCGGCGGTGTTCGACATCGTCGAGCTGGAGGTCACGGCCGGCGCCGATGTCGGCTTCGCTGCCGCGCTGATGCGCTGCGTCGTGATCGAGCCGGGCCGGCCCGCCTATCCGATGGAGTTCCGGCTCACCATCGGCCTGCGCCGGATCGGCGGCCGCTGGACCGTCACCCATGAGCACCATTCGATCCCTGCGGCCGGCTGACCCGCGGCCGGGGCTCCCCGTCTCCGCCACCCGGCACCACAGGAGCTTTGCCGTGACCGACCTCGCCACCCGCTACCGCGCCTATATCGACTGCCTGAACCGGCAGGACTGGGCGCGGCTGGGCGATTTCGTCGACGAGACGGCGCGCCACAACGGCCGGCCCTTCGGCCTGGCCGGCTATCGCGCCATGCTGGAGCAGGATTTCCGCGACATCCCGGACCTGCGCTTCGTCATCGGGCTCCTGGCCTGCGACCCGCCCCTGGTCGCCGCCCGGCTCGACTTCACCTGCTCGCCGCGGGGCCGGTTCCTCGGCCTCGACGTCAACGGCCGCACCGTCTCGTTCAGCGAGAATGTGTTCTACGAGTTCCGCGACGGCAGGATCGCCCAGGTCTGGTCGGTGATCGACAAGACCGCGATCGAAGCCCAGCTCTGACGCTCCGCGAGAGGAGAGGCCGCCCCTTCACCCGAAATCGCTCCGCGATTTCGACCTCTCCCCAAGGAGAGGTGAAGGGGCCGCAGCTCCTGTTCCCCTCTCCTCGGGGAGAGGGAGGGGCCCGGCGCGCAGCGACGGGAGGGTGAGGGGGAGTGCCGGCCGCTGGCGAGAATCCGCCCGTTACGGGTTCCATAGGACCGCGCATCACGTATACTGATCTCCTTCCTATCATCGCGGCAACACAGCCGACCCCACGGAGGCAGCCATGGCGACGATCGAGGGCACCCCAGGCAACGACCACATCCTCGTCGAGGGCGACGACGACTTCTACTATGTCACGGCCTATACCGGCGCGGATGTGATCGACATCCGCCTGCCGGCGACCGCCGGGTCGGGCATCCACCTGGAGGACGGCGGTGACACGGTCAATGGCGGCGACAGCGTCGACCTGATCACCTTCGCCGGCGGCGGCAATCGCCTGTATGGCGGCGGCGGGCGCGATACCTTCAGCGCGGTGAGCGTCGGCGCCGGCAACCTGATCGACGGCGGCGCCGGGTCCGACACCTTCAACCTCGCCAGCACCGGCAACGGCGCCTTCATCACCCTGGCCGAGCACCGGGCGGCCGTGCGCTCCGAGCACTCCGGGCTGATCTATCAGTATGACCTGCGCGACATCGAGAATCTGAGCGACACGGCCGGAAACGACATCCTCGTCGGCGACGACGGGCCCAATCAGATCGCGACGGCCTTCGGCGACGACCTGCTGTCCGGGCGCGGCGGCGACGACGTCTTCTACAGCTACGACGAGATCGAGCCCGGCTCCGGCAACGACACCTTCGTCGGCGGGCTGGGGGCCGACCGGATCAGCACCGCCAACGGCGTCGACACCATCCGCATCGACCGGCTGGTGGAGAGCCTGCCGGGGCATGAGGACGTGGTCACCGATTTCAGCGTCCGCGACATCCTCGACGTGTCGCGGATCGATGCCGACCAGACGGCGCCGGGCAACCAGGCCTTCGCCTTCATCGGCGATGCCGCCTTCAGCGGCACGGCCGGCGAGCTGCGCTACCAGCGGCTGGGCGGCGGGCTGATCGTCTCCGCCGACGCCGATGGCGACCGGGAGGCCGACATGGCGGTGGTGCTCGAGCCGCAGCCCTACCAGCAGCTGACCCGGATCACGGCCGAGGACATATTGCTCTGAGCGGGAAAGGCCGGGGCCGCCCGCTCACGCCGCCGCGCGGCCCCCGGTGTCCGTGCGATGCGCGAACAGGCGGGTGACGGCCTGGCGCCAGGCATCCGCCGGCTGCGCCGGCCGCGGCGGGACGAAGGAGCGGTAGCTGCGGAACGCCAGGCGTCCATCCGGCCGCCCGGCCGTCCGGCTGTCCGCCGGGGGCTCGCGGCACATCACCCAGCTGGTCAGCTCGACCGCGCCGTGCTGGCGCAGGCTCTCGCCGCGGACCAGCAGCACCCAGCAGCCGGAATCGTCGAAATAGCCGTGGTCGATGGCGTCGATCTCCACCTCGGGCGCGCCCGGCTGGCGCAGCGCCGCGGTCGAGGAATGCTTGAACGGCGCGGGTGACATCGGGTCGAAGCCGGCCAGGGTGAAATTGGTCCGTACGGCGAAGGTCCCGTCCCGCCCGGCCGCGCCGGCGGGCAGGGTGCCGCGCACCAGCACCAGCGCGTTGAAGGGTGCGGGGCCGGGGACGGCGCTGCGCAGCACCGGCTGCAGCTCGGCCTCCAGCCCATGGTCGTCGGCATCGGCCGGCAGGGCGGCGAGGCGGATCGGATCTCTGGCGTCGAGCATCTGCATGGTTGGCATCTCGCCGTTGAGAGGAAGCCCTTCCAATGCCAGCGAACCACGCGCCACCCACCGGCGTCGTCCTACGTTCGTAGGACGCCGGGCGGAATATTTGCGGGGAGGGGCGCCTCACCGACGGCTGAGACACGAACAGATTGCCTCTCCTCCCCGGGCTTGACCCGGGGAGGAGAGGCAATCCGAGAGGTTGTCGACAGACGGAATGCCGGCCGCGCCCCTACCCCCGGTCCCGCCCCAGCAGCACGGCCACGGCCTGCGCCCGGTTGGCGGCGCCCAGCTTCTCGTACAGGTTGCGCAGGTGGA
>NZ_VCCH02000210.1 GCF_005938675.2 Mycobacterium sp. KBS0706
GAATCAGGACACTAGTATCGCGTGGAATTAGGCACTTACCGCGCCGATCGGCGCCGGGACGCCATGCCCATTTCCAGCCCGAGCCTCCGGCGGTCCCAGTTGAGCGGAAGGAGTACAGGCCAGGCGAACGGCAACAAGGTCGTGGAGACCAACCTGGATCGTGTCTCCCACCGCTCCGCCCGCTTCGTACTTCCTCGCTGCGATTTCGAGGAGCTGTGGACGGTACTTATCGAAGAGCAGAAGGAGCTTGACTGACGAGAGTTGCTTAGAGCCGCCGCCCATATCGAGCAGCGCATCCTGAGCAACCGCGCAGGGAACCGGTTTTGCTCCGTCCATCGCGTAGAAGATGATGGAGCGAAGATCTGGATCATAGATCCTACTCTTCACGGTCAACTTGAGACTCATGACCCAATTCCTTCGCAATCGAAAATCGCGTATGAACAAATTATGGGTTTTCTGATCAGGCGGCGACGCTCATAAGGGTGTGAAGCAGCACAATTACGGGGCCTTCAGTGATACGCGGGATAAACCCGACAACAGATTTGCCGGCGTCAGGCTCTCGTCTCGGGGAACCAGCTGGCTCTGCCGCCCTTCTGAGGCTTTGCCAAGCTGTGCATCTTGAAGGCGACCTCTGTCCGGTTCCGCGCCTGTAGCTTCTTCATGATGCCGCGGATATGGACCTTCACCGTGCTCTCGCAGAGGTTCAACTCGTAGGCGATCACCTTGTTCGGCTTGCCCCGGCTGATCGCATCAGCGACCGCCGCCTGCCGATCTGTCAGGAGACCGCAGAGGGGCGACTTGACCGCCGAGTCCTTCGCAGGCGCGACGGCGATCAGGCTGCTCGCGGGAACGAACAGACCGCCGGCCCGGGCCAACGAAATCGCGCCGACCAGGACGTTGAGATTGACGCTGGTCGGGATATATCCCCGGGCGTCGTGTCCGAGAATCTTGACGATGTGCAGCGGATCCTCAATGTCCCCCATCACCACCGTCGGGATGTGTGCGTAGGTGCGGGCAAGCCGTTGCAGGTGGTCCACGACATCCTGATCGTCGGCGCCGGCCGCCCCAATGCCGAGCAGGATCACCGAGGTCTCGTGCTCGACGTCTTCGCCCTGCAGCCACTCCTCAATGCCGGCGTATCCGCGGATGCGGAACGTGCCATCGACCGCCTGGAGTGCCCTCGTCAGAGTGTCCCGGCCGAGCGTGCGGGGATCGATGATCGAGATCAGCGGCGCTTCCTGATGCGTCCGCGGCAATTCCCGCCCAGGGGCGTCGATGCTGGCCACTGCCTGTCCGCCGCCACCCTCCGCCTTTTGGCGCAGCCCGATCTCGACATCCTGTTCCTGGGGTCCGGTGTCGGCCGCAGTGGAATAATTTCCACGATACGCAAACATGTTCTCTCCTGTCTGTGGCGCAGCCCGCTCTGAGCGGTTGGTCGCTTATGCAGATTTCATTGTCGTTTGCGGTCGGAGCCGGTGCGCGAGGATTTTGCCGCTCGAAGGAGACGTCGACGCACTAAGGTTCCAATACAGAATTCTAAGCGTGAGGCCATTTCTGCCGTCCGGCGCCTCTGCCGGGCACATTCGTACCGAACAGGACTAGTGTGCACAGCGGGGCACCGGACGGGTTATATTAGGCAACTTGCACAATCTCATGGGTATTGCAAAAATGACGAAGTATGACCAGAAGTACACGGAGTGTATTCGCGGCATTCAAACTGGACTGTCTATATGGGTATGTAGCCCTAGCTGCTCAAAGCGGTCAAGGCATTTGGCTAAAATTTTATAGATCATTTGGGTCACCCGGGTTCCCCAAATGGGCGAGCCGCCTTTTGGCTTAGCCCTTCGACCTGGCGGAGCGAGTGCGCTTTTCGATCAACGGTGGGCAGGTCCAGCCTGAGCCGCCTTCCGTCCATTTTGCTGTCCCATGGGTCTTGTCGTCCTGCGCAAGATCGGTGCGCCCGGCTATCCGGAGCCGGGGCTCGGCGCGGTGGTCGACGGCGCCGATCCGCATGTGAGTGCTGAATGACGCCGTTATGCGCGATGTGATGCCGAGCCGCGGCTATGTCGAGGCAGAGACCGAGCGTCAGTTGGTCCAGATCGAGCGCCGCCGGCGTCTCTATCGCGGCGACCTGCCAGCGCCCTCCGTGGCCGGGCGCGTCGTCATTCTGGTCGATGCCGGGATCGCCACCGGCGGCACCATCACCGCGGCCCTGCAGAGGTTGACGGTCGCCAAGCCGGTCCGGCTGGTGCTCGCGGTACCGGTGGCGCCGCCGGATGTGCTAAAGACGCTGTCCAAACTGGCGGACGAGGAGGTGAGCAGCCTCCTTGTCGAGGCGGCCGACCACCCGACATAGCCCGGCGCCTTGGCCCACTGCTCCGGGCCATAGGCACTCGCCGCGTCGGCGCCCCGATACCGGACCCTGCCCCGAGCCCGCAGGATCCGGCGCAACTCGGCCAGCCCGGCCCGACAAAGGTGCACCGAAACCGGCCACAGCGCCGGGGTCCCAAGCGGACGGTCGAGAGCAAATTGGTATCGGTCCCTAGCCCCTTGCTCGTTGGTTCAGTGCCCGGATCCTCGGCATCGGGCCAACCGACTTCAGCGCTGCTCGAGCCCGATGGAGTCGGCACCGGAGTGTGCCGAGCGGCAGATGCAGGCGTTTGGCCATCTTGTCATAGGGCTCGCCTGCGATCGCAATGCATTCCAGGACCTCGCGATGTTCGATCGACAGCGCTGGCCAGCGGGCCGCCAGCTCCCGAAGTTCCAGCGCGTGATCCTGCGAGGATTCAACACCCAAGTCACGATCCTCAAGAGGAACGATGTTGAGTTTCGCGCGCCCTACCCGCGCATATTGTGACAGGAAGATCCGCCGCATGATCACGACAAGCCAGCTCAGCATGTTCGTGTCGGGCTGCCAGCGATGAAGATTGAGGCATGCCCGCAGAAGAGTGTCCTGCACAAGATCATCGGCGTCCGCACGATTGTGGGTCAATGACGCAGCATAGCGTCGGATGCTTCTTATGTGAGGCTCGACAACGCAACTGAACTGCGCGCTTGTCGAAAGGGAGATCTCGGACACAGGAACCCTCATTTTGCCCGACAAAATCAACAAAAGAATTTTGGCTTATCGACTAGGATTTCTTATAAAATCTTAACGACAAACATCCTAATCGACCATGATGTCTTCTTGATGCGGGCAGGCACCTATTTTATTCTCTTGCCTCTTGGGAGGCGACCGGAAATGCATCAGCAATCCGAACTCCGGCATACGGCTTTCGAGCAGGCGCCGCTGCCCTCGTTGTTCCGACGCGACCCGATCCGCAGAGAAGGCGGTCGGCGGCGTATTCTGGTTGTAGAGGATGATGCAGGTCTGGCCGACCAGGTGTCAGAGGCGATCGCCGCGATGGGCCTCGAACCTGTCGGGCCGACTGGCGCACTTGGGGCTGCCCTCGTTTCCGCCGAGACACAGGAGCTGCACGGAGCCCTATTGGACGTGCGGCTCCAGCGCGGGCTTCGGGTCTATCCGGTAGCCGACATCCTGTGGCGCAGACGGATACCGTTCTGCTTCGTGACCGCCTATTGCGATCAGAGGATGGCGACATATCCGGCAGAGGCCGTCCTGTACAAGCCCATTTCCCTGCCGGCCCTGTGCGCGGCAGTGCGCACGCTGATCGAGGCATAACCGCCGGCACGGCCTCCGTCGAGTTGCCGATTTGCCCAGGCACGAGGGCGCCAGTTCCATGAAGGTCGGCGTTGGGGCACTGCTCGTGCCCGTCATGACGATTTACGGAATTCTGCGGAATATAAGTGACGCGTCAGTCGTCAAGGATGTAACGCGGGCTATTTCTGCTCGATTCGACTTCACGGTTCTGGAGATTTTCATGCGTGTTCGCACTTCTGCGACCCTGCCCGTCGTGGCCGCCTTCGGGCTGCTCTACGCCACGGGAGTCAGTGCCGCGACCTGGGGAGACCTCAAGGACGTCTCGAAGCCGCACTTCATCGTCGTCAAGGACAATGGCGGTGGGCACGGCGGCGGCAATGGAGGCGGAAACGGGGGCGGCAACGGGGGCGGAAACGGAGGCGGGAAAGGCGGCGACAACGGCAATGGCGGTGGCAACAGCAACGCCGGCGGGCAGGGCAGCGGCAACGGCAATGGCGGTGCCAATGCCGGGGTTGACGCAGACGGCAACAAGGGCAAAGCCCTGGGCGCCGGCAAGGCCGACACCGTCTCGCTCGACGACGATGCCACCGATGCAATGGTCGGCTCCGGCTGGTCACCAGCCGTCGGCAACGGACCATTCCGCAATCACGGTGCCCGTGTCTCCGCCATGGTCAGCCTGGCCAAGGAGCTAGGCTACAGTGCCAACGTCGGAGCCATGCAGGCCAATTTCGGTACGCCGCAAGAGACGGGGATCCGCGCCCTGCAGGAGCGGATCGCCGAGCTCAAGGCCGATCCGACCACGGATCCGGCCCTGATCGACGCGCTCGAGGACGAGCTCGCCGACCGGATCGAGCAGGTCAAGCCCGGCACCGGGCCGACCGGCGAGTGGGAGACGACCAATCTGGACGTCGACGGCAACGGCTTGGTCGACGACCGCGATCTGTCCCTTGCCCGCCAGGGCTTCCGCCCGTTCGACTGACGGTCTGGTGATAAGTCGCGGCTGCATCTGGCCCTACTTGGCTCGTGGTGCTCGGCAGGCACAGTCTCCTGCGGCGCGCACCACGCCAAGGTCGCAGGTTTCAACCCTCGGCCTTGTCCAGCTCGTTTGGCTGCCTGACGAGATTGCAGC
>NZ_VCCH02000211.1 GCF_005938675.2 Mycobacterium sp. KBS0706
AGGGATGAAGCGGGAGCCGCCGTGCCGGCGCACGACGCGCAGCAGCGTGTCGTTGCTGACCGGCAGCCTCAGCCTCCGCGCCAGGTTCGCCGCCGGCCGTCCGCCCAGCGCGAGCCCGAGATGGCGGATGATGTAATCGAGCCGGGCGGTCCGTCGTCCCCACGGCGCCAGCACGGCCGCGTCGAACCGTTCGGCGAAGATCCGGCGCCCGCACAGCACCGCGTCGCAGTGGAACCGCCGCGCCTGTACCACCAGCCGAACCGGTTTGCCGGCCATGGGCAGGTCGGCCAGACACCGGCGATATCGGCTGTGGACCCGCGTGCAGATCGCCCCGCAGTCGGGGCAGGCGCTCGCCTTGTTCACCGCGCGGACCGTGATCAGCATGCCCGCGGCATCGCAGCCGACCTCATCCACCACGAAGCCGCGTGGCACAAGGTCCGATGGCCGGAGAGCATCTCGCATGGTGTTGATTCCCCTCGTGAAACCAACACCAGCAGATTCCCCAATCCCATCAAAATTGAGTCAGAGCCCCCGTTACGCGCAGTCGACGGGCGACGCTTATTGTGGCCGGACCGGGCGTTATGCGCTGGCAACCGACCGGCAATGGAACTATGTCGGGTTCCAATGCGTGGACCCGGCCAGCACGGTGGTGACGCAAGTTCCGATTCCGCCGCGATAACGGTTGATCGACAAGGGTCCGACGCCGATCGGGGCGGCGACTGCCGGATGTCGCGCGCTCCCCAGGGGTCACGACCTGGCGCCGGTTCGCAGTCCAGCATGGTCCCGTCCGGGCGGCCTGGCTGTTTGAAAAAGGCCAGCCACTTCGAGAAGGGAGGACTCAACTCTGCTACCACTCCCGGTGACCGCCAGCCGGCGTCACCGATTGATCGGAGCGGACTGCCGAGTTTGCACAGTCCGCTGTCGGGACGCCGACGTAATGTCGGCTTCTTAGCGAAAACCGGTCGCCGTTGGGCCGCGAAATCAACGACCGCAATCCGCCCGAGAACGAACCCGCTCTCGCGGGAGGGCGAGCGTCGCAGGCGGACCATTTTCGGCGATGGTGGTGGGTGGGTGAGCGGTAAGGCGTGACGACCAGGTCATCCGATCCCGAGCATCGAAGGTCCAGCAACCTTCGGCTCGAGAGAGGAGCACCCCGATGACCCTGCATCCATCACATCGTCCCGTCAGCGCGCTCCGCGAGCGCATGATCGAGGACATGACCGTGCGCGGCTTCAACGAGAAGACCCGCAGCGATTACGTTCGGAACGTCCGGTCGTTCGCGGCCTTCATCGGCCGGTCGCCGGGCACGGCGACGGCGGAGGATTTGCGCCGCTTCCAGTTGCACCAGACCCAGACCGGCGTGCAGCCACCGAGCGTCAACAGCGCGGTCTCGGCCCTGCGCTTCTTCTTCACCGTGACGCTGGATCGGCCGGACTTGGCCCGGCGGCTCACCGTCGTGCGCGAACCGCGCCGGCTGCCGGCCGTGCTGAGCGTCGAGGAAGTGACCCTTCTGCTCCAGGCGGCGCCGGGGCCGAAGTACAAGGCGGCGCTCGCCACCGCCTACGGCGCCGGGCTGCGCGTCTCCGAGGTGGTCGCGCTCAAGGGTCGGCGACGTCGATTCCGAGCGCATGCTGCTGCGCGTCGAGCAGGGCAAAGGGCGCAAGGACCGCCACGCCATGCTGTCGCCGCAGTTGCTCGAGCTGCTGCGCAGCTGGTGGCGGGAGGGGCGGCGCCGCGGCGTGTTGCTGCCGCGGGGCTGGCTGTTCCCCGGCCGCAACCCGGTCGAGCCGCTGTCGACCCGCCAGCTCAACCGCGCCGTCCATGCCGCCGCCGAGGTCGCCGGGATCAAGAAGCGGGTGTCGCCGCACACGCTGCGGCACAGCTTCGCCACCCACCTGCTGGAACAGGACACCGACATCCGCGTCATCCAAAGCCTGCCCCCGCGAAGGCGGGGGTTCTGCTCGGCCAGCCGCGCAGATATTCCGCGATCAGCATCCGCACCAGGAATTCGTCTTCCACCACCAAAATGACGAGAGGATCGGGGCCGGCGTGTGGCTGCCCGATTGTCATAATGCCTCCTTACCCTGTGATGAGCAGAGGTTCCTAGCTCCAACGCATCGGCAGCCGGATCGTTCCACGATTGGAACGGAGTGGGTCAGGGGCGGGCGAAACTCTTGTGTGTGTGTGTGTCGACACCGAACGCCCCGACCTGATGCTCAGCTCCAGCAGGAGATGCCCGATCCGCGCCGGCGCCGGCCTGCTCGTCCGTCTGGTGGAGCATATGTCCGGCGATGAGCGCGACCTGACCCAAAGAGGCACACCCGGAGACCACCACGCGCGGCCCGGGTTCCCCGCATGGTCCGTCTTCGCCGCCTTGATGAAAATCAACGCGAAGTGCCGGCCATGCATTTAATGAATTGACCGAAAACTTGATGGAGGCCGCATGGACGTGAGGGCATCGGCCAAGGGGTTGCATGACGCATTGGTGACCAAGCTCGGCCAGTTCATGCCGTTGGCGGCCTTGACGCTCTCGTCCGCTTAAGAAGACTATGCTCCCGCACGGCGCGCCATGAGGGCGTTTATTTTGATCCGGCTCGGAACGTGAGAGGGCCTATGTCAAAAGGCGATTGGCAGAACGCCCTGCCTCCACGTGATTTCCCCTACTGGCGAGAGTACCGTGATCTGATAACGGAAGTGATGCCCCGTTTGCTGCAGGAACGCGGCGGCAGGGTGAAGAAAGCGGCTGCGCATGCAGCTGTGGACGAATTGTTCGCCCGACAATATGGCGCCGCCCCACTCGAAGAGTTCCGGAACAAGGGATATCACCATCCTGGTGACTATTATGAGCTGGCATGGGGCTTTGGCATCAAGTCGCTCACCCAGCGTCGGATAACGGAGCCTTCCTTGGGGCGACCGGACTACGCGTTGGTGCGGCGGACTGGTGGCCAATGACAGCCGGTCAGGGAAGGTCTCGGCCCCTCTGGCGAGCGCAGCGGACGCGGTGGCTCCCGTGCGAGTGATCCAGCTCGACGCGGAGTCGCGCATGCCGCTGACCTATGAGAGGGGATCGGCTATCCTCGGCATTCATGGGTTGCGTGGGGGAACGATCATGAAGATCCAGCTTCTCGCTGCCGCGATAGTGCTGCTGGGCACGGGCTCGGTGGCGGCTGAGCCCCTGTCGATCGCGACATGGAATGTCGAAGCCGCAACCGCTGAATCGGTTCTCAAGCGCGCGGATCCCATTGGCCGCGCCGCTGCCGCCTACCGGGCGGCAACACCCGACAATGCGCTGCCGCAGGTGATCGTGCTCGACGAAATCACCTCGGTGGTCGCGGCCGCTGAAGTCGCCCGGTTTCTCGGCTATGCCAATGCGACTGTCATTGCGACGGACCACAGCAACGATTCCGACGTCTGGCCGAACGCGCTTGAGGTCGGGATCGTCACGACCAAGACGGTGGTGAGCGTCACCTCGATCGAGCAACAGCGCAACAGAGAGCATCCTGAGCGGGACCCGCTGCGGCCGCCCTTCATCTATGACCTTGCCACGTCCAAAGTGAACAATGGCACGGTCGAGGAGCTTCGCATTCCGTCCCAACTTCCCGACGCCTTCGTCCCGCGGGGGATCTTGCGCGTCGAGCTGGAGGGCGGGGTTGTCGTCTACGGCGTTCACTTGAATTCCAGCGGCCTGGGCTTCTGCCGGCCGTCCGAGGGTGTTCAGGGCCTGATCAAGGCGGCAAACGCACTCGGCCTCGTCGCGAAGGCGATCGCCGTCGAGAACGCCGAGAAGGCGGTGAGGCAGGCAATGCCCAAAGCACGCAATCCGGGCATCGCGGCGACGACGGATGAAGCGCTTGATCGAGCCCGGTCTCGCGAGGCCAGCCTCGGTGTGGTTGCCGAGCGCGCATCCGCTGACGTGGCCGCCGGAAAGAGCGTCTTCGTTGCGGGCGATTTCAACACGCCGTTCGTGGAGAAGTGCAAGACCGGCAAGAAGCTCGGGGAAGACTTCCGGCCGCTCGTCGGATGCAGCACGGGTCTGACGCCCGAAACCTGCGGGACGACAGACGGCTTCGACGACAGCTACGCCATTCTCACCGAGGCGCTGATCGGCACCGTCAAATTCAAGAGCCTGACAAGCGGGCTTGGTCGCACCTATGTCAGCACGAACTTTGCCGATTCCCCGATCGACAATGTCTTCGTCGCCGGACCGTTGGCCTCCCGGACGTTCACTGCCGTGAAGCTTAGCGAACCGCTCGACGACAACACCGTTTTCGCTTCGGATCACCACCCTGTTCTGGTGACCTCTCAGTAAGAGCGGCTACCTCTATTTGGCCCCTCCTATTCGTCCGCGAGCAGCTTGCCGGTGAAGTTGCCCTGCCACAGGAGTGCCGCCGATAACCACGCGCAGTCCGCGCGTCCCTCCAGCGGTCGTGCTCCATCGCCGCCTCGAGCGGCACGCCCTTGCGGTCGGCGGCGGTCAGCAGCGCCATGTCGCGGAGATCCCGGTGCCCCTCCCCTCCCCCGGCACCGAGTCCGGCCAGGTCGGGATGCGCGGCCGGGGTCATCACCAGGGACGCGGCGCGCAGGTTCGGCTCGAGCAGCGCCGCCTTGCGCATGGGCCGGACGCCCTTGGTCCGGCGCAGCTCTTTCAGGAAGGCCTCGAACTCGGCATCGTCGAGCTGCCGCGGCCGCTTCAGCCGCTTGCGTGTGAATAGGCGCCAGATCAGGATCCCTCAGCATCGAGTGAAATCAGGCACTTACCGCGCCGATCG
>NZ_VCCH02000212.1 GCF_005938675.2 Mycobacterium sp. KBS0706
ACGATCTGGCAGCGCGCCGGCAAATGCCGTCGCCACATTCGTCGGCAGCGAGACCTGCGCGGGCTGCCACCAGGCAGAAGCGCAGCTTTGGCGCGGCTCGCAGCACAGGCACGCCATGGATCATGCGACCGACACATCGGTGCTCGGCGATTTCAACGATGCGAGCTTCGACCATGACGGCGTTCAGTCCCGCTTCGTCCGCAAAGACGGCAAGTTCCTGGTCGAGACTGATGGGCCCGACGGCTCCCTCGCGCCGTTCGAGATCAAGTACACGTTCGGTGTCGATCCGCTGCAGCAATATCTGGTCGAGTTCCCCGATGGCCGCCTGCAGGCTTTGTCGCTCGCCTGGGACAGCCGGCCGAAGGAGAAGGGCGGCCAGCATTGGTTCCACCTCTATCCGAACGAGGCGATCCGCCACGACGACGCTCTGCACTGGACCAAGCTGAACCAGAATTGGAACTTCATGTGCGCCGAGTGCCACTCGACCGGAGTGCACAAGAATTATGATGCGGCGAGCGATCGCTTCGCCACCACCTCGGCCGAGATCAGCGTCGGCTGCGAGGCTTGTCACGGTCAGGGCTCGCGCCATGTCCGTTGGGCGAGAGACAGGCAAAGCTGGTGGCCGTTCGGCAAGCACGAGGATCCGTCGATGGGCCTTCTGGTGCGGTTCGACGAGCGGTCCGGCGCGAACTGGCATCACGATCCAGCCACCGGGTCGCCGGAGCGCGGCGCGGCGCCGCAGATCCTGCGCAAGGAGGTCGAGACCTGCGGTCTCTGCCACGCCAGGCGCGGCGCGTTCTCGGAAGCCTGGGTTCCCGGCCGTTGGCTCTCGGACACCCATGCGGTCTCGGGCCTCGATCGGGGGCTCTATGAGGCCGACGGGCAGATGCGCGACGAGGTCTACACTTACGGCTCGTTCAAGCAGAGCCGGATGTTCGCCGCCGGCGTCACCTGCAGCGACTGCCACGATCCGCATAGCGCCGAGTTGCGGATTTCCGGCGACGCCACGTGCTCGCAGTGCCACGCCGCCGACCGATATGCCGCCGCGACACACCACCACCACGAGAAAGCGGACCCGCCACTCGCCTGTGCCTCCTGCCACATGCCGGTTCGCACCTACATGACGGTGGATCAGCGCCACGACCATAGCTTCCGTGTCCCGCGGCCGGATGTTTCAGTGCGGCTCGGCACGCCCAACGCTTGTACCGACTGTCATGCCAACAAATCAGCGGAGTGGGCGGCGTCGGCGGTCGAGCGCTGGTATGGGCCGGACCGCAAAGGGTATCAGACCTATGCCGAGGCGTTCCATGCGGCCTGGACCGACCAACTAAATGCGGAGAAACTGCTCGCAGCCGTCGCCGCCGATGGCGGCACGCCAGGGATTGCACGGGCGAGCGCCTTGGCGGAGCTGAACTCGCATGCGTCGCCCGCCACTATCGATCTGGCGCAGGCTGGCCTTGCAGATCGCGATCCGATGGTGCGGATCGGCGCTCTCGACATGCTCGATGGCATGCCGGCCGCACAGATCTGGCCGACCGCGTCCCCGTTGCTTGCCGACCCCAGCCCCGGCGTCAGGATCCGGGTTGCCGGGCTGCTCGCGTCTGTACCCGTGGATTCGCTGCCGGCACCCGATCGGGCGCGTTTCGAGCGTGCGGCCTCCGAGCTCATCGCCTCCCACCGTCTCAACGCCGATCGGCCGGAGTCCCGCTCGGCACTTGGAACCTTCCATGCCCAAGTCGGCCGCGTCTCCGAGGCGGAGACCGAATACAAGGCGGCGCTGCGGCTCAGCCCGCAGTATTCGCCCGCTGCAGTCAACCTCGCCGACCTCTACCGCGGCCTCGGGCGCGACGGCGAGGGCGAGGTGGTGCTGCGCGCCGCGATCGTCGCGTCACCGCAGGATGCCGGCGCCCACCACGCCCTCGGGCTGGCGCTCGTGCGGCTCAATCGGCCGGACGAGGCGCTGCGCGAACTCCGCCGCGCTGCCGAGCTCGAGCCGGATCGCGCACGGTACGCCTATGTCTATGCGGTCGGGCTCCACTCGATGGGGCGCGCCAGCGACGCCATCACGATCCTCAAGGACAGCCTGGCCCGACACCCCGACGATCGCGATCATCTGGCGGCGCTCATCAGCTTCAGCCGCGATGTCGGAGATGCCAAAGCCGCGCTAGAATATGCCGAGCGGCTGGCCCGGATTGTCCCACCCGATCCCGATTTGGCTCGGCTCATCGATGCCCTTCGGGCTCAAGCAAACTGACGGAGTGGCGACGAGGTGGAGGCGAGATCGCGGGCGCACCCCAGATCGGCAGGGCGTGGCAGCCCCTGCTCTATTCATCCCGCAGCAGCGCTTCGGTAAAATTGCCCTGCTACAAGCTCGAATGCCGGCGGTAGATCCGGGCCGAACTGACGCTCTTCCAGCGGCCGTGCCGCATGGCGTCCTCGAGCGAGATCCCCTTGCGGTCGGCCGCGGTCATCATGCCGGCGCGCAGGCTGTGCGCCGAGAACGTCTCGATCTCGGCGCCCGTCTGGCCGATGACCCGCTTGACCAGGCGGGCGACGGTCGCCGGGTCCATCGGCTGCAGACGGCCGTCGGAGCCCCGCACACGGTGGCCGCCGCGATCGAGGCGACAGAACAGGGCGCCTGGCTCGTCGCCGCGGGCCTCGAGCCAGGCGCGGAGCGCAGTGACGGCGCAAATCAGCGACCCAGGCGCGGCTCGGATCCCCACCTCCTCGCCCCGGCGCTCCTGATCAGCCTTGGAGCCGGCGACGAACAGGACCAAGCCCTCGGCCGAGAGGGCGGCGTCACGGAGATCGAAGGCGACAAGCTCCGAGCGGCGGAAGCCGCCGGCGAAGCCGGTCAGCAGCAGGGATCGGTCCCGGAGCGTCCTGAGGTCACCGAGGGCACCCTCCCCTGCCCCGGCTGCGGCGGACCTGCTGCCGGTCCCGTCGGGGCGGAGCACGAGCGTGGCGGCCCGGAGGTTCTCCTCGAGCAGCGCCGCCTTGCGGGTCGGCCGGGTGCCTTTGCGCCGCCGCAGGCCCTTGAGGAAAGCCTCGAACTCGGCGTCGTCGAGGTGCAGGGGGCGCTTCAGCCGCCGCCGGATCGACACCACCGCGGCGCGCCGCAGCAGGATGGTCGAGAGTGACCGAGTCTCGGCCAGGGCGGTCAGGTGCAGCACCAGCCAGTGCGCGTCGGCGGCCGCAGCCTGGTCCAGACCGGTCGGGTCGAGACCGTAGCCCAGGCACCACTCGCTCCAGGCACGCCAAGCCTTGCCGTAGGCGACCCGGGTGTTGGCGGAGAGCGAGACCTCAGCCAGCTGGTCGGCCTTGGTTGCCAGGGCCTGGATCTCGGCGATCTGCGCCTCGGTCAGGGCCGGCGGCGTCCATGGGACGGCCACGCCCGTTGGCTCGGCGATCGGTGTGCTGTCCGGCATTCTTCCCCTTCCCCGCCGCGGCCAGGCAGGCCGCCGGTGGTGATTCTAGGGCACGAAGGCGGCGAATGAAACCGTCCAGTGCGCGATAATCGCCCTTATCATTCAATGAAAACAATAATTTGATTGTCGACGAGGTCAGCCGATCCTGCTCGATCTCCGGCAGATTTTTGACGGAGTTCCCGGTGCCGTTGTGACCTTCTTTTCACCCACTTTTTACCTTCTCGTTGATGGAAGCCCTGTTTGCGTCCCCACATGGGTAGAAGCCGGTTCGCACGGGAAGCACCCATCCAAGCTTTCCCTGGCCGGCTAAACCACCTGAGGATGATCGCGATGACACGCGGTCGAGCGCCGGCTCTGTTGCTCGTCGGCTCTATCGCACTGACCCTATCAGGATGTGCGTCGTACAGCGGCTATGCCTCCGCCCCCGGCACCAGTTACGCACCCGCCGCTGTTGGCAGCTACGCCTCCGCGCCCGACAGCAATTACGCTGCCGATTCTGTCGCCGGCGCGTGCTTGCCGTACGACGACGATCCAGGCTGTGACTATGGTGACCCGTATGGCTTCTATGACTATGGGGGCTATCGGGGGCCGGATGACGGGCGGCGCGATGACTCGCGTCACGGGGACTACCACCCGGATGGCCACATCATGTCCAATGATATTGGCCATGGCGGGTTCGGCCGTGGTGGCCTTGGCGGCGGAGGACATGGCCGCTGACGATCCAGTCGGCCTCGCGGCCGTACAACCACGTCGACACCTACTCGGAATTTGTTCCGACTGCGTCCCGTAATATGTCTGATAAAATGCACCGCGCTTTCATTGGCGCCGGCGACCCGATCGCTACGATCGAAGCCTTGCGTGGCGGCCGGGCCGCATCGACCTGCGTGAGACAGCTCTCCGAAGGCTGGGCATGTCCGGGGTGCGCCATTGATGTGAATAGACGCAAGACCGGGATCTC
>NZ_VCCH02000213.1 GCF_005938675.2 Mycobacterium sp. KBS0706
TCCCGCGGGGGAGGGGGAGGATGAAAAAATCTATGTCCAAAGAGGCGGCGACCCAGTTCCCCCTTACTTGAAGGTGATCACCACCGCATCGCCGCCCAGGCTGAGCATCAGGCCGGTGCGCTTGGCCTTCAGGCGCATCACCACGCCCTTGTCGTTCTTCAGCCACAGGGCGCCGCCACTCTCCTCGCCGATGGCGAAGCCGTAGCGACCCTGGACGTAGGCGCCCTCGAAGTCGTCGGCCTTCGCCAGGTCGTAGACCTCGCCGGTGGCCTCGATCGTCGACACGCCGATGCCGCCGACGCCAAGCCCGGAGACCGTGAACGGATAGGACCGGCCCCGGAACCGGAGGGTGCCGTCGCCGGTGGCACCGCTGCCGATAAAGGCGGCCTGGACCTGATGCATCTCCACGGTGCCGGACGGAGTCTGGTTCTTGACCGCCTCGGTGGCGGTGCCTGAGCCGCCACCCTGGCTCGAGCACGCGGCCAGCACCAGAAGTGCCGCAGCGAGGACGATCCGGCCGCGATGGGCTTTGAAGAAACCGAGTGCCATATCTTTCCCCCTCTTCTATATCGTGTTCTGAATTCTCGGCGTGGTGCCGCTTGCGGCCTGACGAGCCGAAACTTCTTGCGATCTGCCGGTATTCTGGGCAGAAAAATAGAGAATGTTCAATGACTTTGAGGCGACGGCTATCGGATCCCGCTCATACAATATTATGGAGCCGGAATTGTTGCGGAGCAGCATCGAAATCATTCTGGTAGAATGCAGCTGTCATCATAGCTCCCTCTGGCAACGCGTTGATGACATTGGGGGGACGGGCAGCCATGATGCCCGGGGGATACTTCCGGGACGGGATCTTGGCACCGAGTGGATCTGAGTTGAACGTCGCAGACCGATCAGGTCCCGCGCCGGTCCACCCTTCGGGCGCGCCGCGCCTGATGGAATGCCATGAATGCGGCCTGGGCCATGCCGTGCCGGTATTGCCGGACGGCACCGCCGCCCGCTGCACGCGCTGCGGCGCCACGCTGCACAAGGTCCGCGCCACCTCGCTGGACCACGCCTTCGCCTATACCTGTGCCGGGCTGGTGCTGTTCCTGATGGCGAATTTCCTGCCTTTCATCTCGCTGGAGATCTCCGGCCGGGTGCAGAGCACCAGCCTGGTCACCGGCGTCTACGCGCTATACCGGCAGGGGCTGTGGGAGCTGGCGGCAGTGGTGGCGCTGACCATGTTCCTCGCCCCCGGCCTGCGGCTGGGCACGCTGGCCCTGGTGCTGGGCGGCCTGCGGCTGCGGCGCCCGCCGCGCTGGCTGCCGCTTCTGTACCGCTGGGCCGACCTGCTGGGCCCCTGGGCGATGATGGAGGTCTATCTTCTCGGCGTCTTCGTCGCCTATGTGAAGCTGATCGACCTCGCCACCATCGTGGTCGGGCCGGGCCTTTATTCGGTCGGCGGGCTGATGCTGGCGATCATCGCCGCCGGCACCAGCCTCGACACCGAGACGGTGTGGCGCGAGTTCGAGCGCCGTGGCCTGGTGCCGACGCCGCCGCCGGCCGATCCGCGCCGGCCCACCGCCCTGTGCCATGGCTGCGGCCTGGTCTCCAACCTGCCGGCCGTGGGCCATGGCGAGTGCCCGCGCTGCGGCGCCGTGCTGCACCGCCGCCGGCCGGAGAGCCTGACCCGCACCTGGGCGCTGGTGGTGACCGCGATCATCCTCTACATCCCGGCGAACCTGCTGCCGGTGATGACGGTGATCTCGCTGGGCAGCGGCGCGCCGGACACGATCATGAGCGGGGTGATCGAGCTGGCCGATTCCGGCATGTGGCCGCTGGCGGCGCTGGTGTTCTTCGCCTCGATCACCGTGCCGGTGCTGAAGCTGGCCGGGCTGATCTACCTGCTGGTCACCACCCAGCGCGGCAAGACGGGGCAGCTGCGCAACCGGACGGTGATCTACCGCATCGTCGAGGCGGTCGGCCGCTGGTCGATGATCGACATCTTCATGATCTCGATCCTGGTTGCGCTGGTCCAGCTCGGCGAGCTGGCGACGATCGAGCCCGGGGCCGGCGCCGTGTGCTTCGCCGCCGTGGTGATCACCACCATGATCGCGGCGATGAGCTTCGATCCGCGCCTGATCTGGGACGCGGCGGGAGAGAACCATGGTTGAAGCCCTGCGCGACACCACCGCGCCGGCACCGGCCGCGCCGCGCATCGACCGCAAGCGTCGGTTCTCGCCGATCTGGTTGGTGCCGATCGTGGCCGCGCTGGTCGGCGTCTACCTCGCCTGGATCACCCTCTCCGAGAAGGGGCCGACCATCACCATCAGCTTCCAGACCGCCGACGGGCTGGAAGCCGGCAAGACCCAGATCAAGCACAAGGAGGTGGTGTTCGGCACGGTCAAGAGCCTCTCCTTGTCCGAGGATCTGAGCCATGTCGAGGTGACGGCCGAGATGACCAAGGAGGCGGCGCCGCATCTGCGCGAAGGCACCCGGTTCTGGGTGGTCCGGCCACGCCTCTCCGCCAGCGGCGGGCTGACCGGCTTCTCCACCATCGTCTCCGGCGCCTATATCGAGCTCGACCCCGGCCAGGGCGCCAGCGAGCACAGCTACACCGGGCTTGAGGACCCGCCGGTGGTGCGGGCCGACATGCCCGGCACCGAATTCCTGCTGACCGCCGACCGGATCGGCTCGATCGGTGCCGGGTCGCCGATCTATTTCCGCGACGTCCAAGTCGGCCAGGTGATGGGCTTCGACTCCTCGAATCTCGATGCCGGGGTGACGATCCACGCCTTCATCCGCGCCCCCTATGACAAGCAGGTCTATGCCGGCACCCGATTCTGGAACGCCGCCGGCATCTCGCTGACCACCGGGCCGCAGGGCTTCCGCCTGCAGATCGAGTCACTGCAGGCAGTGCTGGCCGGCGGCATCGCCTTCGACACCCCGGCCACCGCCCGGACCGGGGAGCCGGCGAAGACCGGCACCAGCTTCACCCTCTACAAGGACCAGACCAGCATGCAGGAGTCGGAATACACGATCCGCCTGCCCTACCTGGTCTATTTCGACGGCTCGGTCGGCGGCCTGACGGCGGGCGCCCCGGTCGAATGGCAAGGCATCAAGATCGGCCAAGTCACCGATGTCCGGCTGCAATACGATGTCGCCGCGGGCCGGGCCCGGATCCCGGTCACGATCGAGGTGGAGCCGCAGCGGATCGAGGTGGTCGGCACCGACCCGACCTTCGCCACCGGCGCCAATGTGGCGGCGCTGGTCCGGCGCGGGCTGCGGGCGCAGCTGAAGACCGGCAACCTGCTGACCGGCGCGATGGTGGTGACGTTCGAGATGGATCCCGACGCGCCGCCAGCGGAGCTGGGCACGGGCGACCGCTACCCGGTGCTCCCCAGCGTGCCGGGGCAGCTCGACAGCGCCATGCGCTCGATCAACGGCATCCTCGACAAGGTGTCGTCGCTGCCGCTCGACCAGATGATCCAGCAGATCAACGCCACGCTGAAATCCTTCCAGACCCTCGCGGCCGCGCCGGAGATCACGGAGTCGCTGCGCTCGCTGGCCGGCGCCCTGTCCTCGACCCAGCAGCTGCTGGGCCAGGCCAACACCGATCTCGGCCCGGTGATCCAGAAGCTGCCGCCGCTCCTGACCACGGCGCAGCAGGCGGTGCAGCGGCTGAGCGGCACGCTCGGCTCGATCAACCAGGGCTATGGCGCGGATTCGACCTTCAAGCGCGATCTGACCCGGCTGATGAGCCAGGTCGACGACACGCTGCGCTCGGTCCGCGTTCTCACCGACTATCTCGAGCAGCACCCCGAGGCGCTGATCCGGGGCAAGACCGAAGGGTTCAACTGATGATGCTGTCCCGCCGCGCCGCCCTCGCCATCCTGCTGGCCGGGACGGCGGCCTGCTCCTCGACCCCGCCCAAGGTCTACACCCTGGTGACGGTGCCGGGTGCCTCGGTCGGGGGCCGGCCGGTGACG
>NZ_VCCH02000214.1 GCF_005938675.2 Mycobacterium sp. KBS0706
TTTGCAGCATGGCGGGACGCGGCTGGCGTCACGGCCTGAGCCCGGAGAATGCGGAGTCATATCGGCCACGCTCGACAACGTGACAAGCCCCCCGCGATCACCGCCCAGCCAGGCTCAACTCTCCGCCCCCGCACCACGCCCATGCCGCGGCAGCGGCTTAGGCCTATGGCGCTGGGCTGCCCCGTTGGACATCCGACGGGCAATTGGACGGTGTGCAATCAGCTCTGAACCCGATTTACGAGTAACTCTTCACACATTTCGGCAATGCCGTCCTGATCTCTCGCAGCGGCATCCATACCTCCCGCCTCACGTAAGAGTTTCGCGAACTCCCGATGTAACCGAGGCGCTTCCTCGCCGTTGCGGCCAACTGTCGCCATCGCGATCGACCAGCTATCGCGTGTGAATTTTGCCAGATCGATCGGGCGAACGTTGGGCTTCTCGGTCATTGGCGTTCAGGGCTTCCGGCGAGTTGAGCGAGGATATTGTCGACAACGCTTAGGACCGTACCCGCCGTGTCGATATCGATGCCAACGGGAAGATATTCCCGGGTATGATGGTAGCGCAGTACCAGCCGTCGCTCGGCCGGATCGAAACCTGGCTCATCCGGTCGCCCATCTAATCGTCGGTTCAACGTCTCAACGTCTACGTTGAGCACAAAAACCTTGACGAATAAGTCCAGGAATTTATGGAAATTGCGCGAGCCGCCACAGAAGAAGGTAGCAGGATGGGTGGTGTCGGCAGCAATGGCCCGGACCTTGTCGACGGGCCAAATCCAGTGCGCGTATCCCCAAACGATGCGATCCTCGCCTTCGGGTGGGCCTGGCAGTGCCTCGCCTGTTTCGGGGTCGCCGACATAGGCCAAGACCCGGTCACCATGGACGACATGGTGACCACGCCGCTCCAGTTCGGTAGCGACAGACGTTTTTCCAGTGCCGGAACCGCCTTCGATCAGATAGTTCCTGATTCCCATAGGCGCCGTTTATCATGTCGTTTAATCCGGCGGGAAGAGAACTCTGCCTGAGGACGCTCACCCGACCGCTTCACCTGATCAGGGCAGCAATCGGTCTTTCGGATTAGCGGCGAATGTCTGGCTGATACCTAAGCGTCGTCCGGGGACCGCGAACCGTGCAAAGGGTGGGTTCTGTTGCCGTTGCAAGCAACCACGAGGCGGCACCCTTTGGGCCAGAACAAAGCCGGTATCAAGCCCGGCCTGCGCCACTCTCCCCTCCCTCAGTGATTGGTGGCCTGCGGACGACGCTTACGATCAGGCAGCGGCTCGGGTTTCGGGCGGCGACCCGCGCAGGGGGCGGAAGGCGCCGCTAGGCGGCAGGTCCTGGTGGTTCCAGTCATAGCTGCCGATCAGAGTGATGTGCTCCCAGATCTGCGGCGAGACATGGCGCAGGATCTCGTCCGGCAGGTCGTGGCCTTCGGCGCGCAGCTGGTCGACCGCCCGCGACAGGTAGACGGTGTTCCACAGGATGATGGCGCTGACCACCAACTTGAGGGCTGAGGCCCGGAACGCCTGGCTCTCGAAGGCAGCGTCGCGAATCTCGCCGCGCTCGTGGAAGAACACCGCCCGGGTCAGCTTGTGCCCGGCCTCGCCCATGTGGGCCGGGATCGCCGCCTCGGCCGTGGCCGCCCTCGTCTGGCTCCGGGCCTCGGCGGCGAGGCTCTAGCGCCAGGCCGGATCGGCGCCGTGGACGCGGTCGAGGAAGGTCAGGACCGCGCCGTTGAACGCCCCTGGCCGCTGCAGCGGGGCGAAATGGCTCACGCCGGCCAGCAGGATCAACTCCGCCCCGGGGATGCTGCGGGCGAGGTACTCGGCATGCTCGGGCTTGATGAACTCGTCATGCTCGCTCTGCACGATCGCGATCGGCACTGCGATCGTGGCGAGATCGCCGGCGGTATAGTTGGGCTGGGTCTTCATCATCGCGCCGACCGCGGCGACGAAGGATTGGAACTGGTCCGGGGTGGCGGACAGGGCGGCGTAGTCCTTGCCGTGCCGGGCGAAGCACCGGTCGACGACCGGGGTGGGCACGAATTCCTTGGTGCCGCTGGGGTCCATGTTGCAGCCAAAGAAGAACACGCCCGCAATCCGCGCCGGGGCTTGCGCGGCCAGGATCAGGGCGATGCAGGCACCGTCGCTCCAGCCCACGACCGCCGCCTTGTCCACCTGCAGTGCGTCCATCACGGCCAGGACGTCGGACGCCATCAGCTCATAGCTGTAGGGCCGGGAATCGCGCGTGCTGCGGCCATGGCCGCGGCTGTCGATGACCAGGACGCGATGGCCCGAGGCGACCAGCGCCGGCACTTGGTGGCCCCAGTTGCCGCTGTGGCCAAGGCCGCCGTGCAGCAGGATCACGGCCGGGCCGGACCCGTAGGTGGCGTACCAGATCCGGGCGCCGTCATGGTCGAGATGGTCCTGATCGTCCGGAGCGGGCAGGGCGGAGCCGTCCGCTTCGAAGGCCTTCAGGTCGTCGTCGTGGAATTCCATGGTGGTCTCTCCCAGTGTCGGCATGGATGGACTTCGGCCTAGGCCCCGGCGCCCGGCGGCCTGTCCTCGAACTCCGCAAGGTCGCCTGCGACGCAGCCCCAGGGCTGGCGGCTGCGCACATTGATCGCCGCATCCGGCCGGATCGCCGACGGGTCGTCCAGCGTGCCGGCATAGAACGTGGCCATGTCGGCGGCGATCTCGCAAGCACCGAACAGCTGGCTGCCGTAGACCGGGCAGAAAGGGCGCGCCGCTGGCAGCCCACTGCCGCCGGGCTGGGCATAGCTCTGCGTCTCTCCTCGGACGGTCATTGCCGGACGAGGCACGTCGACATAGGTGGAGTGGCCGGCGCCGCTGGCGCGCCGGCAGGCGCGGAAGTGGCAATGGCCGAAATAGACCGGTTCCGAAGCCACCTCGTACCTGACTGCCCCGTATGGGCCTCCGCCTGTCGTCATCGCTGGTCTCCAGTCCTTCTCAAGCAGTGCATCTACAGTCCTATCGGTCCGCTGATGTCGATGCCGTATAATCGATCCGGTCGGCGGGAAATCGACAACGCTCTCAATAAAAAGATGTGCACTCGGTCGACCAGGGTCGGGATGATGCCGATGGCGATGGATGTCCCCCTGTGGGGTTTGGAACGCAATCACATTGATGTAGCGATGCAGATGGTTCGCGGGGCCTATGCGCCCGAGGCTATGGCCGCCTTGCGAAATGAGGCCAGCTGAGGGTCAGCGGCTTGACGCTGGGGCCCTGTTGCCCATTCGCCCCTATATGTCGGACGCCTACGGTCATTGAGCATCCTGGGCCATAGACAGCACGCCGAACATACCGTGAACAGGCTGCGAGATGATACGGCCGGCAGGCCACGTCCGGTCCGGAGTTGCTGGCGCGGCGACCGCTTCTGTTTAGGGCTTCGGATGCCGGCCCTGGCGCAGGAGATGGGGCCGGGGGGCTTGTCACGTTCGCGGCCTTGTGGCGCGCCAGCGGTCAGCGTAGCGGTAGCCATGGACCCGCCTTGCTATTCCGGCTATCGCTTTCCATCGGATGTGATCCAGCGCGCCGTCTGGATGTATCTCCGCTTCACCCTGAGCTACCGCGACGTCGAAGACCTGCTCGCCGAGCGCGGCATCGAGGTGTCGTACGAGACGATCCGCCGCTGGGTGCGTGATTTCGGCCCGGTGATCGCCCGGCGCCTTCGCGCGCAGCGGCCGGTCCCGCACCGGCGCTGGCACCTCGACGAGATGTTCGTCCGGATCGGCGGCAAGCAGATGTACCTCTGGCGCGCCGTCGATGCCGAAGGCGAGGTGCTTGAGGTGCTGGTTCAGGCCAGGCGGGACGCGGCTGCTGCCCGCAGGCTGATGCGCAAGCTCCTCCGGAAGCAGGGCATCGCTCCAACCACCTGGGTGACCGACAAGTGTCCGGCCTACGGCGCGGCGTTTCGTGACCTGCGGCTGGACGACATACCT
>NZ_VCCH02000215.1 GCF_005938675.2 Mycobacterium sp. KBS0706
CGTCAGCTTCACCGCCGAAGGCCTGGTGCTGTTCGTCGCCGGCTCGAAGAATGACCAGGAGCGGCGCGGCGAGGAGGTCGGAATCCAGGCGGTGCCGCGGTCGCCGCTGTGCGCCGTGACGGCGGTCGGTGCCTGGCTCGCGGCGCGCGGCGACGCGCCCGGGCCGCTGTTCTGCCGCGTCGATCGCGGCGACCATCTGACCTATGGCCTCGACGGGCGCCTGCTGCCGATCGATACCAAGACCGTCGCCCGCCTGGTCAAGCGGGTGATCAAGGGCACCGGGCTCGGCGCCGCCGAATTCTCCGCCCACAGCCTGCGCGCCGGCATGATGACCGCGGCCGACCGCAAGGGCGTGCCACTCGAGGCGGCAATGCAGCATGGCCGCTGGAAGGACGCCCGGACCGCTCGCGGCTACCGCCGGCATTCCAGCCTGTGGCAGGGCAACTTCACCGGCAGGCTGCTCGCCGAGGAATAGCCGTTTGGTCCTCTCCCGGACGATCGCGACCCTACAGGCTTCCATGTAACGGACCTCCCGGTGATCCATCCATGCCCGAAGTCGGCCTATCCCACGGAAGGCGGACCGTCATCGGTCTGTCTTTCCTATCCGGAGATTCAAGGGAAGCAATCGCCGTGGCGGCCTCGGGCGCGGCTCAACAGGCAGTCCGGCCACGGAGCGCCGAAAGCAGAAATCCACCATCCGGGCGGCAACAGTCCCAAGCGGCAGCGCTCGCGCGTTGGCCAGATCCCGACGGACCAGAGATTCTTCGGAATAATGGACGTTCCGCCATCGTCATCTGAGTCGGGGCTACCGCTCCACCATCGGATCCTACGCTTCGGCGGGATTCCTTTGTGAGGCATGTGATGAGACGTCGCGTTCACGCACGTGCCCGACCTTCACTCGCCACGATTGCAACACCAAGGCGAGTCCTGGTCGTCGAAGACGAATTCCACACGGCGCAGCAAATCGATGAGATCCTTCGACGGATGGGCATTCAGGTGATCGGGCCTGTGGGGACCTTGTGGCAAGCCATGATGCTTGCGGAGACAGAACGGATCGATGCAGCCCTGCTCGATGTTCAACTGCAGCCCGATGTCCGACTGCCATATCGTGATAGAGTTTATTCAGTGGCGGACCTGCTGCGCCGTCGAGAGATCCCGTTTTCCTTCATCACGGCCCACTGGGACAATTGGATCGACCGGCTTGTCACCGATCCCGTCCTCCGAAAGCCGTTCGGTGAAGACCAGCTGCAGGACGCCGTTCACAGACTATTGCGCGTGGGTTCTCCGGGCGCGTTGGCTCGCCCCAAGGGGCTGCGAAGGGCGGAAAGGGGGTCGCTACAAGAGGAGTGCGTAGGTGTCCGACATCTGAGAACAAAGAAGCACCAAAAGCTGGTCATGCAAGCTGGGGTTCAGCGAAGCCGGCGGTTGGTTCCGGCACGGCGCCTCATCGAGAGATCGGAATCTCCAGCCCTTCGGCCGATTCGAGGACGGGGGTGCCGAAGGTGGCGCAGAGAGACTTCATCCGCGTCCTGATGGCTTGGTCAATCTCACCCTTCGCCAAACCAAGCGGCGAGGAATGGATGTGGACCGGCACCAGCCGGAGCCGCCCGAGCCGATCACCTTCGATGTCCAGGAGGAAGACGAACGACCAGAACGTCCGGCGGAACGGGAACTTCCAGTAGTCGTCGATGAAGTTGCCGGTGTCGTAGAGGATGATGCCGCCCCGATGCCGCTCGACTGCCTGGACGACATGCGCGGAATGGCCGTGGATGATGTCGACGCCGCGATCGATGGCGGCATGCGCGAACTGCCGGAATCGCCGGCTCGGCGACAGGCGCATGTTCGGACCCCAATGCAACGACAGCAGCACGACGGCCGCGCCGGACCGGCGCAGCGCGTCGACCGAGCGGGCGACCCAATCGAGGCCGGCGGAGTTGTCCCTGAATTCGATGACGTTCGTCCCCGGGCGATCGGGGCCGGCGCCGAATGCGCGCATGTTGTCGGTGGCGGCGAGCAGCCCGAGCTTCAACCTCGGCAAATCGAGCATGGCCGGAGCCGCCGCGTCGGCAGCGTTCCGCCCCGCGCCCGCATATCGGATCCCCGCGGCGTCGAGGGCGGCCATGGTGTCGAGCAGTCCGCGTTCGTCGAAGTCCAGCATGTGGTTGTTCGCTAGACAGACGAAGCGGACGGCGGCGCAATCCAGGATCCGGACGGCCTCCGGATCGGCCCGGAAATGGAACATCTTCCAGCTTCGGCGCCTGCTGGCCGTCGTGATCGGACTTTCGAGATTGGCCAGCACCGCATCGGCCCGGCGGAGGATGGGCAGGACATCGCCCCAGAACCATTCAGGTGGCCGGTGGCGCAATTCCCGGCTCACGCCGCGGCCGAGCATCAGATCGCCCAGGAGTGCGAGAGTCGTCCAAGCCATGTCCCCTGCCGGAGATCCGTCGCGAGCAGAGTGGTATCATCACATGGATGAGGACAAAATACTTCTGCGGATCTGTGTGGGGGGGCTTGCCGAAGACGCTGGGAAGGGCACCGCGCGGCTTGCCGTCGCAACACCATCAGGGGTATGTCTGACTGTCGGCCCGGCTGGACGGCCCTCAAGCCGATATTGCGACGCCATCTCAGAACGGGGCAATGGCTTGCCGACGTGATCTCGCGATCATGGTTGTATGCAGCAACTGAGTAGTGACTAGGCCGACCGAGCACGTCGGGCATTGCTGCAGTGCCCGCGCTATTGCCCAGGATTCCAGCAACCCCACCAGGACCCGATCGTGCGGCTTCCATTTTCAAGCGAACGGTCATGCTCAAAGGATCTGGCGACGACCGATCGCCAATCTGAGGCGCGCTGTTTCCGCTTGATTTTGCGAGCCCTTGTTTGCTTCTCAAATAGAGCCGACAAGCTGCCGTAAGTGTTGTCTCGCTCGCGAGAGGCGCGATCGGACTGTTCCGGTGGGGATCCCCAAGATTGCGGCAGCCTCTTCATAGGAAGCGCCGTACAGCCCGACCTCGGCCAACACCAATCGGTGCTCACGTGTAAGCCGCGGCCAACATGATGCGACACAACTGAGTTCCACAGCCGATTCCTGCCCCCCAGAAATAGGAATTTGCACACTGTCGATCGGATCCCACCGCTTATGTCGCGCTCGAGACCCCTCGAGGCCGCTGAGAAATACGCGTTTCATGATTGTGGTGAACCAAGCCGGGAAATTCGTCCCCTCTTGAAAAAGGTGCAGTTTGACCATCGCCCTACATACCGAATCCTGGAACAGATCGTCAGCGTCCGATCGGTTTCTTGTCAGTAAGGCGGCATATCTCCTGAAATCGTGCATGTGAGGCGACATCAGATTCGAGAATTTAGGTGCTGTCGCGCTTGTCTGGTGGTGGATCATTGTAGATCCTTTCAATAGAGAGCCCGGCCTACCTCGCTCAGACATTGTGGGGCTTCAAAGAGAGGATGCGGCCGCTCTCCTGGATCGAGAAGTATGCAGGTCATTGCGTACCTCCGATCCACCCGACAGCAGCTATGCAGCCTCCGAGAGGATGAGGCGCATCGGCTACCGTCACTGCGTAAGCGGACAAACGGCCTCCACCGATGGGCGGGCGAGCTTGGGCGACGACGGCCGAACCGCTTAAAGCAGTCGCACGGCGCGCCCGGGTCAGAAGTCCACGCCTCCGCCGACCGATGCTGGGCCGGCCGTCTCCGGCAGCGCGGCCACCATCGCTTCGGTCGTGATCAGAAGGCCGGCGATCGAGGCGGCATTCTGCAGCGCCACCCGCACCACCTTGGCCGGGTCGAGGATGCCGGCCTTGATCATGGCGGTGTACTCGCCCTTCTGGGCGTCGTAGCCCCAG
>NZ_VCCH02000216.1 GCF_005938675.2 Mycobacterium sp. KBS0706
CCGCAGCGCCGAGACCGCGAGGTTCATCTTGCCGGGCCAGGCGCCCTGGGCCGCCAGATGCAGCTGGTACCGCCGCAGATCCTCCGGCTCGGCCCGGTCCGGCGAGCGGCCCAGGAACCGGGCGAAGTCGGCCACCACCCGGACATAGTCGTGCTGGGGCTTGGGCCCGAACCGGCGGATGCGCGTGTCCTCGATCATCCGCTGGCGCAGCGGGCTCATCGGCGCAGAGCTCATCGAACTCTCCTGTCTGCAGGGGGGTGGCCCTGATTCAGACAGGACCCGCGATCAGGGCCCAGGCCGGCTCAACTCTCCGCCCCCGCAGCACCCACGTGCCGCCGCAGCGGCTTAGTCCGATGGCGCACCCCGGCCGGGCCAGGTCGATTGGCTAGGGCGCCCTATCCCTCGCCAAGCGCTCGGTAGCAGGCCTCTCTGACCACGCTTCGAAGCTTGGAGCAGCTCAGTTCCTCCTCCGGTCCTTCTACCCACACCAACTGGAATGGACCACCGCCTGGAAACCTGACGCGTGCGCGATAGCGACCGCAGGAGGCGACGCCTCGATTGTCGGAGAGCTCAACTTTCCAAAGGGAAGGGTCGTCATAATTTGGGGTCGGCATGGCGCCTTGAAGTCCAGATATATTCGGGCTCCCAAACGATTATCAGGTGGCGATGTTCCATTCCCTCGGACCGGTCGCCATGCAGGCATGAGGAGATCGCCGAAAGCTGGAACACACATCGGCCATCACCGGTATGTTCGCGTGCAGCCCAGACCCGCTCGTCTACTGGCCGCTCCGCCTCCAGGACGACCTGCTCGACGTCGCCGGCTGATCACGTTCTCTCTTTGTCCGGCGAAAGGTGCATTGGCGGCAAAACCTTGAGGTTCCCCCTCAATCCGAGAGATCGACGCGCGGCCCTGGCCATGATCGAGAGCCAAGGGTAACGGCTTCCAGGCATCCGAATTGATGCTCGCGAACATCCAAATTCGCGCTCACGCCCTGTGAGTGCGGTCCGTAAGGTCGTCGTCAATTTGGAACGCAATTTTAGCTTAATGTTATTAATCACGGTATGCTGACAGCATGGTTGGATCTCTCACGCGCAACATCATGGTCGGCCGGAGGCGCACCAGCATCAGGTTGGAGACGACCTTCTGGTTGGGATTAGAGGAGATCCTGGAGAGAGAAGACATCACGCTCCGTGCCCTGGTGACCCGAATAGATGCTGCCCAACGTGGCGGCAATAACCTGTCGAGCGCCGTTCGTGTATTTATACTGAGCTACTTTTTTGAGCTGACCCATCGCCGTGCTCCGCACGTCCCTCCAGGGTATGAATGGACGGCGCGTCGATAGTCAGGCTGTACTCGGATCGGTGGCCGAAACGACGTAGCGAGCCCCACCTCCGTCACCGAATGACGGCACGACCTTGACGGGTGCATCGCCCGAAACCGCAGCGAGCGGCAGCCTGCCCGGCGCCGCTCGCTCCGGACCACTCAGGCCGTCTTCGCTGCGGCGGCCTTGCGCGTGCGCGGCGCCCTGGCGGGCTTCGGCGCGGGCACGACCGGCTCTGCCGGCGCGGCGCCGCGCCGAGTGCCGAGTCCGATGGTCTTGGCGAGGGTGCTCCGCTGCTGGGCATAGTTCGGAGCGACCATCGGATAGTCGGCCGCCAGGCCCCAGCGCGCGCGGTACTGCTCCGGCGTCATGTTGTAGGCCGTGGCCAGATGCCGCTTCAGCATCTTCATCTTCCTGCCGTCCTCGAGGCAGATGATGGCGTCCGGCGTCACAGACTTGCGGATCGGCACCGCCGGCTCCGGACGAGTGATCACGGGCTCGGTCGGTTGGCCCAGCTTGTCCAGTGCGCCGTAAACCTGCGCGATCAGTCCCGGCAGGTCCGAGACCGCGACGCTGTTGTTGGCGACATGGGCCGAGACAATTTCCGCGGCCAGACGGCGCGTTTCGTCGGCGGTTGTAGGGCCACTCATAGAGCCAACCTCGCTCATCAAATCACTCCAATGTGAAGCACAACGCGGTCCTAATATGACGAATCGATTTATGCAACGGGCGTTTTGTCAATTCGAAATCTTCGCAATGATCTCAAGACATCAAGACTTTCGACCACTGTCCAGCTGCCTCTATTCGTCGCCAAGCAGTTTGCCGGTGAAATTCCCCTGCCACAGGCTCGAATGCCGCCGGTAGCCGCGCGCGGTGCGGGCGTCCTTCCAGCGGCCATGCTGCATCGCCGCTTCGAGCGGCACCCCCTTGCGGTCGGCCGCCGTCATCATGCCGGCGCGCAGGCTGTGCCCGGAAAACTCCCCCTCGGCCAGCCCGGTCCCTTTGATCACCCGCTTGACCAGGCGGGCGACGGTCTTGCTGTCGATCGGCTGCAAGCGGCCGTCGACGCCGTAGGTCAGATGGCCGCCGCGGTCGATCCGACAGAACAGCGGCCCGGGCGTATCGCCGCGGGCCGCGAGCCAAGCCGCGAGCGCAGTCGCGGCGCAGAGCGGCGACCGCGGCACCGATTGGATCCCGACCTCTTCCCCTCGCCTCTCCTGGTCGGTCTTGGAGCCGGCGACGAACGGCACCAGTCCCTCGGCCGTGAAGGTCAAGTCGCGCAGGTCGAAGCCGGCCAGCTCGGAGCGGCGGAAGCCGCCGGCAAAGCCGGTCAGCAGCAGCGCCCGGTCACGCAGGCAGCGCTTCGGTGCCGGCACCGTTACGGGGTCGAGCAGCAGCAGGACCGCCCGCAGGTTCTCCTCGAGCAGCGCCGCCTTCTTGTCCGGGCGGGCGCCCTTGGTCCGGCGCAGGCCGGCCAGGAACTCCGAGAAATACCCATCGTCGAGATGGATCGGTCGGCCGAGTCGGCGCCGTATCGCCAGAACGGCGGCGCGCCGCAGCTCGATGGTCGAGAGCGACCGGGCTTCCGAGAGGGAGGTGAGGTGCATCGCCAGCCAAGACGCATCCGCCTGGGCCGGGTTCAGGCCGAAGCCCAGGCACCATTCGCTCCACTGGCGCCAGGCGGTGCCGTAGGCGCGCCGGGTGTTGGCCGAGAGCGAGGCCTCGACCAGCTCGTCGGCGCGCTCGGCAAGCCGGCGGATTTCGACGAGCTGGGCCTCGGTCAGCGCGACATCCGACAGCACTGCGGCCGCCGTCGTCTCGTGTCGGTCCCCGTCTTGCATGCTCCCCTCCCCTCCCCCGCTCATGGGCCCACCGACACGGCTCGCGACCACAGCAGCTCGACCGGGTGGAACCGGACCAGCGAAATCCGGTGCAGCACCGCCGGGCGTGGCCGCCAGGCCGCGATCGCATCGAGCATCACCGTCTGCACCGCCAGGGGCCGGATCCCCTCGCCGAGGGTGACATGCGGCACCCACGCCTCCGGCAGGTAATGCGCCCAGCAGCGCGGGCCGGACGCCCAGCTCGCCTGGTGATAGGCGCGGTGCAGGGCGAGCAGCTCGGCCGTGACCACTGGTGCTGCGAACAGGACGGAGGGCGGCCCCGGGAACACGCCCAGGCTCGTCAGCTGGATGGCGATCGCCGGCTGTGCCTCGGCGAAGCACTGCAGCGACGCGCTCATCGCCGTGGCGTCGAGCTGATCGTAGACGCCGAGCGAGAGATGTGGGGCGACCTGGGCCCGTCGCGGTGTCATTGCATCGGGATCGGCCCGCTCGACGGCGTCGATCAGCGGCGCCAGGGAGCCGGCGCCATGCGGATCGAGATCGAGGGTGACGGCGAACGGCACGGAGCCTCCGGGACTGGCGACCGGGCGAGTCTACCCGCCCGCCGTCCGCGGCGGAAGCCCCAACGCCCGATAAGCCCCCTTATCGCCCAATGATTTCAATCTGTTATCCGACCTTAAC
>NZ_VCCH02000217.1 GCF_005938675.2 Mycobacterium sp. KBS0706
ATGCCGTCGGCGCGGTCAGAGGGAGCGCGTCCAAAGCTGCCATTATGTTGGCCTCCCTCAATGCTCGAACAGGCGCCGGCCCGCAGGGATCGCCGATAGTTCCCGCCGTGAGCCAGGTCCGCTTGCGGACGCGGTTGGATCGCGGGAGGCGTCCGCTTCGGAGAAGTCCGTCGGGCCTGTGCTCGTCCGCTCCGCGGCGAATCTGCCTTCTCCTGGTGTCCGGTATCGGGAGCGCCGCAGCGACGGGCAATGTCCGGTTTGGCGAGGCCAAAAGGGTCCTCGGATGACGGCTATGGGTCGGGTGCGGAAATTCAGCAACCGCACCGTACCGTCCGCAGCGGCCCCAGCAGCGGACGTTCATCGCCCCTCGCGGAATTGTCTGCAAGCCGATTCCGGTCAGCAGCGGGACGGCCGCCTCTGCCGATCTCGCCCCCTCCATCACGGTTCGTTTGCCGCGACGGAAGAATCCATCGTGGCGATCCAGGCCAGCGTCGCTGGTACCCTACGGGGCACGCCATGACAGGTGAGGGTGAGCAGCAGCTTGATGTTCTTTATTTGTTCTTAGCGCGATGCCGCGTCACGTGGCATAATTCATGCAGAGTCGAACTGGACTGCACCCCTGGACTGAGACAGAAGAATTAGGGTGACATGGGCGATCGGAGGCTGAGTGCCCGACAAGCCCAAGCGTCCCGCACGCAGTTTCCCGGCCTCGCTGAAGCAGGCGGCCAGGCTGGAAGCCGCCGCAAGAATCGGGGCCGTGCCGGTCTGCGATCTACTCGTGAGGCACGGCTGCCTCGGGCGCGGGCCGTTTGTTGGCGACCGCCAAGGCGAGCCCGCCCAGGATCAGGACGACGCCCGCCGCGAACATCAGGCCGAGCTGATCGCCGAAGAGAACCGACGCGGCGGCAATGCCGAACACCGGCTGGAGATATTGCACGCTTGCCGCGACCCGGGCCGGGACTGCGCGGAGCAGGTAGAGCCACAGCAGCAGCCCCGCGACGGTCACCATGACGCCGAGATACATGATCGCCCATGCCCCCTGCATCGTGATCCGCAGGGGCTCGTGCATCAGTTCCCAGCCGGCCAGGGGCAGGATCGCGACGAGGCCGGCCAGGGCGTTCCAGGCCGCCACGGGCAAGGTGCCGTATCTTGCAGTGAGCTCGGCGCTCCAGATGTAATAGAACGCGATCGCGACAGCCGAAACGAGCATCCAGGCCACGCCTGCGGCCGTGGTCCTGGTCAGGTCGTCAGTGCCCGATCCGCTTCCCGCGGCCACCAGCGCAATCCCGGCGAAGGCCCCGAGCAGGCCGATCCACTGCCGGCCTGCCACAGCCTGGTCGAGGCGGATGGCCGCGAAGATGACGATGAAGATGGGGATCGTCGCGGAGATGGTCGTTCCGGCCGAGGCCGATGTGCCCTGCACGCCGAAGGATTGCGCGACATTTCCCAGGGTGATGCCCATCACGCCGAGCGCGACGACGCCGGGAACCGCCCGCCACGGCAGGTGAAGCCGACCTGCCGCCAGCACCAGGAACAAGGGGACCGCCACGAGGAAGCGCAGGGCGGTGAGCGTCAGCGGCGGAATCGTCTCCAGCCCCAGCTTCGTGATCGGAATCGACAGGCCCCACATGATCGCCAGCAACAGCATCGCGCCGACGCTTTTCGCCGACAGCAGCCGGGCGGGGATGGCGACAGGCGGGACGGCTGCGGCGTCGGTGGCGTTCTGCGTCATGGCGGTTCTGCTGGCTGCGATTGGCAGGTGCGTGCATCCGTGTCATGTCTACAAGCCGTCAAACGCCGCCAACAAACCATTTGTCCTCACAGGACGTGTGATCAGTGATCACGCGTAGATGTCATGCCCGACCAGCTTCCGCCGCTGCAGACCCTTCGCGCCTTCGAGGCGACCGGCCGAAGGCTGAGCATGACGCTGGCGGCGGAGGAGCTGCATTTGACCCATGGCGCGGTGAGCCGCCAGATCAAGGCGCTCGAGGACCATCTGGGGGTCCAGCTGTTCCGCCGCCTGACCCGCAGGATCGAACTGACCGAAGCGGGCCTCTCGTTCTTCGGCGCGGTGACCCGGCTGCTCTCCGAACTCGCGCGCGAGGCGGAGATCGTTCGCCGCAAGAATGACGACGCGCGCCTCGTCGTCAGCTCGGGCGTTTCCTTCGCCAGCAAATGGCTGACATCGCGCCTGCACAGGCTGATGGCGCGATACCCGGATTTCGACATCCATCTCGAAGTGGCCGACGTTGCGGTGGATTTCGCGGCCGGTCACGTCGACGTAGCCCTGCGCTACGGGGACGGCCGATATCCCGCCGCGGCGGCGGAGCGGATCATGAACGAAACGGTCTCTCCCGTGTGCGCGCCGGGCTATCGCGACCGCATGGGCGGGCTGCAATCGCCAAGCGATCTGGCCGGATGCCAACTGATCCACGAGATCGGCATGAACGCGACCTGGGAGCGCTGGTTCGCGATGATGGAGCTGCCATATCCGAAGATGCGGGGGCCCGGCTACAGCCTCGGGAGCATGTCGATCGAGGCTGCGATCCGGGGGGAGGGCGTGGCCCTCGGGCGGAGCGTTCTGGTGGCCGAAGACCTCGCGGCAGGCCGCCTCGTGGCGCTGTTCCCGCAAGCCAGGCTGGAGGTCGAATGGGGGTACGATCTGGTCTACCGGATCGGCGACCGGGATCACCCGAAGGTTCGAGCCTTCAGGACTTGGGTGGCCGACGAAATCCGGGCCGGGTCTTGATGGCGGGGCGCCAACATCATTGCGGTGCACTGCATTTTTGGCGGGCTTCCGCCCGCATCGGAATGCGGCAGGGACCAATCTGGCGCAGGGTCGGTCCCGGATCGCGAAAGGGGGGTGTGGTAGCACGCTGTTCCGGGCGCGCCTCACGGGCTGAGCGCTCGATGGTCTCCGTCCCAAGGGTGGGCGGCGGGCTCATGTTCCCTTTTTGTTCTTGACGTGATGCCGCATCGCGCTGCATAATCCAGGCAGAGTCGAACAGTCGCGCCCGCCCGGCACTGCCGTGGCGGGCTTTTTCGTAGGAGGCCGGAATGGAGGAGGGTGTCGTCGCATGGGCCGTGGAGGTCGATGAGGGCCCGCGGTCGTTCGCCCGGTGCTTCACGCGGCATGGCAATGGCCGCCTGGCTGCCGCGGAGGTCGGCTATAAGAGGCCCGGCGTTCGAGCGCACCGCCTGCTGGAAAGGGCCGAGGTCGTGGTCGCCTGCCTGGAGGAGGTCGAGCTCGACCGGCGAAATGGACTCCCGCTGTGTCCCACCGTCAGGCGCAAGCTGACCGCTTCGATCGCGCGGGCCCGCAAGCGCGGCGGCGCCACCGCCGAGTCCACCGCCGCTCTGCCCAAGCTGGAGCAGGCGGTCGAGGAGTTCCGGCGCCACCACGGGTTCGAAGAGAGGGAAGCCCGGGCCGCGCCCTCACTCGAAATTTCCGGCGCGATTTCCACCCCGGGTCAGCCCCCTGGCAGGCTCTCTTCCCAAGGAGAGGTCAAGGGTTGCGAGCCCGGGGTCACGTCGTCGACTTGCCCTGTCCTGCCGCGCTGGAAGCTGGCGCCCGTCTTCCGGGGCCTCAGGAAGCCGTCGCGCTACAAGGCGGTGCATGGCGGGCGCGGCTCGGGCAAGTCGCATGTCTTTGCCGAGCTCCTGGTGCGGCGCTGCGTCGAGGCGGCGCCGGTGCGGGCGGTGTGCATC
>NZ_VCCH02000218.1 GCF_005938675.2 Mycobacterium sp. KBS0706
TCTCTGTCCAGGCCTGCGGAGATTGCCACCTGCTGAATTTCGGCGGCTTCGCAACCCCGGAGCGCCGCCTGCTCTTCGATATCAACGACTACGACGAGACGCTGCCGGCGCCCTGGGAATGGGACGTCAAGCGACTCGTCTCGTCCTTCCTGCTCGCCGCCCGCGCCAACGGCCTGTCGGACCGGGACGGCTGCGACGCGGCACTCGCCTGCGCGCGCAGCTACCGCCAGCACATGCGCGAATACGCCCGCATGGACGTGCTCGAGCTGTGGTATGCCCGCGTCGACGACCGTGACTTCCTCGCCATGCTGCCCGAAAGCCGCAAGGCCGTTCTGAAGAAGCGGATCGCCAAGGCGACGAGCCGGAGCAGTTCGGAGCTCGTCTTCCCGAAGCTGGCCGAGCAGGCCGGCGAACAGCCGCGTATCCATGACAACCGGCCGCTTGTTTTCCATCCCGACGAGTCGGTCGCAGCGATGCACATGGACCTGTTGAATGCGGCTCTGGCGAGGTACCGGGAAACGCTCGCCGAGGATCGGCGCGCCCTGCTCGACCGCTATCGTCTTGTCGACATGGCGGTCAAGGTGGTGGGTATCGGCAGCGTTGGCACTCTCTGCCTGGTGGCGTTGCTGATGTCCATGGCGGACCGTCCTCTGTTCCTGCAGGTCAAGGAGGCCGGCCCGTCGGTGCTCGAGCCCTATGCCGGTAGCAGCCTGTATCCCCACCACGGCCAGCGTGTGGTGATGGGCCAGCGCTTGATGCAGCCGGCCTCGGACCTGTTCCTCGGCTGGGTCACGGGCGACAAGGGGCGGCAGTTCTACATTCGTCAACTGCGTGATGTGAAGGTGCCCCCGCTGGTCGAGACCTATGACGCCGAGATGCTGTCGATCTATGCCGTCGCCTGTGGCTGGGTCCTGGCGCGTGCGCATGCGAAGGCGGGGGATCCTTGGGCGATCAGCGGCTATCTCGGCAAGACGGATGAATTCGACGAGGCCATGGGCGAGTTCGCGCTCGCCTACGCCGACCAGGCTGGCCGGGATCATGCGGCGCTGAAGATTGCGGTCCGCGAGGGTACCGTCGATGTCGATCTCGAACACTGATGTCGCGGGATGCCGGCGCCTTCAGGACGGGGCGCGAACAGAGGATCGCAACCCAGGCCCCAATGACTCGCAGCAGGCAGGAAATTGCCTGCGGCGACACCAGGGAGAAAGGCCATGAAGTCGACCCTCTCGTCACTCGCCGTCAGCCGCCGCGCCCTGCTGTCCACGACGGCCGCACTCGCGTGTCTGCCAGCATTGCTCCTCTCGAAGGCTGTGCAGGCGCAAGCGGCAGCCGGCGCGCTGCCATCCTGGAACGACGGGCCAACGAAACAGGTGATCCTCGACTTCGTGCGGGCCGCGATTGACACGAAGGGCCCGAACCACGTGCCGGCCGAAGACCGGATCGCCACCTTCGACCAGGACGGCACCCTGTGGGTGGAGCATCCCCTGTATCCACAGGCGATGTTCGCGCTCGACCGGCTCCGCGTCTTGGCCGCGCAACATCCACCGTGGGAAACGCAGGAGCCCTTCACGTCGGTTCTATCGGGCGACGCCGAGTTGGGATCCCTCAGCGAGAAGGATTGGACCGAGATCATCGGCGTCACACATGCCGGGATGAGCGACGACGCGTTCCTGGAGATCGTGAAGCAGTGGTTGGAGACGGCAAGGCACCCCCGCTTCGACCGGCCTTACACCGAACTCGTCTACCAGCCGATGCTCGAGTTGATCGACCATCTGCGCGCCAATGGGTTCCGCATCTATATCGCGACGGGTGGAGGGCAGGAATTCGTGCGCGCCTATGCACAGCGCGTCTATGGCATTCCCCCGGAGCAGGTCATTGGATCAAGCATCGTGACCAAGTACGAGGCCGAAGGCGGCGTGCCCGTGCTGATGCGGATGCCGAAGGTGTTCTTCGTCGACGACGGCGATGGGAAGGCGATCGGGATCAACCTATTCATCGGCAAGAGGCCCCTTGCAGCCTTCGGCAATTCCGACGGCGACCGCGAGATGCTCGAATGGACCGATGCCGGCGGCGGTGCACGACTGAAGATGCTGGTCTATCACGACGACAACGATCGGGAATATGCGTATGGACCGGCCGGCGGCCTGGAAGGAACGAAGGTCGGCAATTTCTCCGAGACGCTGATGAGTGAGGCGAAGGCGCGTGGCTGGACCGTGATCAGCATGAAGAACGACTGGAAGCGGATGTTTGCCTTCGATTAGTGGGTGCCAGAGCATGGCCGTGAATCGAGCCGGGTCATGACCTTCAGTGCCGAGTGGAATCCGGCATCTGCCGCGCCGATCGGGCCCCAGAACCCATGCTGATTCCCATCATGAGCGAGCCTATGGACCACCGTGCACCCATGTCGCCGCTCCGCCGCATTCTCCTTCGGCTCGCGGCTCTCACCGCAATCGTCTCGATCGAAGCGTCGGTCGCCATGGCCCAGGAGGCGACGCCAGCAGGTGAAAGCCAGGCACCGAACGAGTCCGACCTGGCGAAGCAGGCACAAAATCCGGTGGCGTCTCTGATCTCGGTGCCACTGCAGAACAATTTCAATTTCGGCGTCGGCCCAAACGAAGATCTGCAGTACCTCCTCAATGTGCAGCCGGTGCTGCCGTTCCGGATCAGCGATGATTGGAACCTGATCAGCCGGACGATCCTGCCGATCCTCTATCAACCGCCTCTGGGGCCAGGCATCGGCGACGAATTCGGGCTCGGCGACATTCAGATGCAGTTCTACCTGTCGCCGGCCAAGGCCACGAGCTTCATCTGGGGCGTGGGTCCCGTCCTGCAGTTCCCGACGGGGACTGACCTCACGCTGGGCAACGAGCAATGGGCCGCCGGGCCGGCGGCCGTGGCTCTGATAATGGATGGCCCCTGGGTGGTCGGGGCGCTCGCCAATCAACTGTGGTCCTATGGCGGCAACCGCGACCGCGGGGAGTTCAGCCAACTGACGATCCAGCCCTTCGTCAACTACAACCTGCGTGGCGGCTGGTACTTGGTATCCTCTCCGATCATCACCGCGAACTGGGACGCCAAGGCCAGTGACACCTGGACCGTGCCCGTGGGCGGCGGCGTCGGCACGATCTTCAAAATTGGCGGCCAGCCGATCAATGCCCAACTCGCAAGCTACTACAACGTCGAACGTCCGGACGGTGGCCCGGAGTGGAGTATCCGATTTCAGCTACAACTGCTATTTCCTAAATAATGTATATTCTTCGCGGTTGCCGGCCAGCTGCCGCGATCAGCCGGTCTCTTGCCCGTTCCTATCGGATGACGAGGCCCGCCCGGCGCAGGCCATCCGCCAGCATGTCGATCAAGGCGTCGGTGTAGTGTCGTGAGCGGAAGTCATCCCGCATCTCGGCGGCATAATCCGGGCGCAGTTCCAGCAGCCGGGCCACGGCCACCTGCGCTTCTGCCTGGCGGCCAAGCTTGCCATAGATCGCCGCCAGCACCAGGTGGGTGCCGTAGAACTGCGGCAGCTGGATCTGCTTCGCCTCGGTCAACGCGTCGTCGAACTCGCCCTTGCGATAGTGGTCGAAGGCC
>NZ_VCCH02000022.1 GCF_005938675.2 Mycobacterium sp. KBS0706
TCCTTCCGACTTCTCAGTGCAACCAGATTTTCATCTGCCGCCCTGCCCGACCCGCCGTTTCGCTTTCGCTCGCCGCCGGGGTCGTCGTCGGTGAGGCGGTTTATAGGAGGGTGATCCGGGCCTGTCAAACGCTTTGTGACGAAAATTTTTCGAACAGCGTTTTCTCCTCGCGAGGTGCTTTCCCGCGCAAGGCACAGGGCCTCGGAACACCGCCGGGCCGGCCGCTTCCGCCGTCCCAGCGATCCCTAGATGGATATACACGCGTGCGCGCGCAAGGGGTTGTGGGTGAGATTTCGGGTGCCCCAGCCGGTTGACCCGATTCCCCCTCTCCCGCATGTTCCGCCGGTGATTCAGGCGCGCCCCGGCCAGCGGGCGGCCTCCCCACCGCCCCTCGGAGACCCATCCATTGCGAATCGTCCCGTTCGGAGTCCTGTCGATTCTCGCTTTGGCCGGTCTCGGGGCCGGTGCCTTTCTCCTCCCCGAATCGCCGCACCCGGCCGATGCCGCCACCGCCGGCCCGGCCATCCCGAGGCTCCGCTCGGACCTTCGCGACCAGATCGCCTATGACGCGCTGCTTCCCGCCCCGGATGAGCCGGCGGATTGGGTGCTGGCGGCCCTCGCCGACGGCTTGAGCCGGCCGCAGGCCCCGCGCGGCCCCGAGCGCCGGGTCGTGGAGGTGGCGGCGGGCGACACGTTGACCGGCCTGCTGGCCGAGGCCGGAATCGCCGAGGACGAAGCCCATGCCGCCGCGGCCGCCCTGGACGGGCTGTACGACCCGACCAAGCTGCGAATCGGCCAGCCGGTCACCGTCACCTTCGACCGCAGCGGCGGCGAGCGCGTGCTGAAGGCGGTCAGCCTGATGCCGGAGGTGGATCGCACCGTCACCGCCCGGCGCACCTCCGACGGCAATTTCCGCAGCAGCGAGGCCGAACGGGTGCTGGAGAGCCGGCCGGTCGGCATCGCCGGCGAGATCGATTCGAGCCTCTATGCCGATGCGACCGCGGCCGGGGTGCCGGATGCGGTGGTGCTGTCGCTGCTGAAGACCTGGGCCTATTCGGTCGATTTCCAGCGCGACCTGCAGCCGGGCGACCGATTCGCCGTGCTGTTCAGCCAGGATCACAGCCCGGACGGCAGCGTCGCCCGGCTCGGGCCGGTCGAGATGGCGCGGCTCGAGCTCGGCGACAAGACCCTGACCATGTACCGGTTCGAGAGCCGCGACGGCACGGTCGACTATTACGACAGCGACGGCACCAGCGTGCGCCGGCTGCTGCTGCGCACCCCGGTCGACGGGGCGCGGCTGACCTCGCGATTCGGCGCCCGGCGCCATCCGGTCCTGGGCTACACCCGGATGCATCGCGGCGTCGATTTCGGCGCCCCGAGCGGCACCCCGATCTATGCCGCCGGCGACGGCACGGTGGAGCTGATCGGCACCCAGCGCGGCTATGGCCGGGTCATCCGGCTGCAGCACAATGGCCGGCTGTCGACCGCCTATGCCCATATGAGCCGCTTCGCCCGGCTGAAGAAGGGCGCTCGGGTCAAGCAGGGAGAGGTGATCGGCTATGTCGGGTCCAGCGGCATGGCGACCGGCCCCCATCTGCACTACGAGGTCCTGGTCGCCGGCGCCCAGGTCAACCCGCTGAGCGTCGACCTGCCGACCGGCACCACCCTGGCCGGCCGCGACCGGACCGAGTTCCGGCGCCGGGTCGAGGCGATCGACCGGCAGTTCCGGCAGCTGACCGAGGAGGCGCCGGTCGCCTCGACCGGCCGGCGGGTGGACGGCTAGGCGGCGAAGCGCAGCGCCAGGCCGGTTCCCGGTAGCGGCGGCACCCGCACCTCGCCCGGGTGCCGGGCATGGGCGACATGGCCGGCCCGCAGCGCCGATTCGCAGGCGTCGAGATCGCGGGTGGCGATGTGCAGCATCGGCTGGTCGCCGAGGCCGAGGGTGAATCCGCCGATCACGACCGACTCGCCCCCGCGCCGCGCCCCGTCCAGCGCCGCCCAGGCGGCCAGAGCGGATTCGGCGAGCGGGGTCGGGAGGTCGAGCCGGACGATCCCGGTGGCGCCGTTGGCGTGGCGCTCCCACTCCGGCCGGCGCAACAGCTCCGGCGTCCGGTGCTCGGTGGCGAAGAGCGGCAGGCCGAAGGCGTCGCGCCGGGCCGGATAGGACAGGCGGAACGAGGGCTGCACCGGCCCTTCCGGCAGATCGAGCAGCCGGGCCAGGTCGCGCGCCGGCTCTCCCCCCGCCCCGGCCGCCTCAAAGGCGGCCGCGGTCGAATCGGCCGAGCGGGTGGCGAGCGCAATGCCGAGCAGCCCCTCCCCGTCCCGTGCCAGGCGCTCGCCGAGGCCGTTGTCGAACTGCGTCGGGTCGAGCACGCCGAGCAGCTCGATGTAATCCGCCTCGAGCATGATGCAGTAATTGGCGGTGCCCCAGCCGATGTGGCGGCCGCGCGGCGTCACGGTGAAGCCGAGGCGGCGCCAGGTGTCGCGCGCGGCATCCAGCGCCGCCACCGCCAGGATGACATGGTCGAGCCCGGTGATCGCCGCCATCAGAAGCCGCCATGCTCGGCCAGATGCGCCTCTTCCTCCGGCGTGCTGGCGCGGCCAAGGATGGCGTTGCGGTGCGGGAAGCGGCCGAAACGCTCGATCACCGCGAGATGGCGCCGGGCGTAGCCGACATATTCCGGGTCGGCGATGCCGGCGGCCTGCAGCGCCAGGCTGCGCCGCTGGTCGGCCGGGTCCTCGCTGTGCTCGAAGGGCAGATAGAGGAACAGCCGGTGGTCGTCGGTCAGCGCCGGGTCCCGGTCGAAGCCCTGTTCGACCGCCGCCTTGGCCACGGCCAGCGCCTTGGAGTCGGAGGCGAAGGCGCGCGGCGTGCCGCGGAACAGGTTGCGCGGAAGCTGGTCGAGCAGGATGCAGAGCGCCACAGCGCCCAGCGGCGAGCCGGCCCAGTCGTCGTGCCTGCCGGCAGCGGCCTCCTCATGCAGGGTCAGGAACCGGGCGCGGATCTCGGCGTCGAAGCCGGCATCGCCGGAGAACCAGCGATCCTTCCCGGACTCCTCGAACCAGAAGGCCAGAAGGTCGTGGGCGGAAACCGAAAGCGGAGTCATGCGGGGCAGAGTCCATAGCCGATGATATCGTCGAACAGGGCATGCAACGGATCCTCGCCGAGGTCCACTACGGCGTGCGGATCGAGCCGGAGGGCGAACCGGCCAGCCATCAGCGCTTTGCGCCGGTCGCCTTCGGCCAGGTCGGCCGCCGCCTCCTCCAGCATCAGCGACGCGGCCAGCAGCTCCGCCGCCGGATGCATCAGCCGCCGGGCCAGGCGCGGCCCGTCCTCCGGCCGCGCCCGCAGATGGGCGAAGCCGGTGCGGCAGCTGTCGAGCACCGGGCGCAGCCGTGCCGCGATCGGCTGCAGCGCCCCGGGCGCCGAATCGAGGATGCCGGAGATGCGGTCGAGCAAGGCCTGGTCGCCGGGCAGCTTGCCGATGGTGGCGCGCAGGAACTCCAGCGCCTGGACATTGGCCGGCCCCTCCCACACCGCGGTGACCAGCGCGTCGCGGTAGAGCCGGGCGGTCGGCCATTCCTCGGTGTAGCCGTTGCCGCCGACGATCTCGACCGCCTGGGCGGCCGCCGCGGTTGCCTCGGCCGCGGTCCAGTATTTGGCCAGCGCTACGGCGGCGCGGCGCCAGCCTTCGACCGCCGGCTCCTCGCCCGGCGCCTCGAAGGCCATGGCCGCCTCGAAGGCCAGCACCGCCGAGGCCTCCTGGGTCGCGGCGAGGTCGAGCAGCGCGTCGCGCATCATCGGCGTGGAGCGGAGCAGCGTGCCGCCGACGCGGCGGTGGCTGGCCCAGGCCAGCGATTCGAGCAGGGCGCGGCGGTGCATGCCGGCGGCGCCGAAGGCGTTGTGCACCCGGCTGTATTCCAGCGCCTCGAGCATCGCCTTGAGGCCATGCGGCGGCGGCGCCACCTCGACCGCCCAGGCGCCGTCCAGCACGGTCTCGCCGGTGGCGAGGCCGCGGGTGCCGACCTTGTCCTTCAGCCGGCGGACATGCAGCCGGTTCGGCGTGCCGTCCGGCAGCGCCGAGGGCACCAGATAGCAGCCCAGGCCGCGCGCCCCGTCCGGCGCGCCGCGCGGCCGGGCGGTGGCCAGTGCCACACCGGCGCCGGCATTGCTGGTGAACCATTTCAGCCCGGTCAGGCGCCAGGCGGCGCCGTCCGGCTCCGCCACCGTGGTGGTGGCGGCGACATCGGTGCCGCCATGCAACTCGGTCGCCCAGGTGCCGCCGCTGAGCGCCTGGCCGTCCATCCGGGTCAGCAGCGGCAGCCACTGGCTGCGCACCGGGTCCGGCGCCAGACGGTCGAGCACCCAGGCGACGGCGCCGGTCATCGTCACCGGGCAATGCAGCGACACGTCGGCCTGGGACAGCATCCCGCCCATGACGAAGGAGAGGAGATGCGGCGCCCGCTCGAGCCCGCCCCCCTCTGAACCAAAGGCCAAGCCGACGGCGCCGCGGCGATAGGCGTCGGCGTGGCAGGCGCGGTACTCGGCATTCAGCACCACCCGGCCGGCCGGCGCGCCGGCGCCGTCATGGCTTTCGAGCCGCGGCGGGGCGTGCCGGCTGGTGTAGTCGGCCTGCGCCTCCACCGCCTCGCCGACCCAGGCGCCGAACTCGGCCAGCCGGTCGCCGAAGCGCGGCAGCAGGTCGGGGCTGCGCCGTGCCAGGCGGCGCTGCAGGTCGCGGTCGGTGGTGAACAGGTTCAGGCCGCGGATGTCGGGCGGCAGCGCGAGCGGTCGGGTCTCGGTCCGGTCCATAGAGGCCTCCCGGGAAAACGCCTGCCCAAAATAGCACGGGGCGGTGCAAGCACCGCCCCGTCATGGATCATCGGCCGCGCAGGATCAGTGGGCGTTGGCCCAGACCTTGCGCTTCACCGAGTAGAGGAGGCCGGCGAAGATGATCAGGAACAGCACCACCTTGACGCCGGTGTGCTTGCGCTCCTCCATCGACGGCTCGGCCGTCCACATCAGGAAGTTGACGACGTCCCAGGCCTCCTGCTGATGCGTCGCCTTGGTGCCGTCGCTGTAGGTCACCGCGTCGTCGGTCAAGATGTTCGGCATCGCCGTGACGTGGCCGGGGAAGTAGGCGTTGTAGTTCAGCCCGTCCGGCACCTGGAAGCCTTCCGGCGCGTCGTGGAAGCCGGTGAGGAAAGCATAGATGTAGTTCGGGCCGTCGGTCTCGCCGCCCTCGCCGCGCGCCTTGGCCATCAGCGACAGGTCGGGCGGCACCTTGCCGCCATTCGCCGCCGCCGCCGCCTTGTCGTTCGGGAACGGGTTGTGGAACTTGTCCGAGGGCAGCGCCGTGCGCTCGATCGGCTCGCCGGCATCGTTGGTGTCGGCCACCTTATACTCGGCGGCGATGGCCTTGACCTCGTCCTGGTTGAAGCCCAGCCCGGTCAGGTCGCGGTAGGACATCAGATGCATCGAGTGGCAGGTCGAGCAGACGTCCTTGTAGACCTGGAAGCCGCGCTGGGCGGAGGCCCGGTCGAAGGTGCCGAAGAAGCCACCGAAGGTCCAGGTCTGCTCCGGCGGCTCGACGCTGCCCTCCGCCGCCTGGGCGGCCGGGAGGACGGCGCCGAGCGTCAGCAGCAGGGCCGCGGCGGTGAGGGCGGATCTGAGCATGATCTTGTCGAGGAGCGGCATGGTCACGCCTTCACCGTATTCGTAGCGGCCGACGGCCCGAGGACGGATTCACTGATGCTGCGCGGCAGCGGCAGCGGCCGTTCGATCTTGCCCAGGATCGGCAGGATCACCAGGAAGTGCACGAAGTAGTAGACCATGCCGACCTGGCCGATCACCACCGGCAGCCCTTCCGGCGGCTGCGACCCGGCGTAGCCGAGGCCGATCACCGAGGCGACCAGCAGCCAGAAGCACCAGCGGTAGATCGGCCGGAACCGGGCGCTGCGCACCCGGCTGGTGTCGAGCCAGGGCAGCACGAACAGGATGGCAATGGCGCCGAACATGGCGATGACGCCGAGCAGCTTCGCCGGGATGCCGAACAGGCTGAAGGTGATCGAGCGCAGGATCGCGTAGAACGGCAGGAAGTACCATTCCGGGACGATATGCGCCGGGGTCTGCAGCGGGTTGGCCTGGATGTAGTTGTCGGCATGCCCCATCAGGTTCGGCGCGAAGAACACGATGAAGGCATAGAAGATCAGGAACACGGCAATGCCGAAGCTGTCCTTGGCCGTGTAGTACGGATGGAAGGGCAACGTGTCCTGCGGCCCCTTCGGGTCGATGCCCGACGGGTTGTTCGAGCCGGTGATGTGGAAGGCGCCGACATGGATGACGACGACGCCGAGGATCACGAAGGGCAGCAGGAAGTGCAGCGAATAGAAGCGGTTCAGCGTCGGGTTGTCGACGGCGAAGCCGCCCCACAGCCAGGTGACGATGTTCTCGCCGACCAGCGGGATGGCCGAGAACAGGTTGGTGATGACGGTGGCGCCCCAGAAGCTCATCTGGCCCCAGGGCAACACATAGCCCATGAAGGCGGTGGCCATCATCAAGAGGAAGATCAGGACGCCGAAGATCCACACCAGCTCACGCGGGCTCTTGTAGGAGCCGTAATACAGGCCGCGGAAGATGTGGATGTAGACGGCGATGAAGAACATCGACGCGCCGTTGGCATGGATGTAGCGCATCAGCCAGCCGTAATTGACGTCGCGCATGATGCGCTCGACCGACTGGAAGGCGAAATCGACATGCGGCGTGTATTGCATCGACAGGAACAGGCCGGTGGCGATCATGATCACCAGCATCATCCCGGCGATGGCGCCGAAGTTCCAAAGGTAGTTGAAGTTCCGCGGAGCCGGGTACTCGCCGTACTCCTTGTACATCATCGAAAAGATCGGCAGCCGCGAGTCGATCCAGCGGATCGCCGGATTCTGGAAGGTCGAGGGCTGGGCTGAGTGGGCCATGGGAAATCTCCGGAACGAGCGGCTCAGCCGATCTTGACCTTGGTGTCGGCGGTGAAGGCGTAGGTCGGCACAGCGAGATTCTGCGGTGCCGGGCCTTGTCGGATGCGCCCGGAGGTGTCGTAGATCGACCCATGGCAGGGGCAGAACCAGCCGCCATACGGCCCGCGGTTCTCACCCGGGTTCTGGCCCAGCGGGATGCAGCCGAGATGGGTGCAGACCCCGATGACCACCAGCCATTCCGGCTTCTGCACGCGCGCCGAATCGGGCTGCGGGTCCGGCAGCTGGCTGAGCGGAACCTCTTCCGCGGCCTTGATCTGGTCTTCCGGCCGGTGGCGGATGAACACCGGCTTGCCGCGCCACTTCACGGTCAGGGACTGGCCGACCGCGACCGGCGTCAGGTCGACATCGATCGAGGCCAGGGCCAGGACGTCCTTCGACGGGTTCATGCTGTCGATCAGGGGCCAGGCGACGCTGGCGACGCCGACCGCGCCCACCGCGCCGGTCAGGAGATACAGGAAGTCGCGACGAGTGCCCCCCTCCCCGGATGCGTGATCCCCGGTTGGCGTATGACTCGGGCCCGGCGCGCCCTGGAGGGTGGTATCCGACATTGTTGCAACGGTCCTTCTTGGTCGACCTTATCTTCCCCCGCGCCCCCGAGCTGGCTTCGGGCCCGGGCGACGACGCCGTATCCCGGGCAGGAGGCGGCCTGGGGTCTATACAATGCCATTCCGACCCTTGCAATTCGCTAGAACCACCCAGCGACGCAGCACCGCGGACCAGCCGAGCCAATCATGCGCCTCGTCCTCTACGAACCCGACATCCCGCAGAACGCGGGCACGATGATGCGGCTGGCGGCGGCGCTCGGCGTCGCCGTCGACCTGATCGAGCCCTGCGGCTTCCTGGTCGACGACCGGCGGCTGCGGCGCGCGGCCATGGACTACGCGGATTTCCTCGATCTCACGCGCTGGACCAGCTGGCGGCGCTATGCCGAGACGGCCCATGCCGGGCGGCTGGTGCTGCTGACCACCAGGGCCAGCCAGCCCTATACGAGCTTCGCCTTCGCCCCTTCCGACCGGATCATGGTCGGGCGCGAGAGCGCCGGCGTGCCCGAGGCGGTGCATGCTGCGGCGGATGCCCGCATCGTCATCCCGCTGCGGCCGGAGGCGCGCTCGATCAATGTCGCGACCGCGGCGGCGATGGTTCTGGGCGAAGCGATTCGCCAGACCGGTGTCGGGCCCTGACGCCGCCACGCCTGGGGCGCGGTTGGCCATTCCCGCTCCCTTCCGCCCGCCCTATGGTGCCGGCGCTGCAACAGAGGCCCGCCGCATGAGCCAGACCCCGCCCGACCCGACCGAGGCCCGCAAGGCCGAAGCCGCCGCCTGGTTCGCGACTTTGCGCGACCGGATCTGCGCCGCCTTCGAGGCGATCGAGGACGATTATGCCGGCCCACTCGCCGCCCGGCCGGCGGGGCGCTTCGAGCGCCGGGCCTGGGACCGGCCGGGCGGCGGCGGCGGCGTGATGTCGACGATGCGCGGCCGGGTGTTCGAGAAGGTCGGCGTCAACATCTCGACCGTGCATGGCGAGTTCTCGGAGGCGTTCCGGGCGCAGATCAAGGGCGCCGAGGGCGACGGCCGGTTCTGGGCCTCGGGCATCAGCGTCGTCGCCCATCTGCAGAGCCCGCTGGTGCCGGCGGTGCACATGAATACGCGGCGGATCGAGACCTCGATCGGCTGGTTCGGCGGCGGCGCCGACCTGACGCCGATGGTGCCGGACGAGGCCGACACGACGGCGTTCCACGGCGCGCTGCAGGCCGCCTGCGACCGGCACGACCCCGGCTATTACCCGCGCTTCAAGGAGTGGTGCGACCGGTACTTCTTCCTGCCGCACCGCGACGAGCCGCGCGGCGTCGGCGGCATCTTCTACGACAATCTCGACGGCGGCGACTGGGAGGCCGATTTCGCCTTCACCCGCGATGTCGGCCTGGCCTTCCTCGACACCTATCCGGGCATCGTCCGCCGCCATATGGACCGGCCCTGGACCGAGGAACAGCGGGCGCATCAGCTGCAGCGCCGCGGCCGCTATGTCGAGTTCAACCTGCTGTACGACCGCGGCACCACCTTCGGCCTGAAGACCGGCGGCAACACCGAGGCCATCCTGATGTCGCTGCCGCCGCTGGTCGCCTGGCCGTAGGGGCGCCCCGTCCTGTTTCCTTTTGGCCGTCATTCCCGCGAAAGCGGGAATCTCCCGCTGGCGGAGCCGACCAGATCCCCGCTTCGCGGGGATGACGATTTTTTAATATCGGCAGCGGGAGTGGCGCGGATGCGCGGACCCCAAACGAACCGGAGGGCGACCCGGATGGCGCGGCGGACGCCATGGCCGAGAAAAATTGCAATTCCGAGCCCGAGAGGTTATTCTATAGATAGATTCATTTGTTCTGAATTTCTGACCCGACCATTGCGAGCCGCGCCCCTGATTAGCACTACTGATATCCCTGTACGCAATTAACGCCGGCTGAAACGCGGTCCTGAAGTCGCAGCTGATTTTTGTAGTCTCGCCGTGGCCTGATCGCAGCCCGTCACCGCAGTCCGGCAGGCCGTGGAGACAATCGGATGATCATCGGTATCCCGGTTTACCAGAAGGTCGATCTGCTCGACGTCACGGCCCCGCACGAGGTGTTCAAATGGGCCTGGCCGGACGCCGAGCTGCGGCTGCTCGCCGCCTCGACCGACACGCCGATCGAGATGCGCGACGGCTTTCGCTTCCTCGCCACGCATTGTTTTGACGACACGAAGGAGCTCGACATCCTCTGGGTTCCCGGCGGCGATCCGGCGGCGCTGGCGCCGATCATGCGGGGAGAGAAGCCGCGCGACCTTCTCAATTTCCTGCTTCGCATCGGCCCCGGCGCAGGCTGGGTCTGCTCGGTGTGCGAGGGCGCGCTGCTCCTCGCAGCGGCAGGGCTGCTCGATGGCTACCACGCCACCACGCATTGGGCGTTCATCCCTTGCCTGAAGGAGTTCGAGAAAATCTCCGTCGTGGAGGGGTTTCCGCGCTTCCACCGCGACCGCAACCGCCTGACCGGCGGCGGCATTTCGTCCGGGCTCGATGAATCGCTGCACCTGGTCCGGCTGTTGAGGGGAGACGACGCGGCCCGCGAGGTCCAGCGCACGATCCAATATTACCCCGAGCCGCCGTTCCCCAGTGATCTGAAGGTACCGCCAAGCTGTCCGTTCGCTTGGTGAGATCTCGTCATTGCCTCAACCGCATTTCTCGACAGAAGGAGTTTTTCCGATGGCCAGCTCCAGTTCAGACATCGCCGGCAAGTGGACCTATCGCAGCTTCCACAACGACCCCGCCCTCGTCGGGGACGACCCGAAGAAGGCGCTCGCCCTGATTTTCGCGGAGGCGGATCTCAACATCGAGCCTGTCTCGAGCACCGATTTCTTCGCCCTGCTCGATTGGCAGGGCGGCGGCATGGATCTTAAGGGCACAATGACGCGGGGCAGTCCCGACACCCCCGTCGCATTCTCGATCGTCGGGTACGGACGGCCGGGCACCTCAACCGATGGCTGGGAGTACGCCTATAATGGCTGTCTCGCCTACAAATGGCCCAACGGCATTAGGCAGGTTCCGGCGCTGGTCGGCTCGATCGTCCGGGTGAAGCCCCACGGCAGTAACAGCCCGGCCGGCTACACCGCCAGCTTCGTCGCGGTGATGAAGTAGCGTCGTCGCGGCGGACGCAGAACGGGAGGCGGCATGTCGGATCGCCGCCTCCCCGACCGTCCTTGGATCGATCCCGGCGTGCGAGACGCCGCCATCGACAGGAGATCGAGATGAGGAAGGTCGTCACCGCCGCGTTCGTCAGCCTGGACGGCGTGATGCAGGCCCCGGGCGGGCCGGAGGAGGATCCGACCGGCGGGTTCGCGCTGGGCGGCTGGACGTTTCATCACTGGGACGACGTCATGGGCCAGGCCATGGGGGAGACCTTCGACGCCCCCTTCGACCTGCTGCTCGGCCGCAAGACCTACGAGATCTTCGCCGCCCACTGGCCGCATGTCGGAGCGGACGATCCGATCGGCAAGGTGTTCAACCGGGTGACCAAATATGTCGCCACGCATTCGGCCGCGCCCCTGGCCTGGCAGAACTCGGTGGCCCTGCGCGGCGACGCGGCCGAGGCGGTCGCGGAGCTGAAGCGGCACAACGGCCCGACGCTGCTGCTGCAGGGCAGCACCGACCTGATCCAGACCCTGCTGGCGGCCGACCTGATCGACGAGTTCCGGTTGCTGACCTTCCCGGTCGTGCTCGGCTCCGGCAAGCGGCTGTTCGGCCGCGGCGCCATCCCGGCCGGGCTGAAGCTGGTCGACAGCAAGGCCTCGACCACCGGGGTGGTGATCAGCCGCTATGCGCGGTCCGGCGAGGTGACGACCGGATCCTTCGCCCTGGCCGAGCCGACCGAGGCCGAACTCGCCCGGCGCCAGCGGATGCAACGGGAAGGGTGAGGCTGGGATCGATAGGTGCCCAGCGCAATCAAATTGCCTCTCCCGCCTGGCGGGAGAGGCCGGGCGTCCGCAGGACGACCGGGTGAGAGCTGGTCCCAGCCTCGACAAAATCCCCTCACCCGGAGCCGCTCCGCGTCTCCGACCTCTCCCGCAAGCGGGAGAGGCAAAAACTCACTGCCGTGGTCAGATCGGGATGATCCGATCCGGCTCAGCCAGCGCTAAGCCGGCAAAGCCCCGGAGCGCTTGGCGGTCCAGGTCGCGACGTAGTCCATCAGACCTGGCGACAGGCAGTCATAGGGCGGCAGCCCCAGCTCCGTCAGCCGGGCGCGGACGCCGTCCATGCGGCTGGGATCGACGCCCGATTCGATGATCGACGAGACGAAAGCGGCGAAGGTCGGCGCGGCATAGCCGGCGTTGTCGAACCGCTCCGGATGGATGAAGGACAGGCCCTTGAACGGATGGTCGCGCTCGACCGGGCCGTACAGGTGCACGCCGCATTGCTTGCAGGCATGCCGCTGGATCAGGGCGCTCGAATCGACCACCGCCAGCTTGTCGCCGTTCTCCAGCACCGTCACCTTGTCGCTCGGCACCACGGCGACGACCGAGAAGGCCGTGCCTTTCGGCTTCCAGCACTTGGTGCAGCCGCAGGCATGGTTGTGGGCGACGTCGCCCTCGATGCGCACCTTGACGGGACGATCGGTGCACAGACAGGTCAGCGTGCCTCCCTGGAAGCTGCCGGACCCTTGGCGCACGCCGCCGTCGACGACCGGGTGTATGGACTCGCTCATCGCGTTTCTCCCTTTAGGTTCGTTGACCCGGATGGTCGTTTCCGGCGGAAGTGTCGGCCATGTGCGGCGGAATCTCTATTGGACCCTCGGACGAGAAATGGTGCCAAGATGGGCCATCAGCCCAGCCCGAGGAGCATCATGTTCGATCCCGTTGAGCGCCGCCCGGTCGGCCGCACCACGCTGCGCGTGTCCCGCCTGGGCATCGGCGGCGGCAGCCTGTTCAGCTCGATCGGCGATGCCGCCGTGGCCGCGCTGGTGGACCATTGCTGGGACCGCGGACTGCGCCATTTCGATACCGCCGCCCTCTATGCCGCCGGGGTCAGCGAGACGCGCTTCGGCAATGCGCTGGCGGACCGGCCGCGCGGCGAGCATGTACTGTCGACCAAGGCCGGCCGCACCAATGAGGACGGCCAGAATCTTTTCGACTACAGCCGCGACGGCATCCTGCGATCGGTCGAGCGCAGCCTGGCCAAGCTGAAGCGCGACCGGCTGGACATCGTCTTCATCCACGACGTCACCCCCGACCTGCACGGCGACGCCTATGAGGCCCGATTCGCCGAGGCGATGGACGGCGCCTATCCGGCGCTGGCGGAGCTGCGCGACCGGGGCGTGGTCGGCGCCATCGGCGTCGGCGTCGGCAACTGGCAGGTGTGCCAGCGCTTCGCCGAGGCCGGCGACTTCGACTGCATGATGCTGGCCGGCGGCTACACCCTGCTGAAGCAGGATTCGGTGCCGTTCCTGGACGATTGCGTGAAGCGCGGCATCTCGGTGCTGGTGGCGGCGCCGTTCAACACCGGCATCCTGGCCACCGGCGCAATCGAGGGCGCCCGCTACCACTACAAGCCGGCGACGCCCGAGGTGCTGGAACAGACCCGGCGGATCGAGTCGGTGTGCCGCCGCCACGACGTACCGCTGCCGGCGGCGGCGCTGCAGTTCCCGCTGCGCCACCCGGCCGTCGTCAGCGTCGTCGTCGGCCACCAGTCAGCCGAGGAGGTCGACCGCAACCTGGCCCTGCTGCGGCGCGACATCCCGGAGGCGCTGTGGGCTGACCTCGCGGCGGAGAGGGTGGCGGCGTAGGTCCGCTACGCCGCGGTGTGCTCCGTGATCGCGGCCAGGTAGGTGTCCCAGTCCGCCGGATGCAGCTCGTGGCCGCCGCCTTCGATCCGCACCAGCCGGGCGCCCGGCACGATGGCGGCCAGGGCGGCGCCGTGATCGACCGGGAAGATCGGGTCGGCCGTGCCGTGAATGACCAGCAGCGGCGGCCGGAGCTCGCCCAGCCGACCCCGCCACCGGTCGCCACCCTTCAGCATGAAGTGGTTGGTGGCGCTGGCGAAGCTGCGGGCGCGGTCGACATCGGTCTCGATCAGCCGGCGGGCCGCCGCCGAATCATGCGGATGGGCGGTGCCGGCGATGGCGCGGGCGTCGCGGCACATGAAGTCGATCACCTGCGCCCGGTCGGTCCAGTCGACCGATTCGCCGGTCGCGGCATGCTCCATATAGGCCGCGGTGGTCCCGGGCAGATGCGAGGTGTCGGTGCCGACCGGCGAGGTGCTGATCGCGGTCAGCGAGGCCACCCGGTCCGGATGCGCCAGCGCCGCGAGCTGCGCGATCATGCCGCCGAGCGACATGCCGACGAGATGGGCGCGGCCCAGCCCGTGGCCGTCGAGCACGCGGATCGCGTCATCCGCCATGTCGTCGAAGCCGTAGGCCGCCTCGCCGGGCGGATAGGCAGTCGACCGGCCGGTGTCGCGGTTGTCGTAGCGGATCACATGGCGGCCTTGCCCGGCCAGGCGGCGGCAGAGTGCCTCGGGCCACCACAGCATCGAGGCCATGGCGCCCATGATCAGCAGCACCGGCGGGTGCGCCGGGTCGCCGAAGGCCTCGGTCGCGATCTCGACGCCGCCGGCGCTGATCGTATTCTCGGTCATTTCGTTTCCCCGTTTGAACCCTAGACCCCCGCCAATTCCCGCAGCCGGCCGAGGCTTTCGTCGCGGCCGGGGCGCAGGCCCCGGGCGATCCACCAGCGCTCGACCTCGGCCAAGGCGCGGCCGACGGCGGGACCGGTGACGCCGAGGGCGACCACGTCGCGGCCGCGCACCGGCAGGGTCGGCACCGGCTCCTTTTCCAGCGCCGCCAAGGCGCGCTTGAAGCTCCAGCGCGTCGGCGCCGCGGCCCAGGCTAGGCGCAGCCGGTCGCGGCCGCCGGCCCGGCCGTGCCGGTACAACAGGAGCCGCACCCCGATTTCATCCGGCGCCTTGTCGAGCGTGCTGTCCTGCAGCCCGAGCAGCCTGTCGCGCTCGTCATTCGACAGCTTCAGCCGGGCCGCGACCGCCGCCGCGTCGCCACGCAGCAGTGCCGCCAGCCGCAACACCGGATCGGAGCCCGGCGCGACCTGCACCAGCCCCTGCAGCCGGGCGATGTCGCCATCCTCGCCGATCACGTGCCGGGCGATGCCGGATTCGACCATCGCCCGCCACACCGGCACCGGGTCTGGCGCGGCCAGCAGCTTCAGCAGCTCGGCCCGCACCCGCTCGCCAGACAGCCGGTCGAGGCTGCCGGACGCGGCGGCGCAGGCGGCCAGCGCCGGCGGGTCGAGCTCGCCGCTGCCGAAATGGGCGTGGAAGCGGAAGAAGCGCAGGATGCGCAAGCCGTCCTCGGCGATGCGCTGCGCCGGGTCGCCGACGAAGCGGACCCGGCCGGCGAGCGCGTCCGCCACGCCGCCGAAATAATCATGCACCACCCCTTCGAAATCGGCCGACAGCGCATTCATGGTGAAGTCGCGCCGAGACGCATCGGCCCGCCAGTCGGCGGTGAACTCGACGATGGCGTGGCGGCCGTCGGTCTCGACATCGATCCTGAGCGTCGTGACCTCGAAGCTCTTGCCGCCGGAGCGGGCGGTGACCGTGCCGTGCTGCAACCCGGTCGGGATCACGCCGAGCCCGGCGTTGCGCAGCGCCACCATCACCGCCTCCGGCCGCAGCGGCGTGGCGATGTCGACATCCGCGGCGTCGCGGCCGAGCAGCGCGTTGCGGACGCAGCCGCCGACGAAGCGCGGATCGAAGCCGGGGATCGACAGGGCGTCGATCACCGCCCGGGCGGCGGGGTCGGTGGCCCAGCCGGGCAGCGGCGACAGGCGGTGCGGTGTCGTCATTCGGCCGTGGTTCCGTGCAGCACGTCGCGGAGATTCCGCAGGATGCCCGCGGTCACACCCCAGACATAGCGGTCGCGATAGGGGAAGGCATAATATTGCCGCTCCACCCCCTGCACGGTGATGCGGTGCAGCTTCGGGTTGTTGGGGGCCAGGATGAAGGCCAGCGGCACCTCGAAGATCTCGGCCACCTCGAACGGATCGGGCGCGGTCTCCAAGGGCGGCGTCAGCAGGCCGACGAAGGGCTGGATCTCGAAGCCGGTGCGGCTGACATAAGTGTCGAGCCGGCCGACGATCTCCACCTTCCCGCGCGGCAGGCCAATCTCCTCCTCAGTCTCGCGCAACGCCGCCGACAGCGGGTCCGGGTCGCCCACATCGACGCCGCCGCCGGGGAAGGCGATCTGGCCGGCATGGGCATTGAGGTGCGGCGTGCGCAGGGTCAGCAGGATGGTGTCGCCCTCCGGCCGCCGGACGATCGGCACCAGCACCGCCGCCGGACGCAGGCTCGCCAGCGGCTTCAGGTCCGGATTCAGGTCGTGGTCGCCGCGGGAGAGGCGCGGCCGATAGCGCCGCAGCCGCTCCAGATCGGCCGCGCCCGGGGGCGGTTCGGTGGTCACGCCTGGTCCAGCGGGAAGAATGTCCGGTGGCTCCAGACCCCTATCCGGCCGTCATGGCTGACGGCGATCTCGGCCAGCTCGTAGAACACCGGGCGCGACAGCAGCGCGTCGAGCCCCTCGGCGATCCGGATATAGGGCGACGGCTCGCCGGTGCCGGCGGCGAAGGTCACCCGGATCGGATGCTCCGGCCCTGCCTCGCGCGCCGCGTCGAGATTGGTGCGGAAAGTCAGGACTTGGTCTTCGCCCGCCCCCGCCACCTCCACCGCCACGGCGACGAAGGGCGCGTCGTCGACCGTGATCCGCCCGCGCTCGGCCGGGGTGATCAGCCAGTAGTCGCCGGCGGCGTCGCGCCGCAGCACGGTGGCGAACAGCTTGACCAGGGGCAGGCGGCGGATCGGGCTGCCGTGATAGTACCAGGTGCCGTCGCGGCCGATGCGGATGTCATAGGCCTCGTCCGCCGCGCTCGGGCCGCGCCGGGCACCGGCCAAAGCCGCATCCATGGCGCCTGCGTCAGACTGCGCCCGGGCCGATTGCGTTTTCTTCGACTCGCCGTCGCTCAATTCCGCCATACTCTTGCAATAGATCCGTCAGTTCCCCGGCAGAGCGGCACGCCCATGCAAACGACCGTCCCGACCGAGCTCGACACCCCGGCCACGCCCGGCGACATCGATGCGGCCGTGGAGCGGCTGGCCGCCGTGCGCAGCATGATCGGCCGGGTCATCTTCGGCCAGCAAGAGGTGATCGACCAGAGCCTCGTGACCATCCTGGCCGGCGGCCATGTCCTGCTGGTCGGCCTGCCCGGCCTGGCCAAGACCCGGCTGGTCGAGACGCTCGGCACCGTGCTGGGCCTCGAGGAGCGGCGGGTGCAGTGCACGCCGGACCTGATGCCGGCCGACATCCTCGGCTCCGAGGTGCTGGAGGAGAGCGAGACCGGCCGCCGCAGCTTCCGCTTCATTCCCGGCCCGGTGTTCAGCCAACTGCTGATGGCCGACGAGATCAACCGCGCCAGCCCGCGCACCCAGTCGGCGCTGCTGCAGGCGATGCAGGAGCACCGGGTGTCGATCGCCGGCCGCTACCTGCCGCTGCCGGAGCCGTTCCACGTCCTGGCCACGCAGAATCCGCTGGAGCAGGAAGGCACCTACCCCCTGCCCGAGGCGCAGCTGGACCGCTTCCTGATGCAGGTCGATGTCGGCTACCCTGACCTGGCGGCGGAGCGGCGGATGCTGCTGGCCACCACCGGCGTGCACGAGGCCCAGATCGAGGCGGTGATGAGCGCCGAGGCCCTGCAGCGGACCCAACGCCTGGTGCGCCGGCTGCCGGTCGGCGAGACGGTGCTGGAGGCGATCCTGTCGCTGGTCCGCGCCGCCCGGCCCGATTCGACCGACCTGCCCGAGGTGCAGCGCATGGTCGGCTGGGGCCCCGGCCCGCGCGCCAGCCAGTCGCTGATGCTGGCCTGCCGCGCCCGTGCCCTCTTGACCGGCCGGCCGTCGCCCTCGGTCGACGACGTCGCCGCCCTCGCCCGCCCGATCCTGCAGCACCGCATGGCCCTGACCTTCGCCGCGCGCGCCGATGGCGCCACCATCGCCGACGTCGTCGAGCGGCTGGTCGCGCGCCTGGGCTGAGGCCGAGGTGGCGGACGGTTCATCCCCCCTGACCGGCGCCGGGCGGCGCAAGGCGGCCGATGCGCTGGCGGCGACGCTGCCGCCGCTGCTGATCGCCGCCGACCGCGTCGCTTCGACCGTGGCCCAGGGCGTGCACGGCCGCCGCCGGGTCGGAGTCGGCGAGAGCTTCTGGCAGTTCCGCCGCTATCAGGCCGGCGAGCCGATCGGCCGGATCGACTGGCGCCAGTCCGGCAAGTCCGAAGGGCTGTTCCAGCGCGAGACCGAATGGGCCGCGGTGCAGACCGCCTGGCTGTGGCGCGACGCCTCGCCGTCGATGGATTACCGCTCCGACCGCTCGCTGCCGACCAAGCGCGATCGCGCCGAGGTGCTGCTGCTGGCCCTGGCCTCGCTGTTGAACCGCGCCGGCGAGCGGGTGGCGCTGATCGGCGGCGACACCCCGCCGGCGACCGGCCGCGCCAGCCTGCTGCGCCTGGCCGCAGCGCTGGACCGGGGCACCCTGGACGATGCCAGCAAGGCGGTGCCATGGGAGCTGCGGGTGCCGCGCCACGCCGCCATGGTGCTGCTGGGCGACTGCCTGGCCCCGCTCGACGAGTTCGGCGCCTCGGTCGCCGCCTATGCCGCCCGCGGCGTGCGCGGCCACATCCTGCAGGTGCTCGACCCGGCCGAGGCGACGCTGCCCTTCGAGGGCCGCATCCGCTTCGAGGGCATCGAGGAGGTCGAATCGGCACTGATCCCGCGGGTGCGGTCGGTGCGCGACGCCTATCGCGAGCGCCTGGCCGAGCACCAGGACGGGCTGGCGGCGATCGCCCGCCGCGCCGGCTGGAGCTTCGCCGTGCACCGCACCGACAGATCGGCCGAGGCGGCGCTGCTGAGTCTGTGGGGCGTGATGTCCGGGGCCGCGACCGGCAGGGCCAGATGGTGACGCTCGGCGGCCTCGTCTTCCTGGCCCCCGCCATCCTGGCGGCGCTGATCCTGCTGCCGGTGATCTACTGGCTGCTGCGGGTCACGCCGCCGGCGCCGCGGCGCCTGAGCTTCCCGGCGATCCGCCTGCTGCTGGGCCTGCAGGCGCAGGAGGAGACGCCGGAGCGGATGCCCTGGTGGCTGCTGGTGCTGCGCCTGGCCCTGGCGGCACTGATTATCATCGCCCTGGCGCATCCGGTGCTGAACCCCGGCTCCGCACTGCCCGGCAGCGGCCCGGTGCTGCTGGTGGTCGACAATGGCTGGGCCGCCGGCAAGGCCTGGCCGCAGCGGCAGGAGGCCCTGCGCACCGCCGTCGACAAGGCCGAGCGCGCCGGCCGCGACGTGGTGCTGCTGGCCACCGCGCCGACCGCCCCGGGCGAGCCGGTGGCGGCGAGCCGCCTGCTGCGCCCGAGCGAGGCCCGCGGCCTGATCGATAATATGGCGCCCAGCCCCTGGCCGACCGACCGGGCGGCGGCGCTGAAGGCGGCCGACGCGCTGCGCCTGCCCGGATCGGTCCATGTCGTCTGGGCCAGCGACGGCATCACCGCCGAGAAAGAGGCGGACGGGGTGCGCGACTTCGCCGCCCGGCTGCAGCGCTTCGGCAGTCTGGAGGTGCTGACGCCGCAGGCCTTCGACCTGGCGCATCTGGTCGGCACGCCGCAAGTGGTCGACACCGCCCTCACCGTCCCGGTGAAGCGTGCCGCCGCCGTCGGCGACGTGCCGCTGGTGCTGCGCGCCGCGGCCGAGGACGGCCGCCCGCTGGCCCGCACCGAGGTCCGCTTCCCCGCCGGTCAGCGCCAGGCCGAGGCCCGGTTCGAGCTGCCCTCGACCGCACGCAACGCCATCGCCGCGGTATCGATCGAGGGCGAGACCACGGCCGGCGCCACGGTGCTGGTCGACGAGCGCTGGCGCCGCCGGCCGGTCGGCCTGGCCGCGCCGCAGGACACCGCCCGGGCCCAGCCGCTGCTGACCGAGAGCTACTATCTGCAGCGGGCGCTGGAGCCCTTCGCCGAGATCCGCCGCGGCAGCGTCGCCGACCTCTTGGGCGGCACCCAGCCGACCGACAGGCTGGCCGCGCTGCTGCTGCCGGACGGCACCCTGTCCTCCGAGGCCGACCGCCAGGCGGCCGATCGCTGGATGGAAGGCGGCGGCGCCCTGATCCGCTTCGCCGGGCCGATCCTGGCGGCCAACCCGGACCCGCTGGTGCCGGTGCCGCTGCGCTTCGGCGACCGCACCCTGTCCGGCGCGATGTCCTGGACCGAGCCGATGTCGCTGGCGCCGTTCGATGCCACAAGCCCGTTCCAGGGCCTGACCATCCCGGCGGATGTGCGCATCCAGCGCCAGGTGCTGGCCGACCCGTCGCCCGACCTGGCCGACAAGACCTGGGCCCGGCTGACCGACGGCACGCCGATCGTCACCGCCGAGAAGCGCGGCCGCGGCTGGCTGATCCTGATCCACACCACCGCCGGGCCCGGCTGGTCGAACCTCGCCTTCTCCGGCCTGTTCGTCGACATGCTGCGCCGCGTCGTGGCGCTGGGCAGCGGCGTCGGCGGCGACAGCGGCCAGGCCAGCCTGGCGCCGGTCAAGCTGCTGGACGGGCTCGGCCGGCTGGTGCCGCCGCCGCCGCTGGCCCTGCCGATCGCCGGCCCGGCCTTCGCCAGCACCGTGCCGGGGCCGGAGCACCCGCCCGGCTTCTACGGCACCGAGGACAACCGCCGTGCCCTCAACCTCGGCTCGGCCGTGACCAGCCTGGAGCCGATCCCGAGCCTGCCGCCCGGCGTGTCGGTCGCGGGCTACGAGGCCCCGGCCGAGGTCGACCTGCGGCCCTGGGTCTTCGCCCTGGCCATGACCCTGCTGATCCTGGACGGGCTGATCGCCCTGTTCATGCGCGGCCTGCTGACCCCGCCGCGGCGCGCCACCACGGCGGCGCTGCTGGTGGCCGGCGCCGTCGCCGCGTCGCTGCTGTCGCCCGCACCGGCGCGGGCGCAGGACGACAGCCGCATCATCGCCATGGCCAACCATGTCCGCCTCGCCTATGTCGAGACCGGGTCGCAGGATGTCGACGCGGTCAGCCAGGCCGGGCTGGAAGGCCTGGCCCAGGTGCTGCGCGACCGCACCTCGGTCAATGCCGAAGGCGCCGTCGGCATCGATGTCGAGAGCGACGAGCTGGCCTTCTTCCCCCTGCTGTACTGGCCGATGACGCCGGAGCAGCCGGCCCTGTCCGACGCCGCGATCGGCAAGCTGAACGCCTTCCTGCGCACCGGCGGCACCATCTTCTTCGACACCCGCGACCAGGCGACGGGCAGCAGCGGCGGGGCGCTGGCCGGGCCGGGCGCCGAGAAGCTGCGCGAGCTGACCCAGGGCCTGGACGTGCCGCCGCTGACGCCGGTGCCGCCGGACCATATCCTGACCCGCGCCTTCTACCTGATGCAGGACTTCCCCGGCCGCTACGCCGGCGGCGACCTGTGGGTGGAGACCGCCGACGCCACGGTCAATGACGGCGTCTCGACCATCATCATCGGCGCCAATGACTGGGCCGGGGCCTGGGCGACCGGGCCGGGCGGCGCGCCGATGCTGCCGGTGGTGCCGGGCGGCGAGCGCCAGCGCGAGATGGCCTATCGCTTCGGCGTCAACCTGGTGATGTACGCCCTGACCGGCAACTACAAGTCGGACCAGGTGCATGTGCCGGCCATCCTGGAACGGCTGGGGCAGTGAATATGGACGCCGCCTCGGTCGCCCTCTCGCCTCTCCTGCCCTGGATCGTCCTCGGACCGCTGTTCGGCCTCGCCGTGCTGGCGCTGCTGGTCGGCGCCTGGCGCCGCGCCCCCGGGCTGGGCTGGCGCACCCTCGCCTTCCTCGCCCTGGCCGCCGCCCTGCTGAACCCGTCGCTGGTGGAGGAGAAGCGCGACCCGATCCGCGACGTCGCGGTGGTGGTGGTCGATCGCTCGCCCTCCGACCAAATCGAGGACCGTCCCGCCCGGATCGACGCCGCCTTGGCGGATCTGCGCACCAAGCTTGCCGCCTTCCCGGATCTCGAGACCCGCTTCGTCAGCGTCGGTGAAGGCGCCGGCGCGCCGCTGGACGAGACCCATCTGTTCGAGGCGCTGGGCGCGGCCACGGCCGACGTGCCGCGGCGGCGGCTGGCCGGCGCCATCCTGATCACCGACGGCCAGGTGCACGACGTGCCGACCGACCCGGCGGTCCGCAGCTCCTTCGGGCCTGTGCACACGCTCTTGACCGGCCGGCCGGACGAGTTCGACCGCCGCATCGTCGTGGCCCAGGCGCCGAGCTTCGGCCTGGTCGGCCAGGACGTGACCGTGACACTCAGGGTCGACGACCTGCCGAACGCCGAGCCCGGCGCCGTCGCCACCGTGACCGCGACCAAGGACGCCGGCGCGCCGGAGGCGCTGCAGCTGCCGGTCGGGCGCGACACCCAGGTCAGCTTCCGCCTCGACCATGGCGGTCCGACCGTGTTCGAATTCGCGGTCGAGGGGCTGCCGGGCGAGCTGAGCCAGGCCAACAACCGCGCCGCCATCGTCGTCAACGGCGTGCGCGACCGGCTGCGCGTGCTGCTGGTGTCGGGCGAGCCGCATCCGGGCGAGCGCACCTGGCGCAACATCCTGAAATCCGACCCCTCGGTCGATCTGGTGCACTTCACCATCCTGCGGCCGCCGGAGAAGCAGGACGGCACGCCGATCAACGAGCTGTCGCTGATCTCCTTCCCGATCCGCGAGCTGTTCGAGACCAATCTCAAGGATTTCGACCTCATCATCTTCGACCGCTACCGGCGGATGGGGGTGCTGCCGAACCTCTATCTCGGCAACATCGCCCAGTATGTGGAGGAAGGCGGCGCCTTCCTCGAGGTCTCCGGCGAGGCCTTCGCCGAGCCGCTGAGCCTGTACCGCACGCCGATCGGCAACATCCTGCCGGCTGAACCGACCGGCGAGGTGCTGGAGCAGGGCTTCCGCCCGGTGGTGACCGACCTCGGCCAGCGCCATCCCGTGACGGCGACGCTGGACGGATCGACCGGCGGCCCAGGCGGCGGCCCGAGCTGGGGCCGCTGGTTCCGCCAGATCGACGTGGTGCCGCATGGCGGCAATGTGGTGATGACCGGGATCGGCGGCCGGCCGCTCCTGGTGCTCAACCGGGTCGGCGAGGGCCGGGTGGCGCAGATGGCGTCGGACCAGATCTGGCTGTGGAGCCGCGGCTTCGAGGGCGGCGGCCCGCAGGCGGAGCTGCTGCGCCGCCTGGCCCATTGGCTGATGCGCGAGCCGGAGCTGGAGGAGAACGTGCTGCGCGCCGAGGCGGCCGGGCAGCGCATCGAGATCCGCCGCCGCAACCTGGACCAGAGCAACCCGCCCGTCACCGTGACCGACCCGGACGGCAAGACCCAGAGCGTGACGCTGAGCGAGGCCTCGCCCGGCCTCTATGCCGGCCGGGTCAACGCCCAGGGGCCGGGCATCTACCGGGTCAGCGACGGCGACAAGACCGCGCTGGCCGTGGTCGGCACGCTGAACCCGCCGGAGTTGAGCGACATGCGGGCGGTGACCGACAAGCTGGCGCCGGTGACCCAGGCCAGCGGCGGCGGCGTCGCCTGGTTGGCCAGCGACGGCGTGCCGACCCTTCGCCGCACCCGGCCGGACCGGGCCGCCGCGGGCGCCGGCTGGTTCGGCCTGCGCGGCAATGGCGACTACACCGTCACCGGCATGACCGAGACGCCGCTGCTGCCGCCGCTGATCGCCCTGTTCCTCGGCCTCGGCGGGCTGATGGCCGCCTGGCGGCGCGAGGGGCGGTAGAGGCGTCCTCCGGATGGCGGCATTGCCGCCGTCTCCCAAAAGGCGTAATATTTTAATATCATTCTATGCTTTGTTCGATTGTTTCGGCTGCTCCAACAGACCTTCGGGGAGGCCAAGACGATGGTGGAATGGGAATTGAAGGCGACGGAGCTCGCCAACTGCAACTGCTCCTATGGCTGCCCCTGCCAGTTCAACGACCTGCCGACGCATGGGCACTGCCGCGCCGTGGTCGGCTTCCTGATCGAATCCGGGCATTTCGGCGATGTCAGCCTGGACGGGCTGCGCGCCGTCGGCCTCTACATCTGGCCAGGGCCTGTGCATCACGGCAACGGCACCATGCAGCTGATCATCGATGAGCGGGCCGACGCCGCGCAGCGCGACGCCCTGCTCAGGATCATGACCGGCCAGGACACCGAGGACATGGCGACGATGTGGTGGGTATACGCAGCCATGAGCCCGAATCGGCTCCAGCCGCTGTTCGAACCTATCGAGATCGACATCGACGTCGACGGTCGCCGCGGGCGCTTCGTCGTGCCGGGCATGGTCGAGGTGACGGGCGAGCCGATCCGCAACCCGGTGACCGGCGCCGCACACCGCGTCCGCATCGACCTGCCCCACGGCTTCGAATACCGCCTGGCCGAGATCGGCAGCGGCACGACCAAGGCGGCCGCGGGCCTCGAGTTGGATCTCGCCGGCACCTATGCCCAGTTCGCGCATATCCATCTCAGCAACACCGGGGTGGTGGCGTAGCCGGCGGCGATGGCGGCCGTGCCCTCCGCGATCGAGGCGGTGCTGCGCCGCGACCGCCTGGTGACGTTCGTCGCCCTCGCCTGCACCTGCATCGCGGCCTGGACCTATATCGGCCTCGGCATCGGCATGGAAATGCCCGGCGCGGAGATGCCCGGCGCGGAGATGCCTGGGATGGCGATGCCCGGCATGGCGATGGACCCGGCGATGCCCATACCCTGGACCGGCGCCACATTCGCCCTGATGGTGGCGATGTGGTCGGTGATGATGGTGGCGATGATGCTGCCCGGGGCGGCGCCGATGCTGCTGACCCACGCCGCTTTGCAGCGCCATCGCCGCCAGGCCGCCCCGCACGACGCAACCACTCTGTTCGCGCTCGGCTATCTCGCGGTCTGGGTGGGCTTCAGCGTCCTGGCCGCCACCTTGCAGTGGCAGCTCGATTCCCTGGCCCTGCTGTCCCCGGCGATGGCGACCGCCAGCACGGTGCTGGCCGGCAGCGCGCTGGTGCTCGCCGGCGCCTGGCAGTTCACCGCGCCGAAGCAGGCCTGTCTCGTCCGCTGCCGATCCCCGGCCGAATTCCTGACCCGGCACCGCCGGTCGGGACCGTTCGGCCTCGGCCTCCGCCACGGCCTGTTCTGCCTTGGCTGCTGCTGGGCGCTGATGCTGCTGCTGTTCGTCGGCGGGGTCATGAACCTCGCCTGGGTCGGCGCGATCGCGCTGTTCGTCCTGCTGGAGAAGACGGTTCCCGGCGGCCGCTGGCTCGGCCGCGCCGCCGGGGCCGGCCTGGTCGCTTGGGGCGGCTGGCTGCTGGTCGCGGCTGCGTAGGCCGGGATCCCCCGGCCCATGCCGCCCATCGTCAGTTCATCACGATCTCGACCCGGCGGTTCTGCGGCTCGCGCACGCCGTCGGCGGTCGGGACCAGCGGGTCGGCTTCGCCGACGCCGCGGACCACGATCAGGCTGTCGGCGACGCCGTCCGTGACCAGCTCGCGGCGCACCGCCTCGCCCCGGCGCACCGACAGGGCCTGGTTGTAGGCGTCGGTGCCGGACCGGTCGGTGTGGCCGGTGACGTCAATCCGGGTCGACTGGCCGCGCAGCGCGTCGGTGGCGGCGGAGGCGACGATCGACCGCGCCTCCGGCGTCAGGCGCGAGCTGTCGAAATCGAAGAACACCAGATAGCTGCGCTGGCCGGCGTCGACCGGGGTCTCCGGCGCCGGCCCGGCCGGGGCGGCGCCGACCCCGAAGACGTATTTGATGCCGGCCAGGATGGTGTGGTTCGCCGGGGCGTCGAGCTTGATCTTGGTGCTGCCCGTGGTGAATTCGGCGTCGGTCTCGCCGAAATACCGGTACTCCAGGTTCGCGGCCAAGTTCGGCGTGATGTAATAGGACACGCCGGCGATGCCCTGATAGGCGAAGAGCGGCGAATCATAGTCGAAGTTGATGTCGGCGTCCGGAATCTTCACCTTCCAGTTGTTGAAGCCGACGCCGAGGCCGCCGCCGATATAGGGCACGAAGGGCGAGCCGAACTCGAAGTCGTAATAGACATTGGCCATCAGGCCGATGGTCCGCTCATGGCCCTTGACGTTGACCTTGACGTCGTTCCCCGCCGGAACCGTGATGAACCGGTTGAGCCGGAACGAATCCCAGCTGACCCCGACATCGCCGACGTCGTTCTGGCGGATGCTGCCTTCGATATCCGCCCGGATCGCCCCGAAATCATAGCCGATATAGAGGTTGCCGGCCGGCGCCGTGTCGAAGGCGACATCGGCATGGCCGTCGGTGCGCGGGTCGGTGAAGGTCCAGCGCTGGTCCTGCCGGATGTTCACGCCGGCGCCGGCGCCGAGATAGATCCCCGTCGCCTGCTGGGCCATGACGGGCGTGGCCAGAAGCACGGCAACGGTTCCCGCCGCACACACAGTCGAAATCTTCATGTGCCGCCATCCTGGTCAGAGTTCGGGCCAGGCGTCCGCTCCCAACATCTCTGTGCAGGGTTTCGTCCCGCCCCCTTCCGCATCAATACGGAGGCTTTGACGGTCGATCAACCTGAAATCAAAGAGTTCATCGCGGATTCATCGTGATGTCTCGCCAAGTTTAAAGGTTTGGATGAGCGGCAATGATGAATTAATTTTTAATCAAATGCATCTCAACCGACTCCAACGGTCGTGAGATCGGCTCTCCACCCTTTCGTCATGGCGAGGCGCGCAGCGCCGTGGCCATCCAGAGGGCGGCGCCACTGGATGGCCACGCCCCTTCGGGGCTCGCCATGACGGGTCAAGATTTCGGGCCGTTGGTATAGGAACTGCGATGCCGCAGCCCTGACGTCTACGCCTATTGCCGGCGGCAATCGAACAGGTGGTTGCGGTTCACCCGGAAGCGGCGGCGGAGATGCGGCCCGAGCAGGGCCCGGCTGTCGACCGCGATCGGCGCCAGCCCGGCCGAGGCCAGCCGGGCGGGGAAGTCGCGGCCGTTGATGCGGTAATGATAGGGGTGGCCGAAGCGGCGCATCCGCTCGGCCGGGTCGGCGATGCCCGCCCCCTCCTGCGTCGGCCCCTTCGGATCGAACGGCACCATCAGGACGGCGCGGCCGCCGGGGCGCAACACCCGCGCCAGCTCGGCGATCGCCGCGCCGTCGTCGGGGATGTGCTCCAGCACATGGTTGGCGATCACCACGTCGAAAGCGCCGTCGGCGAAGGGCAGCGCCGTCAGGTCGGCCTGGATATCGGCGAAGGGGCTGAACCGGTCGACCGAGCGGTAGCGCAGATTCGGCAGACCGCGCAGCCGCGCCTCCAGCCACGGCTCGGGCGCCGCATGCAGCACCCGATGCCGGCCGGTCAGCAGGCCGGTCCGGGCGGTCAGGTAGAGCCAGAGGAAGCGGTGCCGCTCGACGCTGCCGCAGCCCGGGCACATGGCGTTGCGCCGCCCCTCCAGGCCGAAGCGCAGGAAGCGGCGCGCCCGGGTGCCGCAGATCGGGCATTCCAGCACGCCCGGCGGGCCGGCCGGCGCTCGCGGCCGGGCGTAGAGCCGCTCGCGCCGGTACACCGATGCCTCGTCCAGCCGGTCGCGGGCGATGGCGCCGACGACACGGCCGAGGTCATGCAGCATGCGACGGCTCCCGCGCCTCCTCCGCGGCATCGCCATGGGCTGCGCCGTTGCGCTCCCGCAGCACGGTCGCCAGCACCTGCACCGCCTGGGGCAGCGAGATGTCGGCCGCGATCGGCTGGAAGGCCAGGCCGGCCTCGCGGAACGCCTTCCAGATGGCGAAGCGCAGATCGGTGCCGACGCCGGCGAAGTTGTCGACATCGGAGATATGGCAGCGCAGCTCGAGGTCGAGGGTCCCGGTGCTGAAGCTCTTGAACGCCACCACCGGCGCCGGGAAGGCGCTGACGCGCTTGTCCTCCTTGGCCAGCGCCAGCAGCGTGTCACGCGCGGTCTCGACATCGGCCGAGGCGGCGATCGAGACCGGGATGTCGATCCGGCCGTTCCTGTCCTTGTGGGTCCAGTTGACGACCTGGGACGAGATCAGGTTGCCGTTCGGCACGATCACCGAGGAGCGCTGGAAGGTCTGGATCTCGGTGGCGCGGACGCTGATCCGGCGGACCACGCCCTCGGCCCCGCCGACCACCACCCAGTCGCCCACCTTCACCGGCCGCTCGACCAGCAGGATCAGGCCGGCGACGAAGTTCTGGACGATGTTCTGCAGGCCGAAGCCGATGCCGACCGACAGGGCGGAGGCGATCAGGGCCAGGTTCGACAGGTCGAGCCCGAGCAGGCCGATGGCGAAGATCGCGACGATCAGCCCGCCGAGATAGCCGATGCCGGTGCGGATCGAGTTCTTCAGGCCGCGATCGATCTGCAGCTTCTCGATGAAGCGGGCATCGAGCCGGCGCTGCAGGAAGCGGGTGGCGAGGATCCCCAGGGTAAAGGCGGCGACGGCGCCGAGGATGTTCAGGGGCGCGATGCGGACGCCGCCGACCGTCGCCCCCTCCAGCACCGCCGTGCCGATCGCGGCGAGGTCGGTGCCGCTGAGGCCGAGCACCGGCGCCAGAGCCACCAGCGCGGTCAGGCCGAGGACGATGTCGGTGCACAGGGCAGCGCCGGTCTCGAACACCCACAGGCCGCGATCGTTCGGGAACAGCGAATGGCGGATCCTGGCCATCCGCCCGACCGGCTGGGTCAGGAACCGGCCGATGGCCTCGTGCACCACGCTGCGCAGGATCAGGACGGCGGCGCCGATGCCGATCACGGCCACGAGCAGATAGGTGATGTAGAGCGCCAGCTTCTGATAGCCGATCATCCCGGCGACCAGCACGGCCACGGTCAGGAGGGCGGCCAGCAGGCGAACGCGCGGCCAGCGCCCGGACGGCCTGGCAGCGGCTCGCTGGTCGTCGGTCGGCTCCCCCTCCGGCAAGGCCTCGAGATCGGCGCGATAGCCCCACAGCGACCCCGGCAGCAGAGAAAGCAGAGCCAGCGCACCCGCAGCCAGCGCCGCCGCGATCAGCAGGGATCGAAGCTCGCCCTGCATCAGGATGCGGCCGTCGGCCACCGCCAGCGTCACCCCGGCGACGGCCCAGACCACCGCCGCCGCCCGCAGCCTGCGGCAGAGCGTGCGGGCCGAGGCATCCGTCAGGTCGATCAGCCGCCAGGCCGGGTCGTCGGGCGTCAGCGCGGCCGAGATCGCGGCCGAGGCGACGAAATAGCCGACGATGCCCCAGGCCAGGACCCCGAGGGCGATCATGGCGACATAGCTGGCGGGACGGTCGCCGAGCCAGCCGGCGCAGATCACCGCCACAGCCAGCGTCATCATCGCCGGCAGCACGCCATGGGCGACGGTGTGCACCAGCGCCGCGGCCACCCGGCGCCGCAGCGACGGCACGCCTTCGGCCGGATGCCGGCCGAACCGCCGCAGCAGCCAGCGCCGGGCCAGCCAGCCGATGCCGAGGACGACGGCGGCGAACAGGATGCGGCGTGCGATCTCGCCCACCCCGTCCCAGCCGGGGCCGAGCTGATCCTGGAACGGCAGCAGCAGCCGCGTCGCCAGATAGCCGGCCTGGTCGGGGATCGGCACCCAGGTCCTCGGGTCGAAGGTGGCCGGCGACACCGTCAGCAAGTCGCGCCGGAACTGGTCGACGCGCGCGGCATCGGCGGTCTGCTGCAGCAGCTGGGCCTGGGTCTTGACCGCCTCGGCCTGCCGCACCTGGCCGTTGTACTTGGAGAGGGCCTCCGCCAGCTGCTGCCGCTGCTGCGTCACATCGGCCGTCTCCGGCGGCGCGCCTTCGGCCGGCGGCGGGCCCAGCGCGTCGCTGACCTGCTTGATCTTGCCGAGGGCGTCGTTCGCGGCATCCGCCGCGGCCTGGGCCTGGTCGACCACGGCGGCCAGCTGGGTGCGCAGGCCGTTGTAGTCGTCATCCGACAGGTTCTGCGCCGACAGCTTGACGTAGAGCTGCCGGACCGTGCTCTGCCACCCCGCATTCTGCTTGTCGAAATCAGGATTGGTCTGGGCCGCGGCCGGCAGGGCGGCGCAGACCAGGGCGAACAGCAACAGCAGGCGGGGGAGCAGGGCGCGAAAGGTCATGGTCGGCCGGACGGCACCGAGATTGATGAGGAGAGACGTCCACCCTGCATGCCAAAGCGGCGATAAGAAGGCGAGGCCGCGTGTCGTCGCAGCAGCGATGCGTCGCGCCCCGTGCGGCCGCCGGACGAAGCCGGGCGATCAAGCCGTGGCCATCGGCCGGGTCCTCTTGCTATGAATGCGGGATCGTTCGGCCGGGGCGCGCCCACCCGGCCGGCGCGGCGAGAAAAGTTCGATCGGGGAGACCCCATGAGCAGCGACATCAGCCTTTTTCCCGTGTCCGACGACTGGGCCAAGCGCGCCTGGGTGGATGCCGCCCAGTACAAGGAATTGTACGAACGTTCGGTCAATGATCCGGACGGCTTCTGGGCCGAGCACGGCAAGCGGGTCGACTGGATCCGGCCGTTCACCAGGGTCAAGAACACCAGCTACACCGGCGACGTCCATATCCGCTGGTTCGAGGACGGCACGCTGAATGCCGCCGCCAACTGCATCGACCGGCACCTGGCCAAGCGCGCCGACCAGACCGCGATCATCTGGGAGGGCGACGACCCGAAGGACAGCCGCCACATCACCTATCGCGAGCTGCACGAGCAGGTCAGCCGCCTGGCCAATGTGCTGAAATCACGCGGCGTCAAGAAGGGCGACCGGGTCACCATCTACCTACCGATGATCCCGGAGGCGGCCTATGCCCTCCTGGCCTGCGCCCGCATCGGCGCGGTCCATTCCGTGGTGTTCGGCGGCTTCTCGCCCGACAGCCTGAAGGACCGCATCCTCGACTGCCGCTCGACCGTGCTGATCACCGCCGATGAAGGGCTGCGCGGCGGCCGCGCCGTGGCGCTGAAGGCAAATGCCGACGAGGCGCTGAAAAGCTGCCCGGAGGTCGACACCGTCGTCGTCGTCCGCCGCACCGGCGGCAAGACCGGCTGGACCGAGGGCCGCGACATCTGGCTGCACGAGGCCGCCGCCAAGGTCTCGGCCGACTGCCCACCGGAGGAGATGGGCGCCGAGGACCCGCTGTTCATCCTCTACACCTCCGGCTCGACCGGCAAGCCGAAGGGGGTGCTGCACACCACCGGCGGCTACCTGGTCTATGCCGCGATGACCCATCAATACGTCTTCGACTACCATGACGGGGACATCTACTGGTGCACCGCCGATGTCGGCTGGGTGACCGGGCACAGCTACATCCTGTACGGGCCGCTGGCGAACGGCGCCACCACGCTGATGTTCGAGGGCGTGCCGAACTATCCGGACACCTCGCGCTTCTGGCAGGTGGTGGACAAGCACAAGGTCAACATCTTCTACACCGCCCCGACCGCGATCCGCGCCCTGATGCGCGACGGCGAAGGCCCGGTGCAGAAGACCAGCCGCGCCTCGCTGCGGCTGCTCGGCTCGGTCGGCGAGCCGATCAACCCCGAGGCCTGGCTGTGGTACCACCGCGTGGTCGGCGACGGTCGCTGCCCGATCGTCGACACCTGGTGGCAGACCGAGACCGGCGGGATTCTCATCACGCCGCTGCCCGGCGCCATCGCCCAGAAGCCCGGCTCCGCCACCCTGCCCTTCTTCGGGGTCAAGCCGCTGATCGTCGACGGCGACGGCAAGCTGCTGGAGGGCGCGGCCGAGGGCAACCTGTGCATCGCCGACAGCTGGCCCGGCCAGATGCGCACGGTGTTCGGCGACCATGACCGCTTCGTCCAGACCTATTTCTCGACCTTCAAGGGGCTGTACTTCACCGGCGACGGCTGCCGCCGGGACGAGGACGGCTATTACTGGATCACCGGGCGGGTCGACGATGTGCTCAACGTCTCCGGCCACCGCATGGGCACCGCCGAGGTCGAGAGCGCGCTGGTGGCCCATCCGAAGGTGGCCGAGGCCGCGGTGGTCGGCTATCCGCACGACATCAAGGGCCAGGGCATCTACGCCTATGTCACCCTGATCGCCGGCGAGGCACCGACCGAGGAATTGCGCAAAGAGCTGTCGCAGTGGGTGCGCAAGCAGATCGGCCCGATCGCCACGCCGGACCTGATCCAGTGGGCGCCGGGCCTGCCGAAGACCCGCTCCGGCAAGATCATGCGCCGCATCCTGCGCAAGATCGCCGCCAATGAGCACGAGGCCCTGGGCGACACCTCGACTTTGGCCGACCCGGCGGTGGTGACCGACCTGGTCGATAATCGGATGAACCGGGGGTAGGCGCTCTGGCTGGATCAGGAAGTCGATCTAGTCTAGACTGGTCCATATCGCGGTGGAGATTGCTGTGTGGACTGTCCAGGATGCCAAGGCCCAACTGTCCGAGATCCTGCGGCGCGCCAAGGCCGGCGAACCGCAGGTGATCGGAACGCAGGATCCCTGTGTCGTGATCTCTGCGAAGACATTCAAGGCGCTGACACAGGCTCAGGACCAGCACCTCGGTCGCTGGCTAGTCGAGCATGCGCCCAGCGGGATCGAGATCGAATTGCCGCCCCGAACTGAGTCCCGGGCCGACCCGTTCGATGCGGACTGAGCCTCAGCGGTGACGAAATACATCCTCGACACCAATGTCGCGTCGGAACTGGCGAGGCCGGTTCCGTCGCCGCAGGTCGTCGCGTTTCTGGAACGCGAGGCGGATCTCTGGATGAGTACGATCCTGTTCCATGAACTGGCGTACGGGCTCGAGCGGGTCGCTGACGCCACTCGAAAATCGAAGCTGCTCGCCTTCATCGACGCGACAAAGAAGCGGTTCGAGGATCGCACCCTCGTTGTCGACATGACCGTCGCGGAGGAGGCCGGACGTCTTCGCGCCTTCGCTGGGGCCGGAGGCCGGACGCTCGCGCCGCTGGATTCCCTGATGGCGGCGACTGCGATGGTTCATGGCGCTACCTTGGCTACGCGCAACACCAAGGATTTTCGAGACCTCGGGGTCAGTATCGTCGACCCATGGCTCGGCCCGGCGAACGCCAACGACCAGCAGGCTTAGTTTGTCTTTGAAGCCGGCGTCATCGCGAGGAGGCGAAGCCGACGTGGTGATCCAGAGGTCGGTGCCGCTGGATCGCCGCGCCCCTTCGGGTCTCGCGATGACGGCTTTGAACGCCTGGATCAGACCCTGACCGTCGCCTCGCGCAGCTTGACGTCGGCGCGCGGGCCGGGGCGGAGCAGCGTCACCAGCAGCGCAGCCAACAGGCCGGCCGCCGCCAGCACGTAGAGGCCGGCCGCGGAGGACTGGAAGCCCTCCTCCACCGCGGTCTTGACGTTCGGGGCGAAGAAGCCGCCGAGATTGCCGATGGCGTTGATCGCGGCGATCCCGCCCGCGGCGGCCGCCCCGCCGAAATAGCCGGTCGGGAAGGTCCAGAAGATCGGCTGCGAGGTGATGATGCCCATCGTCGTCAGGCACAGGGCTGCGATCGCGATCGCCGGCGGCGCATTGGCCGAGATGATCAGGCCGGCCGCGATACCCAGCAGCGAGACGAAGGCGAAGCTGCGCCGGTAGCCGGTGCGCACCGCCAGCCCGGGCCAGAACGTCGCGGCCAGGATGGCGCAGGCCCAGGGAATCGCCGAGACCAGTCCGACCAGCAGCCCGACCTTCACGTCCAGCAGGGCGCTGACCTGGGTCGGCAGGTAGAAGGCGACGCCGTAGCCGCTGATCTGGATCAGGAAATAGATCGTTGCGAAATGCAGCAGCCGCGGGTCGGTCAGCACGGCGCGGAACCCGACCCGGCCGGCCGCCTGCTTCTCCCGCTCCTCCGCCGCGATCGCCCGGCTCAGCGCCTCGCGCTCCTCGGCCGGCATCCAGCGCGCCTCGGACGGGCGGTCGGTGAGATAGAAATAGGCCCAGATGCCGACCAGCGAGGCCAGCACCCCCTCGATCAGGAACATCAGTTGCCAGCCATGTAGGCCGAACAGCCCGTCGAGGTCGAGCAGCACGCCGGAGGCCGGGCCGCCGAGCATCAGCGCCAGCGGCGAGCCGAAATAGAACAACCCCATCACCCGGCCGCGCGCCTTGGCCGGGAACCAGTAGGTCATGAACAGGATCGCGCCGGGGAAGAAGCCGGCCTCGGCCGCACCGAGCAGCAGCCGGATCACCAGGAAGGAGGTCTCGCCATGGGCGAAGGCCATGGCCGCCGCGATCAGCCCCCAGGTCACCATGATCCGGGCCATCCAGACCCGCGCCCCGATCCGGTGCAGCACCAAGTTGCTGGGCACCTCGAAGGCGGCATAGGTCAGGAAGAAGATGCCGGCGGCGAAGGCGAAGACCGCGTCGCTGATGCCGGTCGTGGCCTGGTAGGCCTGCTTGGCGAAGCCGATATTGGCCCGGTCCAGATAGGCCATCATGTACATCAGGATCAGGAACGGCACGAGCCGCCACGTCGCCCGCCGGATCGCACGATCCAGCACGGCCTCGCCATGCGTCCCCGGCGAGGCCGCTGGTGGTGTCGTCGTCATCTTGGCTCCCTCTCGGCTGTTTGTCGTCTGCGCCCGGGCCGGTCCGGGCGACGGAGCTACAGGACCTTGCCGGGGTTGAGCAGCCCGCGCGGGTCCAGCGAGTCCTTCAGCCGGCGCATCAGCGCCAGCTCCGCCTCGCTGCGCACATAGGGCAGGAACGGCTTCTTGGTCAGGCCGATGCCGTGCTCGGCCGAGACCGTACCGTCGAACTCGCGGACCATGGCGTAGACGGTCTCGACGATCTCCTGCTTCGGCTGCGGCTCGGCGCCGGGGACGCCGGCGACGATGTGCAGGTTGCCGTCGCCGATATGGCCATAGAACAGCGCCACGATGCCGGGCAGGCGCTGCTCCAGCGCGGCGCGGCAGGCCTGGACATAGGCGTCCATGCTTGCCACCGGCAAGCCGATATCGAAGGACTCGTGCGGCCCCAGCACCTGCTTGAACTCGGCGGCCGCGTCGCGCACGCCCCAGAAGGCGCGGATGTCGGCCAGCGACTGCGCCACCGCTGCATCGGCGATGACGCCGTCCTCGGCCTGGCGCTCGAGCCAGGCCTGGAAGCGCGGGCCGTCCACCGCCTCGTCGGTGCCCTGCGCCTCGACCAGGACGTAGCCGGCATGGCCGCCGGAGATCGGGCTGCGGATGCCCGGCACCCGCTGCGTGACCACGTCCCAATAATCCGGCCACATCACCTCGAAGGCCGAGAGCAGCGGCCCCAGGCCGCGCCGAGCGGCGTTCAGCAGCCGCACCGTGTGCTCGTAGCTGGACAGGCCGCACAAGGCGGCCATGGTGCAGCCCGGCTTCGGGAACAGGCGCAGCACCGCCCGGGTGATCACGCCGAGCGTGCCCTCGCTGCCGATGAACAGGTGCTTCAGGTCGTAGCCGGCATTGTTCTTCAGCATCTTGTTGAGGCTGGTGACGACCTCGCCGCCCGGCAGCACCACCTCGATCCCCAGCACCATCTCGCGCGCCATGCCGTAGCGGATCACCCGGTTGCCGCCGGCATTGGTCGACAGGTTGCCGCCGATGGCGCAGGAGCCGCGGGCGCCGAGGTCGAGCGGGATGAAGAAACCGGCATCGTCGGCCGCCTGCTGCACCGCCTGCAGCGGCGTGCCGGCCCGCACCGTCATGGTGGCCGAGGCGGTGTCGATCTCCTCGACCCCGACCATGCGCTCCAGCGACAAGGCGACCGAGCCCGCCACCGGCCGAGCGCCGCCGCACAGCCCGGTCAACCCGCCCTGGGGTACCACCGGGACGCCGTGCTCGGCGCAGATCCGCATCGCCGCGGCCACGCCGGCGGTGTCGGCGGGGCGGACCACCGCCAGCGGCCGCAGGGGGCCGAGGGTGCTCCAGTCGGATTCGTTGCGGGCCGGAATGTCGGGGCCGGCGAGGACAGAAGCGGCGCCGAGCGCATCCGTCAGGGACGGGATGAGGGCGTCCGGGGTCGTCGCCGCCTGAACCAAACTGTCCTCCCTCGCGCCATGGCCGTTCACGCTTCGCCTCGCCGGGATGCAATGCCTATTCCGGGCACCAAATCCGCGACCTCATGTCAGACATAACATCTGACATGTTAGTGAGGCAATGGTGAATGTCGGACAAACCGTTCAGACAGAGCCAACGCCGCGCAAGTCGGCGCGGCGCCCCAGTTTAGGAAGGAATGGAGGGCCGTCAGCCGATGGCGCGCAGAGCCACCACCGCAGCCACGCCCACCAGGATGGTGGCGAGCAGCGGCAGGCGCGTGGCGGCAATGGCGGTGACCAAAGCCGCTGCGGTCTCAGGCCAGCCGGTGGCCAGCACCATCGGCGCGATCACCGCGGTCAGCACCGCCGGCGGCGCCGCGTCGAAGGCCGCCTTCAGCCGACCCTGCAGCCGCAGCCGCCCGGCCAGGAACAGGCCGGAGATCCGGGTCAGGTAGGTGACGACCGCCATGCCCAGGATAGCGGCCAAGGTGGTGAGATCGACGCTCATGCCGGCACCTCCTCCGGCTCGGCGGCCAGCCAGGCGGCGGCGATGCCGGCCAAGGCGCCGGCCGCGACATGCCAGGGCGGGCCGGCCAGGTGATAGACCAGGGCGGCGGTGACCAGGCTGGCGGCAATGGTGACCGTGCTGCGATGGCCGCGCCAGAAGCCGACGACCAGACCGATGAACAGGGCGGTGAAGGCGAAGTCGGCGCCGATCCGGGACGGGTCGCCGATCGCCGCGCCGATCACGGCGCCGAGCGTCCCCCAGACCAGCCAGTTCAGGTAGAAGAAGGCGCCCATCCCCAGGAAATAGGCCGGCGTCAGCTCGCGCACCGTGGCCCGCCGCTCCGCCATCGCCCAGTTCTCGTCGGCCAGTACGGCATAGCCGAGCAGACGCTGGCCCCAGGTGAAGTGGCCGGTGCGGCGGGCCAGCGACAGGCTCATCAGGATGTGGCGGGAGTTGATCAGCAGGGTCGAGATCACCAGCGTCGCCACCGGCACCGGATAGGACCACAGATCGATCGCGGCGAACTGGGCGCCGCCGGCGAAGACCAGGGCGCACATCAGCGCCATCTCGGCCGGCGACAGGCCCTTGGCGGCGCCGAGCGCGCCGCAGAGCAGGCCGATCGGGATCGCGGCGATGGCGGGCGGGAGGATGTCGCGGATGCCGTCCAGGGCATCGCGCCGGAGGTCTCGGGTCATGCGGCAGCCAATGGGGTCAGAGGTGGAACCCGGCCCGGTAGGCGCCGGGGGCGACGCCGAGCCGCGCCTTGAAGGCGTGGGTCAGATGGGCCTGGTCGCAGAAGCCGGTGGCGGCCGCGACCTCGGCCGGCGCCTCGCCCGCCCGCAGCCGGCGGCGGGCGGCCTGGACGCGCAGGTTCAGCAGATAGGCGTGCGGCGTCATCCGCAGCTCGCGCCGGAAGGCCCGGATCAGATGGTGGCGCGACAGCCCGGCCTCGGCGGCGAAATCGTCGAGCGACAGCTCCTCGGCATAGCGGTCGCGCATCAGCTCGGTCACCCGGGCGATCCGGCCCGAATCCGACGCCGGCTCGGCCGGACGGAACGCGGCGTGGCGGATCAGGCAGCTGCCATAGGCGCGCAGCAGCAGCTCCTCCATCGCCAGGGCGTCGCCCCGGGCCTGGGCGGCGAAGGCCTCGGCGAACAGGGCCACGAGGTCCGGGTCGTGCACCGCCGGCTGGGGAAAGAACGGGGTCTCGGCCACCGGCCGGCCGGCGATGTCCGACGCCAGGCGCCGCATCAGCGCGACCGAGGGATAGGTCATGCGGTAGCGGTAGCCGCCGCCATAGGGCTCGCCGTCATGCGCGTCCTCCGGGTTGACCAAAGCGAGGTCGCCGGGGCCGCCATAGCGCTGCTCGCCGCGGGCCAAAAAGGTCTCGCAGCCGGCGAAGATGCCGCCGATGGCGTAAGTCTCGTGCATGTGCAGGGCATAGCGATGGGTGCGGAACGTCGCCTCCAGGCATTCCAGCCCGTCGAAGCCCGACGCCGTGAAGAACCGCGACCGCTCGCCCTGCGCGAGCGGCTCGGCCGCCACCGCCTGTTCCTGCGTGATGCTGTCCATCGGCGCGATCATAGGGCCGGCGCCGGACGCGTCTTGTAGAAAATCGGCATATCGGCCCCTGCCCGCTTTGCGCCGTCACGACCGATACACCCATCGGGCATTGGCCCAGGGACGCCCGCCGGCGCAATAGTCTGCCGGACCAACAGGGAACCACCGCCATGAGCACGATCAAGGAAGCGCAGTCCTGGAGCGCCGAGGGCTATGCCCGCAACGCCCGCTTCGTCGCCGATCTGGGCCAGCCGGTGCTCGAACTGCTGGCGCCGCAGCCGGGCGAGCGCATCCTCGATCTCGGCTGCGGCGACGGCGCCCTGACCGCGAAGCTGGCGGCGGCCGGCGCCACAGTGGTCGGCGCCGACGCCTCGGCCGAGCTGGTGGCGGCAGCCCGCGCCCTGGGGCTGGACGCCCGCATCGCCGACGGCCAGGCCCTGGCCTTCGAGGCCGAGTTCGACGCCGTGTTCAGCAACGCGGCGCTGCACTGGATGCGGCAGCCCGACGCCGTGATCGCCGGCGTCCGGCGGGCGCTGAAGCCGGGCGGCCGCTTCGTCGGCGAGTTCGGCGGCCACGGCAATGTCGCGGCGATCGTCACCGCCCTGGTCGCGGCGCTGAATGCCCGCGGCCTCGACGGCGCCGCCCGCATCCCCTGGTTCTTCCCGACCCCGGCCGAATACGGGGCGAAGCTGGAGGCGCAGGGCTTCCGTGTCGACAGCATCGGGCTGGTGCCGCGGCCGACGCCGCTGCCCACCGGCATGCGCGGCTGGCTCGACACCTTCGCCAACCCGCTGCTCGACGGCATAGGCGGCGCGGCGCGGGCCGGGATCCTGGATGAGGTCGAGGGATTGCTGGCGCCCAGCCTGCGCGACCAGTCCGCCAACTGGAGCGCCGACTATGTCCGGCTGCGCTTCGCCGCGACGCTGGCATCATGACCGCCGCGGCGCGCGTGGACGGCAGCCGGCGCGGCGAGGCGGTCGGCTATCTGCTGGCGATCCTCGGGGTGCTGGCCTTCTCCACCCGGCCGGTGCTGATCCGGCTGGGCTATGCCGAGGGCGTCGACGCCGAGACGCTGCTGGCGCTGCGCATGGGCCTGTCCCTGCCCTTCTTCGTGGCGATGTGGGCCTGGGCCCGGCGCCGGGCCGCGGGGCCGCTGGCGCCGGGCGACCTGCTGCGCACCGCGGCGCTCGGGCTGCTCGGCTACTGGATCGCCAGCTATTGCGACTTCCTGGGGCTGCGCACGGTGCCGGCCGGGCTGGGCCGGATCATCCTGTTCCTGTACCCGACCTTCGTGCTGGCGCTGTCGTCCGTGGTGCTCGGCCGGCGGCCGCAGCGGCGGGAGATCCTGTGCCTGGCGGTCGCCTATGCCGGGCTGTTCCTGGTACTGGACGCCGCGGCCGACAGCTTCGACGCGGCCCGGCTGGGCGGCGCCGGGCTGATCCTGCTCAGCGCCCTGGCCTATGCCGCCTATCTGGTCTGGGGCAGCGAGACGGTGCCGCGGATCGGCAGCACCCGGTTCACCGCCATCGCCATGATGACGGCCTGCGTCGCCTGCATCGCCCAGTTCTTCGTGCTGCGCCCGGCCGACCACCTGCTGGTGTCCGGCAAGGTGCTGGGCATCGCCGCCTGGATCGCGGTGGTCGGCACGGTGCTGCCGGTCTGGGCGACCAGCGAGGCGCTGAAGCGGATCGGCGCCGCCCGGGCGTCGCTGCTGGGCGCGCTCGGGCCGGTCTCGACCATCCTCCTGGCCTGGGCCGGGATGGACGAAGGGCTGACGGGATTGCAGGTGGTCGGGGCGCTTCTGGTGCTGGGCGGCGTCGGGCTGCTGACGCTGCCGCGACGCTGACCGCAAGCTCAAGACAACAGTGCGATGATCGCCGTAATGGCGCTGAGCACTACGGGTACGGCCACCCAGGCGACCGCGACCTCGGACCAGGACACTCGGGCGGACCGGGCTTCTGTCCCCGAACTCACCCATCCTTCGCTCTGCGCCATCGAATCGTCCGGCTCCAGGCCGGGCATTCCGATGATGCTCATGTTCCAACTCCGCGCTTCGTTCCAGCGCAACGCCCCGACCGGACCATCCGACCGAGGCGCAGGTGGAACTATGGCGAAGTTGGCGGGCCGGCGCTGTGACCTAGGGCACAGACGGCCCGGAGAAGCCGGAATTCAGCGCCAGTGGCCCTCGACCCAGACGCCCCGGCTCCAATAGCCCGGCACCCAGGCCCGCGCCGGCGGCGCCGCATAGACCGTGCGCGGCGGCGCGTCATAGACCGGTGGCGGAGCCCTGTAGACCCCATAGGCCGGCGGCGGAGCCCCATAGACCACCGGCGGCGGCCCGTAATAGACCGGGGGCGGCGGCGCATAATAGACCGGCGGCGGCGCGTAGAGCGGCAGGCCGATGCCGATGCTGACACCGGAATGCCAGCAGCAGCCGCCGTGCCATCCGCCCCAGCCGCCCCAACCGCCGCGCCACCAGGCCTCGGCCGGGGTGGGAACCATCAGCGGCAGCGCGAGCGCGGCACCGAGCGCGGCGAATACCGCAGCGCGGCGCGGATTGACGTGGAACACCTTCAGCATGGTGACACCATCTGTCTGAACGCGGCACGCCGAAGCGGGCGTGTCCCCTATCACACGAAGAGATGGTACACCGCCGTCGCGGACGGCAAGACGATTTACCGCAAATTAATGCGACGGATGACACGGGCGCGATTGCGCCCGTGTCATCCGCGGATCGGTCCTCAGGCCTGGACCGTCTTCTGGGCCTGCTCGCCCAGCTTCTCGATGCCGAGGCGGATGGTCTGGCCGGCCTTGAGGTATTTCGGCGGCTTCTGGCCCATGCCGACGCCCGGCGGGGTGCCGGTGGAGATGATGTCGCCGGTCCGCAGCCCCATGAACTGGCTGAGATAGCTGACCAGGAACGGCGTCTTGTAGACCATCGTCTTGGTCGAGCCGTTCTGGTAGCGGTGGCCGTCGACCTCGAGCCACATATGCAGGTTGTCGTAATCGCCGACCTCGTCCGGCGTCACCAGCCAGGGGCCGGTCGGGCCGAAGGTGTCGCAGCTCTTGCCCTTGGTCCACTGGCCGTGGCGTTCGGTCTGGAAGGCGCGCTCGGACACGTCGTTGATGACGCAGAAGCCGGCGACATGGCTCATCGCGTCGGCCTCGGACACGTATTTCGCCGGCTTGCCGATGACGATGCCGAGCTCGACCTCCCAGTCGGTCTTCTCGCTGGCGCGCGGGATCTCGACATCGTCATTCGGGCCGACGATGGCGCTGGTGGCCTTCATGAAGATGATCGGCTCCGGCGGCACGGTGGCGCCGGTCTCGGCGGCGTGGTCGGAGTAGTTCAGGCCGATGCAGATGAACTTGCCGGTGCCGGCGACACAGGCGCCGTAGCGCGGGTTGCCGGAGACGACCGGCAGAGTGGCCGGGTCGAGGCCCTTCAGCCGGGCGATGCCGGCGGGGGTCAGCGCGTCGCCGGCGATGTCGGGGACCACGCCCGACAGGTCGCGGATCCGGCCCTCGGCGTCGAGCAGGCCCGGCTTCTCCTGCCCCGCGGGGCCGTAGCGCAGCAGCTTCATCGGTGTTCTCTCCCTGGAGTCTCGGGTGGTGGGCGGCCGGAAGCCGCTATCAGATGGTGATGCCGCCGTCGACGTTGATCGCCTGGCCGGTGAGGTAGGAGGCCTCGTCCGAGGCCAGGTACACGGCCAGCGACGCGATCTCCTCGGCGGTGCCGAGGCGGCCCATCGGCTGGCGCGCCACGAAGGCGGCGCGCGCCTTCTCGACATCGCCCTGCGCCGCCATCCGGTCATGCAGGCTCGGCGTCTCCACCGTGCCCGGGCAGATGGCGTTGCAGCGGATGCCCTGGCCGACGAAATCGGCGGCGATCGACTTGGTCAGGCCGAGCACGGCGGCCTTGGTGGCGCCGTAGACGAAGCGGTTCGGCAGGCCCTTGATCGAGGAGCAGACCGAGGCGACGTTGACGATGGCGCCGCCGCCGGCCGCGATCATCGCCGGCAGGAAGGCGCGGCACATATGGTAGTTGGAGCGGACATTGAGGTTGAAGGAGAAGTCGTAGTCCTTCTCCTCGCAATCGAGGATGGTGCCGGCATGGACGAAGCCGGCGCAGTTGAACAGCACGTCGACGGCGCCACGCTGGGCCGCATAGGCCTTGATCGCGCCGTGGTCGAGCACGTCGAGCCGGGTGACCGTGACGCCGGGCGCCTCGGCCGCCAGCGCCTGCAGCGCCGCTTCGTTGATGTCGGTGGCATAGACCGTCGCCCCCTCGCGGGCGAAGGCCAGCGCCGTCGCCCGGCCGATCCCCTGCCCCGCCGCGGTCAGCACCGCCGTCTTGCCCGCCAGCCTGCCAGCCATGTTCGCAACCCGCTTGTTAAGTCGGACGTATTCCTCGCCCCGGGCGGCGCGCCCGTCAAGCGGAAGCGTATCACCGCTGGTCAAAGCGTGGGCAACAGCGTTAGGAAGGCGGAGCAGTGTTGCTGACGAGCGTGGAGATGACATGAAGCGGACCCGGACCGCGGTGATCGGGGCGGGCTATTTCGGCAGCCTGCACGCCGCCAAGCATGCGGAGCTGCCCGAGGCCGAGCTGGTCGCGGTCTGCGACACCGACCCCGGCCGGGCCGGGGCGCTGGCGACCAAGCTCGGCGTCCGGGCGGTGACCGACCTGTCCGAGCTGATCGGCCAGGTCGACGCGGTCAGCGTCGCGGTGCCGACCAACGCGCATTTCGACACGGCGCGCACCTGCCTGGAGGCCGGCATCCACGTGCTGATCGAGAAGCCGATCAGCAACACGCTGGAGGAGGCCGACGCGCTGAGCCGCCTGGCCGCCGACCGCAAGCTGGTGCTGCAGGTCGGCCATCTCGAGCGGTTCAACCCGGTGGTGCAGGGCCTGGCCAAGATCCTGGACCGGCCGCGCTACATCGAATGCCAGCGCATCTCCGCCTTCAAGCCGCGCGGCACCGACGTCAATGTCGTGCTCGACATGATGATCCACGACATCGACCTGGTGCTGAAGATCGTCGGATCGCCGGTTGACCGGATCGACGCCGTCGGCGCGCCGGTGCTGAGCGAGGCCGACGACATCGTCAACGCCCGGCTGCAATTCGCCAATGGCTGCACCGCGACGGTGACCGCCAGCCGGGTCAGCTGGAAGCGCCACCGCACCATGCGGATCTTCCAGCAGGACGGCTACATCATGGTCGACCTGAGCGAGGCCAAGCTGACCTTCATCCGCAAGACCCGCGGCCGCGACGGCCAGCCGGAGCTGTACCAGGAGGAGCAGCAATTCGAGACCGGCGACCCGCTGAAGCTGGAGATCCAGAGCTTCCTCGACAGCGTCGGCAACGGCCGGCCGCCGGCGGTCAGCGGGCCGGAAGGCCGGGCGGCGCTGGCCGCGGCGCTGGACATCACGCATCAGCTGGCCGATTGGCGCCGGCGCTTCGACGGCGACGCAACCGCAAATTGAAGGCCGCAGGGGCGAGGGGGAGCGTTGAAACCGAGGCGGCACGACATCATGTACCCGGATCAAGGACTTACCCCCAGAGATCCGAGCCATGGATGACCCGTATGCCGTGCTGGGCGTGGCCCGCACCGCCAGCGAGGACGAGATCCGGCGGGCCTATCGCAAGCTCGCCAAGAAGCACCACCCCGACCTGAACCAGGGCGACGCGCGCGCCGAGGAGCGGTTCAAGGCGGTGTCGACCGCCTATGACCTGTTGAGCGACGCCGAGAAGCGCCGCCGCTTCGACGCCGGCGAGATCGACGCCAACGGCGCCGAGCGCGCCTATGCCCGCCGGCCCGGCGGCGGCTGGGCCGGAAGCGGCGCCGGCGGCACGCGGTACCAGCGCACCGACACCTACGACGCCTTCACCGATGCCGGCGACCTCGACGACATCCTGCGCGGCATGTTCGGCCAGGGCGGCGCCAGGGCCGCCGGCGGCAGGGCCGGCGCCAAGGGCCGCGACATCAGCTACACGCTGCGGGCCGAGTTCCGCCTCGCCGTCGAGGGCGGCGAGACCACGGTGACGCTGGCCGACGGCCGCTCGCTCAAGATCACCCTGCCGGTCGGCCTGACCGACGGCCAGACCATCCGCTTGCGCGGCCAGGGCGAGAAGGGCGGGCGCGGCGTGCCCGGCGACGCGCTGATCGAGGTCCGGATCATGCCCGACCCGGTGCTGGAGCGCGACGGCAACGATATCCGCATGACCCTGCCGGTGTCGCTGCAGGAGGCGGTGCTGGGCGGCCGCGTCGAGGTGCCGACGCTGGTCGGCCCGGTGATGCTGACCATCCCCAAGGGCGCCAACAGCGGCGCGGTGCTGCGGCTGAAGGGCAAGGGCGTGCGCAGCGCGACCGGCGACAGCCGCGGCGACCAGTATGTGAAGCTGGCGGTGACCCTGCCCGACCCGGCCGACCCGGAGCTTGTCCGCTTCGTCGAGGAGTGGGGCGCGAGCCACCCCTACGACCCGCGCAAGGGTAAGATCCGGTAGGTATGTGAGCCAAACCGGGTTCGCGACGGCGGACCCGGCCGGCACTTGTTCAAAACGATCGTCTTCCTATCCCTGCGACAAAAGCAGGTTTGACGCCGCCGCGGACCGGCGCGATAAGCCGATTCATGCACTCCGTCCCTGCCGCCGCGGCCCTGCGCCCTACCACCGCCCCTGCCACCCGCCCGGTCGCGTGGTGGCTGTTCCTGTGCGCCGCGATGGTCTTCGCCATGGCGGTGATCGGCGCCGTCACGCGGCTGACCGAAAGCGGCCTGTCGATCGTCGAATGGGCGCCGATCAAAGGAGCGCTGCCGCCGCTGTCGGACCAGGCCTGGCAGGATGCCTTCGTCGCCTACAAGGCGACGCCGGAGTACCTGTACAAGAACACCGGCATGTCGCTGGAGGCGTTCCAGCAGATCTTCTTCTGGGAATGGCTGCACCGGCTGTGGGGCCGGCTGATCGGCCTGGTGTTCGCCGCCGGCCTGGCCTGGTTCTGGTGGCGCGGCGGGCTCGACCGCGGCCTGCGGCTGCGCCTGCTTGGCCTGCTGGTGCTGGGCGGGCTGCAGGGGGCGCTGGGCTGGTTCATGGTGATGAGCGGCCTGGTCGACCGGCCTTCGGTCAGCCATTACCGGCTGGCCGCGCATCTCGGCCTGGCCGTGCTGCTCTATGCCCTGATCCTGTGGACCGCCTACGGGCTGGTGCTGCCGCGGCTCGGCGATTTCGCCAAGGCTCCGTCGCTGCGCCGCCACGCCTCGATCGCGATCGGCTGCGTCGCCGTCACCATGTGCTGGGGCGCCTTCGTCGCCGGGCTGGACGCCGGACAGGTCTACAACACCTTCCCGCTGATGGACGGGCGGCTGCTGCCGCCGCCGGAATCCTTCAGCATCATCCCGGCCTGGCTGAACTGGTTCGACAACACCGCCCTGGTGCAGTTCACCCATCGCTGGCTGGCCATCGGCACGTCGCTCGTGGTGCTGTCCCTGGCCGCCCGCTGCAGCCGTACGGCGGTGGTCGGCTGGGGCCATCTGGCCGGGCTGATGGTGGCGGTCCAGGTCGGTCTCGGCATCTCCACCCTGCTCACGCAGGTGCCCGTCTGGCTGGGGGCGATGCACCAGGCGGGGGCGCTGCTTCTTCTGGCCCTGCTGCTGGCGCTGCGTTTCGTAACCCGGCCGGTTTCGGAATCGCGGCTCAGATGAGGCCAAGAAGAAAGTAAAGAACAAGCGCGACGCCGATTCGAAACTTTCCTGTTTGCGACTTTTGCAAGGCTTGAAACCCGCGCCGGATTCATAGCAGACCCGCGAATTCGATTGCTCAAATGCGGTCGAAACGATACCGTCCACGCCATCACTCCTGGCTGGTGGGAGACGGACGAGCGCGCGCCCGTTGGGGCGCGTCTTGCAAACAAACCAGTGACCGGGAAACCGGAAACAGTAGGGGCGAACACATGCACAGCTTCACCAAAATCCTGGCGCGCGGGCTGCTTGCCGCCGCCCTCCTGGGCAGCGTTTCAAGCGCGGCCCTGGCCGAGATGGTGCTCAACCGCGGCAACGGCTCCGAGCCGGAGACGCTGGACGTTCACAAATCCTCGGGCGTGCCCGAATCCTTCATCCAGATGGACCTCTTCGAGGGTCTTCTGATGGCCGACGCCAAGGGCGAGCCGGTTCCCGGCCAGGCCGAGAGCTACACCGTCTCCGACGACGGCCTGACCTACACCTTCAAGCTGCGCCAGAACGCGAAGTGGTCTGACGGTACCCCGGTGACCGCCGATGACTGGGTGTTCTCGATGCGCCGGCTGATCGACCCGAAGACGGCCAGCGACTACGGCTACTTCCTCGACCAGGTCGTCAACGCCCGCGACATCCGCCTGGGCCAGAACGGCAAGAAGCTCGAGGACATGGGCGTCAAGGCGGTCGACGACCACACCCTCGAGGTCAAGCTGGTGGCGCCGACCCCGTATTTCGTGTCGTCGCTGCTGCACCACTCGACCCACCCGATCAGCAAGGCCAATTACGAGAAGTTCGGCGACGACTTCGTCAAGCCGGGCAACATGGTCTCGAACGGCGCCTACATGCTGGCCGAGGCGGTGCCGCAGGGCTATGTCAAGGTGGTCAAGAACCCGAATTACTGGGATGCGGCCAACGTCAAGATCGACACGGTCATGTTCTACCCGACCGAGGACATCGACGCCGAGTTGCAGCGCTTCAAGGCCGGCGAGCTCGACATGACCTATGAGCTGCCGAGCCAGCAGATCCCGACCCTGAAGAAGGAAATCCCGGACCAGATCCACATCACGCCGTATTTCGGCACCTACTTCTACGCGTACAACCTCACCAAGGAGCCGTGGAAGAGCAACGCCGACCTGCGGCGCGCCCTGTATCTGGCGATCGACCGCGACACGCTGATCAAGCATGTGACGCAGGCCGACCAGCTGCCGGCCTATAGCTTCGTGCCGCCGGGCACCGACAACTACCCGGGCTTCGAGCCCGACGTGGCCAAGATGACCCAGGCCGAGCGCGACGCCAAGGCCAAGGAGCTGTTCGCCAAGGCCGGCTACGGCCCGGACAAGCCGCTGAAGCTGGAGATCACCTACAACACCAGCGAGAACCACAAGAAGGTGGCCGTCGCCATCGCCGCGATGTGGAAGAAGACGCTGGGCGTCGACGTCACCCTGCAGAACCAGGAATGGGGCACGTTCCAGGAGACGCGCGACAAGAAGCAGTTCCCGGACATCGCCCGCCATGGCTGGATCGGCGACTACAACGACGCCAACAACTTCCTCGAGCTCGAGACCCAGTACATCGGTGAGCAGAACACCTCGGAGTACAACAATCCGAAGTTCGACGACCTGATGAAGAAGGCCGGCCTCGAGACCGATCTCGCCAAGCGCGGCGAGCTGATGGTCGAAGCCGAGAAGATGATGATCCAGGATCTGCCGATCATCCCGATCTACTTCTACACCACCAAGCATGCCGTCTCGCCGGCCGTGAAGGGCTGGGAGGACAACGTGCAGGACTACCACCTGTCGCGCTGGCTCTCCGTCGAGCGGTAAGAACGGTTCCGTGACGATGCCCGCCCCCCGGTTCCACCCGGAGGGCGGGCATCGCCCTTTTCACCCCCACGACATGTCCGGCATTCCGGCGGGGGCAGGGATTTGAAACGATGCTGACCTATGCCGTGCGCCGCATCCTCGGCGCCATCCCGACCATCCTCGTGATCATCGCGATCGCGTTCTTCATGATCCGGCTGGCGCCCGGCGGCCCCTTCGCCGGCGACAAGCCGCTGCCGATCGAGATCAAGCGGAACCTGGAGAAGGCCTATCACCTGGATGAGCCGCTCTACATGCAGTTCGGCCGCTATATGGGCAACGTGCTGCAGGGCGATTTCGGGCCGTCGTTCAAATACAAGGACTATTCGGTCAACGACCTGATCTATCAGGGCTTTCCCTATTCGCTGCAGCTCGGCCTGATCGCGATCGCGATCGCCAGTTTCTTCGGCATCCTGTTCGGCACCATCGCCGCGCTGAAGCAGAATTCCCCCGGCGACTACGGCACCATGGCGATCGCCATGGTCGGCATCACCATTCCGAATTTCGTCGTGGCACCGCTGCTGATCCTGATCTTCGCCGTGACCTGGCGGGTGCTGCCCGCGGGTGGCATCGCCGGCGGCTGGACCTCCTTCATCCTGCCGATCATCGCGCTGTCGCTGCCGCCGACCGCCTATATCGCCCGGCTGACCCGGGCCAGCATGATCGAGGTGCTGCGCTCGAACTTCATCCGCACGGCCCGGGCCAAGGGCCTGCCGGAGCGGATCACCATCGTCCGCCACACGCTGAAGGCCGGCCTCTTGCCGGTGGTCTCCTATCTCGGCCCCGCCACCGCCGGCATCATCACCGGCTCGGTCGTGATCGAGCAGATCTTCGGCATCCCCGGCATCGGCCGCTACTTCGTGCAGGCCTCGCTGAACCGCGACTACACGCTGGTGATGGGCACGGTGATCTTCTTCGCCGTGCTGATCATCCTGTTCAATCTCATGGTCGACTTGCTGTACGGCGCGCTCGACCCGCGCGTGCGCTACGATTGAGGACGCGGCGATGACCGACGCCACCATCGGAACCCTTCCGCCCCCGGCCGCCAAGCCGATCAAAGGCCGCAGCCTGTGGCAGGACGCCTGGCGGCGCTTGCGCGGCAACAAGGCGGCCATCGCCAGCGTCGCGGTGCTGGCCCTGATCGCGATCGCCTGCATCGTCGGGCCCTATCTCCTGCCTTGGGGGCTGGACGAGGTCGACTACACCGCCTTCACCGCACCGCCGAGCTTCGCGGCCGCGGACGACGGCACCGCCGCGCATTATTTCGGCACCGAGGCGAATGGCCGCGACCTGCTGGTCCGCACCCTCTATGGCGGCCAGATCTCGCTGATGGTCGGCATCGTCGGCACCCTGGTCAGCCTGATCATCGGCGTGGCCTATGGCGCAACCTCCGGCTTCCTGGGCGGCCGGGTCGACAGCATGATGATGCGCGTCGTCGACGTGCTGTATTCGCTGCCGTTCATGTTCTTCGTCATCCTGCTGATGGTGTTCTTCGGCCGGCACATCTTCCTGATCTTCGTCGCCATCGGCGCGGTGAACTGGCTGGACATGGCGCGCATCGTCCGGGGCCAGACCCTGTCGATCAAGCGCAAGGAATACATCGAGGCGGCGCATGCCTGCGGCGTGTCGAGCTGGGGCATCATCCGCAAGCACGTGATCCCGAACACGCTCGGTCCCGTCATCGTCTACATGTCGCTGACCGTGCCGCAGGTGATCCTGCTGGAAAGCTTCCTGTCCTTCCTCGGCCTCGGGGTGCAGGAGCCGATGACGAGCTGGGGCGTGCTGATCTCGGAAGGCGCCCGCAGCATGACCATCGCCTGGTGGATGCTGGTGTTCCCGGCCGTGTTCCTGGCCGTCACCCTGTTCTGCCTCAACTTCATCGGGGACGGGCTGCGCGACGCCCTCGACCCGCGCGATCGCTGAGCTCATGACCGCAACCGTCCTCACCTCCCCGACCCCGATGACCGGCACCGTGGCCTCCCCCGCCGCCCAGGCGGAGACCATCCTGGCGATCCGCAACCTCGACACCCGCTTCCAGACCGGCGACGGCGTCGTCGCCGCGGTGAACGGCATCTCGCTCGACATCGCCGCCGGCGAGACGCTCGGCGTCGTCGGCGAGAGCGGCTCGGGCAAGAGCCAGCTGTTCATGTCGGTGATGGGGCTCCTGGCCTCGAACGGCCGCGCCACCGGCAGCGTCCAGTACCGCGGGCAGGAGATCCTGGGCCTGCCGCCGGCGAAGCTGAACCGCTTCCGCGGCTCGAAGATGTCGATGATCTTCCAGGATCCGATGACGTCGCTGAACCCCTATCTGCCGATCTCCCGGCAGATGACCGAGGTGCTGGTGCAGCACAAGGGGATGACCCAGGGCCAGGCGCTGAAGCGCTCGATCGAGATGCTGGACCTGGTCCGCATCCCGGAGGCGAAGCGCCGCATCGGCATGTATCCGCACGAATTCTCCGGCGGCATGCGCCAGCGCGTGATGATCGCCATGGCCCTGCTGTGCCAGCCGGACCTGCTGATCGCCGACGAGCCGACCACCGCGCTGGACGTCACCGTCCAGGCCCAGATCCTGGACCTGATGCGCGACCTGAAGCGCGAGTTCAACACCTCGATCGTGCTGATCACCCACGATCTCGGCGTCATCGCCGGCCTGGCCGACCGGGTGATGGTGATGTATGCCGGCAACGTGATCGAGACCGGGTCGGTGCGGGACATCTTCTACACCCCGCAGCACCCCTACACCGAAGGCCTGCTGCAGAGCATGCCGCGGCTGAACTCCGACCGGCATGCCGAGCTGCCGTCGATCGGCGGCCAGCCGCCGAACCTGCAGGATCTGCCGCCCGGCTGCAACTTCCAGCCGCGCTGCCGCTACGCCCATGCCCGCTGCGTGGCGGAAGAGCCGCGGCTGCGCCCCTGCGGCGGCGACCTGCAGACGGGCGACGTGCGGCGGGCCAAGGCCTGCCATCTGGCCCAGCTGCCCCTGACCGAGGCCGATCGCGCCGTCATCGACGCCGATCGCGCCGCCCGGACCCGTCATTGAGGCCCGCGCCATGACCGATACCCTCCCCTCGGACGGCAAGCCGATCCTGTCGGTGCGCGACCTGCGCGTGCATTTCTCGATGCCGAAGCGGCACATCTGGTCCAGCCACCGCGACAGCCTGAAGGCGGTTGACGGCGTCAGCTTCGACCTCAAGGCCGGCGAGACGCTTGGCATCGTCGGCGAATCCGGCTGCGGCAAGTCGACCCTCGGCCGCGCCGTGCTGCAGCTGATCCCGCCGACCGCGGGCCAGGTGGTGTGGATGGGCGAGAACATCGCCAATCTCGACAGCCACGCCATGCGCGAGAAGCGGCAGGACCTGCAGATCATCTTCCAGGACCCGCTGGCCTCGCTGAATCCACGCATGACCGTGGGCGAGATCATCGGCGAGCCGCTCGACGTGTTCGAAGGCAAGCTGAGCAAGACGGAACGCCGGGCCAAGGTCGAGGAGATCATGGGCCTGGTCGGCCTGCGGCCGGAGATGATCAACCGCTATCCGCACGAATTTTCCGGCGGCCAGGCGCAACGCATCGGCATCGCCCGGGCGATGATCCTGAACCCGAAGCTGATCGTGTGCGACGAGCCGGTCTCGGCCCTCGACGTCTCGATCCAGAGCCAGATCGTCAACCTCTTGATGCGGCTGCAGCGCCAGTTCGGGCTGTCGCTGATCTTCATCAGCCACGACCTGTCGGTGGTGCGCCACATCAGCCACCGGATCATGGTGCTGTATCTCGGCAAGCTGGCCGAGATCGCCGACCGCGACGACATCTACGACAATCCGCGCCACCCCTACACCCAGGCGCTGATCTCGGCGGTGCCGCTGCCCGACCCGGATGCGGAGCGCAGCAAGAAGCGGATCGTGCTGACCGGCGACCTGCCGAGCCCGCTGAACCCGCCCACCGGCTGCTATTTCCGCACCCGCTGCCCGAAGGCGCAGGACCTGTGCGCCCAGGTGGCGCCGCAGCTGACCGATGTCGGCAGCCCCGGCCACCAGGCCGCCTGCCACTTCTGGGACACCCCGACCCCGGCCCGGCGCGACGCGGCGGCGTAGGACCGCAGCCTGAATTATCGACCCGTCATGGCGAGCCCCGCAGGGGCGTGGCCATCAGGGGCACGGGGCCTATGGATGGCCACGTCGCTACGCTCCTCGCCATGACGGGGATGGGCTTGAAAGGCGGGCTTCCGAGGTCCGGTTGCAATAAAAAGGGCGCCGGAAACCGGCGCCCTTTTTTATTTGGTCCTGGTCCCGGAGGATCAGGCGGCCGCGGCCAGCGAGGCGGCGACGGTCGTGAAATGCTCGACGATCGCGTCCTTGAACGCGGGCATGTCGAGGTCGTCGCGGGCGGTGATCAGGCTGCCGTCCACCACCACGGTCTCGGCCTCGTCGGCCAGCTTGGCGCCGGCGGCCTCGAGCGTCTCGCGGACGCTGTCATTGGCGACGACGGTGCGGCCCTGGATCCGCTCGGACAGCGCCAGCAGCTGCGGCGCGACGCCGAGAGCGGCGATCGGCTTGCCGGCATCGGCGAAGCCGCGGAGGATGCGCTTGGTGTGCGGGTTGGCGGCCAGCTTGGCCACGCCGCGCTCACCCCCCGGGATCAGGACGGCATCGAAATCCGCGGCCAGCGCGTTCGACAGCGGCACGTCGACGGCGAAGTAGTGGCCCCAGGCCTTCTCATGCCAGCCATTGACCAGCCCCTGCTCGGTCGAGACGATCTTCAGGGTGGCGCCGGCGGCGAGCAGGGCCCGCTGCGGCTCGGTCATCTGGACTTCCTCGAACCCGTTCGACACGAGGATGGCGATCGTCTTGCCGGCGAGAGGCTTGTCGTTCTGCATGTATTATTCTCCCTTGCTGAAGCCGGTCCCGGCGGATCCCCTCCGGACCCACATGGTGTGGCCTTACGGACGCGCACGAGACGTCGTCCTGCGCTGCGGATCGCGTGTCGCGGGGCAGCGGCGAAACCATGCCGGGATGGTGATTGAATTCGATCGTAGAAGTGGCGGCGCCGAGATCGAAAGTCAATGGCGGACACCCATCGCATGGGTGCATTGCACAATGCTGGGGCTCGCCCCGCTTCCGAAACCCTCGCCCCGATATAGAAACCGCCGCCCCGGAGGGCGGCGGTTGGAGTTGAACGTTCGGTGAGGCGCCGGTCTTGAGTGCCGGCACTCGCGGATCACCGCGACGAAATGGTCGGTGTCAGGCCGGCAGACCGGAGGTTGCCGACATCGCCCGATCCGACGCACGTCCCATCAGGGCCGCCACGGAGATCATGGTCACCGGAGCGCTAGACATCGGATCACCTCCTTTCGTTTGTTGCACCTGCGATAAAGGTCGGGCGAATGGGCGGCCCTGTCAAGGGCGGGATCGATCAGTTCGCCAGGCCGGCCGCGATATTGACCGCCAGCGCCAGGATCACGGCGTTGAAGAAGAAGGACAGGATACCGTGGCCGAGAGTCATCCGGCGCATGGTCGAATCGGTCACCTGCACATCCGAGACCTGGGCCGTCATGCCGATGACGAAGGAAAAGTAGAGGAAGTCCCACACGCCCGGCTCCTCATCGCCCGGGAACTCCAGCCCGCGCGCATCCTGGCGTTTGCCGTGCCCGCCCTCCGCCTTGCCGTAATAGAGATGGGCATAGCGGAAGGTGAACACCGTGTGCAGCGTGGCCCAGCCCAGCGCCACGCCGGCGACCGCCAGCACCAGATGCAGCGGCGCCGGCCCCTGCGCCTGGTTCAGCAGGCTGAAGATCGAGGCCACGCCGAGGCCGGCCGCGATCATCGTGATCAGCACGATCAGCGGCAGCCCCTCATCGTCGATATCGGCGCGATGCCGGAAGGACTCGGGCGTCACATGCCGGGCCAGGACCACGGTCCAGGCGAGATACAGGCCGAAGAAGGCATCGCCGGCGACGACGACGGCGATCGGGCCGCCGGCCCTGCCGCCCAGGGCGAACCAGAGCGCCACCCCCAGCAGCACGCCGGCATAGAAGCGGGTGTGGTGCCGCAGATGGTTGCGGATCGAGCCGAGCAGGGCGGCCTCCCTTCGCAGGATCGTAGCTGCGAGAAAGGCATTCCGCTGCCCGGCTGTCCAGAGAGTCGTCTCGCCTAGCCGAAACGCTTGGCCAGCCGCGCCAGCGCCTCGTCCAGCACCGCATCCTGCTTGGAAAAGCAGAAGCGGGCCACGGTCGAGAGCGGGGACTCGGCGTAGAAGGCCGAGACCGGGATGGCGGCGACGCCGACCTCCTCGATCAGGTGCCGGCAGAAGGCCTGGTCGTCGCCGTTGAAGCCGGTCGAGCCGATGTCGAGATTGACGAAATAGGTGCCGTCGCAGGGCAGCACCCCGAGCCCGAGCCGGGTGAGGCCGGCGGCGAAGCGGTCGCGCTTGCCCTGCAGCTCGGCGACGAGCCCGTCATAATAGTCGTCGCCCTTGGCCAGGCCGTAGGCCACGGCGGCCTGCAGGTTCGGCGGCGTGGTGAAGGTCAGGAACTGGTGCGCCTTGCCCAGCAGCGTCGCCAGCGCCGGCGCGGCGGTGATGTAGCCGACCTTCCAGCCGGTCAGCGAGAAGGTCTTGCCGGCCGAGCCGATCTTCAGGCAGCGGTCGCGCATGCCGGGCCGGGCGATCAGCGGCTGGTGCCGCCGGCCGTCGAACACCAGGTGCTCGTAGACCTCGTCGCAGATGGCGTAGGCGTCGGAGCCCTCGACGAATTCGGCCAGCAGGTCGAGCTCGGCCGCGCCGAACACCTTGGCCGCCGGGTTCAGCGGGTTGTTGAACAGCACCGCCTTGGTCCGCGGCGAGAAGGCGCGGGCCAGCGCCGCCCGGTCGAAGGACCAGCCGGGCGGCGTCAGATGGACGAATCTCGGCACGCCGCCGGCGCGGCGGACCAGCGGCAGATAGGCGTCGTAGAGCGGCTCGAACAGCACCACCTCGTCGCCCGGCTCGATCAGCGCGAACAGCGCCGCCGCCAGCGCCTCGGTGGCGCCGGAGGTGACCACGACCTCGCTGTCGGGGTCGACCTCGAGCCCGTAGAAGCGCTTGTCATGCGCCGCCACGGCCTGGCGCAGCTCGGGCAGGCCGAGCATCGGCGGATACTGGTTCCAGCCATCGGTGACGGCGGTGGCGGCGACCCGAAGCACGTCCTCCGGCCCGCGCCCGTCCGGGAAGCCCTGGCCGAGATTGACCGCGCCGTGCTGCCGCGCCAGCCGGGACATGACCTCGAACACTGTGGTGCCGAGGCCGGAGAAGATGGCGTTTCCGGGTTTCATCTGATGGCTCAGGCCGCTGGTGTCAGTGCCGGGTGACCTCGACGTCGTCGAGCTCCTCGTCCTCCGGCCCCTCCTCGACCACGTCCAGCATCTCCTCGAACCGGTCGAGCAGGTCGGAATAGTCGCGGTTGGCGCGCAGGAACTTGCGGAACGCCTTGTCGTTGCGGATGTCCGCGTCGAACCAGGCATCGGCGGCGCGCTGGTGCTCCGGATGGGCCGAGAGGTGGTAGAAGGCTGCCTGCTCGACGGTGCTGACCTCACGCTCGTCCAGCATCTCCAGCACCGCACCGACATAGGTCGGCAGGCCGGTCAGGAAGGCGATCTCGTTGGCCGCGGCGGCCAGCTCGTCCTCATCCAGCGGCTCGTCCAGCGCCTCGCCGGCGGCGGCCGCGGCGGCCTGGGCAGCTTCCTCCATCTTGCGGATCTCGTCACGCAGCGCGGCGAAGTCGCTGTCGTCGCCGATCAGCGCCTCGTTCGGCGTGCCGCCGATCGCCGCCTCGATCGCCAGCAGCGTGTCGAGCAGCTTGCGCTTGCGCACCACCCAATTGGCACCGCTGCGGACGTCCTCGGCGATCGACCGCAGCCGCTCCTGCTCCTCCGGCGCCATGTCGGCGAGCAGCGATGTTTCGGGCTTGGCTATCGCAGTCACGGCTCTCGTCCTGTGTCGTCGCTCTGTCGCGCCCGGCGGCGCGCGCGCACCCTAACACAACAGCTCTGCCGATGGCGAAGCTTGACCCCTGTTCGCCGCATGCCTATCTGGATCGCGCCATGGCCAAGCTCCCGATCCTGATCGCCCCCGATTCCCGTCTCAAGACCAAGGCGAAGCCGGTCGCCGCGGTGGATGACCGCGTCCGCCGGCTGGCCGACGACATGCTGGAGACGATGTATGCCGCGCCGGGCATCGGCCTCGCCGCGCCGCAGATCGGCGTGCTGGAGCGGATCATCGTCATCGATGTCGCCGGCAAGGACGAGCCGCCGGCGCCGCTGCGCCTGATCAACCCGGAGATCACCTGGGCGTCGGAGGAGCTGCAGACGGCCGAGGAAGGCTGCCTGTCGCTGCCCGAGCAATGGGCCGAGGTGGTGCGTCCCGCCGAGGTGAAGGTCCGCTACCTGGACGAGACCGGCGCGCCGCAGGAGATGCAGGCGACCGGCCTGCTGGCCACCTGCGTGCAGCACGAGATCGACCATCTGAACGGTGTGCTGTTCGTCGACCATATCTCGGCGCTGCGCCGGAACATGATCCTGCGCAAGGTCCAGAAGTGGAAGAAGGACCACGCGTCGTAACGGCGCGGGGCTCTCGCAGACCCACTCCTGTTCCCTTTCTGTCACTGCCGCGCCTGACCCGGCAATCCAGAAGGTCTCGACAGACTCTGGATGCCCGGGTCAAGCCCGGGCATGACAAAAGGGGGGGAGCGGAACAGCCCCCTCCCTACTTCTCCTTCGCCGCGTCCCAGTAGCTGGTGCCGCCGATGTTCAGCGTCCCCGGCGCCTTGACGTCGTCGCCGGGGACGCCGATGCGCAGCCGGGTCACCGTGCCGTCGTCGGCGGTCAGCTGCAGCGTGTAGCCGTCGAGCCGATAGCGTCCGGCCGTGTCCCGCGACTTCAGCGCCCCGCCCATCGAGAAGCCGTTCTCGTTCATCACGGCGGCCATGCCCCCGCCGGAGACGCCGACCGAGCCGCCATCCGGCCCGGTCCCGGCCATGCTCTGCATGAAGAAGCTGCCGCCCTGGTGCCGCTCGAAGGTGCCGTCGGGCCGGAACTTCAGGTCGATGCGCCGGGTGACGCCGCCCATCGACACGTTCAGATAGTAGTAGCTGCGGTCCAGCCGGGCGTCGGGCGGGAACGGCTTCAGCACGGTGAAGCTCGGCAGGTCCGCCTTCTCCCCCGCCGCCGCGGTCATCACGTATTTCTCGCCCGGCCGCTCCCAGCGCGACCAGTCCTGCGGCGCCCGGCGGCGGACCTGGTCGGCGTCGAGATCGGTCGGGGGGTAGTCGAACTCGTAGCGATAGGCGGTGCCGTCCTTCAGCAGCAGGAAGCTTTCCTCGTTGCGGTTGGTGTAGGTGCCCCCGGTCGGGTTGATGCCGAGCTGGAACTGCTCGCGGAACAGCATCGCCTCGATCTGCCCGGCCAGGACGCCCTTATCCGGCCCGGCATTCACTTCCTCCGCGCCGGGCGGCCGGTACTCCAGCCCGCCGTCCTCCGGCAGGTCGGAGCGGGCGAGGCGCGACGGGTCGTCCAGCAGCCGGCAGTCGGACAGGTTGAACACCTCGAAGGCATAGACCCGGCTGATCCGGGCGATGACGGTGACGTCCTTGCCGTCCGTCTGCTCGAACCGCTTCTTCTCGGCATCGTCGGCGAAGTCGCAGCTGGCGCTCCAGATCGAGCGTTTCTCCGGCAGCCATTGCTGCAGCCGGTCGTCGCCGTCGGAGTGGCCGCTGAGCGCGATCGGCCCGAGCTGCTGCATCGCCGTGGTGACGGCATCGACCTTGTCGTCGTCCTTCTGGCCGGGGGTGCGCCGGAACAGCTCCTTCGCCACGACCGAAAGCTGGGCGATCGAGAACAGCGTCTTCGGCTTGGCCGTCAGGCCAGTCTCCTCCGGGATGTTCGCTTTGGCGATACCCTCCGGCCCGTCGAGCACCCGGCAGCCTTCCAGGGTGACGAGTTTGAAGTCGTAGACCCGGCCGATCCGGCCGGCGACGACGACGTCGCGGCCCTGCTCCCGGGCGAACAGCGTCTCCTCGGCCTCGTCGTCGAAGTCGCAGGACGCGGTCCACAGCGACTGCTGGTCGACGGTCCATTGCTGCAGCCGGTCGTCGTCGACGGCCCGGCCGGAGACGGCGATCACCCCGAGCCGGCCCAGGAGGTTGGAGGCCCAGTCTGTCTTCTCGTCCTCGTCGCCGGGCGCCTGGCGCCGGGCCTCGGCTGCCAGGGCGGAGAGCTGGCCCACCGTGTACAGCGTCTTCGGCTTCGGCTCGGTCCCGACAAAGGCCTCCAGCACGCCACGGGCCGGCCCGGCATTGGCGGCGAGCGCGAACGACTTGCCACCGAACACCGCCGGCAGGGCGCCGCAGGCCAGCGGCGTCTTCTGCACCAGCGCGTCGGCCTGCGATTGCAGTGCGGCGTCGAGCTTCGATCGGGCCTTGGCGAAAGCGTCGTACTGCGCCATGACCCGCTCCACCAGCCGCTCCAGCCGGTCGGCGTCGTTCGCCTTGCGCCACGCCTCCAGCGCCGCCGCATGGGCTGCAGCGCCGGGGGCATCGGTCCGATCGCAGCTGGCGATCACGGCCCGGGTCAAGCCGAGCGGGACGTAGAGCGTGGTGATCGCCTCGGCCAGCGCCTTAGCATCGGGCGACCCGGCCGCCGCGGCGGGCAATCCGGGCAGGGCTGCAAGCGATGCGGCAATGACAAAGCCTGCCAGAACTCTCATCCGTCCCCTCCCCCGTCGGACTCGGGCGCCAGACTGGCCCGGCCTCGCGGCGGGAACAAGGCGAAGATCAGGCGGCGCGGGGCCCTTCGCGCAGGCCTTCGCGCATCGCCTCCTCGCCGTCGCGGAGAGCCTGGACATAGGCCGGCAATTCGGGCGGGGGACCGGTCCAGCCGAAGGCGGCGGCGATCTCCGCCGTCGGCACCGTGCCGCCGCGACGGCGGAACACTGCCTTGACCACGGCATGGGCGGCGACGGCGCCGCTCGCGTCCTCGAAGCTTTGATCGAGATACAGCCACTTCTCGTCCCAGCCGAGCAGCCGGCTGCGCAGCCGGTAGCCGGCGCAGGCGGCAAGCGAGCGTCGGTAGCGGATCGTCGCCCCGCCCAGCACCGGCGCCCAGCGCCGGCGCCACAGCAGGCCGACCAGCCCGATCCGCAGCATCAGGTCGGTGCGGCCGAGATCCATGATGGTCAGGTACCGGCCGTTGTTCATGTGCAGATTGAAATCGAGGTCGTTCGGCCAGACCCGGAACCGCACCACGCTGTCGTCGAACAGGCTCAGCCGGCGCCCGAACAGCGCCGCGACCACGACCCGGATGAGGCGGAGATAGAGGTTCATGGGCCGTGCCCTTCCTGCGTCGGCGCGAACGCCCCCTCACCCTCCCGTTGCCGACGCAGCGGGCCCCTCCCTCTCCCCGATACGGCGGGGTCGAGGCAATTTCCTCTTTCGTGTCAATGACTTATGGTCCAGCATTCCGCGGCATTAGCATTCCAAAACCACATGGCCCCTATGCTCGATAGCACGAATCGCGGCATCGTCGGGGCATGATCAAGAACCATGGCACGCTCGTCTGGGCGCAAGAAGGGGTGGCCGTGATCCGGGCGGCGCTGCGGACAACGCCGCAGATGGCGGCCCAACTCGCTCTCACAGCGGCAGCGGGCGCGATCTACGAGCGGACCTACCGCATGCGGATCGATGGTGACCGCCCGGTCACGGCCGCAGCCGACGACGCGGGCCCGGCGGTGGTTATTGTGCCGCCGATCGCGGCGTATACCCATGTCGGCGATGGGGAGTTCAAGCCTCTTCTCGACCATATTGCATGCCGCGCCCTGACCGTCGCTGATGTATCGAGCCAACGGTTCCCGCTGGGCACGCCGAACCTGCCGCACATGCTCGACTGCCCGCAACTATTGGCGGCCTTGAAGTTGTGGCGCGGACTGCTGTCGCTGCGCGAGGTCGAGGTGATGGAATGGCTGATCGCCAAAGGTCTGGCCGAGCCCTGGCCTGAGGCGGGGGACGCCGTGGCGGCGGCTATCGACGAGTTCAGCGTGAAGCAGAACCCGGCCGAACGCGCTTGGCGGGCAGCACGCAAGCTCGAACCCTCGATCATGGCAGGCAAGCGCGGACGGGATTTGACCCGCTAAACTGATATGACGAGGCCCATACAGCGGGCCAAATCGGAAAGCCCCGCGGCAATGCTTGGATGCACATGCGAGAGATGGCTCTGATTTGACCCGGCTGTTGGCCGGGTTTTCAGTCTTCCGGCGGGCCAAATAGCTGGCACAGTTTATCGGCCTTTCTCACCAGAGGAGGGCCGGCCCATGAGCCGTTACCTGTCGATGCGCTACATCGCCGAGGACATCGGCGTGAGCGTCAAGAGCGTGACCCGGATCATCGCCCGCAAGGAACTGCCGGTCGCCGTGTTCGGCCGCAACGTCCGGGTGCCCGAGGATGCCTATCTGGCCTACAAGGCGCGGCTGACCCACCCGGCGAAGGCGGACGAGCCGCAGCGCCCGGTCATGCAGTACCGCCGCATCCCGCGCGCACCCAAGGCGGGTGTGTAGCATGGACCCGCTTCGTATCGACATCCAGCGCCGCCCGGTCCGCGCCGGCCGGCTGCTGCCGCCGCTGCATTCGGCTTGGGGTTTCAAGGACCGCGACCTGTGCAGCCTCTGCCGCCGGTTGGTCGCGGCCCGCTGCCCGGACGGGCCTGCCTACACGTGGGATGGCAAGGGCTACGGCATGCGGATCGACTCGATTCACCACTATGCCGAGTGGACGGTCGAGGAAGACGGCATCGGGGGGTATCCCCTGTACCGCCGTTACAGGCCGTCTAACCCCGGGGGCTGCCCCGAGGGCGGCCGTTTTGGGTCCGCCGGCACCCAGGACACCCCCAGCCCCGTTCCGGCCTTCCAGGGGCCGATTTCCCAGGCCAAGGGGGGCTAAGCGATGACGAACAGCAAGGGCCCCCGCCCCGGTGGCAGCGGAGCGGAGGCCGGGACCGAAGATCAGGGCAATATCCACGGGGACGGCAAGGACGATATCGCCGCAGCGCTGGCGCCGTCAAATCGCCTTCGCGTTCATGGCGAGCATCTGCGCCGGATGAAGGATCGCGAAAACGAGCGGCGGCGGGTCGAGCGGCTGGCCGACCGGGACTGGGCCGAGGTGCGGCGGGCCAGGAAGCCGATCCGGCAGGTGGCCGAAGAATGCTCGCTGCCCGACGTGATCGCGGCGGCCGGCGTTGCCTTGAAGCGGGACGGGAACGAATGGCTGGCCGGCTGTCCGTTTCACGAAGACGACAACCCCAGCTTCCGCGTCTATCCGGCCGGGTCGGGCGGCAAGGCGCATTACCACTGTTTCGGCTGTCAGGCGCACGGCGACGCGGTGGATTTCGTGCGAACCTTCTACGGCATCGATGTCCGCCGGGCGGTGGCGATGCTCGACGGGCGGCAGCACACCCCGGCGCCGCGGGTCGAGGGCGAGCGCAGGACGAGTGACGATGACAAGGTGGCGCGCCGCATGGCCGTCGCCTTCCGCTTGTGGTCAGAGGCCGTGCCGATCCTGGGCACCCCGGCATCGGTCTATCTGACCTTCCAGCGCGGCATCCCGGTCGAGGCGCTGGAAGGCCTTGATCATGCCGTGAGGTGGCACCCGGTCGAGCGGATGATCCTGGCGCTGATGCGCGATCCGAAGTCGGGGCAGAAGCTGGGGGTGCATCGCACCTTCATCTCGGAAGCCGGCGCGATCGAGGTTCGGCCGTTCAAGGGCGGCGGCGAGGGCAAGCGCGGGATGCTCGGCCCGGCCGGGGTGGTGCGGCTGTCGCACGGCTCGACCGTGACCATGGGGCTCGGCATCTGCGAAGGCCTGGAAGACGGCCTCGCGATCCTGGCCAGCGGCTGGGCCCCCGTCTGGTCCTGCTTGTCGGCCGGGATGATCGAACGCTTTCCGCTGTTGGACGGCATCGAGCATCTGACCGTCTTCGCCGACCCCGATCCGATCGGCGAGCCGGCGGCGCAGGCCTGTCTGCGGCGCTGGCATGATGCCGGGCGCGGAACCACCTTTGCGGTGTGGGATGGGGGCGCCGATGGGCCGCGGTGATCCCAATGACTGGTTCCGGCACGATCCGGAAGGGCCGAGGAAGGGCGCCGATGAGGCCTTCGCCCGCCAGCGCCAGGACCAGCGCCGGGCCGATGCGCGGCTGAAGTGTCGGCTCAACGCCAAGGGGCTGGCGGGAATGGACATGATCGCGTCGTCGCTTGGGTTGGTCCGCGGCCTGCTGGGCGCAGGCGGGCTGTCCTGCGTCTACGGCCCGCCGGCCAGCCTGAAATCCTTCCTGGTGCTGGATCTGGCCTTCGCCATCGCCCGCGGCAGGCCGTGGCGCGGCCTGCCGGTGAAGCAGGGCTTGGTGCTCTATCTCGCAGCCGAGGGCGGGGCCGGGGTGTGCAACCGGATCACGGCCTATCGCCGCGGTCATGACGGGGAAGCCTGCCCGGTCACCGATGAAACCACCTTCGTCACCGTGACTGAGCCGGTTGACCTGGTGCACGGGGCCGAGGGAATGGACCTGGTGCTGGAAGCCTGCGAGGTGGCGGCGGCGCGGTACGGGCAGAAGGTGGCACTGGTGGTGATCGACACCCTGGCCCGCTGCTTCGGTGGTGAGAGCGACAGCGACACCGGGCACATGAACGCCTTCGTCCAGTCGATCGGCGCTATCGCCCGGCGGACCGGCGCTCATGTCCTGATCGTTCATCACAGCGGCAAGGTGGTGGAACGCGGCGCCCGCGGGGCCAACGCGCTGCCGGCGGCGATTGATACCGAAATCGAGGTGTCGCGTAACGGGCGCGAGTTGCGGGCCACGGCGCGGGTGCGCAAGAACCGCGACGGGGTTGACGGGCGCAGCTTCCCGTTCCGGGTCGAGGTGATCGAGTTGGGCCAGGACAGCGACGGCGTTGAGGTGTCGTCCTGTGTGGTCCGGCACCCTGACCGGGACGAGCCCGAGCGGGCCGAAGCGCCGGAACCGGCCAAGAAGACGATGACGCCGGACATGGTGCTGGCGCTGCGCAGCCTGCATGAGGCGCTGTCGCGTCAGGGCCAGACGCCCGCCGAATTGAAGCTGCCGCCCAGCCGGGTGCCGCCGTCAATCCATCTGGTGGTCAAGCGCGAGGCCTGGAAGCAGGAAGCCTACTCGACCGGCTTCCGGGCCGATGACGATAAGCCCGACACCCGCGACAAGGCTTTCCGGCGGGCGGAAAAGGCGCTGCATCTCGGCGCCTGGATCGCGGGTTGGACCGGCTTCGTCTGGATCGTCAAGCCGGCCGATGAGGCCACCGGATGACCGGACAAACCGCTCTTTGTCCGGACTGTCCGAGCCTCAAACAGCCGGACGGACAATTCCACGGGCTGTACTACGGCCGGCCCCCCGGACACCGGACACACCCTAAAGGGTGGTGTCCGGTCTGTCCGTGTGTCCGACTTGTACAGACCGTGCTTTTCCGCTGTCCGGCCTGGAAGGGAAGGAAGAAGGGAAGAACGAAACGGCGAACCTTCTTCTTCAAGGCCAAACAGCGACTTGGCCGAGAGGCAATGAATGAGGAAGCGAGATGACAACACCGACCCCCTGGACTGCCGCCATCCTGGCCGGCAAGTTTGCGCCCGTCGTCGCACGGACCGCGGCCAATCTCGTGATGTTTCCGCCCGAGTACCAGCCGGACGCGATCGAGCAAAGCCGGCTGGTGCTGCGGCGGGCCGTGCTCGATGTCGGGCTGCTGCTGGCCCGGCATAACACGCCGCTGCCGGGGGCGATGGTCGATGAGGCCGCCGACCTAGTGGCGGATGCCATGCTGGCCGAACTGGCGCGGCTCATGGCCGCCGGCAGCGGCACCGCTTGAAGGTATCAGGGTACCGTGACATGATTCGGTCGGCGGCCCAGCGTCGCCACCCTGGCCGGCGTCGCGGCCCTCGTCCCGTCCGCGGCGCCGGCTCTACCGAAGAGGCGCCGATGCTTGACGACCTGCCCCGCTCGTCCCACCCCAGCGACATCGCGGCGTGGCATGCGCACCGCCGCCGCAATGTCGGCCGTGACTTCCTCGCCGCCGCCCGCGGGCTCGCGATCGGCGCCGGCTCGCCGCAGGCCGCCGCCGCCCATGCCGGCCGGGCCGGGTCGCCGCGGGCCCAGGCCGCGCTCAAGGCCGCTGTTCCGGCCGCTGGGCTCGCCAACTCGGCCGCCCTTCGCCAGCTTGCGGTGGATTACATTCCGACCTTGGCGCCGCGTAGCGTCTTCGCCCGGCTGCTCGGCGACAACCTCATGATTCGCGTCCCGCTCGATAGCCTGCCGGTGACGGCGACCGCTATCGCCACCGCGGCGACCACGCCCGAAGGCAGGGGCAAGCCGGTCAAGGCCATGTCCTTCGCGGCGCCGACCATCCCGCCGCAGAAGGTGGCCTGCATCACCGTCAGCACCGAGGAACTTTGGCGCAGCCTCGCGCCCGGCGGCCCGGCCTTCCTGACGGCGACGCTTGAGGCCGGGATCGCGGTCGGGCTCGACACCCTGCTGTTTGCGGCCGTGCTCGGCGGGCCCCCCACCTTCGCCTGGAATCCGGCGGCGCCGCTCGCGGTGCTGCAACAGGCGCTCGCATCTATCGCCAGCCCGACCGGCCTAACCCGCCCCGTCGCGGCCTGTGACCAGCCCACGGCGATGATCCTGGCCACGACTACGGACACGGCGGGCGCACGGCTGTTCCCCAATGTCGATCTGATCGCGGGCGGTTCGCTGCTGCCGGGGCTGCCGCTGTCGCTGTCGGCGGCGACCGATCCGGGCGTGCTGGTGCTGATCGATGGCAGCGCGGTGGCCGGTGATGTCGCGCCGACCGAACTCGACGAAGCGACGCAGGCATCGCTGATGCTCGACGATGATCCGGGCATCGACAGCTTGACGCCGACCGCGGCCAGCCTGACCAGCTTGTTTCAGTCGAACAGCCGGGCGCTGCGGCTCGAAGCCTATGCCGGCGCGGTGCCGTTGCGCGCGGGCGCCGCGGCGACAATCACCGGGATTGGGGCGACCACGTGAGCGAGGCCGCGCCCGACCCTGCCCGTAACGCCGAGTCCGACGACATCATCGGGATGGTCGATGCCGTGCTGGCCCGGCATCCCGCGCAGGATCCGGGCAGCCGCAAGGCCATTCACATGCTGGCCATCGGACTGGTGCGCGTCGTCGATCTGGCCGGCGGCGAGCTTGCCTCGTTGAAGCGCGAGGTCGCGGGGCTCAAGGCGCGGCTGAAGGAAGCCGAGCAACGGCGCGGCATCACATATCGCGGCGTGTGGAAGGCCGGCGACTTCTACGCCGCCGGCCACGTGGTGACGCATGAGGGCTCGGGATGGCACGCGAATTCCGAAACCAAGTCACGGCCGGGCCAGGATCGATCCTGGACCTTGATGGTGAAGCGCGGACGCGACGGCAGGAAATGATTGGGCCGATGCCCCTCAATCGCGTTTGCAGAGTCGCTGAGGCCGGTCGCGCCTTTCCCCGTGCCGCGGGACAGCGGCCGACCACGCGAGGGCCCTGTACGCCCCGCTCTGACTCGACGGGGGCCTATCCGGCACAGGCGGGGGGTATCTGCGAACTGGTCGCGATCGGGCACGGGGGCGGCGCGGGCAAAGTCCTTCTCGTGGCGCCGGGTTTTCGGAACACTAAATCTTGCGGTGCTCTGCCCGAATTTTGCGTTTTTTAACAATGCCTAACAGTGGCGTGACCCTGGCCCGACCCCGGTGTGACGCCGCCCTGACCCGAGGTGATCCGTGAGAGGACCAAGGCCCAAGCCGACCGCGATCCGCCGCCTTGAAGGCACCCGGTCGCACAAGAAGCAGAATCACCACGAGCCGCAAGGGCGGCCGGGCATCCCGGCGCCGCCAGAGGACATTGGCCCGGCCGAGTTGCGGGTGTGGGTTCGGCTGGGGGCCTCTCTCGCCGCCCAAGGCCTGCTCGGCATCGATGACGGGCCGGCGTATGGCGCCCTGGTCGAGCTGGTGGCCCGGCTCGACACGGTGCGCGACCGGCTGCGGCAGATCGAGGCGCAGGACGGCGCCGCCGCCGCCCTAACTGCCGCAACGGCGCATGGCGGGACCATGGTGCATCCATTGCAGGCCGAGTGGCGCCGGCTCAACGCGGCGGTGCAACGGGCCTATTCGGAATGGGGCATGACGCCTAGCGGCAGGACCCGCGTCGAGGCCCGGAAGGCTGATCCGGTGCCGCCGGACTCGAAGTATTATGGCCTGCTGGGCGGCGACGACGGGGCCGACCTGCCGGACGAGGATTCCGACCCCTGTACGGCATCGCCCGCGCCAGCGAAGCACTGAGGTATCTAGGGCTATGCTGCCCGAGCCGTTTTGCGACCCTTTACGGACTTGCATGCTCCCGACATCACTCCGTTCGGATGGCTCGGGCGGCAACCTGTCTCAACGTGCTTATGGGTGATATCTGTCGGTGATGCTGCGGACCTTCAGGGATGGATCGTCAGGAATTCTAAACCGAAGCTTCCTATGGCGCGTGAATGCGTCCCAGACTGATGAGGTCGCGAGCGCAATGCCGCCTATCATGATTAGAAATCCAACTATTGCGCCAATGAGAACGCTGGGACCGAGCACCCCGGCATCAACAAAGAATTCCCAAGGCCTAATGATATTGAAGGGCGGAAGCAGGCCGTATCCAGTCAGGCCCAAATATAATATTGCAACCCCAATCAATGTGATAATTATCCCGCCGACTCTGTTCGCGTTTTTGAACGGATCGTGATCGCCAGTGGTATTCAAGGCGTCATAAGGTAGTTCCTGAACATCAAGAACGGGGTCAATCTCATCCACGGTTATCTTAAACTTAAAATCATCAGCCTTTGGCTTGCCATCAAAAAGCAACTTAGCAATAAAGAAATCTCTAGGATTAAGAAGTAGGAAATCAAACGCCACCCGGCGCGCATCCGGATCATACTGAGCGTCAACTTTTCTTCCTTCTGGCGAAGCGAATAGTATTGTTGCATCTAGCAGCAAGCAATCGTCTGGGATATCAATTGATAGTGGGTCTATTATATCACGAATTGCTTTGTCGCCAGTGTTGGCCACCAAAAACTGGATCTCATGAAACGCCGTTAGTCTCTGTCCCTGATAAGTTATCTCCATAGCGCTTCTTACGCCAGGATCGACTCCGTCGAGTGGGGATGACGAGAACTTCACGTATGGTGTTAGATGTTTCTTTAGTCCTCTCTTATAGTAGTATTTACTAATAATTTGGGACGCAAGAATGCCAACAATTAAACTGACTATCGATTCCCACATAAATCGCCCTCGCTAACAATGCTGGCGTCCCCCTTCGCCGGTCTGCCACTCACGAAAAGCGGCCGAGCCGTACGGACGTAATGCAAGGCAGTATAGCATGGGCCAGCCACGCCGCTACTCTCGCTTCCCGTCTGCGCCGCGATGCGCCCGAATTCGCCGACCGTCACGCAGCCGGGGAATTCCCTTCCGTCCGGCCGCGGACAAATTCAGGCGCTATCCTGCAGCCGATCCCGGATCATTGCCTTCAAGGCCGGTTCACTACCGGCGTCGCGGACCAGTTCCACCCACAGCCCCGGGCGGCAGAAGGCCGGGATCATGTCCGGAATCTCTTCCGCCGGGATGTCCTGCCCGCGTGCGAACCGGATCAGATCATCCAACAGCGTCAATCGCTGGTGTGGCTGCACCCCATGGGTGCCATCGATCTGCACCGCCCGGGCTGCGGCCCAGTCGAAGCCGTCGATCTTGCCGCCATGGCTGAGATGGTTGCGGGCGTTGTAAACTTCCCACTGCCGATCCCGCGCGTTCGGGCACAGCGCCGCCAGCAGCGTCCGCATGTCGTCGCAGTCGCTCGCTTCCTGGGCTTCCGGCGGCAGGCTGTCGATGATCGTAATGGCATAGGCGAGGGCGCGGACGATGATGTGATGATCGCGGCCGGTGATGTCGGTCATGGCGTTTCCCTGTCTGTCGATCGTCGCTGCACTACGCCGAGGGCCGCCGACGCATCGCCCCGAGAGGAAAGGCAGCACAGCCCAAGCTTCTGGGCAATGGGATATTGTTGGTCCGTGACGACTATTGTGGTCTCTGACGAAGGCCACCCCGACTTATAGTTCACAAATCTGTGACCTAGATTTCGGTCGGCAAATAATGGTCAGGATCGTAAAACCCCAGGCGCCGGGCCGATGACAGCGCCGCCTACCGCGCCGGCCCGCCCGTCAAGCCGGGGCTGTCAGGCCGCATCCCTGGCCGGCTGCTGTTCGCCGCCCACGGCCACAATCTGCATGACCCGCTGCCCCCAGGCATCGAGGGCGGCGATACGCTCGGCCTCGAATTCGAAGGTCTCATAGTGCCCGCGCACGCCGCGCCGGCTTTCGCCGACATGGGCCAAGGCACGGTCCCGCACGTCCTGCGGTACGCCGAGCGCGGCAAGGCCGCTTGAGAACGTGCGACGCAGATCATGCCAGACCCATGGCAGCACCCGCCGCGGCACATCATCCACCACCGCCAACACCGGCCGGCCCTCGTCCGCGGCAAGGCGCTCGACTTCGGCATCAAGCCTAACCCGGAAGTCGGACCAGTCGTTGAGCGGCCGGCGCCCGGTGGCCGAGAAGGGCCAATCCTTCGCCGCCTCGACCCGAGGCCGCAGGATCGCCAGCGTCGGCCCACTGAGCGGCACGAAATGCTCGACCCCGTTCTTGGCCCGCTCTGCCGGAATGATCCAACGGGCGCCGTCGAGGTCCGCCTCGGCCTTGGGCATTTCGCCGACTTCATCGCGGCGGGCGCCGGTCAGGGCCAGCACCTTGACCGCATCGGCATAGGGACCGCCGAGACTGGTGCAGGCGCGCCAGATCAGGCGCAATTCCCAGGGCTGCGGCGTGCGCTCGCGACTGCGGCGCTCTTCCTTCGGCTTGACCCGCCGCCACATCGCCACGTCCACCCCTTCGTGGTCCGCGACCCAATCCAGGAAGGTTTGCACCCGCCGGGCCAGAAGGTCGGCCGCGACCTTGGCGCCGCGGTCCCGCACGCCGTCGCGCAACTCGACCAGATCGGCCCGCGTCAGACTGGCCAGCGGCCGATCCTTCCAGGCCGGCAGCATGTCCACCTTCAAGGTCCGGGCGATTTCGGGACCGGACCGCAGCCGGGCCAGTTTCTCGGCCTCGTAGCGGTCGAACGCCCAGCCGACCGTGCCCTTGACCGGCCCGGCCGCGGCTTGCGCCCCCCTGCGGCTCTTGCGCTTGCGGTGGGTGTCCGCGACCGGCTTGCGCTGGTGCTTGCCGGTCAACAGAATGTCCGCCGCCGCTTGCCGCGCCGCCTCTTCGGCCCAGACCCCGAAGGGGCCGATCGTGACCCGCTTCGGCTTGGCGCCCTTGGCCGGGCGGTACTGCGCCAGGAACACCCGCCCGCCAGCCGGCGTCACCTTGCAGCCATAGCCGATCAGTTGATCATCCCAGACCAGATAGTCCTTCGCCGCCGGCTTCAGCTTCGGCATCATCGTCTTCGACAGGGTGGCGCGCATGGCAGCCTCGTGATTGAATGCTAGCCCCTAGTTAGCATTCCGAATGCTGGTTTACCAGTGTCCGCGCCTGCCCCTTCCTGGCCATTCATGACCACACCGAAATGCGATCTAACACCTTGATATGGCTCAGTAATGTCTGCTTCCGTCCTATCCTGTCCGGTCCTGTCGCAATCGTTCCCGCCTTTTCCCCGAGGAGAGGGGAAACAAGGAGCCGCGCCCGTACACCTCTCCTTGGGGAGAGGTCGAAATCGCCCAGCGATTTCGGGTGAGGGGGCGGTTCAGGACCGCCCGCCCCTGCGGGATCAGAACGCTTCGGCCTCCAGCGCCATCAGCGGCGCCTTGCCGGCCATGATCTGGATGAACAGCGAGCCGGTCTCCGGCAGCATGCGCTGGATGAAGAAGCGTGCCGTCTTCAGCTTGGCGTCGTAGAAGCCGGCGCGGTCGCCCGCATCCGGCGCCTTTTCCAGCGCCACCTTGGCCATCCGCGCCCACATCCAGCCCAGCGCCACCAGGGCGAACAGCTTGAGGTAGTCGGACGATGCGGCGCCGGCCTCCTCCGGGTCCTTCAGGCCCTTCTGGGCGATCCAGGCGGTGGCCTGCTGCAGCTTGCCGAAGGCCTTGGCCAGCGGGCCTACGAACTCCAGCATCGCCTCGTCCTCCGCCGCCTCGCGGATGAAGGCGTCGACCGGGTGGAAGAAGCTGCGCAGCAGCCTTCCCATGTCCTGCGGCATCTTGCGGCCGACCAGGTCCAGCGCCTGGATGCCGTTGGCGCCCTCATAGATCTGGAAGATGCGGGCGTCGCGGACGAACTGCTCCATCCCCGATTCGCGGATATAGCCGTGACCGCCCAGCACCTGCTGCGACCGGACCGCGACCTCCAGCCCCATATCGGTGAAATAGGCCTTGAGGATCGGCGTCATCAGCGACACGAAATCGTTGGCATTCTGCCGGGCTGCCGGGTCGGGGTGCCTGGTGTAGAGGTCGATGTTCATGCCGACCAGGTAGCCCAGCGCCCGCGCGCCCTCGGCGAAGGCCCTACCGGTCAGCAGGTTCTTGCGCACATCCGGGTGGACGATGATCGGGTCGGCCGGCTTGTCCGGCGCCTTCGGGCCGGACAGGGCGCGGCCCTGCAGCCGGTCCTTGGCATAGGCCACGGCGTTCTGGTAGGCGACCTCGGCGATGCCCAGTCCCTGCATGGCGACGCCGAGCCGGGCGGTGTTCATCATCACGAACATCGCCCGCATGCCCTTGTGCTTCTCGCCGACCAGCCAGCCGGTGGCGCCGTCGAGATTCATCACGCAGGTGGCCGAGGCCTTGATGCCCATCTTGTGCTCGATCGAGCCGCAGGCGATGCCATTGCGCGCCCCGGCGACGACCACCCCGCCCTCCTCCTTCGGCAGGAATTTCGGCACCACGAACAGGCTGATGCCCTTGATGCCCGCCGGGGCGTCGGGCAGCCGCGCCAGGACCAGATGGATGATGTTCTCGGTCAGGTCGTGCTCGCCGGCCGAGATGAAGATCTTGGTGCCGGTGATGCTGTAGGTGTCATCGCCGGCCGGCTCCGCCCTGGTGCGGATCAGGCCGAGATCGGTGCCGCAATGCGGCTCGGTCAGGCACATGGTGCCGGACCAGCTGCCGCCGGCCAGCTTCGGCAGGTAGGTCGCCTTCTGCCGGTCGTCGCCATAGGCCGCGAGCGCGTTGTAGGCGCCCTGCGACAGGCCGGGATACATGCCGAAGGAGGAGTTGGCGGAGGACAGCACCTCCTCGATCACGACATTCACCGCCTTGGGCATGCCCTGGCCCCCGAAGGCCGGGTCGGCGGACAGGCCGGTCCAGCCGCCCTCGGCGAAGGTGCGGTAGGCTTCCTTGAAGCCCTTGGGCGTGTAGACCACGCCGTTCTCGAAGCGGCAGCCCTCCTCGTCGCCCGGCTGGTTCAAGGGCGCCAGCTCGGTCTCGGCCAGGCGCGCCGCCTCCTCCAGGATGGCGTCGACGGTGTCGGGCGTCGCCTCCTCATAGCCGGGCAGCTGGGCGAGCCGGTCGGCGTCCAGCAGCTCGTGCAGCACGAAGCGGATGTCGTCGAGCGGAACCTTGTAGCTGGGCATCGTCAGATCCTCTCAGTTCCGCAGCGGCTTGCCGGTGGCCAGCATGTGCTCGACCCGGGCGATGGTGCCGGGGGCCCGGACCAGCGTGGTGAAGGCCTCGCGCTCCAGCGCCAGCACATCGTCCTCGGTCAGCATCTCGGTGATTTCGGTGTCGCCGCCGGATAGCACGGTCGCCAGCTTGTCGGAGACGACGATGTCGTAGGGCGTCGCCTTGCCGCTGCGGGCCAGGTCGGCGACCGCCAGGGCCAGCGCGGTGCGCGCGGTCGGGCCCGGCAGCCGGATCTCCTCGGCCGGCTTGGGCGGCTGGTAGCCTTCGGCCATGGCGAGCGCGCGGGCCTTGGCGTCGGCCAGGAGGCGGTCGCGGTTCATGGTGATGCCGTCATTCGGCCGGAAATACAGCAACTCCTTGGCCTCGAAGGCCGATTTCGCCACCCGGGCGGTGCCGATGGTCTCGAACACCTGCCCGATCGGCGGCATCGGCCCGCCGGGACGCTTCGGCTGGCCATAGGCGCGCAGCAGCATCTCCTTGCAGCCGCCCCAGCCGGGGATCAGCCCGACGCCGACCTCGACCAGGCCGCAATAGGTCTCGGCATGGGCCTGGATCGCGGCCGCGTGCAGCAGGATCTCGCAGCCGCCGCCCAGCGCCATGCCCGAGGGCGCGGCCACGGTCGGGAACGGCGCGAATTTCAGCGCCTTGTACGCATCCTGCCCGCCCTTCACCAAGGCCTCGATCTGCGGCCACAGGGCGATGTTGATGCCGAACAGGGCGAGGCCGAGATTGGCGCCGACCGAGAAATTGGTGCCCTCGTTGTAGATCACCATCGCCTTGTATTTGGTGGCGGTGATGCGGATCGCCTCGCCCAGCAGCGCCATGGTCTGGTCGTCGAGGCTGTTCATCTTCGAGATGAACTCGAAGCAGGTGACGCCGTCGCCGATGTCCCACAGCGCCGCCGAGCCGTTCCGGGCGATCGGCTTGGCGGTCCGCTTGATGTCGGCCAGCAGCAGCACCCCGTCCGGCCGCTTCACCTCGGCATAGTCGCCGCCGGTGGTCAGGTATTGCAGCTTGCCGTCCTGGACCCGGTAGAAGCTGCGGCCCTGGGCGGACTTCAGCAGCGCCGGCACCGGCTTGCCCTGGCTCTCCAGCCAGCCGATCAGCCAGTCGGCGCCGACCTGGTCGATCAGCTCGAACGGGCCGAAGCTCCAATTGTAGCCGAGGCGCATGGCCTCATCGACCGCCACCACCGTGTCAGCGATCTGCGGCACCAGCCCGGCGGCGTAGGACAGGGTCTGGCCCAGCACCCGGGCGGCGTATTGGCCGGTCTTGTCGTCGAAGGCGACCAGCGCCTTCAGCCCGCCGCTGCGGGCGGCGTCGACGCTGTCCAGCTTCGGCTTCTCCGACTTCGCCCAGGCGCCGGACTTCAGGTCGATGCTCTCCTTCACCCGGGCACCGTCGGCGGCCTTGCTGAGGCGGTAGAAGCCGCCCTTGCCCTTGCGGCCGGTGTAGCCCTCGGCGATCAGCGTCTCGATCGCCGGCTCGACCCGGTAGATCTCGCGATACCCGTCATCCTTGGGCAGGGTCGCCAGCAGGCTCTTGGCGATATGCGGCATCAGGTCGAGCCCGACCAGGTCGATCAGCCCGAACACCCCGGTCTTCGGCACGCCCATCGGCCGGCCGGCCACCGCATCCGCCTCCTCCACCGTCAGGCCGAGGTCGAAGGCGGCGTTGACCGCCGACTGGATCCAGTAGGTGCCGATGCGGTTGGCGATGAAGCCTGGCGTGTCCTTGCAGTCGACCACGCCCTTGCCGAGGCGGAGATCGGCGAAGCCGCGGATGGCGGCCACCAGCGCCGGATCGGTCTCCGGCCCGGTCACCAGCTCCAGGAGGCGCATGTAGCGCGGCGGGTTGAAGAAATGGGTGATCAGGAAGCCGCGCCGGAACGCCTCGGACCGGCCCTCGGTCAGGATCGCCAGCGGGATGGTCGAGGTGTTGGAGGAGACGGCCGCACCGGGCTTCATCACCTTTTCGATCCGGGCGTAGAGGTCCTGCTTGACCGCCGGATCCTCCAGCACCGCCTCGACGATCCAGTCGCAGCCGGCCAGCTTGCCGAGGTCGTCCTCGGTGTTGCCGGGGGTGACCAGCTTCGCCGCCGCCTTCGACATGAAGGGCGCCGGGTCGGCCTTGGCCATGCGCGCCAGCGCGCCCTCGGCCACCGCGTTCCGGTTGGTCGCGCCTTTCGGCACGATGTCGAGCAGCAGCACCTGCACGCCGGCATTGGCGAAATGCGCCGCGATGCCGCTGCCCATCACGCCCGCGCCGATCACCGCGACTTGCTTGATGTCCATGGTCTCAGCTCCCTGGTGCCGCGTCCTCCGTCATCTCCTCTCTGCCCGTCATCCCCGCGAAAGCGGGGATCTCCTGAAGACCCGGATGGCCCGACGAGATTCCCGCTTTCGCGGGAATGACGAGGAAGGGATGGGGTGCGCGGACGTCGTCTCGTTGTGGTCAGGCGGCCTCGAGCACCGTGGCGATGCCCTGGCCGCCGCCGATGCACATGGTGGCGAGGGCCAGATGCTTGCCCTCCCGCTTCAGGATCGACGCGGCCTTGCCGGTGATCCGGGCGCCGGAGGCGCCGAGCGGGTGGCCAAGCGCGATGGCGCCGCCGTCGATGTTGGTCCTGGCCCAGTCCAGCTCGAGGTCGCGGCCGACCGCCAGCGCCTGGGCGGCGAAGGCCTCGTTCAGCTCGACCACGTCGATGTCGCCGATCGTCAGCCCGGCGCGCTTCAGCGCCTTGCGGCTGGCACCGACCGGGCCGATGCCCATGATCTCCGGCGCGCAGCCCGACACCGCGATCGACTTGATCCGGGCCAGGATCGGCAGCCCCGCCGCCTTGGCGAAAGCCTCGCTGGTCACCAGCGTCGCCGAGGCGCCGTCGGTCAGCGGGCTGGAGGTGCCGGCGGTGACCGTGCCGTTCTGGTCGAAGGCCGGCTTCAGCCCGGACAGGCCTTCCTGGCTGGTGTCCGGGCGGATGGTGCCGTCGCGGTCGACCGTGCCGTCCCTGGTCGCGATCGCCACAACCTCGCCGGCGAAGCGGCCCTCGGCCCAGGCCTTGGCCGCCCGCTGCTGCGAGCGGATGGCGAAGTCCTGCTGGCTTTCGCGGGTGATCTGATACTTCACCGCCAGGTTCTCGGCGGTCACGCCCATGTTGAAATAGGCCTGCGGCATCTCGGCCGCCAGCTTCGGGTTCGGCGCCGGGTTGAAGCCCATCATCGGCACCCGGGTCATGCTCTCGACCCCGGCGCACAGAAAGGCCTCGCCCGCGCCCATCTGGATCGCGCCAGCGGCCTGGTGGATCGCCTGCATCGACGAGCCGCAGTAGCGGTTGACGGTGACGCCGCCGACCGATTGCGGCAGCCCGGCCAGGAACACGACCATGCGGGCCATGTTGAAGCCCTGCTCGCCCTCCGGGAAGGCGCAGCCGAGGATCAAATCCTCGATCGCCTCGGGGTCGACCTTGGTCTCGGCGACCAGCGCCTTGATCACGTCGGCGACCAGGTCGTCGGGCCGCACCCGGCGCAGGTCACCCTTATTGGCGAAGTGATGCGGCGACCGCTTGAACCCGGCGATGACGACGCTCTTGTCCATGGTGGTCTCAGGCTCCTCAGATTTTCTTGTCGCGGGCGCGCCCGCGGATGGGCGGCGGCTCAGCCTTCCGGCAGCGCGCCTTCCCGCTTCAGGAAACCGACGATCTCGTCCTCGATGCCCTTGAGGTCCTCGATCGTCTGCTGCACGTCGACCAGCTGGGTCTCGAGGGCGGCGCGCCGCGCCCGGGCGCGGCCGAGGAAATAGGACATCTGCCCGACCTGACCGTGCTCGCGGTCATAGAGGTCGAGGAACTCCCGGATCTCGGCCAGGGAGAAGCCGAGGCGCTTGCCGCGGCAGATCAGCGCCAGCCGAGCCCGGTCGCGATGGCTGTAGATGCGGGTCAGGCCGGCGCGCTCGGGCGACAGCAGGCCTTCGTCCTCATAGAACCGGATGCTGCGCGGGGTGATGTCGAAGGCCGCGGCGAGATCGCCGATCGAATAGCTGCGCTGCTCGACTTCCGCCTTCTCCCTGATGCCCGCCTCCATGGCGCTCTGCCTCCGACCGCGTCACTGCATGCCGTTTACGTAAACGTAAAGTACCGCAGCCCGAGACCCGGGTCAATCGGCAGCGCTCAGGTACCAGTGCGCGCCGCCTGCGGCGCGGCCGTCGCCTTCGCCGCCTCTTCCTCCAGCACGGCCTTGCGCGACAGCTTGCCGATCAGGGTCTTCGGCAGCGGCGCGTCGCGGAACTCGACCAGCTTCGGCATCTCGATCGGCGACAGCTTGTCCTTGAGGAACTCGACCAGCCCCTCGGCGGTCAGACTCTGGCCGGCGCGCAGCTTGATATAGGCCTTCACCGTCTGGCCGCGATACGGGTCCGGCAGGCCGGCGACGATGCATTCCTCCACCGCCGGGTGGAGGTAGATCGCCTCCTCGACATTGCGCGGATAGACGTTGAAGCCGGAACACAGGATCATGTCCTTGATCCGGTCGACGATGAAGGTGTAGCCGTCCTCGTCCATGGTGCCGACGTCGCCGGTGTGCAGGCGGCCGTTGCGCAGCACATCCGCCGTGTCCTCCGGCCGGTTCCAATAGCCCTTCATCACCTGCGGCCCGCGGATGCAGACTTCGCCGCGCTCGCCGGTCGGCACCACCGTGCTGCGGTCCTCCAGCGACACGATCTCGATCACGGTCTGCGGCAGCGGGATGCCGATCGAGCCGGTCTTGTTGACGCCGAACAGCGGGTTGCAGGTGGCGATCGGCGAGCTTTCCGACAGGCCGTAGCCCTCGACCAGCTTGCAGCCGGTCGCCGCCTCGAAGGCGTGCTTGACCTCGACCGGCAGCGGCGCGCCGCCCGAGATGCAGCGCTTCAGCGACGACAGGTCGTATTTCGCCCGCTCGGGGAAGTTGGCGATCGCGGTGTAGATGGTGGGCACCGCCGGGAACAGGGTCGGCTTCCTGTCGTGGATCGTCTTCATGACGGTCTCGAGCTCGAAGCGCGGCAGCATGATGATCTCCGCCCCCGCCCAGATCGCCAGGTTCATCGCCACGGTCATGGCGAAGACGTGGAAGAAGGGCAGCACGGCCAGCATCCGGTCCTGGCCCGGAGTCATGCCCTCGAACCAGCAGCCGGCCTGCACCGCGTTGGCGTAGAGGTTGAAATGGGTCAGCATCGCCCCCTTGGGCGTGCCGGTGGTGCCGCCGGTGTATTGCAGCACCGCCAGATCCTCCTGCGGCGCAATCGGCACCGGGGCAAAGCGGCCGTCGTTGCGCACCAGGTCGTTCCAGCGCAGGTGCCGGCCGTCCTTCGGGACCTTCGCCACCTCGCGCCGCTTGACGATCGGGAACAGCAGGTTCTTCGGGAAGGGCAGCACGCCCGCCATCGGGCAGACCAGGATCCGCTTCAGCGCGGTGCGGCCGAGCAGCGGCAGCAGCTTGTCGTGCAGCTGCGCCAGGTCGAGCGTCACCATCAGCTCGGTGCCGCTGTCGTCGATATTGGTGATCAGCTCGCGCTCGGCATAGAGCGGGTTGAAATTGACCACCACGGCGCCGCACTTGAGCAGCGCAAAGTAGCAGATCACGAAATACGGGCAGTTCGGCAGGAACAGCCCGACCCGGCTGCCCTTGCCGATGCCGGCGGCCTGAAAGCCCTTGGCGGCGCGGGCGACCAGGTCGCCGATCTGGCCGTAGGTCAGGGTCTTGTCCATGAAGGTGGCGCAGGGGCGGTCGGCGAACCGCGCCACGGCGTCGTCGAGGATGGCGTAGAGCGGCCGCGGCTCGATCGGCTGCTTCCAGTCGATGGCCGGCGGGTACAGCTTGGCCCAGGCATTCGGGCGTCCCGAGGCAAACGCCTCCGTCATTTCGGTCTCCCCACGGACTTTCTCGGGCCGCAGCACGGCCTTATCGCATGATGGTGCCGATCAGCGGAACCGGCCGCAAGGTTGATGCGGAGCCGGGGCCGTGGTTTAACGGCGCGCCCGACACCAGAGTCCGGATCACCTTGGCCAAGCACAAGGACAAGAAGCCGCAGCCGCGGCGGATGAGCGACCGCGAGATCAGCCAGCGGCTGCTGCGCAACTACATCCGGCCGCATTGGCCTAAGGTGGCGCTGGCGCTGCTGTGCATGGCGCTGACGGCCGCCGCGACAGCAGCCTCCGCCTGGGTGATGAAACCGGTCATCGACGGCATCTTCACCGACCGGAACGGCGCCCTGCTGTGGCCGCTGGCCACCGCGGTGATGACGATCTTCGTGGTCAAGGCCGCCACCGGCTACGCCCAGGGCGTGATCCTGAACAATGTCGGCCGGCTGATCATCGCCGAGCTGCAGGTGCGGATGTTCCGCAACCGGGTGCGGGCCGACCTCGCCACCTTCCATGAGACCACCTCGGGCCGGATGGTCAGCCACTTCACCAACGACGTGCAGGCGATGTACGGCGCGGTGGCGACCGGCATCACCGGCTTCGGCCGCGACCTGCTGTCGCTGGTCGCGCTGGTCGCGGTGATGTTCTACACCGATATCGAGCTGGCGGCGGTCACCTTCATCATCTTCCCGCTGACCGTGCTGCCGGTGATGCAGATCGGCAAGCGCATCCGCAAGATCACCGGCAAGACCTTCACCCAGTACGGCTCGCTGAACAACCATCTCGGCCAGGTCTTCCAGGGCATCCGCCACGTCAAGGCCTACAACGCCGAGGAGCGCGAGACCGGCCGCGCCGCCAAGATCATCAACGAGGTCTCGCGGCTGCGGCAGAAGGCGATGCGGATCAGCTCGGCCACCAACCCGATCCTGGAGATCCTGTCGGGCGTGGCCATCGTCATCGTCATCCTCTATGGCGGCAACGAGGTCATCACCGGGTCGCGCACCACCGGGTCGTTCTTCGCCTTCATCGCCGCGCTCTTGATGGTCTATGAGCCGCTGAAGCGGCTGGCCAACCTGCACAACACCCTGTCCTCCGGCTTCGCGGCGGCCGAGCGGGTGTTCGAGACGATCGATTCGGTGCCGACCATCCGCGACGCGCCGGACGCGATGGCGCTGACCCAGTGCCGGGGCCGCATCACCCTGGCCGACGTCCACTTCTCCTACAGTGCGAGGATCCCGGCGCTGCGCGGCGTGACGCTGGAAGTGCCGGCCGGCAAGACGGCGGCGCTGGTCGGGCCGTCGGGCGCCGGCAAGTCGACGATCCTGAACCTGATCCCGCGCTTCTATGACGCCACCGAGGGCACGGTCGCGATCGACGGTCACGACGTCCGCGGCCTGACCCTGCATTCGCTGCGCGACCACATGGCGCTGGTCAGCCAGGAAGTGACCCTGTTCGACGACACGGTGCGCGCCAACATCGGCTATTCCCGCCCCGGTGCCAGCCAGGACGAGATCGAGGATGCCGCCAGGGCGGCGGCGGCGCACGAGTTCATCCAGCGCCTGCCCAAGGGCTACGACACCATGGTCGGGGAGCAGGGGGTGAAGCTGTCGGGCGGGCAGCGCCAGCGCCTCTCGATCGCCCGGGCGATGCTGAAGAACGCGCCGATCCTGCTGCTGGATGAGGCGACCTCGGCGCTGGATACCGAAAGCGAGCGGCAGGTGCAGGCGGCGCTGACCCAGCTGATGGCCGGGCGCACCACGCTGATGATCGCGCACCGCCTGTCGACGGTGCGCAATGCCGACCTGATCTATGTGCTGGACCATGGCCGCGTGGCCGAGGTCGGCAGCCATGCGGAGCTGATCGCCGGCGGCGGCCTGTACGCCCGGCTGTGGGCGATGCAGACCGCCGATGACGATGAGCTGGCCGCGATGGCGGCCGAGCCGATGTGAGAATGCCGATGAGCGAGACCGATAAGCTGCAGCAGCGCCTGCGCGGGATGCGCTGGTTCGCCGTCTGGGCGCTGATCTTCGGCCTGGGAATCGGCTTCTATGCCGGCTTCACCCTGGGCGTCGACACCGCCCGCGACGCCGCCGCGGTGACGGCGCCGAAGGCGGGCTAGACAATCAGGCGGCCGCCTGCTGCAGCGCAGGATAGTCGGTGTAGCCGCGGGCGTCGCCGCCGTAGAAGGTGGCCTGGTCCGGCGTGTTCAGCGGCGCATCGCGGCGCAGCCGCTCGACCAGGTCCGGGTTGGCGATGAACAGCTTGCCGAAGGCGACGAGGTCGGCGCGGCCGGTCTCCACCGCCTTGATCGCCAGGCCGCGGTCATAGCCGTTGTTGGCGATGTAGCTGCCCTTGAACAGCCGGCGCAGGGCCTGGAGGTCGGCGCCGGGCGGCAGCTCGCGGGTGCCGCCGGTCTGGCCCTCGACCAGGTGCAGGAAGCCGAGGCCGAGCCCGCTCAGCCCCTCGATGGCGTGGCCGAAGGTCGCCATCGGGTCGCTGTCGGCGATGTCGCCGAAATTGGAGAAGGGCGACAGGCGGACGCCGACCCGGCCAGGCGTCCACACCTCGGCCACCGCCTCCGACACCTCGAGCAGCAGCCGGGCCCGGTTGGCGACCGGGCCGCCATAGGCGTCGGTCCGCTTGTTGGTGCCGTCGGCCAGGAACTGGTGCAGCAGGTAGCCGTTGGCGGCGTGGATCTCGACCGCGTCGAAGCCGGCCTCCCTGGCGTTGCGTGCGGCCTGGGCGTAGTCGCGGACGATCCGCGGCAGCTCATCCGTCTCCAGCGCCCGCGGCGTCGAGGGCTGGACGAAGCCCTCGCCGTCGAAGACCCGGCTGTCGGCGGCGATCGCCGACGGTGCGACCGGCGCCGCGCGACCCGGCTGCAGCACCGCGTGCGAGATCCGGCCGACATGCCACAGCTGCGCCGCGATCCGGCCGCCGGCCTTGTGCACGGCGTCGGTCACCTGCCGCCAGCCGGCCACCTGCTCCGGGCTGTGGATGCCCGGGGTCCAGGCATAGCCCTTGCCCTCCGGCGAGATCTGCGTGCCCTCGGTGATCAGCAGGCCGGCCGTGGTCCGCTGGGCGTAGTATTCGGCGTTCAGCGCGTGCGGCACGTCGCCGTCGGGCCGCGCCCGGTTGCGCGTCAGCGGCGCCATCACGATCCGGTTCGGCAGCTCCAGGTCGCCGATCCGGGTCGGCGTGAACAGCTTCGGGACAGTCATCATTCTCTCCGGTTGAAGGCTAGATTCGGGACTGTTCGGTCCAAAATCGAGCCGAAAAACACGAGGGTGGGGTCCGGCCGGCCTCACCGCATCAGCGGCTCGGAGGCGGCCAGGAGGTCGTCGATCGCGGCAGGTGCAGTGCCCGCCTTGTGCATAACGCAGGCGCCGAAGGCGATCGCCAGCAGGCTGCGGGCCCGGGCGGCCATCGCCGCGGCGTCGCCGCCGCCCTGCCGCGCCAGCAGCCCGGCCAGCAACGCCTCCAGCCGCTCGAGATGGCGGCGGCTCAGGGCCTCGACCTCTGGGTCGTGCGGCGCCAGCTCGACCGCGCTGTTGATCAGGAAGCAGCCGTCGCGGCTGCCGCGGGCACCGGAGATGCCGGCGACCGCAAGGCGCAAGGCGCGGCCGGGGTCGGGCTCGGCCGCCACCCGCTGCTCAAGCTGGGCGAAGCGCGAGTCGTTGTAGCGCTGGATCGCCGCCAGCAGCACGTCGTGCTTGGAGCCGAAGCTGCCATAGAAGCTGCTGCGGCTGAGATCCATCGCCCGGGTCAGGTCGTCCAGCGACGTCGCCTCGTAGCCCTGGCGCCAGAACAGAGCCATCGCCGCGTCGAGCGCGGTGTCCTTGTCGAATTCGCGGGGACGGCCGGGTGGGGAAACCATGGCTGGAATATGGACCGCCCGTTCCGGAATACAAGACGCGTCGCTTCGCGCCTGGAAGTCGGGGTCCGGCGAAGCGATATGAGAGAGGGTGGTGGAGGCACGGATGACCGGCAACGGTCCGCGATACCAGTTCGACCCGGCGGCGCTGGAGCGCAACCTGTCCGGATTCGACGACGGCGCCCGCCGGGCGATGGTCGACGACCTGCTCGAGGAGCTGCGCGAGCGCGCCGAAGCGATCGCCGCCGCAGCCGGTGCCGGAGACCGCGAGGCCCTGGCGCTGGAGGCCTATGCCCTGCGCTCCTGCGCCGCGATCTGCGGCGCCCGCGCCTTGATCGACATCGCCGAATCGCTCGGCGACAAGGGCAACCGGCCGGGCCGGCCCCAGGAGCTGGCCAAGGTGGCCAAGGCCCGGGTGGCCGAGACCGTCAGGGCGCTGGAGCTGTGGCGCAGCGGCGAGACGGAGCGGAGACCGGAGGAATGCTGACCGGCTGCGGCGGGATCGCGTCGTAATCGGCCTCGCCCAGGATCTCGATGCCATCGATCAGCAGCGCCGCGCGGACCTCGGCCAGCGCCGGATCGGCCAGGGCGCCGCGCAGGGCCGATTGCAGCGCCGCGACCGTCGCGTCATCCACGTCGCGGCGGGTCACCAGGGGCAGGCTCGGCGCGAGCGCGGTGCGGCCGATCACGCGCAGCCCGGCCGTCGAAGCGGGGCGGTGCCGCTGCAGCAGCGCATAGGTGACGCAGTCGATCGCGGCGATGTCCGCCTCCCCCACCGCCACGGCCGCGACGCTGTCGGCATGGGCGCCGGTGACCAGGGCGGCGCGGAAGAACTGCGGCTCCGGCAGCACCGCAGCGAAAGCCACCCAGCCGGACAGGCTGTCCCAGCCGTTGACGGCACAGACAGCACCGCGGAAATCCGCCAGCCCGCCGCCCGGCGCAGCCGCGCGCACCACCAGTTGGCTGCAATAGCGCGGGCCGTCGCAGCCCGGCGCGGCGTAGCGGGGCGTCGCCACCAGCCGCAGCCGGTCGCGGTAAGTCCGGACATAAGGGTTGCCGCAGGTCTGGCTGAGCAGCAGCGCCGGGTCCGCCCACAGATCATGCGTCGTCGGGCCGCGGCTCAGGGCCGGTGGCGCCGCCACACCGGCGACCGACAGACGCGCGGCGACCGCCGACCACAGCGCATCGGTGGCCCAGCGGATTTCCGGCAGATCGTACATCGGAAGGCTGACCGTGCCGGGTACGGCCATGGTCGCTGCCGTCACTTGGCGCGCCGCTCGACGTCGAAATCGGGATGCACCGGCGTGTCGACCGGGCGGAACAGGTAGCGCCGGGCGATCTCGCCATAGCCGTGGTAGTGGCCGGCCCCGCGGGCGGCGACGCCGGCGGAGTCATTGGCGGCGGCGAAGCGCGGCAGCCGGTACCAGGCTAGGCCCGGCCGGGCGTGATGCGCCACATGCAGGTTGTTGTTGAGGAACAAGAGCGAGAAGAACGATCCGGACGACACCACGGCGGTGCGCAGCCCTTCCGGCCCGGCGCGGTGCTCGGCGAAGGACCGCAGCAGCGACACCGACGTGCCGGCGTAGCAGGTGGCGACGTAGAGGATCGGCGAGATGCCGAAGCCGATGGTGACCACGGCCAGCACAACGGCAGCACCGGCCAGATGCGCCGCCCAGACGATGCGCGCCTCGCGGTCGTGCCGCAGCTTCGGCAGCTCTTCCGCCCACAGCCCGTACCAGGCCAGGGCCGGGCCGATCAGGAAGCGACCCAGCAGCGTGCGGTTGAAGTACAGCACCGCCCGCCCGGCCGGGCTGAGCGCCGACCAATGGTCGTCGGTGACGTAGTAGCTTTCCGGATCCTCGACCGGCGAGGTCAGATGCGCGTCGCGGTGATGGCGCAGATGCAGGTCGCGATAGCTGGCATAGGGCAGCCACAGCGACAGGGGTATCCAGCCGACCGCCGTGTTGATCCGGCGCGACCGGGTCGGGTGCCCGTGGATGGTCTCGTGCTGCAGCGACCCGTGCCAGGCCAGCAGCACGGCGCCGATGGCGATGAACAGCGGCGCCGGCAGCGCCGCATGGAACCACAGAAGCGCCGCCCAGCCGCCATAGGTCGCGACGGCCACCGCCCAGGTCGGTCCTTCGAAATTCGCTCGCTTTACCGTTTCTGCCATCGTCCCGATCCCTTTCGGATTCAGGCTCTCGCAAAACGGTCATGTCGGACAATGCGATAATGCGCACAAAACGACGCGGTTGATGTAGTCTCATCCAGACTGTTGTGAAACCGCACAAATTGTTTTGGAAACCCCGCAATGGCGCAGTCCCGCCACGATATGATCGAGACCTTCCGCGCCCGGCTGGAGGAGATCATCGCCGCCTCCGGCCAGAGCCGCAGCGCCTTCGCGGCCGCGGCCGGGATGGACCGGTCGACCCTGTCGCAGATCCTGTCGCCGGCGAATGACCGGCTGCCGCGGGCCGAGACCCTGGCGGCGATCGCGGCCGCCCGCCAGGTCAGCATCGACTGGCTGCTGGGGCTGAGCCAGCGCGGCCCGCTCTCCGCCGATATCCTGCCGGAGCGCATGGCCATCGAGCGCGACGCGCAATGGGCCGATGACGAGCGGCTGGTCGCCTGGCACCGCGAGGCGATCGGCTACAAGATCCGCCATGTCGCGACCACCCTGCCCGACCTGTTGAAGAACCGCGACGTGATCCGGCACGAGCTGGAGCATTTCGCCGGGGCGGGGCCGGAGCAGCGGATCGAGACCGCGGCCGCCCGCCTGGCCTATCAGCGCCGGCCGGAAACCGACATGGAGGCCTGCAACTCGATCCAGGCGATCGAGGGCTTCGCCCGCGGCGAAGGCATCTGGCACGATCTCGACACCTCGGTCCGGGCCCGCCAGTTGGACCACATGATCGCGCTGGTGGAAGAGCTGTACCCGACCTTCCGCTGGTTCTTCTATGACGGAAGGCAGCACTATTCCGTGCCGGTGACGGTGTTCGGGCCGCTCAGGGCCGTGATCTATCTCGGCGGCATGTACTTCCTGTTCAACTCGACCGAACATATTCGCGCCCTGTCGGAGCATTTCGACAGCCTGATCCGCGGCGCCATCGTCCAGCCGCCCGACGTGCCCAAGCTGCTGCGCCGGCTGCGGGCCCGGCTGGGGTAAGGACAGCGAACTCAATCCATTGATCCGTCATGGCGAGCCCCGAAGGGGCGTGGCGTTGCGCGCCTCGCCATGACGGAAGAGAGCCGGAGGGTCGATCTCAGAGGCCATTGGTATCAGCCGTTGTCAGCCGCGCCGATCGCTCAACTCAGCCATGTCGGACTTTTGTGCACCGCAGCAGCGCCGGGCGTTCTATATTTGATCCTTCCCTGACCGCTTCCGTTGCCGAAGAGGCGTCGCCATGGGCGAGCGCGCACATCCTGCCGTCCCGGCGATCACGCCGGCGATGATGTTCCTGATGGCGGTCGCCTGCGGCGCCATCGTCGCCAACCTGTACTACGCACAGCCGCTGATCGCGCTGATCGCGCCGTCGGTCGGGCTCGGCACCGTCGCCGCCAGCCTGGTGGTCACCCTGACCCAGATCGGCTACGGCGTCGGGCTGATCCTGCTGGTGCCGCTGGCCGACATGGTCGAGAATCGGCGGCTGGTGGTGCTGACCCTGTCGGGCACGGTGGTCGCGCTGCTGATCGCCGCCCTGGCGCCGACCGCCGGCATCTTCCTGTTCGCGGCGCTGCTGATCGGCCTCAGCTCGGTCGCGGCGCAGGTCCTGATCCCGATGGCGGCGCATATGGCGCCCGACGCGATCCGCGGCCGGGTCGTCGGCAACATCATGAGCGGCCTGCTGCTGGGCATCCTGCTGGCCCGGCCGGTCGCCAGCGTGGTGGCCGAGCTGTTCGGCTGGCGCGCCATCTTCTTCCTCTCCACCCTGCTGATGGCCGGCCTGCTGGCGGTCCTGGCCTGGCGCCTGCCGCAGTACCGGCCGGCACCGGGGCCGAGCTACGGCCAGGTGCTGCGCTCGCTCGCCACCCTGTTCCGCCGCACGCCGATCCTGCAGCGCCGCGCCGCCTACCAGGCCGCGCTGTTCGCCGGCTTCAGCCTGTTCTGGACCGCGGTGCCGCTGGAGCTGGCCGGCCCGCGCTTCGGCTATAGCCAGGCCGGCATCGCCGTCTTCGCCCTGGTCGGCGCCGCCGGCGCCCTGGCGGCACCCCTGGCCGGGCGCATCGCCGATCGCGGCTGGACCCGCCCCGCCACCTTCGGCGCCCTGGCCTCGGTCGCCGCCGCCTACGCCATGGCCTGGGCTGGCGGCGCCGCCGGGTCGGTGGTGCTGCTGGCCGCTGCCGGCGTGCTGCTCGACTTCGGGGTGCAGGCCAACATGGTGCTGGGCCAGCGCGCCATCTACGCCCTGGCGCCGGAGGCGCGCGGCCGGATGAACGGGCTCTACGTCGCCAGCGCCTTCGCCGGCGGTGCCATCGGCTCCGCCATCGCCAGCGGCACCTTCAGCGCCGGCGGCTGGTCGCTGGTCAGCTGGGTCGGCCTCGCCTTCCCCGCCGCGGCACTGCTGCTGTATACGACCGAGCTGTTCTGCCGCCGGCCGGTGCCGCGCCGCGCCTGACGGCCGGCCTGCACCGGAGGATCAGCCCATGACCGACATCGCCGATGCCTGGTGGCGCGACCTCCGCCGCACCCGGCCGGAGCTCGGCCTGCCCGAGCGCCACGACCGCTGGCATTTCGGCGACAGCGAGGCGCTGGCGCGCGAGCTCCTGGACCTGGTGCTGGCCGGCATCAAGACCGCCACCGCCGGGCTGGTCTGGGGCGCCGACGAGGCCGGCACGCCGAAGCCGGGCGGCTACAGCCTGATCACCGACTTCGCCGGCACGCCGCATTGCGTGCTGCAGACGGTCGAGGTGCGGGTGCTGCCCTTCGACCGGGTCGACGCCGCCTTCGCCCATGACGAGGGCGAAGGCGACCGCTCGCTCGCCTTCTGGCGCGAGGCGCATTGGGACTATTTCGGCCGCCGCTGCGCCGAGATCGGCCGCCAGCCGACGTTCGACATGCCGGTGTTCTGCGAGCGCTTCCGCCTGGTCTATCCGGAGCGCGGCTAGCCGCGACCCTCGGCCTCCCAATTCAGGCGCTTGCGGTAGATGGTCGAGGCGCTGATGCCGAGCAGCGCCGCGGCCCGCGGCACATTGCCGGCGCAGGCCGTGATCGCGTCCTCGATCGCATCCTTCTCGATCATCCAGAGCGGTCGGACCGCCGCCCCCTTGCCGTTCGGGGCGGCCAGCGGCGGCTCGGCGGCCGGGCGGCTGGGCTGTGCCGCCGGGATCAGGGTGCGCACCGGCGGCGGCAGCATCGCCCGGGTCACCAGCGGCCCGTCATGCAGCACCACGATGTTGCGGATCACGTTCTGCAGCTGGCGGACATTGCCCGGCCAGGCGTAGCGCTGCAGGTCCTCCGCCACCTCCAGGTCGAAATCGCTGAAGCTCTTGCCCTCCTCCGCCGCATAGTCGCGCAGGAACTGATGCGCGATCAGCAGCACGTCGTCCTCACGCTCGCGCAGCGGCGGCAGGGTGACCGGGATCACCAGCAGGCGGTAGTACAGGTCTTCGCGGAACCGGCCCAGCCGCACCTCCTCGGCCGGGTCGCGGTTGGTGGCGCAGACGATGCGCAGGTCGACCTTGCGCTCGCGGCTGCCGCCGACCGCCGTGACCTGCCCGGTCTGCAGGAAGCGCAGCAGCTTGGTCTGCAGCTCCGGCGGCAGCTCGCAGATCTCGTCCAGGAACAGGGTGCCGCCATCGGCCCGGATCGCGGCGCCCTCGCGGTCGGCCACCGCGCCGGTGAAGGCGCCCTTCACATGGCCGAAGATCTCCGATTCCATCAGGTCGCGCGGGATGGCGCCGCAGTTCAGCGCCACGAAAGGCTCGTCGCGGCGCGGGCTGCGGCGATGCACGGCCTCGGCGCACAGCTCCTTGCCGGTGCCGCTTTCGCCGGTGACGAACACGGTGGCCTTCGACGCCGCCGCCGAATCGATGATCCGGTACACCGCCTGCATCGCCAGCGACCGGCCGATGAAGCCGTAGTAGCGGTCGCGGCCGAGGTCCTCGCGCCAGGCTTCGACCTCGCGCTGCAGCCGCATCCGCTCCAGCGTGTTGCGCACGGTCACGGTCAGCCGGTCGCCAGGGAACGGCTTGACCAGGAAGTCGAAAGCGCCGAGCCGCATCGCCTCGACCGCGATGTTGACCGAGCCATGGGCGGTGATGACGATCGGCGCGACCGGGATCTGCTGCTCGCGGATGTGCTGCAGGATCTCCATGCCGTTCATGTCGGGCAGGTTCAGGTCGAGCAGCACAGTCGCATAGCGCCCCCGCGCCAGCGCCGCGAGCGCATCGGCCCCCGTCTCGGCATGATCGACGGTGATGCCGACCTTGGACAGGGTCTCGATGTAGAGCCGCGCCAGGGCCGGCATGTCCTCGACCAGGAGCACGGCCGCGGGATCGGCCGCCGACGGTTCAGCAAGGGAAGCCATGGCGGTATCGTGGCCCAGGGAGGCATCCATCTTCAACGATAGCCCGCAACAAGAATTCGTCTTAAGCGCAACGACATGTCGAGCCTGCCCATCACGACGAACGGTCCGGAGACGGAAAGAAAATCATGATAGGTCCGAAAACGATTCTGATCGATGGAATTTGGAACGGCGCGGAGGACGGCCGCACCATTCCGGTGATCGACCCGTCGACCGGGGCGGCGTTCGACAGCCTGGCCCGCGGCGGCGCGGCCGAGATCGACGCCGCGGTGCGGGCCGCCCGGCGTGCCTTCGATGACGGGCCGTGGGGCCGGATGCCGGCGGTCGAGCGCGGCCGCATCCTGACCCGGATCGGCCGCGCCATCGAGGCCGATTTCGAGACGCTGTGGCGGCTCGAGGCGGCCGATGCCGGCAAGCCGGTCAAGCAGGCCAAGGCCGACATCACCGCCTGCGCCCGCTATTTCGAGTTCTACGGCGGCGCCTGCGACAAGCACCACGGCACCACCCTGCCCTATCTCGACGGCTACACCGTGCTGACGGTGAAGGAGCCTTACGGCGTCACCGGCCATGTGATCCCGTGGAACTATCCGGCGCAGATCTTCGGCCGCACCATCGGCGGCGCCCTTGCCGCCGGCAATGCCTGCGTGCTGAAGCCGGCCGAGGATGCCTGCCTGACGCCGCTGCGCATCGCCCAGCTGGCGCTGGAAGCCGGGCTGCCGCCAGGCGCGCTGAACGTCGTCACCGGCCTGGGCGCCGAGGCAGGGGCGGCGCTGGCATCGCATCCCGGCATCGATCACATCAGCTTCACCGGATCGCCCGCCACCGGCGCCGCGATCCAGGCAGCCGCGGCCAGGTTCAACCGGCCGGTGACGATGGAGCTGGGGGGCAAGTCGCCGCAGCTGGTGTTCGACGACGCCGATGCCGAGGCCGCCCTGCCCTTCGTCACCGCGGCGATCGTGCAGAATGCCGGCCAGACCTGCTCGGCCGGCAGCCGCCTGCTGCTGCAGGACGGCATCGCCGACGACTTCCTGGCGGCCTTGGGAGAGCGCTTCAGGGCGCTGGAGACCGGTCCCTGGGACCGCGACCCGGATTGCGGCCCGCTGATCAGCGCCCGGCAGCAGGAGCGGGTGCGCGGCCATCTCGACCGGGCCCGGGCCGACGGGCTGCCGGTGCTGGCCGAGGGACGGCTGAGCCCGAATGCCCCGGCCGGCGGCTTCTACCAGGTGCCGACGCTGGTCGGCGGGGTACCGCCCGGCCATCCGCTGGCACAGGAGGAGGTGTTCGGCCCGGTGCTGGCGGTGCTGCGCTTCCGCGACGAGGAGGAGGCGATCCTTCTCGCCAACGGCACCGAGTTCGGCCTGGTCGCCGGGGTCTGGACCCGCGACGGCGCCCGCCAGCTGCGCTGCGCCCGCCGGGTCCGAGCCGGCCAGGTCTTCGTCAACAACTACGGCGCCGGCGGCGGCGTCGAGCTGCCCTTCGGCGGCATGAAGCGCTCCGGCTTCGGCCGCGAGAAGGCGATGGAGGGGCTGGACCATTTCAGCGTGACCAAGACCATCGCGATCCGGCACGGTTAGTGGGACCGGGCGCGGCCGAAGATCCGCGCCCGGCTCATACCTCCTCGGCGGACATTGGCCTGCTGCCCCGGCCGCCCTGCCCCTATAGTCCGGCCATTCGGACGGTCCGGGACTTCACCGGAAAAGACGGCGGGCCGGGCGCCAGGCATCGAGCGGCGCCTCTCCCGCGGCACGACCAAACGACCAGGACAGAGGGACAGGGCATGCGGCTCGAAGGCAAGGTGGCCATCGTCACCGGCGCGGCGTCAGGCTTCGGCAAGGGCATCGCCGAGCGCTTCGTGCAGGAAGGCGCCAGCGTGCTGATCGCCGATCTGTCGACCGAAGCCGGCGAAGCCGTGGCCGAAGCGCTGAACCGGGCGCGGCCGGGCGCCGCCCGTTTCGTCCGCACCGACGTGTCGCGCGACGCCGACACCGCGGTCGCCATCGCCACCGCGGTCGAGGCCTTCGGGGGGCTCGACATCGTCGTCAACAACGCCGGCACCACCCATCGCAACAAGCCGATGGCCGAGGTCACCGAGGACGAGTTCGACCGCATCTTCGCGGTCAATGTGAAGGCGATCTTCCTGTCGGTGCGGCACGCCACGCCTTATCTCCAGGCCAAGGGCGGCTCGATCCTCAACATCGCCTCGACCGCGGGCCTGCGGCCGCGGCCCGGCCTGACCTGGTACAACGCCTCGAAGGGCGCGGTGATCACCGCCAGCAAATCGATGGCGGTCGAGCTGGCGCCGAAGATCCGGGTCAACTGCCTGTGCCCGGTTCTGGGCCAGACCGGCCTGACCTCGACCTTCCTCGGCGACGACACGCCGGAGCGGCGGGCCCAGTTCCTGGCCACCATCCCGCTCGGCCGGATGAGCACGCCGGAGGACATCGCCAACGCCGCGCTGTACCTGTCCTCCGACGAGGCCTCGATGGTCACCGGCGTGGCGCTGGAGGTCGACGGCGGCCGCTGTATCTGAGAGGCCAAACGCAGCGGGGCTTGCCTCGGCGCCGCGATCCCCGCACCCTCGGCCCTGAAGGCAGCGAGGGGACGATTGGGCATGCCAGCAACGGCCGGGTTGTCGACGGCGCGCCATCCGACTAGGAAGGCGCGATGACGACCCTCGCTACCGACTCGCGCGACAGCCAATCGCTCGCCCCCAAGCTGCTCGGCGTCATCGGCGTCGTGTATGGCGACATCGGCACCAGCCCGCTCTATACCATCCGGGAGTGCTTCACCCATCCGGGGGCGCCCGGCGTCTCCGAGGGGGCGGTGCTGGGCGTGCTGTCGCTGATTTTCTGGGCGACGACCCTGATCATCACGATCAAATACGTCTCCTTCGTGATGCGCGCCGACAACCGCGGCGAAGGCGGCGTGCTGGCCCTGACCGCCCTGGCCTTCCGGGCCCGCCGCGGCAAGAGATGGGGCCATTTCATCGTCCTCCTGGGCATCGTCGGTGCGGCGCTGTTCTACGGCGACGGCGTGATCACCCCGGCGATCTCGGTGCTGAGCGCCGTGGAGGGCCTGAAGATCGCGACGCCGGTGTTCGACCCCTACATCATCCCGCTGACGCTGATCATCCTGACCCTGATCTTCATGGTCCAGGCGCATGGCACAGCCAAGGTCGGGCAGGCCTTCGGGCCGATCATGTGCATCTGGTTCCTGGTCATCGGCCTGCTCGGCGCAGCCCAGATCGTGAACCGCCCCGACGTGCTGGCGGCGATCTGGCCGAACCATGCGGTCGAGCTGTTCTACACCAGCCCCTGGGCCGCGATCGTCGTGCTGGGCTCGGTGGTGCTGGCGGTCACCGGCGGCGAGGCGCTGTACGCCGATATGGGCCATTTCGGCCGTGCCCCGATCCGCATCGCCTGGCTCGGCTTCGTCTGGCCGGCCCTGCTGCTGAATTATTTCGGCCAGGGCGCGCTGCTGATCGAGAACCCGGCGGCGATCGAATCGCCGTTCTACCTGCTGACGCCCTCCTGGGGCCTGTACCCGATGGTGATCCTGTCCACCATGGCCACGGTGATCGCCTCCCAGGCCGTGATCTCCGGCGCCTTCTCGGTCAGCCAGCAGGCGGCCCAGCTCGGCTACATGCCGCGGCTGGAGGTGCGCCACACCTCGGCCGAGGAGAAGGGCCAGATCTACATCTCGCGGATCAACTGGTCGCTTTACGCCGCGGTGGTCATCCTGGTGGTCGGCTTCGGCTCGTCCAGCGCCCTGGCCGGGGCCTACGGCATCGCCGTGACCGGCACCATGGCGGTGACCAGCGTGCTGGCCTATCTGGTGGCCCGCCACCGCTGGGGCTGGAGCCGCTGGACCGCGGCGCCGCTGTTCGCGATGTTCCTGTTCATCGACCTCGCCTTCTTCGGCGCCAACACCATCAAGATCCTGCATGGCGGCTGGTTCCCGCTGGTGCTGGCGGTGGCGCTGACGACGCTGATGTGGGTGTGGCGCAAGGGCCGCGAGATCCTGTACCGGCGGCGCTACCGCGACGCCATCCCGCTGGCCACCTTCGTCGACGGCAAGATGTACAAGCGGGCGCACCGGGTGCCCGGCACCGGCATCTTCATGACCGGCAACGTCGGCGTCGTGCCCTTCGCCCTGCTGCACAACCTGAAGCACAACAAGATCATCCACGAGCGCGTGGTGCTGCTGAAGGTCGAGACCACCGACGAGCCGCGGGTCGACGACGACCAGCGCATCGAGATCAAGGATCTCGGCGACGGCTTCTACACGGTGATCGTGCGCTACGGCTTCCAGCAGCAGCCGGACGTGCCCCGCGCGCTGGCAGCCTGCGCCGCCAAGGGCCTGGGCTTCAACATGGCCGACACGTCCTTCTTCATGAGCCGGGAGTATTTCGTGCCGTCGGCCCGGCCGGAGCTGCCGCCCTGGCAGGAATGGCTGTTCATCCTGATGTCGAACAACGCGCTGAGCGCCACCGAGTTCTTCCGCATCCCGGCCAACCGCGCGGTCGAGCTGGGCTCGCATCTGGAGATCTGAGCGGGCGTCAGTTGCCGTACAGATACTCCGGCAGCCACAGCACGATGCCGGGCCAGAGATACATCAGCACCATGCACAGGATCACGACCAGCATGTACGGCATCATGCCGGCGAAGATCTGGTTGAGGGTGACGTGCGGCGGCGCCACGCCCTTCAGGTAGAAGGCCGACATCGCCACCGGCGGCGACAGGAAGGCCGCCTGCAGGTTGACGAACACCAGCACCCCCCACAGCACCGGGTCGATGCTGAAATGCTTCAGGAGCGGCAGGAAGATCGGCACGAAGATGATGATGATCTCGGTCCATTCCAGCGGCCAGCCGAGCAGGAAGATGATCGCCTGCGACAGGATCATGAACTGAACCGGCGACAGGTCGAGCGACAGCACCCAATGCTCGATCAGCGCCTGCCCGCCGAGGAGCGCAAAAACGGCAGAGAACAGCGCCGAGCCGACGAACAGCCAGCACACCATGGCGGTGGTCTTGGCGGTCAGGAACACCGCCTCCTTGGTCCGCTTCCAGTTCAGGGTGCGGGCCTGGAGCGCCAGCAGGAAGGCGCCGGCCGCGCCGACGGCGGCGGATTCGGTCGCGGTGGTGATGCCGAACAGGATCACCGCCAGCACCAGGACGGTGAGGATGCCGAGCGGCATCACCGACGAGGCCAGCAGCTTCAGCATCTCGAAGCGCTCGGCGGTCATGCGCCGGTAGTAGCGGAACAGCAGCACCGCCGCGGCCGCGGCGACCAGACCGAAGGCGATGGTGAAGCCGGTGCCTGGCCCCATCTCCGCGGCGGCGGCCGGCGCGTCGGCGGCGACCGGCGCGCCGAGCTGCTCCAGCCCCTCCGGCACGGCCTCCGCCTCGGCCGAGGCCTGCGGATAGATCACGACGTACCACCAGATCCCGACCAGGGTCACCGCCGTCAGCGCCAGCGGCACCAGCGCGGTGGCGAAATTGCCGGCCAGGCGGCCATAGGTCAGGCGCCCGGTCCCGGTGTCGAGCGCGGTCGCGCGGGACGGCGAGACCAGGGACTTCGCCAGCCCGACCAGCATGTTGCGCGAATAGGCGGCCTGGAAGTCCCGCATCCAGCCCGGCACCGGCACCCGGGTCTGCTCCTCCGGCAGGCGCGGCGCGACCTTCGGCTGCAGCAGCGCCCAGCCGACGATGTAGACGAGGTACAAGAGGGCCAGGAAGAACCCCGGGAACATCGCCGCGGCGTAGAGCTTGACCACCGACTGCCCGGCCACCGCGGCATAGACGATGATCATCACCGAAGGCGGGATCAGGATGCCCAGCGTGCCGCCGGCGGTGATCACGCCGGAGGCGAGCCGGACGTCGTAGCCGGCGCGCAGCATCGGATTGAGCGCGATCACCCCCATCAGCACCACCACGGCGCCGACCAGGCCGCTGGCGATGCCCCAGAAGGTGCAGACGATGAGGGTGGCGACAGCCAGCGAGGCCGGCACCCGCCGGGCCGAGAGCTGGATGCTGTAGAACATCTTGTCCACCAGCGCCCCGCGCTCCATCACATAGCCCATCAGCACGAATAGCGGGATCGACACCAGCACGTCGTTGGTCATCGCCCCGTAGGTGCGCTGGACCATCAGGTCGAACACCCGGTTGTCCCACCACGGCTCGGACGGGTCGTAGAAGGCGTAAAAGCCGAAGAACATGCCGAGGCCCATCAGCGTGAAGGCCGTCGGGAAGCCCATCATGATGACGACCACGATGAGCCCGAGCATCGCGAGTCCGAGCGCCGCGTCGCTCATGTCTGCAGATCTCCCCCCGCCCCGCGCTGGCGCGCCGCCTCGTCGATCTTCTGCGCCCGCTCGATCGCGTCCCGGCGCGTCGCCTCGTCCACATGCTCGCTATGCGCCAGCTGCTCCTCGACCACGTCGATCTCGGCGACGTCCCTGAGCCGGCTGGGCCAGACCCCGGTGCGCAGGCAGGCGACGCAGCGCAGGATCTCGGCCAGGCCCTGCAGCATCACCAGCGCCCCGGCCACCGGGATCACCGCCTTGAAATGGTAGATCGGCGGCCCTTCCGCGGTGACCGTCGAATGCTCGCCGATGCGCCAGGACAGCTCGGCATAGCTGTAGCCGGCATAGACCAGGGCGGCGATGCCGGGCAGGAAGAACAGGATGTAGAGCACCAGGTCGAACGCCGCCTGGGTCCGCGGCCGCATCGAGCCGTACAGGAAGTCGCCGCGGACATGGCCGTTCTGAGCCAGGGTGTAGGCCCCGGCCAGCATGAACAGGCTGCCGTAGAACATGTTGCTGGCGTCGAAGATCCACGCCGTCGGCGCGTTCAGCAGGTAGCGCTTCACCACCTCGACGCAGATCAGCACCATCAGCCCGATGATCAGCCACGCCGCGGCCTTGCCGATCCAGGTGCTGATGGCGTCGACCAGATGCAGGAATCGCTGAAGGCTCATGCCATGCCGCCCGCTGCCGGAGGATTCGGACGAAACCACGGCGCCGCGGACCCGTCCGACGGCGCCGGGCTCCGCTGCGGGATCAGAGCTTGGTGGCCGCCGCGTTCGCTCCGAAGTAGTGGTCGAAGGCCAGCCGCCGGTTGACCACCGTGTCCTGCTCCCACCGCGTCGCCCGCTGGGCGAAGGCGATCTGCGATTCGAGGATCTCCTTGAACAGCGGGTTCTCCCCGGCCTTCTTCTTCACTACCTCGTCATAGACCTCGAGCTGCCGCTTCAGGATCGCTTCCGGCGTCTTGTAGAACTTGACTCCGTCCTGGCTCTGCATCTCCAGGTAATCCTTGGAGTAGCGATCGATCGCTTTCCACTGCATGTCCTGCGATGCCGCCTCGGCCGCATTAGCGACGATGGCCTTCACCTTGTCGGGCAGCGCGTCGTACTTGGCCTTGTTGAACAGGACCTCGAACTGTTCGGCATTCTGGTGGTAGCTCTGCAGCATGCAGATCTTGGACACGTCCGGGAAGCCGAGCACCCGGTCGGAGGAGGCGTTGTTGAACTCGGCGGCGTCGAGCAGGCCGCGGTCCAGCGCCGACACGATCTCGCCGCCTGGCAGCGCGTTGACCGCAGCCCCCAGGCCGGTGAATACGTCGATCGAGATGCCGACGGTGCGGAACTTCAGTCCCTGCAGGTCTTCGACCTTGGCGATCGGCTTCTTGAACCAGCCGAGTGGCTGGGTCGGCATCGGCCCGTAGGGGAAGGAGACGACATTGGCGCCGATCGAGGCGTAGAGCTTTTCCAGCAGATCCTTGCCGCCGCCGTATTTGTGCCAGGCCAGCAGCGTGTTGGCGTCCATCGCGAAGCCGGGGCCGGATCCCCAGAGCGCGAGCGCCGTCTGCTTGCCGTAGTGGTAGACCATCACGCCATGGCCGCCGTCGAGCGTGCCCTGCGACACCGCGTCGAGCAGGCCGAAGGCGGGCACCACCGCGCCGGCCGGCAGCACCTCGATGGCGAGGTCGCCGCCGGTCATGTCATTGACCTTCTTGGCGAAGTCGAGCGCGAATTCGTGGAAGATGTCCTTCGACGGCCAGGTGCTCTGCCAGCGCATATGCACAGGCCCCTGCGCCTTGACGATGGCCGGCGCGGCGACGGTCGCCGCGGCGGCCACGGCCGCGCCGCTGAGGAACCGGCGGCGCGAGCCCTTGGATGCCGCAACGGGCGGCGTGGAATCCCGATCATGGGCGGTCATTGAAATCTCCCCCTGTTGGGCGCTTGGGACGCTTCAGCCGGCGGCCTTCGATGCGCAACAAAGCCACAGCTTGTCACAGATGATGGCAAGAATCATCCGGCAGGATTGGTGTCACAGATTCGACCTTCGTCGCAGTCGCGGGATCCGCCGCCGGCCCCTGCCGCAAACCGGCCGGGGTGCGGCGCGGCCTCGATTGACTCCCGCCCGCCGCCCCGCTTTAGTCCCTCGGCGCCCAGTTGATGCTGACGGGAGTGACGGGATGAAGAAGGTCTATCCGGACGCCACGGCGGCGCTGGCCGGCGTGCTGCGCGACGGGATGATGGTGATGGCCGGCGGCTTCGGCCTGTGCGGCATCCCGGAGAAGCTGATCGACGCCATCGCGCTCAGCGGCGTCACCGGCCTGACGGTGATCTCGAACAATTGCGGCATCGACGGCGTCGGCCTCGGCAAGCTGCTCGATCGCGGCCAGATCAAGAAGATGATCTCGTCCTATGTCGGCGAGAACAAGCTGTTCGCCCAGCAATACCTGTCCGGCCAGCTGGAGCTGGAGTTCAACCCGCAGGGCACGCTGGCCGAGCGCATCCGCGCCGGCGGCGCCGGCATCCCCGCCTTCTTCACCAAGACCGGCGTCGGCACCATCGTCGCCGACGGCAAGGAGGTGCGCGAGTTCGACGGCGCCCAGTATGTGATGGAGCGCGGGCTGTTCGCCGACCTGGCCATCGTCAAGGCCTGGAAGGGCGACACCGAGGGCAACCTGATCTACCGGATGACCGCCCGGAACTTCAACCCGATGATGGCCACCGCCGCCAAGGTGACGGTCGCCGAGGTCGAGGAGCTGGTCGATGTCGGCGGGCTGGACCCGAACCAGGTCCACACTCCTGGCATCTATGTGAAGCGCATCCTTCAGGGCCGGGATTACGAGAAGCGCATCGAGCAGCGCACCACCCGCCCGCGCGCGGCCTAGTGGTTCGACCGAGGTCGAACCACGAACCATTAAGTTGTGGATCAAATTATCCAGACGCTTGGAAGCCAAGCGTCTGGTTTGATCCACCCGGAACAGGAGACAGACCATGGCCTGGACCCGTGAGCAGATGGCCGCCCGCGCCGCGAAGGAGCTGGAGGACGGCTTCTACGTCAATCTCGGCATCGGCATCCCGACGCTGGTGGCGAACTACATTCCCGACGGCATCACCGTGGCGCTGCAGAGCGAGAACGGCATGCTGGGCATGGGCCCCTTCCCCTATGAGGGCGAGGAGGACCCGGACCTGATCAACGCCGGCAAGCAGACGATCACCGAGCTGCCGCAGTCGAGCTATTTCAGCTCGGCCGATTCGTTCGCCATGATCCGCGGCGGCCACATCGACCTGTCGATCCTCGGCGCCATGCAGGTGTCGAAGGAGGGCGACCTCGCCAACTGGATGATCCCCGGCAAGATGGTGAAGGGGATGGGCGGGGCGATGGACCTGGTCGCCGGCGTCAAGCGCGTCGTCGTGATCATGGAGCACAACGCCAAGGACGGCACGCCGAAGCTGCTGGACGCCTGCGACCTGCCGCTGACCGGCAAGGCCGTGGTCGACCTGGTGATCACGGAGCTCGGCGTGTTCGAGATCGGGCCGCAGGGCCTGACCCTGACCGAGGTCGCCGACGGCGTCACGGTCGAGGAGATCCGGGCCAAGACCGAAGCCCCCTTCGCCACCCGGCCCGGCCTGGCCTGACCCCGCCCGATGGCGGAGACGCCGCTGGCGGGCCATGACCGCTACGGCTACAGCGCGATCACCCGCCGGCCGGCCACGGCCTGGCCGGACGGGACGCGCCTCGCCGTCTATCTCGGCCTCAACCTCGAGCATTTCGCGTTCGGCGAGGGCCTGGGGGCCGAGTTGGCGCCGGGTGGGCCGCACCCGGACGTGCTGAACTACGCCTGGCGCGACTACGGCAACCGGGTCGGCGCCTGGCGCCTGCTGGAGCTGTTCGACAGCCTGGCCCTGCCCTGTTCCGCCATCGTCAACGCGTCGATCTACGACCATTGCCCGGAGCTGCCGGCCGCCTTCCAGGCGCGCGGCGACGAGATCGTCGGCCACGGCCACAGCAACTCCGAGCGCCAGGGCGTGCTGCCGGAGGCCGAGGAGGCGGCGCTGATCCGCCGTGCCACCGACGCCATCGGCCGCCATGCCGGGGCGCCGCCGAAGGGCTGGCTGGGCCCCTGGATCTCGCAGAGCCTGCGCACCCCCGACCTGCTTCAGGAGGCGGGCTACGACTACCTGCTGGACTGGTGCCATGACGACCAGCCGGTGTGGATGCGCACCCGGACGGGGCGCATCCTGTCGGTGCCCTACCCGCAGGAGTTGAACGACATCCCGGCGATCGTGGCCCGGAAGATGAATGCCGACGCCTTCGCCGACATGGTGATCGGCCAGTTCGACGAGATGCTGGAGCAGCAGGCGCACGGCCAGGCCCTGGTGATGGGCGTGGCGCTGCATCCCTATATCGTCGGCCAGCCCTATCGGCTGCGCCAGCTGCGCCGTGCCCTGGCCCATATTGCCGCCCGGCGCGGCGAGGTCTGGATCACCACCGCCGGCGCCATCGCCGCCCATGCCGCCGCCCTGCCGCCCGGGGCGGTGCCGGGCTGACGGGCAGCGCCCGATCGTCGCGCTTGCCCCTGCCGGGCGTCGGGACCAGATTAGGGTTTTCGCACATGCGAGACACCGGCCCCATGCCCGACGGCATCCCCGAGGCAAGCCTCAAGCTCGTCGCCGATATCTCGGTCCTCGACGCAGACGCCTGGGACGCCTGCGCCGGGCCGGACAACCCGTTCCTGTCGCACGCCTTCCTGTCGGCGCTGGAGCAGAGCGGGTCGGCCACCGCCGAGGCCGGCTGGCTGCCCCAGCATTTGGTGCTGGAGGAGCCGGACGGGCGGCTGCTGGGCGCCGTGCCGCTCTACCTCAAGGGCCATTCCCACGGCGAATACGTGTTCGACCACAGCTGGGCACGCGCCTATGAGCAGGCGGGCGGCCACTATTATCCGAAGCTGCAATCGGCCGTGCCTTTCACCCCGGTCACCGGCCGGCGCCTGCTGGTCCGCCCCGGCGCGCCGGCGCAAACCGCCGACCTGCTGATCCACGGGCTGGAGCAGGCGGCGCTGGCGCACAAGGTGTCGTCGCTGCACGTCACCTTCCCGACCGAGGCCGACTGGTCGCGCTTCGGCGAAGCCGGCTGGCTGCAGCGGATCGGCGAGCAGTACCATTGGGAGAATGACGGCTTCGGCAGCTTCGACGACTTCCTGGCCACGCTGAACAGCCGCCGGCGCAAGGACATCCGCAAGGAACGGCAGCGCGCGGTCGACGGCGACATCCGCCTGACCGTGCTGACCGGCGACGACCTCAAGCCGCGGCACTGGGACGCCTTCTTCCGCTTCTACATCAACACCAGCGATCGGAAATGGGGCGACCCGTATCTGACGCGGGAGTTCTTCGCCCGGATCGGCGAGACCATGGCCGACCGCATCGCCCTGGTGATGGCGGAGAAGGACGGACGCTGGATCGCCGGCGCCCTGAACCTGATCGGCACCGACACGATCTACGGCCGCAACTGGGGCTGCGATGGCTGCGACTATCCCTTCCTGCATTTCGAGGCCTGCTACTACCAGGCGATCGATTTCGCCATCGCCCGCGGCCTGAAGCGGGTCGAGGCTGGCGCCCAGGGCGAGCACAAGGTGATGCGCGGCTACCGCCCGGTGCGCACCTACAGCGCGCATTGGATCCGCGACCCCGGCTTCCGCCGCGCCGTGGCCGATTTCCTGGTCCGCGAGACCCGCGCGGTCGAAGCCGGCATCGAAGACCTCGCGGAACACCTACCCTTCCGGCAGGATTGTTCCTAGCGGCATCACGACGCGACGGCCGGCAGGCAGCCGCGAACCGAGGGAGAGAGACGATGAATCTCGACAAGCTCTTGGGGGCGTTGGCGCAGAGCGGCATGGGCCGCGCTTCAGGCGGGGCTGGCGTCGACATCGGCGGCATCCTCAGCCAAGTGCTGGGCGGGGGCGGCATGGCCGCCGCGCCGGCGGGTCGATCGGGCGGCGGCATGGGCGGGCTCGGCGGGCTGCTCGAGGGGCTGGGTGGCGGCGGCTCGTCCGGTGGCGGTCTCGGCGGCATCCTCGGCGGGCTTGCGGGTGGCCAGAGAGGCGGCGGCGGTGGCCTGGGGGGAGGCATGGGCGGCGGGCTGATGGCGATCATCGCCACGATCGCCATGCAGGCGCTGCAGAATCGGGGCGGCGGCGCCGCGAGCCTCAGTGCTCCGCCCGCGTCGGCCTCCAATGACGTGGCCCCGGGCTCGGGTGGCGGCGGGTTCCTCGATATGGCCGATTCGGTCGGCGGCGGGACCCGGGCGGCGCCGCTGATGGGGCAGGACACCGCGCAGCGCATCATCCGCACCATGATCGCCGCGGCGGCCGCCGACGGCACCATCGACGAGGCCGAGGCCACCGCGATCCAGGGCCATCTCGGCGAGGATGACGCGGAGGAGCGCGCCTTCATCGAGCAGGAGCTGAACAACCCGGCGACGCCGGAGCAGCTGGCGGACGGGGTCGGCGGCCCGCAGGAGGCGGCGCAGGTCTACACCGCGGCGCTGCTGACCGTGACCATGGATTCGCCGGAGGAGAGCCGCTTCCTGAAGCAGCTGGCTCTGGCCCTGGGTCTCGACGCCCAGACCATCGCTTCGCTGCACCAGACGGTGCGGCAGGGATAGGGGCGTTCCCCCATTCTGTCATGCCCGGGCTTGACCCGGGCATCCAGAGATGTCGAACCTACTCTAGGTGGCCCCTGGATCGCCGGGTCAAGCCCGGCGATGACAGGTGGAGGGAAGCCCATCCCCTCCTAGAACTCGGTCTCCAGCACCCGGTCCGGCGGCACATGGCCGTCGGCGAAGCTGCGGATGTTGACGATCACCTTCTGCCCCATGTCGATGCGGCCCTCGAGCGTGGCCGAGCCCATATGCGGCAGCAGCACCACGTTCGGAAGCTTCAGCAGCTTCGGGTTGACGTTCGGCTCGCGCTCGAACACGTCGAGCCCGGCCCCGGCCAGCTCGCCCTGCTTCAGCATCTGCGCCAGCGCCGTCTCGTCGATCACCTCGCCGCGCGAGGTGTTCACGATCAGCGCGTCGCGCTTCAGCAGCTTCAGCCGCCGGGCCGACAGCAGGTGGAAGGTCGCCGGGGTGCGCGGGCAGTTGACCGAGACGATGTCCATCCGCGACAGCATCTGGTCCAGGCTGGGCCAGAAGGTCGCGTCCAGCTCGGCCTCCACCTCCGGATGCACGCGGTTGCGGTTGTGGTAATGCACCGACAGGCCGAAGGCGCGGGCCCGGCGTGCCACCGCCTGGCCGATCCGGCCCATGCCGATGATGCCGAGGCGCTTGCCGCCGAGCCGGGCGCCGAGCATGCCGGTCGGGCTCCAGCCGGTCCATTGCCCGCCGCGGACCAGCCGCTCGCCCTCCGCCAGCCGGCGGGCCACGGCCAGGATCAGGGCCATGGTCATGTCGGCGGTGTCCTCGGTCAAGACGCCGGGGGTGTTGGTCACGGTCAGCCCGCGCGCCTTGGCCGCCGTCAGGTCGATGTGGTCGACGCCGGTGCCGAAGCTGGCGATCAGCCTCAGCTGCGGCCCGGACTTGGCCAGGAGGTCGGCGTCGATCCGGTCGGTCACGGTCGGCACCAGCACGTCGGCCTCGGCCATCGCGGCGACCATCTGCTCCCGGTCCAGCGCCACGTCGTCGTGGTTCAGCCGGGTCTCGAACAGCTCCATCATCCGGGTCTCGATGACATCCGGCAGCTTGCGCGTGACGATGACGAGCGGACGTTTTCTCTCGGCCATGGCGGAACCAGTCCCGGCAACCCCGTTTGCGCCATAGAGCAAGCCGGCCGCGCGATTGTCCAGTGCCCGGCTGTGACCTGCGTCACGGTTCGGCCGAAGAGTCGCGTAGGATAGTGCCGGAGACCGGCGGAAGGATCATGCGGGACGAGACCGATTTACGCGGCGTGCTGCAGCGGCAGGCGCGATGGCCCCTGATGGCGGGAGCGCTTGCGCTCGCCGCGCTGGCGGTGCCGCTCGCCGTCGATCCCGCGCTCGGCGCCACTTTCGTGGCGCGGGCCGAGCTGCTGTATGGCGGCATCGCCACGCTGATCCTGGCCGGCCTCGCCGCCCACGCCCCGCATCGCCGCTTCGGCGCGGCCAACACGGTGACGCTGGCCCGCATCGTGCTGATCTGCCTGCTGGCCGCGCTGATGGGCACGGCGGCGCCGGATGAGGACTGCCTGTGGCTGATCGCCGGATTCGCTACGCTGGCGCTGGCGCTGGACGGCGTCGACGGCTGGGCGGCGCGGCGCTGCGGCCTGGCCTCCCGCTTCGGCGCCCGATTCGACATGGAGGCCGATGCCTTCTTCGTCTTGGTCCTGTCCGTGCTGGCCTGGCAATGGGACAAGGTCGGGGCCTGGGTGCTGCTGATCGGGGCGATGCGCTATCTCTACGTCCTGGCCGGCGCCGCCTGGCCTTGGCTGCGCGCGCCGGTGCCGGACAGTACCGCCCGCAAGGCCGTCTGCGTGATCCAGATCCTGGCGCTGATCGCCTGCCTGGCACCGCCGGTGCCGCACCCGCTGACCGCCGTGCTGGCGGCGGGCGCTCTGGCGCTGCTGGGCTGGTCCTTCGGCCGCGACGTGGTCTGGCTGTGGCGCCGGCGGCGGGTGCCGGCATGAACCCCCATTTCCCACCCCCCTTGCGTCCTGCGCCGGTTCAAAATGCCGACAGGGCAGGAGAGCGGCGCAGCGCGATGCTTATGCATCGGGCAAGCCGTTCGACGCACCCTGTC
>NZ_VCCH02000219.1 GCF_005938675.2 Mycobacterium sp. KBS0706
AAGCAGCAGACAAGCGCCGGCCGACCGTTCACAATCGTGCCCATTCCGCGATATGATTATGTCGCATTTTTCAATCACCCATCTGCTTGGATATGATGCTAGAATTCGCAATAAAGACGGTTATAGCTCTCACGCTACTTCACGGAATCGCCTATTTTGTCTATCGAAGAAAAAGACAGAATTGGACCTATAAGAGAAGTTACCGATATGGGTTTTTCCGATTTGTGTACTATTTTGCCACCTTCTATATGGGATGCTGCATTTTGATAGCCACTTTTGGAGCGCTGTCTTTGATTATCCGATATGATCAACGCGGGCTCCTATTACCTGTCGGCATTCTCATGGCATTGATTGGCTACGGTTTTCGTCGGCTGGGAGCACACTTGGCACGATGGGAGGAGCAGCGTCCTCAATAAGGCACGCCGTCGACTTCCGCTTTCCGCCCGTTCCGGTCAGCCAAGCCGACTGCGGGCCGCCCCAAAGCGGCCGTCGCAGTCGGCTCCGGAGAGCGGACATGACCGCACACGACCCGTTGCGGTCAGGTGCGACCTGGATGCCGGTCTCAACTGTCCGCTTTCGGTCTCTTTGCTGCCTCTTTTGTCATGAGAATAGTAGCTCGGCCACATCACGCGTCGGTGTAGCTGAAATAGTCCAGGCCGCTGCCGCCGTTCAATGTGTCGACGCCGGCGCCACCCCGGAGGGTGTCGTTGCCGCCGGCGCCGATGAGAGTGTCGTCGCCGTCGAACCCGATCAGCCCGTTGGCGAGGGCGTTGCCGGTCACGGCGTCGTCATGGTTGCTGCCGTGGATGAATTCGACGTCGTTGTCGATGGTGCCGCCCTGGGCATCATCGCCGGCGTTGACATGGTCTTGAGGTCGATGTTCACACCCACGGCGCTGGCCCAGTAGCTGCCGGTGTCGTAATTGGCGCCGGCAGTCAGGTGGTCGGCCCCAACACCGACGCGCAGGATGTCGCTGCCGGCACCGCCGGCCAGCCGGTCGTCGCCGGCATCGCCGCGGAGTGTGTCTTGGCCTGCCCCGCCATCGACGATGCCGGCGCCGTCGCCGGCATTCACCTGGTCGCTGCCGTCCAGGCCCTCGATCCGGTTGGCAGCCGCGTTACCATTGAGCAAGTCGTCGAAGGCGCTGCCGCGCAGGTTCTCGATGCCGGTCAGCGTGTCGTAGGCGGCATCGCCGAGATTCGCGGCGTCGGTCGCGAGATCGACGAACACGGCCGCCCCGGAGGTCGAGTAATCCGCCGTGTCGATGCCGTCTCCGCCCTCAATCGTATCGGCCCGGCACCCCCCCGAAGGGTGTCGTCCCCAGGGAACCGTATAGCCAATCATATTGCCTCGGCGGCTTCCGCTTCTCCTCCGGCCTGCACCGCCGATGCGCCATTGCCACTCGCCGAATTTCCGAACAACTTCCGGGGAAACGCATCGCATAAATCGAAAATTCGCGGCAAATCGAAAATGTTTGACGTCAATGAATTGATTGACTCTCCTTGGTCCTGTGATAGGAATTTCGCATCTGTTACCTGAAATGAATCACTTCATAGACACAATCTTTCCAGTCCGATGTAACTACTAACATATCGATCCTGCAGTGCGAGCTCTTGTCGCCAAGCGCACAGTCGGCGCATGGCCGCGGCCGGGAGAGGTATCCGAGCGCGCTCCTGCCGATTTTAACGCGGTCCTGGCGTCCACATGTCTCCTCGAAGCAACATCCGGCCGCCCGGCCACCGGGGCGAGGCAGCTCGCAATCGTATCCACCGCGTCGCGGATGCGGCGCCGCTAACATGAACAAGGGGAAGGGCAATGGCAATCATCAACGGCACGGCCGGCAACGATAACCTCGCAGGCACCGCCGACGCCGATATGATCAGCGGTGTCGCTGGCGACGACATCCTCGACGGCGGTAACGGCGACGACATCCTCAACGGCGGCGATGGCAACGATCTCCTGAGGGGTAGTTTCGGCGGCGATACTTTGGATGGCGGCACCGGGATCGACACCGCCGATTACAGCGCTGAGAACATACCTGCAGGTCTCTCCATCAACCTCGTGACCGGTGAGGAAAAATACGCGGGCACGATCCTCACGGGACACTTGGCCAATATCGAAAATGTGATCGGCTCGAACGGCACGGACGTCATCACCGGTGACGCCAACTCGAACATTCTCGACGGCTATACGGGAAATGACACACTCAACGGCGGTGCCGGCAACGACATCCTCGACGGCGGGAACGGCGACGACGTCCTCAACGGCGGTGACGGCGACGATATTTTGCGTGGCAGCTGGGACTGGGACACCTTCAATGGCGGCGCCGGCACGGACACGGCGGACTTTACCTTCACCGCTGTCCGCACGACCGTGGATCTTGCCGCCGGCCAAACCACATTCGAAGGGTTTCCCGGCCGGTTCGAGCCGCTGTCGAGCATCGAGAACGTGCGCACGGGCGCCGGCAACGACGTGATCCTTGGTGACGCCGGCGCCAATGTTTTCGAGGGCGGCGACGGCACCGATATCCTGAATGGCCGGGGTGGTGGGGACCAGCTCAATGGCGGGGCCGGGATCGACTGGATAACCTACCAGGACGAGACCCAGGGCGCCGTGGTCAATCTCGCCACCGGGGCGGCGTCCGGCTCGGCGGCCGGGGACACGTTCGTCAGCATCGAGAACATCCGCGGCTCCGAGTTCAACGACCAGCTCACCGGCGATGCCGGCGCCAACACCATCTCGGGTTTCGGCGGGGGTGACCTGCTGATCGGCGGAGCGGGCAACGACACCTTCGACGGCGGCGACGGAGATGATGTCCTGGCCGGCGAGGCCGGCGCGGACATTCTCATCGGCGGGGCCGGGCGCGACTGGGCGTTCTATCAGTTCGACACCCAGGCCGCCGTGGTCAATCTGGCCACCGGGGCCACCTCCGGCGCCGCGGCCGGGGACACTTATGTCAGCATCGAGGGCCTCGGCGGCTCGAACTTCGACGACCAGCTCACCGGCGCTGCCGGCGACGACACCATCGCGGGCTTCGGCGGAAATGATCTGCTGAACGGCGGGGCCGGCAACGACCTGTTCGACGGGGGCGATGGCGACGATATCCTGCAGGGTGAGGCCGGCGCGGACCGGCTCCTCGGCGGGGCCGGGTCCGACTGGGCGTCGTATGCGACCGACACCCAGGGCGCCTTTGTCGATCTGGCCACTGGGGGCACCTTCGGCGCCGCGGCGGGGGACACCTATTCCAGCATCGAGAATCTCGCCGGCTCTGTCTTCGACGACATGCTCACCGGCGATGCCGGCGCCAACATCCTCGCGGGCGATGCCGGAAACGACATCCTCACCGGTGGCGCCGGCAGCGATACCCTGCTGGGAGGGGCCGGTGCCGACACCCTCGACGGCGGCGCCGATATCGATACGATCGACTACCATCTCGAGACCGGGCCCGTCGGGGTCAATCTGACGACCAATCTCAATGGCGGTCAGGCTCAGACCGACACGCTGACCAACATCGAGAACGTCATCGGCACCAGCTTCGACGACATCCTA
>NZ_VCCH02000220.1 GCF_005938675.2 Mycobacterium sp. KBS0706
CTTATTCCATGCTGATTCACATTTAGACAAAAGGTGAACAAAGGTCGCGACTCTGCCGTTCCGGGTGTCACATTGGGGTACCACATAAGGGAACACGAGGGCCGTTCCCGATGGGACTGGACAAGGACCGGCGGGAGTCTATGCCGCGGCCGCGACGCTCAGGGATTCGATCCGCTTCAGGCCCTTGCTGACGCCCTCAAGCCCCTCCCGCAGCGTCTCGCCGACGGCGCCCTGGCCGACGTCGAAGGGCGGGTTGTCGAGCAGATCGACGATGTTGTTGCCGCTGAGATAGCCGAGATTGGTCTGGACCGTGGCCGCCGCGGTCTCGACCGCCTTCGACATGGCATCACCCTCCTGCCCGATGATCGCGGCGAGCTGGTCGGAGATCTCATTGTCGATCTGCAGGAAGATGTCGTCGACATGCCGCCAGGTGCCGCCGAGGGCCTCGACCTTGACGATCTGGTTGACCCTGCGCTTGACCTCGTCCTTCTGCTGGATCGCGGCGTTGCGGTGCGCCTCCCACACCTCCTTGATGCTTTCGACCAGGCTGGCGACGAGGTTGTCCCCATCGGCCGAATCCGCCTTCTTGAAGCCGAGCAGGCCAATGAGTTGGTCGTCCTTCGCGAACATCTGCTGCACGACGGCGACCAGGCGCTGCACGGCCTTGCGCTTGCCGTCCGCGTCGCCGTCCTGCTTGGGCCATCCCGACGCCACCATCCCGGCGATCCGGTCGGGGCTCGCCTGGTTCAGCGGGTAGGGCAGAAGGCGCTCCTGGGCCCGCGCCTTGGCCAGCTTGAACAGGCTCTCCGTCACCTCCTCCGGGGTGAGATCGTCGGTCGAGACCGTGTCGAGATCGATCCCGTTGACCAGCACCTTCTCGCGGCCGGGCTTGTCCTGGTCGCCGTCGGCGTCCGATGGGGTGGTCTTCACATATTGCAGGTTCCGCAGGTTCTCGGGATAGGCCAGCATCAGCAGCAGCCGGCTGGTCAGGTTGTGCAGCCGCATCTCCCGCTCTTCCGGCGACAGGCCGGCCAGCATGTCCTCGAGCCAGGTGGCGATCTTGTCGGTCAGCGGGCCCAACTCGGCCTTTCGCTCGACGCCGATCTGCCGGCTCAGGCTCAGCGCGTGGCCGGCAATGGTCGCCGACGCGGTGGCGATGCCCGTCTTCAGCTCGTCTGAGAGGGCTTCGTCATCCTCCTCATCGGAGTCGCTGTCCTCAGCCGACAGGTCGGCGCCCTCCATCAGATCCTCTTCGGGCATGTCGTCGTCGGCCTTGCCGGCTTCGAGCCTCGGCGAGCCTTCCGAGGCCAGTTTCTCGCCGACCGTCTGGTCGGGCTGCTCGGCGGCGCTCGTCTGCTGACCGGATTCAGCTTCCTCGGACGAGAACCTCTGCTGGTTCTCCCCTTCGTTCTGGGCAAACAGGTTCTCCTGATCCTCCGGAAGATTGACCTCAGGAGCGATCGAATCATAGGGAACCTCAATCCCGAATCCGATCTTGAAGTATTTCTTCAGGCCCTTGTTGAGCGATTCCGCGCTGCCCTTCTTGAGCCTGACGTTCAGAATATTGCTTTCGTCAAGCCGCGCCAGACCAAGCGCTATGACATTTAAGTCCTTTTCTTTCTTTGCCTCGATCGGTTTCGGCTTTCCTTCGTAGTCCATCGTCTTCAGCTTTTTCGTCAGCCCACCGAGACCGGACGGCATGACGATCGCAACCGGGGTGTTGTCCTTCCCGAGATGGGCCAGCGCGATGCAGCACTCGGCACCGTTCGCTTTGGTCTCCTCGATCCAGTCCCGCGACTTCTTGGCCCGAGCTTTGTTGTGAACAAATGTAGCCATGACTCACCTCTCTAGAACAAAATGGTTGAAGAGCACGGATGCGGGGTGCGTTTCGTCGCCTTGCTGGCGGCTGATCCTCACAGGTCCCGGTCTCAACCTCAGCGGGAAGCATCGTCCAACCACGTCGCCGCTCGGCGTCAGCACGCCGATCAGCGCGAACCGACGGCTGGCGCCGGCGGGGAGGATATGTGCCACAGCGGCGCAACGAAGAACAATTCCGCCCAGTCGGCGTCGGCCTCGCCCAAGCCGCATGATCCCGTCCGATATGATCAGCTCAAAATCTCCTCTTTCCTGTCAGACCTTCAACAACTTGACGGTGCCCCCACGCATACAGGACCGGGTCTTCCTCCCATAACTGCCGGGACCGCTGTGACCTCACCTCACTAACATGACCTGTGAATCAGAAACGCCTCCTGACCAGACCGACGATCCAAGCGGGCCAGTCATATCACTCCTCTCGCCGCGCCACTCTCCCCCGACAACGTGGCGACAACGCCCCGCTCCGGTCCAATGCACTTTTGGTATCCATCCATGATCATCGTCCTCAAGGCTTCTCACGTCTCCCAACCCCAGCTTCGCGCCCGGGCCCGGGCTGACGAAAGGCTGTCACATGGGGGTACACCCTGCCGCAACACAACGCTGTTACACATTTGTGAACTACAGCGAAAAGATAACCACCCGGTGAAGGCCGCCTTGTGTGATGGCGGAGAAAATTGGAGGTCATAGGGATAATCCTAGTGCATTGAAGCAGACAGGAGATTCACAAGGGGAGGAGGGCATGTGAATCTGAGGCCATGGCCCAGACCGTGAGCAGCCTCCTGAACACGATCGACCGGCTCGGTCTCGAACAGATCGCCGGCGACCGCAACCGCCCCCACAAGCACGTGCAGCGCGCCCGGATCGTGCTGTTCTCCGGCGACCGATTGCCGGTGCTGGAAGTGGTGCGCCGCGCCGGCGTCAGCCGCCCGGCGGTCTGGCGCTGGCAGCAGCGCTTCGCCGAGGAGGGGGTCGACGGCCTGCTGCGCGACAAGACCCGCACTCTCCCGGCACCGCGCCGCTGCAGCCCTCCCTGGTCGCCCGGATCGTCGCCTTGACCTGCAACGAACCGCCCGGGCCGGTCACCCACTGGACCGGACGGCTGATGGCCAGGACCGTCGGCGTGTCGCTGAGCTCGGTCCAGCGCATCTGGCAGGCCCATCGGCTGCTGTCCCATCGCCTCCGCACCTTCAAGAGATCCAACGACCCGGCCTTCGCCGCCAAGGTCGAGAGGACATCTTCGGCCTCTACATGAACCCGCCGGCCCACGCCGTCGTCGTCTCCATCGACGAGAAGAGCCAGATCCAGGCGCTGGACCGCACTCAGCCGGGCCTGCCGCTGAAGCCGGGCAAGTGCGGGACCATGACCCATGACTACAAGCGCAACGGCACCACCACCCTGTTCGCCGCCCTCGACGTGCTCCACGGCACTGTGGTCGGACGCTGTATGCCCAAGCACACCCACCAGGACTTCATCAAATTCCTCAATGCGGTCGAACGCGCCGTCCCCGCCGGCAAGCTCGTCCATGCCGTCCTGGACAACTATGCCACCCACAAGCATCCTAAGGTCCTGGACTGGTTCGCCGATCACCCGCGCTGGGTGTTCCACTTCACACCGACCTCCGGCTCCTGGCTCAACGCCGTCGAGAATTTCTTCTCCGTCCTCACCCG
>NZ_VCCH02000221.1 GCF_005938675.2 Mycobacterium sp. KBS0706
TCTGCGCGACGGGCGTCTGGTCGGCTATGTCGCCAGCGACGCGCAGCCGGAGGAGGCGGCGCTGAAGCAGCACCTGTCGGCGCTGGTGCCGGACTACATGGTGCCGTCGCGCATCCTGTGGCTGGAGCGGCTGCCGGTCTCGGCCAACGGCAAGCTGGACCGCAAGGCGCTGCCGGACCCGGAATGGGAGAGCGGCGCGGACGCCAGAGCCGAGCCCGAAGGCGAGACCGAGCAGATCATCGCCAGGATCTGGGCCGAGAGTCTGGGCCTGCGGCAAGTGGGCCGGGACGACAACTTCTTCGATCTGGGCGGGGATTCGATCCTGTCCCTGCAGGTGATCGCCCGGGCCCGGCGGCAGGGCTTGGTCCTGACCCCGCGCGACATGTTCCAGAACCAGACCGTGCGGGTCCTGGCGGCGGTGGCGCGCCCGGTGCCGACGACGCCGGCAGCCGACCCGGCCGTCGCACCGGAGAGGGCAGAGCGCCTGACGCCGTCGGACCTGCCGCTGGTCGGGCTGAGCCAGGCGCAGATCGACGCCCTGCCGGTCCCGGCCGCGGAGATCGCCGACGCCTATCCGCTGTCGCCGATGCAGCAGGGTCTGCTGTTCCACGCCTTGCACGCGCCGGAGACCGGGCTCTACGTCAACCAGGTTCTGGCGACCTTCGACGGGCCGCTCGACGCCGGCCGCTTCACCCGCGCCTGGGAGGCCGCGATCGGGCGGCACGACATCCTGCGCACCGGCTTCCTGTGGGACGGCCCGGCGCCGCTGCAGCTGGTCCGGCGCAGCGTGCCCGTGCCGGTCGAGATCCGCGACGGCGGCGGCCTGGACGAGCCGGGGATCGCCGAGATCGCCCGCTGGGAGCGCGAGCGCGGCTTCGACCTGTCGGCGCCGCCGCTGATGCGCGTGCTGTTGCTGCAGGTGGCGGAGGACCGGCACCGGCTGATCTGGACCTTCCACCACATCCTGATGGATGGCTGGAGCACGTCGCGGCTGATCGGCGAGGTGCTGTCGCAGTATCACGGCATGGCGCCGGCCGCCGGCCCGGGCCGCTACCGCGACCACATCGCCTGGCTGGCCGGCCGCGACGCCGCGGCGGACGAGACCTTCTGGCGGGGCCAACTGGCCCGGCTGGAGGCGCCGACCCGCCTGGCCGACGCGCTGCCGGCCCCGGTGCAGAAGAGTGATGGGCACGGCGTCCTCGCCACCCGCCGCGACGCCGGCCGGACGGCCCGGCTGACCGCCTTCTGCCGGCGCCAGCGCATCACCCTGAACACCCTGGTGCAGGGCGCCTGGGCGCTGCTGCTGTCGCGCTACACCGGCCAGCCCAGCGTCGCCTTCGGCGCCACCGTCGCCGGACGTCCGGCCGAGCTGGCAGACGCCGAGACGCTGCTGGGCCTGTTCATCAACACCCTGCCGGTGATCCAGCAGCCCGACCCCGAGGCCCGGGTGGGCGACTGGCTGCGCCAGGTGCAGGACGTCATGCTGGCGCTGCGCGAACATGAGCACACGCCGCTGGCCGATATCCAGCGCTGGGGCGGCCAGGGCGGCCTGTTCGACACGCTGCTGGTGTTCGAGAACTACCCGATCGACCGCGCCGCGCGCGCCGGCGGCGACCTGCTTGTGTCGGCGGCGGAGACGGTGGAGGCGACGCACTATCCGCTGTCGCTGGCGGTCCAGGCTGGCGACGCGCTCGACATCGCCTATGGCTATCGCCGCGACGCCTTCGCGCCGGCGCAGGTGGAGGCGCTGGCCCGCCATCTCGACATGCTGCTCGACCGCCTGGCGGGGGACGAGGGCGCCGCCCTCGGCTCCCTGTCCCTGCTGGCGGAAGCCGATCTCGCCCAGATCACGGCGTGGCAGACCGAGCCTTATCAGATCGAGCCGTATCGTTCGGTGCACGACTGGATCGGCCATTGGGCAGCAGCGGAGCCGGGGCGGACGGCGGTGATCTTCGGCGATCGCGAGATCAGCCGGGGCGAGCTGGACCGGCGGGCCAACCATCTGGCGCAGCGGCTGGTTCAGGCCGGAATCGGGCCGGACGTGCTGGTCGGGGTGGTGCTGGAGCGGTCGGTCGAGCTGCTGGTGGCGCTGTTGGCGGTCTTGAAGGCGGGCGGTGCCTATGTACCGCTGGCGCCGGATGCGCCGGCGGCGCGGCTGGCCGAGGTGGCGGCGGATAGCGGGCTGCGCCTGGTGCTGACCCAGGCCTCGCTGGCCGGAAAACTGCCGGAGGACCTGGATCGCATCCTGGTCGAGGCTGGCGAGGTCGAGGCGGGGCCGGAGGTGGCGCTGCACCCCGGCAACCTGGCCTATGTGATCTACACCTCGGGTTCGACCGGCAAGCCCAAGGGCGTCGCCGTCGCCCATGGTCCGCTCGCCATGCATTGCCGGGTGACTGCGCCGCTCTACGACATGGACGAGACCTCGCGCGAGTTCCACTTCATCGCCTTCAGCTTCGACGGCGCGCATGAGCGCTGGCTCACGGCATTGACCTGCGGCGCCAGCCTGGTGCTGCGCGACGAGAGCCTGTGGCCGGCCGAGAAGACGCTGGCGGCGATCGGCCGGCACGGCGTCACCAATGCCGGCTTCCCGCCGGTCTATATCAACGAGATGGCGGCCTGGGCCGAGCAGGCGGGCCGGTGCCCGCCGGTCGACCTCTACTCCTTCGGCGGCGAGGCGATGCCGGCGGCGGGGTACGACCGGGTGCGCCGGGCGCTGCGGCCGCGGGCGCTGATCAACGGCTATGGCCCGACCGAGGCGGTGGTGACGCCGCTGGTCTGGAAGGGGACGGCCGACACCGCCTGCGATGGCGCCTATGTGCCGATCGGGCGGCCGGTCGGCGATCGTCGGGCCTATGTGCTGGACGGCCGACTGCAGCCGGTGCCGGTCGGGGTGGCGGGCGAGCTCTATATCGGCGGCTCGGGGCTGGCGCGCGGCTATGTCGGCCGTCCCGACCTGACCGCGGAGCGCTTCGTGCCGGACCCGTATGGCGAACCGGGCGGCCGGATGTATCGCACCGGCGATGTGGTGCGGTGGCGGCCGGACGGGTCGGTCGAGTATCTCGGCCGGGCCGATCACCAGGTGAAGATCCGCGGCTACCGGATCGAGCCGGGCGAGGTCGAGGCGCGGTTGCTGTCGCACCCGCAGGTGAGCGGCGCAGTGGTGTCCGCCGTGACGTCGCCGGGCGGCAGGCGCCTGTTGGCACATGTCGCAGCGCCGGAGGCCGGGCTGGAAGCTGAGCTGAAGGCGCATCTGGCGGGTCAACTGCCGGACTACATGGTGCCGTCACGGATCCTGGTGCTCGCGGCGCTGCCGCTGCTGCCGACCGGCAAGCTGGACCGGAAGGCG
>NZ_VCCH02000222.1 GCF_005938675.2 Mycobacterium sp. KBS0706
ACCTTAACGAGGCGCGCAATCATAGGCCGCCCGCCGGCGGACTGGCCGAGGGAAGAACGGATGGCGAGTCCCACCCAGCAGGTGCTTTTCGTGAGTATCTGGTCATCGCCGCTGGATCTCAGGGATCAATTCCGCCTACGCCGAACAATTCGCTTCGTTCGTCGTTCGCAGAGAGGATGCTGCGGTCCACGAGGAGCTCATTCTCCACCGGCGTTCGGCCAATCGTCACTTCGTCACCCGAGCCGGCCTGATCTGATCGAACGCAGCAGGCGCACCCGCGTCGCATGGTACCTTCATCGGGCTTGTCACCTTCGGACAATTCTCACCGATTCCCGCCCTCGGGGCGGCCCGGTCTGCACCCGTAGGAAATTGAAATCTCATATGGCGGCCATCGGCTGAATTCCGCTATCGGACGGTAGAATCCGCCAATGTGACAAGCCCCATCAGTCGGTTCTGCCGCGCCTTCAACGGTCCCGACAGCTGGCAATCCAGCCCTTGGCGCCGCGGAGGTCTCCATTCCAGTTAAATTGCGTCAGGCATAATCCTCATCATGAAGCCCTCGAACAGCGGCACGGTGAAAGCCGTGTCGCCGTGGGAAGGACTGAAAATCATCCCCTTGGCGATCAGCGAGTTTCGGATCGGGGCAACGGCGGTCACCTTGCGTCCTAGTGCCTCCGCAATGTCACCGGAGCGGTGGGGCCCCGCGCCGAGCTCAGCCATTGCGCGCATGTAGAGCTTCTCAACGGGTGTCAGGCGATCGAACCGGACCCGGAAGAAACTCGCATCCAATTCAGCTAGGGCGGCGACCGTGGCGCGGGTCGAATCCTCCCTCGCAATGGGCGATTGGTCCGCGACGTTCCAGCTGTGCTTGCCCCATTCCTGCAGGAAGTACGGATAGCCCCGCGTCTGGGCTAGGATCTCGGCAACGGCGCCAGCTTCGTATTTGACCCCCTCCTTGTCCGCCGGAACCGTGAGGGCTGCGCGCGCGGCTTCATCGTTCAGGCGGTCGACCGGTGCAAACTCGAACAGTCGCTCGGCATAGGATTTGGCTCGGCCGGACTGACCGACGAGCTGGGGCAAGCCTGCAGCGACCATGGTGATCGGCAATTGCTCCTGGTTGGCGCTGTGCAGCGCCGTGATCAATGAGGCAAGCTGCTCTTCTGGGACGTATTGCAGTTCGTCGATGAACAGCACGACCGCCGTCTGACGCTCGGCTGCGGCCGACCCGACTGCCGCGAGCAGATCCGTCAGGTCATTGTCCAGATCCCCGCTGTCGGCCAGCCCCTCCTGGGGCTCGACGTCCAATCCGAACTCGATGTCCTGGTATTTGAATTTCAGCCCTTTAGCGAAGCCCGAGAGCGCTCGGAGCGCTTTCAGGACGCCTGCCTTCGCCGCTTCGCCGCGGTTTAGTCGAAGCAGCGCGGATCTCAGCGCCGGTGCGAGCAGCGCCGGCAATGACCGGTCCTCGGGCGCTTCGATCTTAACGCTCGTAATGCCGCGCGCCTCAGCGTCGATCCGAATGCGGTTGAGCAAAACGGTCTTTCCAACCCCGCGCAGGCCGTAGAGAATGAAGCTACGCGCTGAACGACCCGCGCGAATGCGATCCAGGGCAATGGCGGCTCTTTCGATCAGGTCATCGCGACCAGCCAACTCCGGCGGCGGAGTTCCAGCACCGGGGGAATATGGGTTCAGGCGAGGATCCATATTGAGGGATCTTATCCAGGTTTATCGTCGCGGGCTAAGATGGGTTAACTTCGCTATAAATCAACCGGGGAATCGCCACTTGGTCACCGGGAAAACCTCGCTCATGTCGGCCAGGGTCGCGTCAGCAGTTCCCGTGTGAATCGGCATCAGGTCGTCGTGACCCCTCAGTATCGTACGATATCAAGCACATGCCGTGCCGATCGGCGCCGAGGCCCAGTGCCTATTTACATCGGTGGAACCCGGTCACTGCGGCTGACGTCGTCTTCTCCGTGCCGGACGTGTAGTCTAGAGCTTTCGTGGCCCGAATGTCAGCTTCGCGTATTCGTCGCGGAGCTTGGCCGCCGCGGTTTCGCATATCTCGACGGCCGCCATTGATGCCGCGTGCATGTTGGTGTTGCGATGCCGAGCGTAGTGATCAGCGTCGGCGCGGGCTTCCGCCGCATCGCGGTCTCGGTGCGCCGCTAGTCCGGGGAGCACGCTACGTCTACGACCGTTTTCGAGTGAGGGATTCCTCATGATGAGCCTCCTGGCCAGGGATCATGATCCCTTTCAGCGGCCCGCGCCATCCAGGACATCCAGGACGCTCACTGCCTCGGCCGGAAGCCCGACAACGCGGCCGCGACGTCGTTTCGGTCGTACGGTTTCGAGAGAAACACGCCTCTCTCTGGCAAGTCGGCAGCGCTGAGCTTGTGAACCCCTGATGTCACAATGATCTCAATCGGCGGCCATCGGTTCCGCACTGCTGCGGCTAGCTTGAGACCGTCCATTGAGCCCGGCATGTTGATGTCCGTGAAAATCACCCGGATGTCGTTGCGGCTTTCGAGGATGCCGATTGCTTCATCAGCGTTTTCCGCTTCAACAACGTCATAGCCCGCATCCCTTGCTATGTCAGCGGCGTCCATCCGTAAGAAGGGCTCGTCTTCAACGACGAGGCACACTGGATTGGCAGACGCTTGCCGCGCGGCCATAGCCTCTCGTCCTCACGTCCAAAGGATTGCATCGGATTCGCAGATACACCCGGGCAATGCAGGATGGGCATCTTCAGTTCCCGCCAGCCCCAGCCGAATCGAGCGGCCTTCTCAGCTTTTCAGCGCGTTACATGCCATCGCTTGACGCCGCTCGTCGGTTCACGCTGTTGGTATCGACGACACTGGCTGAGAAGGAGCCTCGCTTGAGACCACGTGTCCGAGCCGCTGCGCTCGTCGCAACTGGTTACGCACAGACGAGGCTGACCACCGTTCGCCGCCCCGCGGAGGCTTCACCCGCATTGCGTCGAGCTGGGCTCCGATGGCTCTGAGCGACAGCGTCGGATTGGCCTGGGCGATACCCGATATCAGGATGGCCGCATGGTCGGCTCTCGTGCGCCTCGGCGCGCGGTCGAGCAGCGCCTGGTCGGCCAGTCCGTCACGGACGAAGCGCTTCACGGCTCGCACCAAGCGGTCGGCGGTCCAGGTACCAGATCGGCCGCGCCCGTTCAGGATGCGAACCACCGTCGACCAGGAATGATCCGGCCGAAGCTGTCGGACGACAGGCAGCCATCCGGGAGCGGACAGATTGAGCTCGCCGAAATACGCCGCATCGCGAATGACAGCGGCCCGGCGGATCGCCTTCGGGTCCCGAGCCCGGAGA
>NZ_VCCH02000223.1 GCF_005938675.2 Mycobacterium sp. KBS0706
TTGGCCTTCATCGAACGGCTCCACGCGCTGCGGCGCATCGCACGGCCCGAGGAGATCGCAAAGTCGGCGCTCTACCTCGCTTCGGACTCATCGAGCTTCACGACCGGCGGCGCCTTGCTCGCCGACGGTGGCGTGTCGATCAATCGAAGCTGAGCGCGAGTGTATTCGGTCGGACGGCTATGTTTCTACCTTCTACCAGGTCCAGTAGAAACGGGAGTCGAGAAGGAGAGGGGAGCATCGTCCCTTCTCGAATATTGGGAAGGGGCCTGTGAACCCGGCGTGCCGTCCAGCTTTATAGGAGGCGCCCCCATTTCGGATTCCAGTGACCTCCTTCGTCGATGACGACAACCTCCAGCTGCAGATAGCTCGCGATGCCGATCGCCGCCCCAACTGCCTGCTCGGCCGTCAGGAGGCCATCCTCGGGCGTGATGATGAAGCTGGGGTTTGTGTGGCTGAATGACGGGGCGACGATGAGGCCTATGACCCTATGGGCATCCGCCTTGATCGTCAGGGTCACGGCATGCTCGACCGGGTGGGAGACCTTCCTGAACTCGCGCATCGTCATCGTCCAACCTGTCGGCCGGTCACCAGCTCAGAACCAAGGTAACGAAAAGGGCGCCACCGAGTATCGCCATGATCCAGGCCAGCTCCCTTGGATGCCGCTTCGCCCAGAACCGCCACACCTCGTGGAGCCGATCGGTCGGGCGAGCGGTCCCTTGCCGGCTGTTCTTTTCCCCGGAACGGTGCTCGTCTCCTAGGAGAACTCGTTGCGGCGTGCCCTCTCGACCGCTTTCCTCGAGCGGCTCCTGTGCGGAAGCAATATCCGGAGGAGCGGCGTCTCGCGCCAACGCCGCCGCCAATTCCTCGGGATCCACGATGACGACCTGGACCTGCTCCCCGGTCCCCGGCCGCCCGGCCAGCCTGATCATCGTCGAGACCCGCCGATAGGTGGGAGGGGACGAGCCCTCGATCCGTTCCTCATCGGTCTCGACAGTGTAGGTTCCTGGCGGTTGCGGTCCGTTGATGCCGCTCAAGGTGAACGGCCGCGAAAAAGTGACGGTCTCGCTATGGGTCCGCAGGGTCATCGGGATCCTCCGAGCTCGCTGCTCGTCTCTTCACCCGCAATTCATCCGCGTGCGGGCGCTACAGAAGTGCTCCCGACACGACATAGAGAAAGCCCAGCAGGATGAACCCCGCGGGAATCACGATCGGTGGAATGAACCAGGTTTTCATGGCGCGTTCTCTCAATGCACTGTGGTGTCCCGCCCAGAAGCAGGTCGATCAGGAGGCGCCCTTCAATCGGGCGATGTCGCCAGCCGACTGATCCGTCACGGTCGACGATGTTCAGCGGCTCACCCTAAAGAGATGGTGCGATTCCGATGCTATTACGACCGAAATCATCGAAAATTCCTCCGGCCCAGGCACTGGATTCGTGCAGAGGATGCTGCCTTTTCAGCGCACGGCCAACGAAACACAGCCATCGCCAATGTATTATCTGGGATAAAATAGAGTTTCTCCACATATTCCCGTCAGTCGATTTATACCGAAAATTCAGTCGTATATTTTATAGTGGACTATAATATATTTCAAAATCTCTTGAAATTTACATCTGAGATCCCCATATCCAATTGAACGGCGTCCCGGCATCCAGCTGAAGCGGCATCCTGATCAAGGGTGCCGGCGCCCGCCCTCCCTGTCGAGCAAGATTGAACTGGGAACGACCGCATCCTGCTTCGCAGGAAGGCGATATCCCATCACAAGGAAAGATCATGGGAAACATCATGTGGCGCGAGAGCCCCTATTGGCCGGACGAGCCGGTGCCGAGCGACTCGCCGCTCCATGCCGAACTGGATCGTTCCGCGGAAGAGCGCAGCGAAAACGAAGGAATGGCCGAACACCCGCGGAAGTCGCAGGATCCGGCAGGCTGGGAAACGGACCGGGCAGCGCGCATCGGAGAGCTGGGAAGCCCCATCCACGGGTCTGGCGGACCGGACACCGGCATAGACCACGGTCATGCTCGAAGGCGATATGGCGCGGTCGAGAACACCGATCTGGAGAGACGCGTGCTCGCGCACGAGCAGATCCTGCAGGCGCTGATCGCCCATATGGCGGAAGCAGAGCCGGAGTTCATCACTCGATTGAATCGCGCGTTCAACAATCCAGACCATCTGAGCCGTCGCGAGCAGGACTATACGGACACCGCCCAATACGCCGAACAGTTCCTCCGCGAGGTGATCCGTCTTGGAGAAGAGAAATCAACCGTCCCCGCCGGTCGGCTGCCGGGCCCAATTCACCGCGCATCGACCGCGGAGCATGTCGTTGAGCAACATGGGGTCGTCCCGACAGTGTTCCTGGTGGCACACCAGGCCGGGAGATGGACAGTGACCAGGGACGGGCAGTTCTATGGCCACTACTTCGCGGGGAAACCGGCTATCGACGCCGCGCAGGCGGCAATCCGTGACATCGTCGCGAACGGCGGGTCGGCGGTCATGACTCGCCCGCGGCCGCACGAAGCCGGCTGACGAACGATCGAGCTCATTCGCTTCGGTAAGACAGAGATCGGCGACGGGAACGCCTGCTCCGTGCGCGGTGACCAAGTTGCTTGCTGCACAGTTTATCAAAGGATTCAGCCGATGAAATTCCGCCCGCTGCACGACCGGGTCGTGGTCCGCCGCATCGATGCCGAAGCCAAGACCGCGGGCGGGATCATCATCCCCGATACCGCCCAGGAGAAGCCGCAGCAGGGCGAGGTCGTCGCCGTCGGCCTTGGCGCACGGGATACGCATGGCGTGATCCAGGCGCTCGACGTCGGCGTCGGCGACCGCATCCTGTTCAGCAAATGGTCCGGCTCCGAGATCCGGCTCGAGGGGGTCGACTACCTCGTGATGAAGGAGAGCGACGTGATCGGCGTCGTCGCCTGATCCCGCCGCCTCCCACATCCCTCCCCCCCTCCCCCTGCAAGGACCAAGACCATGCCGGCAAAAGACGTCAAATTCAGCACCGATGCGCGCGACCGC
>NZ_VCCH02000224.1 GCF_005938675.2 Mycobacterium sp. KBS0706
AATTGCGATGATGCGTTTATTGTGCCCCTGTCTTTCAAGCGTCTGTAAACATTGCAAGTTGGTTCTTGCAATCGCTCCGACACGGGCGGTCTGCACGCTTCAACGCCGTTGCCACCCGTTCGTCATGAAGGTCACGAGCTCGGATCTGCCAGGGCGCATCGGGCACGACCTGTTCGGCGGGAAGGATGCCGTCCTCGATGAGGCGACGGATGCGGTGACGCGTGACGCCGATCGCCGCGGCGGCTTCGGACATGGTGAGCCATTCGCCGTTCTTCTCGGCGGATCGGTAGGCATGGATCCCATTCACCCGCCGCACCGAGCTGACGCGGTGCGCGGTCCAGGTCTTGCCCTGGCCGGTGGGCATTCCCATCCGGTTCAAGGATGCGGCGATGTCCTCGTCCGACCAGCGGCTTGCCATGCTGCGCATCACCGCCAGAGCGTCCTCCGGCGTGCGGCAGCCGTGCTCGCCGCTCTTCGGCTTGCGGACCCGCAATTGCGAGTGCTGACCACCCCGCCAGTGGATCGTCAGGACGACCTCGCGCGCCGTCTCGTCGACATCGGCGATGATGTCGGTGACGAGGGCTCGCAGGAGCCGCTGGCGAGCGCGCATGCTCACGCCTGGGGCGTTCCAGGCCGCTTCGAGATCATCGGCGAGCCCGGCAAAGTCTGGGACGGTGCCGGGCGGATCCGCCGTCTGCAGCGTCTCCAGTCGCGCCTCGCACGCCTGCACACGGCGGAGCGCCGCTTCCCAGCTCTTCTCCAGCTGCGCGGCGATCAGACGATTATCCGGATCACAGGCAGCGTAGCGCCGTTCTGCCAGCGAGGCCTCGTAGCGAGCCTGCTGCAGTTCCAGCTCCACGATGCGCCGCCGTTCTTCTCGTCGTTCCTCGTGCATCCGCTCAGCTTCCAAGGCCGCCTCGATCGCCATCGGCTCCACGGCGCGGATCAGTTCCTGGGCCATCGCGGCGTCGATCCGGGATCCACCGAAGGTCATGCATCGCGGCAGCCCCAGCATCAGGTTGGGCCGATCGCATCGATAGACGGGCTGCCCCGGCGGCCGGCCCGTGTAACTCACCACCAAGCGGCGTCCGCAGCGCCCGCAGGACAGCAGCCCAGCCAGCAGCGCTCGTCCGCCGCGGCCCGACTTCGCCCCGCCGACCCGGCCGTAGGCATTGGCGGCGAGCTGCACCTGGTTCCGCTCGAACTCGGCCCAGTCGATGTAGCCCTCGTGGTGATCCTTCAACAGAACCTCCCACGCCTCAAGCGGCTTGCCGTGGCCATAGCTCTTCCGGGCACGACCGTCGACGATCACGGTGCGCTTCTCGCTTTTGCCGTAGACGTAGGCGCCCGCGTAGAAGGGATTCTTGAGCACCGAGATCACGTTGCGGTAGCGGATCGGCGTCCAGTCGAAAGCGACCAACCTCTTGCCGTCGGAGGGTCGAGGGAAGTGGATCTGCTCGGCCTTCATCGACATCAGGACCTGCCGCGCGCTCCCCAACGCGCGGAACCGGGCGAAGATCAGCCGGATGGCTTCCTGGATCCGCAGGTCGGGATCGAAGCCGAGGCCGATCTCGCGATGCCAGAGGTAGCCGATCGGCACGCTGATGCGCAGCTCGCCGCGCCGGGCCTTGGCCCGGGCGGCATCGAGCATGCGAGCGCGCAGCACGCCGAGCTCGAACTCGCTGATGCTGCCCTTCATGCCCAGCAGCAGCCGATCGTTCGGCCGGCAGGGATCGTAGACGCCGTCCAGGTCGATCACCCGGGCTTCGACCAGGCCGCAGAGTTCGAGCAGGTGATGCCAGTCGCGGCCGTTGCGGGCGAGCCGGGACGCGTCGAGACACAGGACGGCTCCAACCTTACCAGCGCACAGCCAGGCCACAAGCCGCTCGAAGCCGGGCCGCGCCGCCATCCCACTGGCGGAGCGCCCGAGGTCGTCATCAATCACCTCGACGTCGCGAAAGCCGCGGCGCCGCGCGACATCGACGAGCTCGTATTGACGCCGCTGGCTCTCGAGGTTGCCCTGGACCTGCGCCGGGGTGGACTGCCGGACATAGACCACCGCCTTGCGCTTCAGCACCGCTGCCGGCAGAAGTTCAGCGCCGGTCATCGTCACGCTCCTCTGCCGCGACGCCGGCGGCTTCCAGCAGCAGGCTGGCCAGCCGGGCGAGCACCGTCCCGCGCTCGGCCGGGCTCATTCCCCGAAGCCTTGCGGAGTCGAGCGCCATGCTGAGCTGGCGCGGGGCCGGCGTCGGCAGCAATGGTGTTGGCCGGGACGACATCATGCTCCTCCTGGACGATGATCGGATCGTCCGGGGAGCTTCGTCTGGAACCGCGCTCGATCAGCAGGCGATGCAGATCGATCAGCGCCGACAGCGCCGCGCGCGGCGTGCCAATGGCCATGCCGGCGCAGGCGACCGTATCCAGCATCCAGGCCGCCACCACAATGACAACGCCGGGCTCCGCCTCGACGTGGACGAACTGGCCGCCGGCGCGCCGTTCGCTGTAGTGCCGCCGAACCCGGCGCCCATGGAGCGGATGCCAGCGGTAGTGGACCTCGACCTCAGGCTCGACATGGGCAGAATGACCCAGCGATTGCCCTCGGCCGCCGGAACTGGACCTTCGCCGGCTCCGACGCCGGCGGTGACCGCGCCGCGGCGATGTACACGCTCATCGGCACCGCCAAGCTCAACCGCCTCGACCCGGAAGCCTGGCTGCGCGACGTCCTTGCCCGCATCGCCGATGGCCACCCGATCAGCCGCATCCAAGACCTGCTTCCCTGGCATTGGCCGGCTCTCCGGTAGGCCGCAGAACCCTCAGGCTCGCACGCCTCCCGATACGGAGAACCGCACTCGGAGCTTGCAGACGGTCGCCCGTCTGCCAAGTCCACGGCCTCGGCCGGACGCTTAC
>NZ_VCCH02000225.1 GCF_005938675.2 Mycobacterium sp. KBS0706
CAGCAGCGCCTCGAACTGCCTCATCAGCCCTTCGATGCGGTCCTGGTCGAAGGCATCCCGCCGCCAGCTCCAACCGATCTCGATGTCGCCACCGGCCTGCACCGTCAGGGTCAGGGCGTAGTTCGTGGTCTCCAGGTTGGAGACCTGGCCGAAGCGCAGGCCCTTGCTGTCCCGCTCGCGCAGGGCCTGGTCCACCGGGTAGTTCTCGAACACCAGGAGCGTGTCGAACAGCGACCGCCCGCCCTGGCCGGCCCAGCCCTGGATCTCGTACAAGGGCGTGTGCTCGTGCTCGCGCAGCGCCGCATTCTCCGCCTGCAGCGCCCGCAGCCAGTCGCCGATGCTCCGCGCCGGGTCCAGCGCCGGCGCCACCGGCAGGGTGTTGATGAACAGCCCCAGCAGCGCCTCGGCGCCGCGCAGCTCCGCCGGGCGCCCCGACACCGTCGCCCCGAACACCACCCGACGCTGCCCGGTGGCCCGCGACAGCAGCAGCGCCCACGCCCCCTGCACCACCGTGTTCAGGGTGACATGCTCGCGACGGGCGAAGGCTTTCAGGGCTTCAGTTGCCGCTGCGTCCAGCCGCAGCTTCTTGCTCTCATGCCCCGGCTGCGCCTCCGGCGCCGGCAGCGCCGCGGCCAGCAGCGTCGGCTCCTCCACCCCGGACAGGCGATCGCGCCAGAATCCTTGATCCGCCGCCTGATCCCTCTGGCCCAGCCAGGCGATGTAGTCCCGGTACCGGCCGGCCGAGACCGCCGGGGTCTTGCCGTGGTAGCGGGTCAGCACCTCGCCGATCAGCCGCGACGTGCTCCAGCCATCCAGCAGCAGATGATGGCTGGTCAGGATCAGCCGGTGCCGGTCCGCCGCCATCCGCACCAGCAGCACCCGCAGCAGCGGCGGCGCAGCAAGGTCGAAGCCCCGCGACCGGTCCGACACCGCCAGCTCCGTCAGGGCCTGCTCCAGCTCCGGCTTGCCGCGCCAGTCCAGCTGCTGCACCGGCGACGGCACCCGGCGACGCACCAGCTGCAACGGCCTGTCGTCCTGTCCCAGGAAGCCGGTGCGCAGGATGGCATGGGCCTCCACCGCCGCCTCCCAGGCCCGGGCGAAGCGGCCGGCATCGAGGCCCTCCACATCCACCCGGATCTGGGTCACATACAGCTCCGGCACCTGCAGGCTGTGGAACAGCATGCCCTGCTGCATCGGCGACAGCGGATACAGGTCCTCGACCTCCGCCGCCGGCACCGGCAGCGCGTCCAGCTCGGCCTGGCCCAGACCGGCGAGCGGCACGTCCGACGGCGTCAGACCACCCGCACCCGGCGCACAGCACAACTCGACCAGGGCCTCCAACTCAGCTCCGAAGACTTGCGCCAGACCCTCGATCGTTCCGGCATCATGCCGGGCGGCGCTATACAGCCAGGTCAGCCCCAGCACGCCCTCCGCCACCTGGCCGTTCACCATCAGCTCGGCGCCGAGCGGCGATCCGTCCGACTGGTCCCGGCCGGTGCTCTCCCGTGCCAGGGCGAAGGCCCCCGCCGTCACACCGTCGAACCGCCCCAGATAGTTGAACGTCACCGCCGGCCACGGCCGATCCGACAGCGCGGCCTGCACCTCCGACGATCCCATGTGCCGCAGCACGCCATAGCCGAGACCCCGCTGCGGCACCGCCCGCAGCTGTTCCTTCACCGCCTTCAGCGAGGCTTGCAGATCCGCCTCGGGCATCAGCCGCACCGGGTACAGGCTGGTGAACCAGCCCACCGTCCGGCTGAGGTCCAGCCCGCCCAGCTCCTCCCGGCCATGGCCTTCCAGCGCCACCAGCGCCGAGCCCTGCCCCGTGTGCCGGCACAGCGCCCGCGCCAACGCTGTCAGCAGCAGATCCTCCACCCCGGCCCGCCACGCCCGGCCTGCCGTCACTAGACGCTCGGTCAGCGCCACATCGAAGCGCTGCCGGTGCTCCACACGCTGAAAGACGGTGTTCGCGCCGTCGGGGCGCGCCACCGGGAAGCCCGACGGTCCACCCAGCACGCCCTGCCAATACGGCAGCTCCGCCAGCAGCTCCGGGCTCGCGGCGTGAGCCTGCAGGACCCTGCCCCAGGCCCCGAAGCTGCTGCTCGTCTCCGGCAGGGTGATCGCCTCGCCCGTCACGGCCTGGCCGTAAGCTGCCTGCAGGTCCTCCAAGAGGATCCGCCAGGACACCCCGTCCACCACCAGGTGGTGAATCACCAATAGCAGCCGCTGGCTCCCGTCCCAGCGTTCCATCAGCACCGCCCGCAGCAGCGGACCTTCGGCCAGGTCCAGGCTGCGCTGGGCGTCTTGCGCCACCGCCGTTTGCGTCGCCTCGTCGGCGACGCTGCGCAGCCACAGCCACTCCTGCTCCGCCGGCTCGGCATAGGCCTGGCTCCAGGCGCTGTCTTCGCCCTGCGCGAAGCGCAGCCGCAGCGCATCGTGGTGGCCCACCACCGCCGCGATGGCCCCGCGCAGCGCCTCGGCCTGCAGCCGCTCTCGCGGCGCCAGCAGCACCGACTGGTTCCAGTGCTGCCGCCCCGGGATCTCCGTCCCGAAGAACCAGCGCTGGATCGGCAGCAGCACCGCCTCGCCCGTCGCCGTCTCCGGCACGATCGCGGCCGCCTCGCGCCCGGCCACCGCCGCCAGCCCGCGCACCGTCTGGTGCTCGAACAGCTGTCGCGGTGTCAGCACCAGACCCGCCCGGCGCGCCCGCGACACCACCTGCAGCGACAAGATCGAATCCCCGCCCAGCTCGAAGAAATTGTCGTCCCGACCAACCTGCCGCAGGCCCAGAACCTCCGACCAGATCCCCGCGATCGCCTGCTCCGCCTCGCCCTCGGGCTCGGCCCGGCTCCCGCTCTCCCACTCCGGCTCCGGCAA
>NZ_VCCH02000226.1 GCF_005938675.2 Mycobacterium sp. KBS0706
ACGCAGTAAGACTAACCCATTGACAACAAACGCTCTCCTTAGCGTCACTTTTGACACGCATTGCACGGGAAGGCCAGCTCCGCCGGTCGCCCGCTACCATCGCGACGGCGGAGAGGGCAATATCGCAACCCAGGGCTCCCACTATCCGTGAGGGACCGACGGGGAGCAGGTCAAGTTCTCGATCAGGTGCCGCCAATTGTACATCTCGGTATCGAGCGCTACAGGTTTGGTCCGGCGCTGATGCTAGGAGATGACAATCTTGGCGCCGCGCTCATTGAGATCGGCGATGTTTCTACACGATTTCTGGCTGGATTGTGGCGGGCGGGGGGGAAGAGGTTGCGAGCGCGCCCAGAAAGACCGAACCGAGCAAGCCGAGGGAGATACCGGCCAGCGCATTGACCAAATGGGTGGTCCCCTCGGGTGAAAAGCGGGCTGCGGCCCCGGCCTTCGACAAGAGGTTGAGCAAGGAGAGCAAAACGACGAACACGGACTGTCGAGCCGTCATGGGGCCGAGAACCTTGTCGGCCGCCTCGGATACAGTCACGCCTCCCACGATCCCTTCCGCAGCGGGGAACCTTGCCACCAGCTTTTCGCCCATCGGGAGGTGGAATTTCGCAGCCAACCTGATCTCCCCGACAGCTTTGAGCGATTCGTGAAGACCCGATCCGATCTCGTTATAGAAGGCGACGAGTGCAGGGTACACAAAGGCATCAAAAGACTCTCCGGCAGCGTTCGCGGCTGAGAAGGCAGCCAGACGGGCGAAGATTTCCCGATAGGAATGGGCCTGCGCTTCATCGCTTGTTCCAGAAAGCGATAATCCAGAGCTCTGCAGTTCATTTACGATATACTGGTTAACAGCATACACTGCCACCTCAGTGGCAATTGATTTTAGACTGAGCGGGTCGTCCCGATTGCTGCTAAGTCTAATGAAAAGATTGATTCCATCACGGGAGAGACAGTATCCCGTGGCTTTGATCAAAAGAGGCGCAACACTACCCAGTCCGGTCGTTTTGTGAGCGATCGCAGTTGCGCCGCCTAGCAAGGCTAGCGTTGATGCATGCGCGGTCCGTGTCGTCCAATTTGCCTTCTTCTGGGCCTCCTGTCGAACAGAGGCGACGACATTGAGAATGCCGGTCAGAGCCAATATGCTGCTCGAAATTGCCACCTTGGTACGATCTGTCGCGCCGCCGAGTTTCTGAGCCGCAAAGTAGCCCAAGGTTTCGCGGACCATTGTTGTGATCCAAGTTATAGATGCCTCCCGCGCAGTTGCATGAAGCAGGTTTGTGGCCCACCCCGCGCCATTGTGCGTGAAGCTATTCACCAAAAGACCATGAGTATTCTGTATGCGCAACAGGATATCCTGCTCATCTGCAACGTTATCATTGGCGCCGGCATTGCCGGCAACATTCGTCCTATTACTTGTTTTTCCCGATAGCCGGCCGCCTATATCGGTTTCTGGATCTATTCTCGATACGAAATCCAAAGCCGCGTTATTTGGGGCATCTGGCATTGATGGCATTGCGAAATCTTGTTGGCCCTTGTATCCTGTATCGTCAGCCCGCTTGGTGGGTGTAAGGGCATTTACAACGTTTTGGTCTTCGGAAGGATCGGCTTTATGTTGGTAGGAGGTAATAGGATCGGCAGAAATGGAGTAATTATCGACTGATCGTTCGTCGCCAGAGTCAAGCCGACGGCTTTGATCCGGATCCTCCCGCCCCTCTTCATCAGAATCAAACCAACGACTCTGATCCTCTTGCCCCTCTTCATCAGAAGCAAACCGACGACTCTGATCCTCCTGCCCCTCTTCATCAGAATCAAACCGACGACTCTGATCCTCCTGCCCCTCTTCATCAGAATCAAACCAACGACTCTGATCCTCCTCCTCATCATCAGAGTCAAACCAACGACTTTGAATCGGATCACTTCCAGTGCCGGTTGCGGCAACCGTCTCCGCTTGTGGCTGGTTCCAATCCGGAAACGCCAAAGAGAACCAATCCGTATCCGACGCGCTATCAAACTCAGCGCCTGTCAATGCTTCTATCCACTGCCTTTGACGTATATCCATAACCGATCACCACATACTCATTGCAGTTTTGCGCGCTATCACGTCATCGGCTCTTGTCTATATTCAGCCACGTTCCGCGAGACGGTCGGCTGGCTGATGTCGTAGAGCCGGGCCATTTCGGCCGCGCTCTTGTGGCCAGACAGGACGCTCTCAGCGATCTCCCGACGCTTGGCCGGGGTGAGCGAGCGCGGACGGTCGCCAATCCGCCCCCGGTCCGGGCCTGGGCCAGGCCGGCGGAGGTCCGTTCCCGAATCATGGCGCGCTCGAACCCAGCGAAGGATCCTATCATCTGCATCATCATGCGTCCGGCGGGGGTGGTCGTGTCGATCCCCTCAGTGAGCGACCTGAACCCGGCGCCAGCGGCCTCGATCTTCTCCATTATGTGTAGCACATCCTTCAACGAGCGGGACAGCCGGTCGAGCCTTCCAGACGATGATGGTGTCCCCCCGCAGCCGGTCGAGCATCAGTTGCAGTTGGGGACGATCCCGAAGGCCACCGGAAGCCTTCTCTTCGTAGTAGCTGGCGCTCGGCGCGAGCGTCTATGACCCGGCCGACCCGATGGGCAAGATGTTCTTCAACATCCTCGCCACCTTCGCCGAGATCGAGGCCGATCTGATCCGCTTGCGCACCCGGGATGGCATGGCCATCGCGCGAGCGAAGGGAAACTGCGCGGCAAGCCGCTCAAGCTGACCCAGAAGCAGCAGACGGAATTGCGCCGGATGCACACTCGTGGCGGTCGCTGCGACGGGCTACTTACCCACAGCCCCTACACCACCCGGTGGGACACGACCCATAGGGCTACTCCTAGTGT
>NZ_VCCH02000227.1 GCF_005938675.2 Mycobacterium sp. KBS0706
GCACCGGCGGCCGCTCCGGCCGCGGCGTAGGTCGGGGCCGCCGCCGGCCCCAGATCCTTGCCGGCGCGCGGCAGCAGATCGGCCGGCAGGGATGCTGCGGCGTCCAGCGGCGCGCCGGCCTTCAGCGCATTGAGGGCCGCCGCCTCGGCGATCTCCCGCCCCTGGCCGGCGACCCAGACCCGACCGATCCGGCGCAGCACTTCGGTGGCGAAGGGGTCCGACCGGGCGGGGCCGTCGACCAGCTCGACCGCGTCGCCCCGGCCCAGATCGGCGTTGACCAGGCGGTAGCGGTCCGCCGCCGTCTCCGGGCCGAGCACCCGCTCGACCAGCACCGGCGCGGATGTTTCGCTGGCCTTGCCCCGGACCATGATCTCGCCGACGCAGCATTCGCGCGATCCGATCTGCCGGAAGCCGGGCTGGAAGGCAGCGGCGTTCAGGGCGTCGAAGCCGTCGCCGGCGAGCCACGCGGCCGAGGCGGGGATCGCCCGGCCGCCGCGGACGCCCCAGCGACCCTGCGGCTGCTTGTACAGCTCGACCGCGGTGTCCAGCGTCAGGTCCGTCTTCACCGGGTGGAACGTCTCCTGCCCGTCGTCCTTGCCGTTGCCGCGGGACCGGCGCTCGGCCACCACCTGCACGGCCCCCTGTCCGCCGGCATCGAGCGATCCGGCGAAGAAGGTCCGGGTTCCGACCACGATCTCGGTGCGGTCGTTGCCGGTCTTCCGCGTCTGGACGAACGGCTCCAGCGGGTCGCCGGCATGGGCGCCGGTCGGGACGATGGCGGTCGTCAGCTTGTTGACGAACAGGGCCATCCTGGCCGCCGGAATTCGCGACTTCTTCTTCATGGGCTCCCCAGTCTCAGGCCCGCTTCAGCAGACACGTCTCCGCACATCCGCCGCGCCCGGCAGTCCTGTGAAGAGTTCGTCAAGATCCGGTGGGATGACCGGCTCTGCCATGACTGTCCCGTTTCCGGGACCGTTGCTGAGCGGATTGTTCAAGCCTGCGTAACGGATTGGTCATATTCAGGTAATAGGAAAGGGATCAGCCGCCTAATGCAGGAACGGCATCATGGTATGCGCGTGAATACGATCCGGGCTGGGAACCCGGCCGGGCCATCAGCGGTCCGCGGCCAGCCTCTCGCGGATGCGGTCGGGTCCGCCGGCCATCCGCCGGGCGAAGGGCCGGTCGGGATCGACGACGCGCCAGAACGGCGCGCTGCCGTCCTGGCTGATCCGCACCAGATGGCGCTGCGTGGTGACCGGGCAGCAGGCATCGGCCCCATGCCGTGCCGCCAGGGCCCGCCGAAGCCCGGCCAAGTCCGACAGCTGGCCGGGCGGGGCCGCCCGCAGCGCTTCGGCGACCATCCCCTCGCTCGGGATCAGCATGCTCTGCGTCTGGCTCCTGCCCTTGCGACGCGTCTTGATGACCGGCAGCTCGTCCATGGCTCACCTCCGGAACGGGTCTCTCCAGAGGACGAACGGGGACGCCGGAGTCCGACAGGGCGGATTCAGTCGTTCCGGCCGAGCCAGGGGTCCGGCCCCGGGTCGCGGCCACCGCCGAGCGCCGCCAGGCGGTCGAGGTAGTGGCCCCAGCCCTCGGCATGGCCGGCACATTGCTCGGCATTCGGCAGGCCGGTGTGGGTCATCTTCAACAGCGTGCCGTCGGGCTGCTCGATCAGGTCGATCTCGACCAGGCTCGACCCCGGCGGCACCGCCTCGCTGCCGTCCCAGCCGAAGCTGTAGGACAGGCGATGCACCGGCACCACCTCGCGGAAGGCGCCGCGGGCGAAGCGGGCGCCGGTGACGTTGACCAGGTACAGCCCGCCGGGCTGCGGGTCGAGCTGCGCCTCCGTGCCCATCCAGCGCAGGATCTGCTCCGGGTCGGTCAGCAGGGCGAACACCGCGGCGGGCGGCGCCGGAACATGGGTTTCGCGACGGACGACGAGATCGTCTGGCATCGGTCTCCTCCACGGTTGCGCCAACTGGGGTTGCGCCAACTGGGTTGCGGCAGCGGTGGCGACGGTCAGCCCCCGGCCTCCGGCGGGGTACAGTCGGGCTTCGGGACCGGCCCTGGATCGCGATCGGCCAGCACCGCCGCCAGGCGATCGAGAAAGAACGTCCAGCCGCGCTCATGAGCGGGCAGCGTCGACGGCAGCAGGCCGCTATGGGTCATCCGCATCAACGTGCCGTCGGGCTGCTCGATCAGGTCGATCTCGACTTGGCTGGAGCCCGGCGGGGTCTCGGCATTGCCCTCCCAGCCGAAGCTGTAGACCAGGCGGTGCACCGGCACCACCTCGCGGAAGGCGCCGCGCACGACGTTGGTGCCGTCGACGTCGAGCAGGTACAGCCCGCCGGGCTGCGGCTCCAGCGTCGCGGAGATACCCATCCAGCGCAGGATCTTCTGCGGGTCGGTCAGAAAGGCGAAGATGGTGGCGGGCGGCGCCGGGATCCGCATCTCGCGCCGGAAGACGGTCGTTTCGTCCATCGCGCTTCCCTGTCGGCCATCCCGAGTCCAGGGCGCAAAATAACACGGCGCGGCCGGACTTCACCACCCGCCGTGGATGACAGATCCCGGGCCGGGACGGCATGATCGCGGCATGGATCTGCCCGCCCCTCTCGCCTGGCTCGTCGACGACGCCGGCGCCGTGCCCGCGCCCGACCGGTTCCTGGCCGAGCTCGGCGGCCGCCTGCTGGCCGACGGGCTGCCGCTGGCCGGCGGCGCCCTGACGCTGGCGGTGCCGCATCCGATCGTCGCCCGCCGCACCTGGCTGTGGCGGGCCGCGACCGGGGCGGTGATCGAGGCGCTGGGCTTCGCCGGCATGCCGCTGCCGGCCGA
>NZ_VCCH02000228.1 GCF_005938675.2 Mycobacterium sp. KBS0706
GCCCGGTCCGGCGGGTCGAGATAGAGGCCCACGATGTCGTGTTCAGCAGGATGCTCACGGTCTGGGCCATGGCCTCAGACTCGCACTCTCTCCTCACCTTGTGAATCTCCTGTCTGCTTCAATGCACTAGCAACTTGCGGCCGTGGGGCTCCTGCAGGCCTGCCGCCTCTTTCGTAAACCGATTGCCATTCGGATTTCCAATGGGAGAGGTATGTGAAAGCGCCGACACGGCTGTTCTCCGTCGGGCTGGACAAACCCACGAAAACCCTCGTTTCTGAAAGCCTCCAATCGCCCGCGTTCACATCCGTTCCCAGATGTCGGATGCCTACGCACAGCTCTTGTCGTGACCCCATTACCGCTAATGCCGCAGCTGGAGGACGGGCGGCCGTTCCGCGACTTTGATCTAGATCAAGGACCAGTGCGGTCTTCCGGCGCCATCTTCGCCCGCGTCATCCGATGGAGAAGGCGATCATGCGCAAGACGATGCGCGCGGCGGTGGTGAGGCGGTTCGGCGAGCCGCTGGTGATCGAGGAACGGCCGATCCCCAGCCCTGGGCCTGGCGAGTTGCTCCTCAAGGTGGTCGCCTGCGGCGTCTGCCACACCGACCTACATGCGGCCGACGGCGACTGGCCGGTGAAGCCGCTGCCGCCCTTCGTCCCGGGACACGAGGCGGCCGGCATCGTCGCCGCCGTCGGGCCGGGCGTAACCGGGTTCAAGGAGGACGACCCGGTCGGCGTCGCCTGGCTGCACGACGCCTGCGGCGGCTGCGAATACTGCATCACCGGCTGGGAGACGCTGTGCGAGTCCCAGCACAACACCGGTTACAGCTGCGACGGCGGCTTCGCCGACTACGTCATAGCGTCGGCGCCCTATGTCGCGAAGCTGCCGCAGCGGGTGGACTTCGCCCGGATGGCGCCGATTCTGTGCGCCGGCGTGACCACCTATAAGGGCTTGCGGGAGACCGAGGCGCGGCCGGGCGAGTGGGTCGCCATCTCCGGCGTCGGTGGCCTCGGCCATGTCGCGATCCAGTACGCCAAGGCCATGGGGCTGCATGTGGCGGCGCTCGACGTGACCCGTGACAAGCTCGACCTGGCACGGTCGCTCGGCGCCGATCTCGTGGTCGACGCCATGGCGCCCGATGCCGCGGTGAAGATCGTGAAGACGACCGGCGGCGGCGCCCATGGCGTGCTGGTGACGGCGGTGTCGCGCCCAGCCTTCGCCCAGGCGCTCGGCATGGTCCGCCGCAAGGGTGTCGTCAGCCTGGTCGGCCTACCGCCGGGCGACTTTCCGACGCCGATCATCGACGTCGTGCTGAAGCGCATCACCGTGCGCGGCTCGATCGTCGGCACCCGGCAGGACCTAGCCGAGGCGATCGCCTTCGCCGCCGAGGGGAAGGTGAAGGCCACGATCACGACCAGGCCCATCGAGGCGGTCAATGCCGTCTTCGACGCCCTACGGACAGGTTCGGTCGAGGGCCGCATCGTCCTCGACATGGCCTCCTGACCGCCCGTCCGCGCCGATCCCTCGCTCAACGGCTTGCACATGACCTGGACCGATCCCGCGCCGGCGGCCATGCCGGCCCCGGCCCTGCTCGGGCTCTTCGACGAGCGGATCCCGCGCCCTACCAGACGTGCGGCACGTTCCGACCGGTCCGCGACCATCAGCTCCATCTAGACAAGGGAGGCATTGGCCATGACATGGATCAAGCTCAACACGATTCAGTCCGAGCGGCCGTTCGATCAGGCCGTGGTCGGCTTCATGGAGCTCTCGGCCAATCACAACGCCCACCTGCACTACATCCACGGCGCCGTCATCGCGATGGTCCGAGCGCTGGCGGCGGACCGGCCGGAACCGCAGTCCCAGGCCCTCGTCGAGGCCCTGGCCCGGCTCGACGAGGCCGAGGCGGTGATCGCGGAGTATGAAGCGAAGAGCCTCGATGCGATCGAGGCCCTGGCCAGCAAGTTCCAGGCCGCCGTACAGTCGCGGCCGCCAGACTGATCGCCGCGACAACGGGGAGGCAAGGCGTTGCCGAAACTGGACAAGACCTAGGAGGCCGAGTTCGAACGGCTTCACGGCGAGCTGGTCCGCCTGCAGCTCTGGCTCAAGCCGTCAAGGCCACCCTGGGCACTGTCACGGTAACCTGAACGAGTCGCACGTTGCCTCGGTTCGATGCTGTGCTTAGGCCGCGGTTAGCGGGCGGAGCCGAGCTTGGGACGGCGGCTTGGGCGATCAACTCCTCAGGCCGGGGTGATCTCCGGGCGTAGGTGCACGCCCTGTGGCGCGTCGCCGGTCGTGACCAGCCGCCAGAGCGCAATCAACAGCTTCGAGCGAGAGCTACGATCATCGTCAAGCGGACTTTGGCCGGCGCGCCATCGGTGCGCTTGCGCCACCATTGGGCTAGCGCGCTGTCTGGTTGGAACCGTAGGAAGCGCCAGGCGAATTGGATCATACCGCGCCGCGCCCGGGCGCTCCCGACGCGCGCCAGGCCGCGCTCTCGGCGCCCGGCACCGCTTTCGTCCGGCGAGCCGGTCAGGCCGGCGAAGCGCGCCACCGCCCGTCGATCGCGAAGCCCGCGCGAGAGCAGCTCCTGAACCAGCATGTCGGCGGTCTCGACGCCGATCCCGATCACCCGCGCCAGCAGCCGCACCATCGGCCCACCGTCCTTTGCCGGCGCCCGCTCCAGGCGCCCCAGCCGCGCCGCCTCCAGCTCGGCGAC
>NZ_VCCH02000023.1 GCF_005938675.2 Mycobacterium sp. KBS0706
CAAGCCCGGGCATGACACTTTGTGGTTGGCGTATTGTTGGAAATAGCCACGACCGATCGGACAGTTGCAGCCGGCACCACAGATCGGTCAGGCTGGCGGCAACAATCGGGAGTCGTGGATGAGCGGTTCGATTCAGACCTTTCTGCTCACCCTCTCCGCCCTGTTCTCGATCGTCAACCCGATCGCGGCCGCGCTGATCTTCAGCCAGATCACCGCCGACCGGTCGCATGGCGAGCGCCTGCGGCTGGCGCGGAAGATCGCGGTCTATTCGGCCCTGGTGATGCTGGGGGCGCTGTGGGGCGGCGCCTATGTGCTGAGCTTCTTCGGCATCAGCCTGTCGGCGCTGCGCATCGCCGGCGGCCTGATCGTCGCCGCCAGCGCCTGGCGGCTGCTGCAGTCGCCCGAGCTGCAGGAGGAGCGGAAGCAGGAGCAGGCGTCGGAGGCCGAGGGCATCGACGCGGTCGCCTTCTATCCGCTGACCATGCCCTTCACCACCGGCCCCGGCACCATCTCGGTCGCCATCGCCATCGGCTCGAACCTGCCGGTCGGCCAGCCGGAATTCCTGCCCTTCGTGCTCGGCGCCTCGGCCGCGGCCCTGGTGATCGCCATCGGCGTCTGGATCGCCTATTCCTCAGCCGACCGGCTGGTCGCCTTCCTCGGCCAATCCCAGGTGCGCGTGCTGTCGCGGCTGATGGCCTTCCTGCTGCTGTGCGTCGGCACACAGATCACGCTGGGCGGCATCAGCGACTTCATCCATTCGCTGACGCCGCCATAGCGCATAGCGGGTCTCAGAGGCCGTAGCGGGCGGCCGGGACGGCGCGGGACAGGTTGGGGAACAGCGCCTGGCGGGCGGTCTCGACCGCGTCCCAATCCGCCGCCTGCGGCAGGGCCGGGATGGTCACGAACTCGCCCTGGTCGAAGCCGGCCAGCGCGGCGTCGACCATGTCCTCGGCCCGCATCATCCGCTGCTGGATCTCCTGTGGCAGGGAGGCGATCGGCGCGCCGGCGATGTCCCAGAACTCGGTCGCGGTGGCGCCGGGCAGCACGGCCTGGACGCGAATGCCCTTGGCCGCCAGCTCGTGGCGCAGCTGCTGACTGAAGGCGAGAACGAAGGCCTTGCTGCCGCCATAGACGCCGTTCAGGAGCTCCGGCGCCACGGCGACAATCGAGGAGATGTTGATCACCGCCCCGCCGCTGCGGGCGACGAAGCCGGGCACCGCCGCGTAGGTCAGGCGGGTCAGCGCCGTGACGTTGAGCTCGATCATCGACTCCATCGCGTCGACATCCGCCTGCAGCAGCGGGACAGCGGAGCCGAGGCCGGCATTGTTGACCAGCACGGTGATGCGGGGATCGCTGCGCAGCACCGCCTCGACCTTGCGCAGATCGCCCTTGTCGGCTAGGTCGGCGACCAGCGGCGTCACCGTCCGGCCGGTCTCGGCCGACAGGCGCTGCGCCAGGGCGTCGAGGCGCTCGGCGTTGCGGGCGACCAGGATCAGGTCGTGGCCGCGCCGGGCGAGGCGGTCGGCATAGATCGCGCCGATGCCCGAGGAGGCGCCGGTGATCAGGGCGATGCCCGGGGTCTTGTAGGTGGCGGTCATGAATCTCTCCATAGAAGAGGGCATATGCCCATATTTGAACCGATAGATGAGGTACGGCCGGCTGCCGTCCGGGAGGCTCAGTCCTTCAGCGTGTCGAGCCGGTCGTCATAGGCGATGTCGAGCAGGGCGTTGCGCAGCATCTCCGCCTCGCGCCGGCCGAAGACCGCGTGGAACCGGTCCTGTGCCGCCATCCAGAGCCCGAGGGCCTGCTGCAGAAGCGCCCGCCCCTGCTCCGTCATCACGATGTGGCGCCGGCGCCGGTCCTTCGGGCTTTCCTGCAGGGTGATCAGCCCGTCCCGCTCCAGCGGCCGCAGGTTGTGGCCGAGCGCGGAGCGGTCGATGACCAGCGCCGCGGCCAGCTCCGCCAGGGTCGGCGGCTTGTCCGCCAGCTCGTGCAGCTCGGCCAGGATGGCGAACTGGGTCGAGCGCAGCCCGGTCGGCGCCAGCGCGTCGTCATAAAGCTGCGTCACCCGCCGCGACGCCTTGCGCATCGCGGTGGCGTTGCAGGCCAGGACGCCCTCCGTGGTGTTGCGCTCGATCTTCATGGCACTCGATATGGGGCATATGCCCATTTATCGTCAAGGGGCATATGCCCCTTTCTTTCACCCTCTCCGGCCACCGACCGGCCTTGCCTGCTGCCCCGCGCTCCGATAGGTAATTAGCAATCTGACGAAGTATTCGGCTCACCGCCGATCCAGGATGGGAGAACGGGGATGGCCGAGTTGCGGGTGGACCGGGACGGCATCGCACGGATCGAGCCGGTGATCCGGCCACATATCCGGCGGACGCCGGTGGTCGAGACGGCAGGACGCGATTTCGGCATCGATGCCGGCGCGATCAGCCTGAAGCTGGAGCTGCTGCAGCATGCCGGGTCGTTCAAGACCCGCGGCGCCTTCGCCAACCTGCTGACCCGCGACGTGCCGGCGGCCGGGGTCGCCGCGGCGTCGGGCGGCAATCACGGCGCGGCGGTGGCCCATGCCGCGGCGTCGCTGGGCCTGCCGGCGCGGATCTTCGTGCCGAGCATCTCCTCCCCCGCCAAGATCGAGCGGATCCGCCACACCGGCGCCGAGCTGGTGGTCGGCGGCGACCGCTACGCCGATGCGCTGGCCGCCTGCGACGCCTGGGTGGCGGCCACCGGCGCCCTCTCCGTCCACGCCTTCGACCAGGCCGAGACCATGCTGGGCCAGGGCACGCTGGCGCTGGAGCTGGAAGCCCAGGCGTCGGATCTCGACACAGTGCTGGTCGGGGTCGGCGGCGGCGGTCTGATCGGCGGCATCGCCGCCTGGTATGGCGGGCGGGTCAAGGTCGTCGGCGTCGAGCCCGAGGCCTCGCCCACCCTGCACCGGGCCTTCGCGGCCGGCCGGCCGGTGGATGCCGAGACCGGCGGCATCGCCGCCGACAGCCTGGCCCCGAAGCGGATCGGCGAGCTGGTGTTCCCGGTGCTGCGCCAGCATGGCACGACCGCCATTCTGGTCACCGACGACGCGATCCGCGAGGCCCAGCGCGCCCTGTGGCAGGGCTTGCGCATCGTCGCCGAGCCGGGCGGGTCCGCCGCCTTCGCGGCGCTCCTGTCCGGCCGCTACCGGCCGGCCCCGGGCGAGCGGGTCGGTGTGGTGGTCAGCGGCGGCAACACCACGGCGGTCGATTTCGATCGGTGACGGGAGGATTTACGGAAGCCTCGGCAAGGACTCCGCGCGAGCTGAATCCCTCGAATTGGTTTCCGTCACTGTGGGCGCCAAGCCCCGCGCGGCTTGGGGAAGGCAGGCAATAATCATGCAGCGGGCGGATTACAATCCGATCTCACGCTGAACTGGAAGGAAACAGAACAGGACAGAAAGCTTTTTTCTGAATCCCATGGAACCTTATGGCTGTTCTCGACTTGTGGCATTGATCACAAGCAGAGCAGTCTCGACGGCAAGGACCGGGCACGGCTTCGAAGGCGGGGACTGCGGGCAGGATGGGAGAGGCGTGATGTCGACGTTGAGCGATGAGATTCTGAAGTTCACCAAGGAGATCATCGTGGCCCATGTCTCCCACAATGCGGTGGATAGCGAGAGCCTGCCGGATCTCATCCGGAACGTGCATCTATCGCTGATCGAAGCCCGCGACGCGGCGATCCAGCGTGACCCGGCTGCGGCTGCCGAGCCGGCGACGAACGCCCAGGAGAGCGGCGGGACGCATGAGGATCCCGTCGCCGCCTCGCCCGACCCCGTCCCGGCCGTTCCGGTCTCCGAGTCGGTGACCCCCGACCACATCATCTGCCTGGAAGACGGCCGGCCCTTCAAGATGATGAAGCGCTGGCTGCGCGCCACCTACGGCATGACGCCGGAGCAGTACCGGGCCAGGTGGAACCTGCCGGCCGACTACCCGATGGTGGCGCCGAACTACGCCCGGTCGAAGTCGGTCTATGCCAAGGCCCAGGGCCTGGGCACCGAAAAGCTGCGCCGCGTCGGCAAGCAGCGGTCCCGCCGCACCGCCTGAATTCGGTCTCGGCAAGGCCGGAGCCTTCCCGCAGGAAGGCTCCGGCAAAGACTCAGGCCGCCTCGTAGCCGATCACGCCCTTGATCTCGAGGAACTCCTCGAGGCCGAACTCGGCATATTCCCGGCCATTGCCCGACTGCTTGTAGCCGCCGAACGGCGCGGCGGTGTCCCAGGCCGGGTAGTTGATGTGGACATTGCCGACCCGCAGCTGCGACGCCACCTTGCGCGCCCGCTCCAGATCGCTCGACTGGACATAGGCGGCCAGGCCGTAGGGCGTGTCGTTGGCCAGCTCGATCGCCTGCGCCTCGGTCTCGTAGGTCAGGATCGACAGCACCGGGCCGAAGATCTCCTCGCGCGCGATCGTCATGTCCGGGGTCACCCGGGCGAAGACGGTCGGGCGGATGAAGTAGCCGCGGTTCAGCCCCTCCGGCCGGCCGGGGCCGCCGGCCACCAGCTCCGCGCCCTCGGCGATGCCGGCTTCGATCAGCTTCTGGATCTTGTCGTATTGCAGCTGGCTGACCACCGGGCCGAGCTGGGTGTCCGGCGCGTCGGCCGGGCCGACCTTGTAGCCCTCGGCCGCCGCGCGGGCATAGCCGATCGCCTCGTCCTCGCGCTCCAGCGGCACGAACATCCGGGTCGGGGCGTTGCAGGACTGGCCGCTGTTGCCGAAGCAGCCGGCGACGCCCTTGGTCACCGCCCGCTTCAGGTCGGCATCGGCCAAGATGATGTTGGCCGACTTGCCGCCCAGCTCCTGATGCACCCGCTTGACCGTGTCGGCGGCGGCCTTGGCCACCAGGATGCCGGCGCGGGTCGAGCCGGTGAAGGACACCATGTCGACGTCGGGATGGCTGGAGATGGCGGCGCCGACCGTCGGCCCGTCGCCGTTGACCAGGTTGAACACGCCCTTCGGCACCCCGGCCTCGTGCAGGATCTCGGCGAAGATGATTGCGTCGAGCGGCGCTATCTCGCTCGGCTTCAGCACCATGGTGCAGCCGGCGGCCAGGGCTGGGCCGACCTTGCAGGTGATCTGGTTCAGCGGCCAGTTCCACGGGGTGATCATGCCGACCACGCCGACCGGCTCCTTCACCACCATTGAGGTGCCCTTGGCCCGCTGGAACTGGAAGGTCTCCAGCGCCTCGATGATCCGGGTCAGATGCGCGTCGCCGGCCCAGGTCTGGGAATCGAGCGCGAATTGCCGCGGCGCACCCATCTCACGCGACACGGCCAGGGCGATGTCGGGGGCGCGGCGCTTGTAGACCTCCAGGATCCGGCGCAGCAGGGCCAGGCGCTCCTCACGGCTGGTGCGGGCGAAGGCCGGGAAGGCCCGCTTCGCCGCCGCCACCGCACGGTCGACATCCGCGGCCGAGCCGAGCGCGATCTTGGCGAAGGCCTCCTCGGTCGAGGGGTCGATCACGTCGAGCGTCTTCGGCGTGATCGGGTCGACCCATGCGCCGTCGATGTAGAATTGGGTTTCGTGCGCCATCTGAACCTCGTTCGGTCGTGGGGCGGAGGGGAGCCTGCGGCCCGGCCCTCCGTCGCATCCGTCGCCTCCCGCGACGGGCTGAGGAACGTTAGAACAGGCTCCGGGGGGCGGGGAAGCTCCGGCGCGTGGGGGACGGCCATGCGCGGCCCCTGCCCTCTCTCGTCGGACTCAGCCCGCCACGACCTGTCCTCGCCGGCCGCGCTCCGACCGCACGGCGTATCCCACGCCGAAGGCCAGCAGCGCGGCCAGGCCGAACCAGGTGATGGCGTAGATCAGGTGGCTGTTCGGGAAGGCGATCACTGTCAGCCCGCCGATCGGCAGGCCGCCCGGATTGGGCGTGGCGTCGGCATCGATGAAATAGGGGGCGACGTTCGTCAGCCTGCGGGCCGCGGCGATGGCGGCGACGTCGCGGGAATACCAGCGCTCCGCCGCCGGCTCGTTCGAACGCAGGAACCCGCCCTTCGGCTCGGTGATGCGCAACAGGCCGGTGATCGTGACGGGTCCTTCGATCTGCCCCGCCGCGCGGGTGGCCGGGTCGCGGTTCTCGGTCGGCACGAAGCCGCGGTTGACCAGCACCACCGTGCCGTCATCCGCCTGCAGCGGGGTCATCACCCAATAGCCGGCACCCTTCACGGTCGAGGCGGCGACCTGGGCCTCGCGGTCGTTGAGGAAGCGGCCGGAGATGCGGACATGGCGGTACTCGTCCCGGTCGGCATCGACCCGGGCCCAGTCTGACGGGGGGGCAACGGGCGCGGCCGCGACGCGCTGGTCGACCCGGGCGATCAGGTCGAGCTTCCAGGCCCGCCGCTCGACCTGCCAGACACCGAGCGCCAGCAGGCCGACGAACACCGCCAGCGACGCCGCCCCGAGGACGATCAGGCTGGCGGTCGAGCGAGGCCGATGCGCCTCGCCGTCGGTCACGGCATGTTGCGCATGTCGTGGGCGGAGACCGGCATCATGTTGTGGTTGAGGTGATACATCACCCACAGCGAGCCGGACAGCGTGATCACCACCAGCACCACGGTGAAGATCAGGGCCAGCATGGTCCAGCCGCCCTCCGACTTCGTGTTCATGTGCAGGAAATAGACCATGTGCACGATGATCTGGGCGACCGCGAGCGCCATGATCACCAGCGCCGTGGTCTGGGCATCGGCGAAAACGTCGCCCATTACGAGCCAGAACGGGATCGCGGTCAGGATCAGCGCCAGCACGAAGCCGGTGACGTAGCCCTTCAGCGTGCCGTGGCCGCTGGCGTCACCATGATGGTGGTCGCCGTGATGGTGATCGGTGTGGGCGTGGGCGCTCATGCCATGGATCCCATCAGGTAGACGAAGGTGAAGACGCCGATCCAGATGACATCCAGGAAGTGCCAGAACAGGCTGAGGCACATCAGCCGGCGCTTATTGTCCGGGATCAGCCCGTGCTGGGCGACCTGAACCATCATCGTGATCATCCAGACGATGCCGACCGTGACGTGCAGCCCGTGCGTCCCCACCAGGGTGAAGAACGACGACAGGAAGGCGCTGCGCCACGGCCCCGCCCCTTCATGGATCAGATGGGCGAACTCGTAGAGCTCAAGTCCGACGAAGGCCATGCCGAACAAGGCGGTGACGACGAGCCAGGCCAGGGTCGCGCCCTTGCGGTTGCGCTCCATCTCCAGCATGGCGAAGCCGCAGGTGATGGAGGACAAGAGCAGCATCGAGGTGTTGACCGCCACCAGCGGCAGGTCGAACAGGTCGGCGCCGGACGGGCCGGCCGCGTAGCTGCGCCCGAGCACGCCATAGCAGGCGAAGAGGACTGCGAAGATCAGGCAATCGCTCATCAGGTAGATCCAGAAGCCGAGCATCGTGCTGCCGCCCGAATGCTCGTGCTCCTCGTCGACGTGGAAGCGCGCCTCGCCGTTCGCGGTCTGATCGAGTGGTGGCGTCATCAGGAAGCGGCTCCCGCCCGGGCCAGCACGCGGCTGCGCTCATCCTCGGCCTTGGTCACGACATCGGCCGGGATGTGGTAGTCGCGCTTGTAGTTGAAGGTGTGCCCGATCGCCACGACCAGCATGGCGACGAAGGTCAGCGCGGCCAGCCACCAGATGTGCCAGACCATGCCGAAGGCGAAGGCCACGGCGATGGCGGCCAGGATGAAGCCGGCACCGGTGTTCTTGGGCATGTGGATCGCCTTGAACCCCGTCAGCGGCCGGACATAGCCGCGGTTCTTCATGTCCCACCAGGCATCGTGGTCGTGCACCAGCGGGGTGAAGGCAAAGTTGTACGCCGGCGGCGGCGACGAGGTGGACCATTCCAGCGTCCGTCCGCCCCAGGGGTCGCCGGTCAGGTCGCGCAGCTGTTCGCGCCGCATGAAGCTGACCACCAGCTGGATCAGGAAGGACAGAATGCCGAGCGCGATCAGCACCGCGCCGAAGGCGGCGATGACGAACCAGATCTGCAGCGAGGAGTCGTCGAAATGGTTCATCCGGCGAGTCACGCCCATCAGGCCGAGCACGTAGAGCGGCATGAAGGCGAAGTAGAAGCCGGTCAGCCAGAACCAGAACGACATCTTGCCCCAGAACGGGTCGAGCTTGAAGCCGAAGGCCTTCGGGAACCAGTAGGTCAACCCGGCGAACACCCCGAACACCACGCCGCCGATGATGACGTTGTGGAAATGGGCGATCAGGAACAGGCTGTTGTGCAGCACGAAGTCGGCCGGCGGCACCGCCAGCAGCACGCCGGTCATGCCGCCGATGACGAAGGTCACCATGAAGCCCATCGTCCACAGCATCGGCACCTCGAACCGGATGCGGCCGCGATACATGGTGAACAACCAGTTGAACATCTTCGCACCCGTCGGGATCGAGATGATCATCGTGGTGATGCCGAAGAACGAGTTCACGCTGGCGCCGGAACCCATCGTGAAGAAGTGATGCAGCCACACCAGATACGACAGGATGGTGATCACCACCGTGGCGTAGACCATCGAGGTGTAGCCGAACAGGCGCTTGCCGCAGAAGGTCGACACGACCTCGGAGAAGATGCCGAAGGCCGGCAGGATGAGGATGTAGACCTCCGGATGTCCCCAGATCCAGATCAGGTTCACATACATCATCGGGCTGCCGCCGAAGTCGTTGGTGAAGAAGTTCGTCCCGGCGTAGCGGTCGAGCGACAGCAGGGCCAGGACGGCGGTCAGCACCGGGAAGGCGGCGACGATCAGGACGTTGGTGCACAGCGCGGTCCAGGTGAAGACCGGCATCTGCATCATCTTCATCCCCGGCGCCCGCATCTTGACGATGGTGGCGACCAGGTTGACGCCCGATAACAAGGTTCCGATGCCGGCGACCTGCAATCCCCAGATATAGTAGTCGACGCCGACATCCGGGCTGTAGGCGATGCCCGACAGCGGCGGATAGGCCAGCCAGCCGGTCTTGGCGAATTCGCCGACGAACAGCGAGATCATCACCACCACGGCGCCGGCGGTGGTCATCCAGAAGCTGAAATTGTTCAGGAACGGGAAGGCCACGTCGCGGGCGCCGATCTGCAGCGGCACCACGAAGTTCATCAGCCCGGTGACGAAGGGCATGGCCATGAAGAAGATCATGATCACGCCATGGGCGGTGAAGATCTGGTCGTAATGGTGCGGCGGCAGGTAGCCCTCATTGGCGCCGAAGGCGATCGCCTGCTGCGCCCGCATCATGATCGCGTCCGAGAAGCCGCGCAGCAGCATGACCAGCGCCAGGATCACATACATGATCCCGATCTTCTTGTGGTCGATGCTGGTGAACCACTCGTGCCAGAGATAGCCCCACAGGCGGAAATAGGTGATGCCGCCCAGCACCGCGATGCCGCCCAGTGCCACCGCGATGAAGGTGACGACCAGGATCGGCTCGTGGAACGGCAGCGAGTCGAGCGTCAGCTTGCCGAAGATGAGCGTCTGGAGATCTAGGTTTGAGAACATCGGGCTACTCTGTCGTTCCGGAGGCCGCCGCACCGGGCGGCGGCCTCCGCAAAGGGGTCGGTTGCGCGCGGCCGCGGAGGCCGTCGGCAGGCATCACTCGACGCGGCTGGGCGCCGTAGCACGGCTGAACAGGATCCCCTCCGGCGGCCGGCTCTCCGCCATGTCGCCGTCGGTGGTGCAGATCGCCGCGACATAGGTGCGGACCGGGCCGGCGCCGCGCCGGACGTCCTTGTCGTGGTTCAGCGCCAGGACGTTGTCGATCCCGGCCGTGCCGCCGCCGCCGCGGGAGTCGATGCTCATCATCTCGTTCATGCACATCTTCGAGCGGTCGACGCACATGTTGAGGATGGCGCCATAGAGATCCGGGGCCACCGTGCCGTAGTGGCGCACGGGCTCCTTCTCACTCGGGCGCTCCAGCGCCAGGTACTCCTCGCGGCTCAGGCTGCCGCCTTCGGACTTCACCTTCTGCACCCAGGCGTCGAAATCGCCGGCGGCGAGGCCGTGGAAGGCGAAGCGCATGCCGGAGAAGCCGGCGCCGCTGTAGTTGGCGGAGAAGCCCTCATATTCGCCGGGCTGGTTGATCACCGCGTGCAGCTTGGTCTCCATCCCGGCCATGGCGTAGATCTGCCCCGCCAGCGCCGGCACGAAGAAGGAGTTCATCACGGTCGCCGAGGTGATCTTGAACTGGATCGGCACGTCGACCGGCGCCGCCAGCTCGTTGACCGTGGCGATGCCCAGCTCCGGGTAAAGGAACAGCCATTTCCAGTCGAGCGCCACGACCTCGACCGTCAGCGGCTTCACGTCTGCCGCCACCGGGCGCCCCGAGTCGATCCGATCGAGCGGCCGGTAGGGGTCGAGGGTGTGGGTGCTGATCCAGGTCAGGGCGCCCAGCGCGATGATGATGACCAGCGGCGCCGACCAGATCACCACTTCGAGCTGAGTCGAATGGTGCCAGTCGGGGTCGTAGGGGGCGTCCTTGTTCGACTGGCGGTACTTCCAGGCAAAGAACAGCGTCAGCGCGATCACCGGCACGATGATCAGCAACATCAGGATCGTGGAGATCACGATCAGGTCGCGCTGCTGCACCGCAATATCGCCGGAGGGAGACATGACCACCATGTTGCACCCGCCCAGGAGGACCAGGAGCGGAAGTGCAGCGAGGCGGCCTAAGGCTTTGATGGGCATGCCGTTGCCTGACAGGAAGAGAACGAAGGGCGGGGCTGCATTACCGAAGCGTAACGCAATGCAACAGTGGACAGTTTGTCCTACCAGATGCCCGATCGCTGCAGTGCAACATCGTCGCACCGGGGTTGACGGCAGGGTCCCTGGCGATTCCGTCATCGCTTCGCCTCGCTTGCCACGATTTGACGCACCGAAATCCTGGGCCATACTCAAAAAAAAGAAAGCGGCATCTCGGCCCGGCCCAGCCCCAGGAGGAATCAGTTTATGGCCACTGTCAGTCGAGACTTCGGGTCCCCGACCGCCGCGCCACGGCACCGCGCAGGTGTCCCCCCCGGCGAGATCGCGATCGGCGTCGTGATCGGCCGGACCGCGGAATTCTTCGACTTCTTCGTCTATGCCATCGCCTCAGTGCTCGTGTTCCCGCGGTTCTTCTTTCCGCATGCGACGCCGCTGGACGCGATGCTCTACTCCTTCGCCGTCTTCGCCCTGGCCTTCGTCGCCCGCCCGTTCGGTTCGGTCCTGTTCATGGAGATCGACCGGCGCCACGGCCGCAGCGTCAAGCTGACCGTGGCGATGTTCCTGCTCGGCGGCTCGACCGCGGCGATGGCCTTCCTGCCCGGCACCGCCGATATCGGCACCGCCGCGATCGCCCTGCTGTCGCTGTGCCGCATCGGCCAGGGCCTGGCCCTGGGCGGCGCCTGGGACGGCCTGGCCTCGCTGCTGGCGCTGAACGCGCCGCAGAACCGGCGCGGCTGGTACGCGATGATGCCGCAGCTCGGCGCTCCGCTCGGTTTCATGCTGGCCAGCGCGCTGTTCGCCTTCTTCCTGGTCAACCTGTCGGAGGCGGATTTCGTCGACTGGGGCTGGCGCTACCCGTTCTTCGTCGCCTTCGCGATCAACGTCGTCGCCCTGTTCGCCCGGCTGCGGCTGGTGGTGACCGAGCAGTTCGAGCGGCTGTACGAGAGCAAGGACCTCGAGGCGCTGAGCGTGACCGAGACGGTGAGGCAGCAGGGCCACAACATCCTGGTCGGGGCCTTCGTGCCGCTGGCCACCTTCGCCCTGTTCCACCTGGTCACGGTGTTCCCGCTGAGCTGGGTGACGCTCTACACCGACCACAATCCCGGCGTTTTCCTTTGGACGGAGTTCGCCGGCGCGGTCCTCGGCGCCGTGATGATCGTCGTCTCGGGGCTGATCGCCGACCGCACCGGCCGGCGCACGCTGCTGGCCGCCTGCGCGGTGCTGATCGCGATCTTCAGCTTCGTCACGCCGATGCTGCTGGGCGGCGGGCCGACGGCGCGATCGGCCTTCGTCATCCTCGGCTTCGGCCTGCTCGGCCTGTCCTTCGGCCAGGCGGCCGGCGCGGTGGCGTCGAACTTCCCGAACCACCAGCGCTACACCGCTTCGGCTCTGACCTCGGACCTGGCCTGGATGGTCGGCGCCGGCTTCGCGCCGCTGGTGGCGCTGGCCCTCGCCAGCCAGTTCGGCCTGGCCCTGGTCGGCGCCTACCTGCTGTCCGGCGCCGTCTGCACGCTGGCGGCGCTGCGGGTCAACAAGGAGCTGGAGCTGCGCGGGAACTGACCTGCCGTCCTGCCGATCCGCGGGGGCACGCCGCTCTCGCGGGCGGCGGCCGGATCTGATCCGGGCCGCTCTCCTCGTTGCGAATGATGATCGCGCATGAGACCCTAGGAGAGCCGACGTCTGCTGCGTCGCAACGGGTCTTCGAAGTGACTGAGGGATCGGGCCATCATCGCCGACTGGCTGCCATTCTGGTGGCGGACGTGGTCGGCTTTTCGCGGATGATGGAGGCCGACGAGGCGGGAACGCTGGCGCTGCTGAAGCGGCGCAGAAGCGAGGTCATCGAGCCCCTCGTGCACTCACACAATGGCCGGATCGTCAAGCTGATGGGCGACGGCGTCCTGCTGGAGTTCGCAAGCGCCGTGGCCGCGGTCGAATGTGCGATCCAGCTGCAGGGAGGGATGGCCGAGGCTGATGCCGGCACGCCCGAACCGGGCCGCATGATCCTCAGGATCGGCATCAATCTCGGCGATGTGGTCGGCGAGGGATCGGACATCTACGGCGAAGGGGTGAATATCGCCGCGAGGCTGGAAGCCATCGCACAGCCGGGCGGCATCTGCCTGTCCGAGAAGGTCTACCAGGAGGTGCGGGGCAAGGTGGATGCGGCCTTCGTCGATCTTGGCCCCAGGAAGCTCAAGAACATCGCCGCCCCGGTCAAAGCCTTCGGCGTGACGATGGACAGGCCTGACAGGGCCGGACCGCCGGGGGCGACGACCGCCCCAGGGCTCCCGGGTGGCCCTTCGATCGCGGTGCTGCCCTTCCTCAACATGAGCGGCGATTCCGCACAGGACTACCTCGCGGACGGCACCACCGAGGACATCACCACCGCCCTCTCCCGGCTGCGCTGGCTGTTCGTGATCGCCCGCAACTCGGCATTCACCTACAAGGGGAGGTCCGTCGACGTCCGGCAGGTCGCGAGTGAGCTGGGCGTCCGCTATGTCGTCGAGGGCAGCGTCAGGACCGCCGCCGGGCGCATCCGGGTCACGGCACAGCTGATCGAGGCGGAAACCGGCAAGCACATCTGGGCCGAGCGCTACGACCGCGCGCTCGGCGACATCTTCGCCGTCCAGGACGAGATCACCGGCCACGTCGTCGCCGCGATCGAGCCGCATCTCTACGCCCAGGAGGGCTTCCGCGCCGCATCCAATCCTCCCGGAAGCATCGACGCCTGGGGCCTGGCGGTGCGCGCGATGGGACTGATCAACCGGGTCGGCCGCCGACAGAACGAGGAGGCCCGGACCCTTCTGACACGGGCGATCGAGATCGAGCCCGCCTACGCCAGAGCCCACGCTTTGCTGAGCTGGGCCATCTGGTGGGCGGCGCTGTGCTACTGGTGGCCGGACGTGGCCGAAGGCTATCGGCAGGCGGCGGTGCATGCCGCGGACGCCGTCGCGCTCGACCCGAGCGATCCCTGGGCGCGGATGACGCTCGGGCTGAGCCTCAGCACCGCGCGGCAGCACGAGCGGGCGCTCGCCGAGCTCCGGGCGGTGCATGACCTCAACCCCAGCTTCGCGCTGGGCCGCACGGCGCTGGGTTGGGCACTGCTCCGCGCCGGGCATTTCGAAGAGGCGATCGCCGAGACCGGCAACGCGCTGCGCATGAGCCCGATGGACAGCTTCGCCGGGATCTACACCACCATCCACGGCCTCGCTTTGCTGGGCGCGCGCCGCTTCGGCGACGCCCTGCCCTTCCTGCGCGCCTCGGTGGCGGCCTTCGCCGAGTATTCCGGACACTACAACTCGCTGATCAGCTGCTGTGGCCATCTCGGGCTGATGCAGGAAGCGCAGGCCTTCATCGAGGCGCGGAACCGGGTCGGTCCCCCCATCCGCGTCGGCGAGCTGCGCCAGGCTCTGGCCGGCTTCGCCCATTGCGACACCTTCGTCGAGGGCCTGGTCAAGGCCGGCGTGCCGGAGTGACGGCGGCCGCGCCGATCCGCGGGGCGAAGCCGCCCCGCGTATCGCTACGGACTCCTCGTCCAGATGTCTTCCTCAGTCACGCGGTTGAGCAGCGGCTGTCCTGCGCGGTAGCGGCGCAGATTCTCGATGATGACGTCCAGCGACCGTTCGGCCCTGTCCGGCATCGCGGCCGTGAAATGGGGCGTGATGAGCAGGTTGGGTGTGTCCCAGACGGGATCGTCGGCAGCCGGCGGTTCGGGATCGGTGACGTCCAGCCCGGCGCCGGCGAGCCGCTTTTCCCTCAGGGCCGAGATCAGGGCCGCCTGGTCGATGGTGCCGCCCCTCGACAGGTTGACGATGATGGCGCTCGGCTTCATCCGCCTTATCGCCCGGTCGTCGATCAGATGGTAGGTCGTGTCCGACAGGTTGACGACGAGAGCAAGGATGTCCGCCTCGTCGAGGATCGGATCGATGGTCTCGCCCCGGTCCGCCGAGAACATCCGGTCGACGCCGGGCGGGCTCGGCAGATCGCGGCGGCGATAGCCGAGCACCCGCATCTCGAAGGCCTTCGCTCGTGTCGCGAGCTCCCGCCCCGTATGGCCCATCCCGATGATTCCGATGGTCCGGCCATAGAGGGCGCGCAGGCCGTTCATCCAGGGCGTGCGGAGCCATTCGTGCCGCTTCTGGGCCTCGTAGACATCCGGATAGCGGCAGCTGAGCATCAGGCTGAACATCAGCACGTGCTCGGCCAGGGCCGGGCCGGAGCGCCCGGCCGAGCCAGTCACGATCAGGCCCCGTTCGAACACCTCCGGGCGGGCGGATCTGGTGAGGCCGGCATGGTCGCAATGGACCCATCTGAGCTTGGGAGCCGCGAGATACCGCTGGTCGAGGTCGCCGGCGAGGATGGCGATCTCGGCCTCTTTCAGCGCGGCCTCGACGGCCTCTGCGTCACGTGACGAGACGGCGATCAGCCGGTCGGATCCGACCGCTTCCGCCAGACGATCCCAGTTCGCGCCCTTGAACGGCGTTTCGGTGTCGATCATCAGCGCCCGTTGGGCCATGCGCTTTCTCCCCTTCTTCGAATGAACCATCATCCGACGCTATCTTGAATGCCAACACCACATGATAAATTTATTTTTATGTATTATATTAATTTATCTCCTTTCGACGGCCTTCTCCGACCTGTCGCTCGGGGTCGGCGCCTGCTAGGAATCGACCGAGATGAGACGTGAGGTGGATTTGGACGGGATCGACACCGACGCCCGGACGGTGGAGCCCGGCATTCAGGTCAAGCGACCCCGCGGCCGGCCGCGCAAGGGAACGCCGGCCGTGCCGAAGCCGCCGAAGCGCGAGCCCGGGTACGGACGGCTGCAGCAGCTCCTGCGCGACGACATCCTCGAGGGCCGCATTCCAGCCGGGTCGCGGATCAAGGTGAGCGAGATCGCCGCGCGCTACGCCACCAGCACCAACCCCGCGCGCGAGGCGCTGCAGGGCCTCGAAGGCGAAGGCCTCGTGATCATCAGCCCCAACCGAGGCGCACGCGTCCGCGCCATCGACGAGGACTTCATCCGCAACATCTTCGACATCCGCGACCTGATCGAGCCTTATCTCGTCCGCGGCTTCGCCGAGTTCGCCAGCAACGAGGACGTGGCCGCGCTGGAGGCGCTGCAGCAGACCTGCCAGAGCGCCGTCGACGCGGCCGATTACCCCGCCTATCACCGTGCCAACGTCGCCTTCCATGACCTCATGATCGAGCATCATCACAACGTCGAAGCCGCAACGCTGATGAAGCGGCATAGCGCCTGGATCCGGGCGCTTTCGCGCCGGAATCCGCTGACGCTCGCCAATATGCGGCGCTCCACCGCGGAGCATTGGGAGGTGGTCGAGGCGGTCCGCCGGGGCGATCCGGACGCAGCGTCCGCCGCCATGGCACGGCACATCTCCCATTCACGCGCGCTGTTTCTCGGTCGCATGAGGCGCGACCGCGCCCAGCGATAGAGGCATCCTTCGCTGCCGGGACTCCACGCCCGCATGCCAGTAAATATGAATCATACATAAAACTTATTTTCCGCTTCACAATCCGCCAACCCGTGTTCTAGTCTTCCCGCCATCAGATGGCCGCACGCGCCCGGAAGCCCCGGCGCCGAAGCAGGCCGCGCCGCAGGGAGGACAGCGATGCCCTTGCCATCGACGCCAGGTTTCCGCAGCCGGCCAACCGCCGTCCTCGAGGCCCGGAATGTCTGACGCCGCGAGCATGAGGGGGCCGCCTCGCGCCTCGCGGCCCCTTCCCGATGACCGGGCGACGGCCCCGAAGCCGACCGCGACGTCGATGGTCAGGCCGTTGAAGCACAGGCGCGTGGGGCGGCAGCAATACGAGGCTTACCTCTTCCTGCTGCCATGGTTCGCGGGTCTCTTCATCCTGACCGCCGGCCCGCTCGCGGCCTCGCTCTATCTGTCCTTCACCGATTTCGACCTGCTCGGCAGCCCGACCTGGATCGGCCTCACCAACTATGTCGATCTCTTCACCTATGACCCGCGCTATCTCGGCGCGTTCGGGGTGACGGTCCTCTATGTCGTCCTGGGCGTGCCGTCGCAGCTGGCCGTCGCGCTGCTGGTCGCGATCCTGCTGAACCAGAAGGTCCGGGCGCTCGGCCTCTTCCGCGGGATCTACTACCTGCCGTCACTGCTCGGCGGCAGCGTCGCCGTCGCGGTGATGTGGCGCCAGCTGTTCGGCGATGCCGGCGTCGTCAACCAGTTCATCGGCGTCTTCGGCATCGACGCTCCGAACTGGATCTCGAATCCGCGCTACGCGCTCTACACGCTGATCCTGCTGCACGCCTGGCAGTTCGGGTCGGCGATGATCATCTTCCTCGCCGGGCTGAAGCAGGTGCCGCAGGAGCTCTACGACGCCGCGGAGATCGACGGCGCCGGCCGCTGGAAGCAGTTCCGGCACATCACGCTGCCGATGATCACGCCGGTGATCTTCTTCAACCTGGTCATGGGGCTGATCCATTCCTTCCAGGCCTTCACCTCCGCCTACATCGTCAGCGGCGGCACCGGCGGCCCGTCGGATTCGACCCTCTTCTACACGCTCTACTTGTACCAGGAGGGATTCACGAACTTCCACATGGGCTATGCCTCCGCCATGGCCTGGATTCTTCTGGTCGTGATCGCGTTCTTCACAGCAATCAACTTCGCCTTATCCCGGCGCTGGGTCTTCTACGGAGATCAATGACGATGGCTTCGCTGGAGCTGGGCCTCGGGCCAAAAGGCATGATCGGACAGGCGCGGCGGGGCCGGGCGGGCTGGGGCGTCTATGCCGTACTCGTGATCGGCGCGCTGGTGATGCTCTATCCGCTGATCTGGATGGTCCTGAGCTCGCTCAAATCGGATCAGGAGATCTTCTCGAACTCGGCCGCGCTGCCGACGCAGCTCGACCTCGGCAACTACAGGGAAGGCTGGGTCGCGACCAAGCCCAGCTTCACCCACTATTTCCTCAATTCCTTCGCCATCTGTCTGGGCGCAGTGATCGGCAACGTGTTCGCCTGCTCGCTGACGGCCTTCGCCTTCGCCAGGCTGAGATTCCCGCTGAAGGGCCTGCTGTTCACCATCATGCTGCTGACGCTGATGCTGCCGTCGCACGCTCTTCTCATTCCGCAATACGTCCTCTATGTCGGCCTCGACTGGGTGAACACCTATCTTCCTCTCATCGTGCCGAAGTTCCTGGCGACGGACGCGTTCTTCATCTTCCTGATGGTCCAGTTCATCCGCACGATTCCGCGCGAGCTCGACGAGGCGGCGACGATCGACGGCTGCGGCACCTTCGCGCTGTTCCGGCACATCATCTTCCCGCTGCTGCGGCCGGCGATCATCACGACGATCATCTTCACCTTCATCTGGACCTATAACGACTTCTTCTCGCAGCTGATCTACCTGACCTCGCCGGAGACGCTCACGGTGCCGGTCGCGCTGCGCAGCCTCGTCGACTCCTCCGGCGGCGCCTATGCGCAGCTGCTGGCGATGTCGGTGCTGAGCCTGGTCCCGACCTTCATCGTCTTTCTCGTCTTCCAGCGCCGGCTCGTGGAGGGGATCAGCACGTCCGGAATCAAGGGATAGGCCGGCGCTTCCGCCGCACGCCCGGCCCTAAACAAGGGAGGTACCGCGATGACCATGGTCAACACCGCGATGAGCCGACGGGCCCTGCTGCTCGCCGGCGCCGCGCTCGGCGGGCTCGCCGCCCTGGGCAGCCCGGCGTCCCGGGCCGATGCCGGACCGGTCCGCTTCGGCATCTTCGGCAATGCCCAGAAGCTCGAGATCCGCAGCCGCTCGATCGCCAAATACAACGAGCTCCACCCCGACGCCCCCGTCACCTTCGAGGGCGTGCCGAGCGCGTCATGGCCCGACAAGATCGCCGCCATGGTCGCCGGCGGCAACGCGCCCGACGTCATCACCCTCGGCGCGCCCGACATGGTGCAATACGCCTCCCGCGGCGCGCTGGCCCCGCTCGACCCCTTTGTCCCGGCCCTGTTCCGCGCCGATCTGTTCGACGCGACCGTGCTCGATCTCGGCCGGATGAACGGCAAGATCTACGGCGTGCCGATCGCGGTCAGCATCCAGGGCCTCGCCTGCAACCTGTCCGCGCTGCAGCGCCTCGGCCTGGGCGAGCCGCCGGCCGCCTGGAGCTATGAGGAGTTCGCGAAATTCTGCGCGGAGATCCACCGCGCCGACCCGCAGCTCCATGGTAGCCATGACGGCGCTGCGAGGCTCGACACCTTCCAGATGTATCTGATGAGCCGGGGCCGCTCGCTCTATGACGGAAAGCAGCTGGCCGTCACCGCCGACGATGTCGGCCAGTGGCTCGACCTCTGGGACAAGATGCGCAAGAGCGGCGGCGCCGTGCCGGCCGACCTTCAGGCGCCGTTCACCGGCACCGAATGGCCGAACAGCCCGCTGGTCAAGGGCAAGGCGGTCTTCGCCTCGATCGCGTCGCAGGACCTCGCCGGCGGCTACCAGGCGCTGACCAAGGACACGCTGTCGATCACGACCCCGCCCTCGGCCGGCGCCGGATCGAGCCCCGGCTACTACCCGCAGCCGACGAGCTCGCTCTGCCTCTACGCCAAGAGCCGGAACCAGGACGCGGCCGTCAAGGTCATCGACTGGTTCGTAAGCGACCCGGCTTCGGCCCGCATCCTCGGCCTGATCAGCGGGCCGCCCGCCTCGAAGCCCGCGCTGCAGGCGGTGCTGGAGCTCGAGGATCTCGCGCCCGTCGACGAGCGCGTCCTCAAATACAGCCAGGCCGCGCTGGCCAAGGCGCTGCCGGCGCCGCCGCCGCAGAAGGCCGGACGCGCCATCGAAGACCTGATGCGCCGTGTGAACGAGGATGTCGGCTTCGGCAAGTCCTCGGTCCAGGAGGCCGCCCAGGCCTTCGTCGAGCAAGGCCATGCCCTGATGCGGCGGGCGTGAGCCCGGCCGCCTGAACCAAGCCCCTGCAGGAGACGTTCCCGATGCCCCCCGATCGTGAAGCGACACCCGCCGTCGAAGTCCCCGGAGACCGCTCCGGCGGCTGGTGGCGCCGACCCTTCTCGGTGTTCCAGACCAATCTTCAGGAAATCGATGCGACCATGGACGTCGAGACGGCGCTGGACGCCATCGAGGCGTACGGCGCCGACACCTGGCTGATCAACACGGGCGGCATCGCCTCCTTCTATCCGACCGAGCTGCCGTTCCAGACGCGCAGCCCGTTCCTCGCCGACCGGCCTTCGGGGGATTTGATCGGCGATGCCGTGGCGGCGGCGCACCGCCGCGGCATCCGGGTGCTCTCGCGGCTGGATTTCTCCAAGGTCTCCGCGCGCATCGCAGGCGAGCACCCGGACTGGCTGTTCGTGTCGCCGACCGGAAGGCCGCAGGTCTACAACACGCTGTTCAGCACCTGCCCATCGGCCGATTACTACCAGCAGCGTTCGCTCGAGATCCTCGACGAGATCATCGGCCGCTATCCGGTCGACGGCTTCTTCTTCAACTGGTTCGGCTTCTCCGAGCGCGACTACAGCCGGGTCTATCACGGCGTCTGCCACTGCCGGAAATGCCAGGAGGGATTCAGCGCCTTCAGCAGCGGGCAGGAGCTGCCTGACGGGCCGCAGTCGCCAGCCTATCCCGAATGGCTGCAGTTCTCGAGCCAGGTGATCAGGACGCTGACCGCGAAGATCGCCAACCACATCATGATGCGGCGGCCGGACGCCGGCCTCGTGCTGGGTCGCGGCGCGCCGATCGTCTATCACGAGGCGAACAACGCCTTCGGCCGCGAGCTGTGGCATCACAACACGGCGGAATGGGTCAGCGCGCATGTGACGGCGATGCCCGAGATCGCGCTGATGGTGAATTCCGTGTCCTTCGTCGACATGCCCTACCGCATGGCGGGCGAGCAGCCGGAACATTTCGCCCAGTACCTGCTGCAGGCAATCGCGCGCGGCGGCAACCCCTCGACCTACATCATGGGCGCGCCCGGCCGCATCCCTTACGCCAACCTCGCCCCTTCGAGCCCGATCACGAAGTTCCGGCAAAAGCACCGCGATCTCTATGCCCGGCTGAAGCCGGCCTCGACCATCGCGCTGGTGCGGCCGGATCGGCTGAGAAGCGCCAGCCCCGGCTTCACGGAAACGGTCGAGGAGTTCCGCGGCCTCTACAAGGCGCTGCAGGAGAAGCATCTCCCGTTCGACGTGCTCGCTGTCGAGCTGATCGGCAAGATGGCCCAGGAAGGCGCGCTCGGGCGCTACTCGCTCATCATCCTGCCCGATCTCGGTGCGCTCGGCCGGCAGACCGCCGAAGCGCTCGACGCCTTCGTGCAGAATGGCGGCAATCTCGTGCTGACCGGCGGCAGCGGCGTGACCGATGACGGCGGCATCGAGCTCGCCGCCAGCCCGGCCCTGATGCGCATTGGTGTGCCGAAATCCGGCGACGAGCTGTGGTCGACCTATGTCACCGACGACGAGCAGCCGGAGATCGGGAATTATCGGTACGCATCGTCCATCATCCCGGTCTATGGCAGCTATGCCCGCTTCGTCTGGAAGCCCGCTGTGGAGAAGGTCGGTCGGCTGCTGCCGCAGGCGCCCTTCGGGCCGCCGGAGAAGTGCTACGGACATACTGCCGGCGACGATCCCGATCTCGTCCGGATCGCGGGCCGGGGCACGGTGGTCCAGATCCCCTGGACGATCGGCCGGACCTATCGCGAGTTCGGCACCACCGAGGTGCGCGATCACTTCCTCGACGCCGTCGCGCCGCTCACCGGGCAGCGGCTCTTCGCCGATCTCCCCGAGCAGGTCGAGCTGATCCTCGGCCGCGACGACGAACACCTCGTCGTGCATCTCATCAACCAGTCGGGCGCCCGGCGGAAATCCTTCGGCCCGCATCTGACGATTGCGGGCGGGCGGCTCCGATTGAAGGGAGCGCGCATGTCCCGAGAGCCGGAACTGCTCTTGTCGGGAGAGGCTGCGATGATTCGGGAGGCGAATGGCGATCTCCTGATCGATCTGCCGCCGCTCGAACTCTTCGAGGTGATCAGAATAAAGGTCGATGGCTGAGTCGGCCTCGCGGGCGGACCCGGCAGCCGTTGCGCCCAGGCCGCCTGCGACGCATCGATGCCGACCGGGCGTTGCGGGTCAACAAGGAGCTTGAGCTGCGCGGGAACTGAGCGGACGCCACGACGAACCGCGGGCGACGCCCCCGCGGTTCGGTGGACATCGTCCGTTACGGCTCCAGGTGGTTGCGGAGCCCTTCATTGACCTGCTCGATCGCGGCCTCGGTCGACGGCACGTGGCGGAGCGCGTTCAGCAGGACGAAATCATGGATCGTCCCGTTGTAGCGGATGGCCGCCACCTCCACGCCGGCCGCCTTCAGCTTCCGGGCATAGGCCTCGCCCTCGTCGCGCAGCGGGTCGTTCTCCGCAGTGATGACCAACGCCGGCGGCAGCCCCTTGAGTTGGTCGAGGCCGGCCCGGAGCGGCGACACGTAGGGATTGTCCCGCGTCGCCGCGTCGGGCGCGTAGAGATCCCAGCCGTATTTCATGAAGGCGCGCGCCAGGAAGCGGCCGGTGCCGTAGTCACGATAGGACTCCGTGTCGACGCTGGCATCGGTCGCGGGGATCATGAGCACCTGGTAGCCGATCCTGGGGCCGTTGCGGTCCTTGGCCATCAGCGCCAGGGCCGCGGTCATGTTGCCGCCGACCGAGTTGCCGGCGACGGCGATGCGGCTGCCATCCGCCCCCAGCTCGCCGGCGTGCCCGGCGATCCAGGTCAGCACGGCATAGCATTCCTCCAGCTGGGTCGGGAATTTCGCGGCCGGCAGCGGGGTGTATTCGACGAACACGCCGATCTGTCCCGAGCCGACGACGAGGTCGCGCAGCAGGCGCTGGTGGTTCTGGAAATTGCCGACGATCCAGACGCCGCCATGAATGAACAGCAGCACGCCCGGCTTGCCGCTGACGTGGTCGGGGGTCATGACGTACAGCTTCACCGTGCGGCCGTCCTGGGTGATGGTCCGCTCGGTCGTGGTGACGCCGGACAGGTCGACTTCCGTCTGCGACTGCAGCCCCGTCAGGATCTCCTGCGGCTTCGGCTGGGGCAGCTCCCAGAATGGGCTGCTGTCCTTGTTGATCCCGGCCAGGAACGATCGGATCTGGGGATCGATGCGCGGGTCGGTGGCGGCGTCCGGGGCGGCTGCGGCGGTCTGGGTCACGAGGCTTGCTCCAAGGATCAGGGCTGCGAGTTTCGGCATGGGGGGCATGGGCTTGTCCGACTGCTCGGCTCGGGGGGAACCTGACCGCGCTGCCGTCATCGGCGCGCGACAGGCTCTGGCAGGCCGACCCTAGGCAGCGACACCGAAGCGCGTCTTTCCCCTGCCTGCTGAGATCTTGACCGTGCTTGCGGTCGGCCCGGGGAGGTCCGCGACAAGGATCAGCGGACGAGGCGGCGGTATTCTCCGGGGGTCATGCCGGTGGCGCGGCGGAACGCGCGGCTGAAGCTCGCCTGCGACGAGAAGCCCGACCGGTGCGCGATCTCGCTGAGCGGCAGCTTGCCGACGGCCAGCATCGCCATCGCATTCTCGAGCCGCCGCCGGCTGACGAACCGGCCGGGCGGCAGGCCGATCGCGGCGGTGAACATCCGGCTGAAATGGAAGGTGCTGAGATTGGCCAGCCGCGCCAGGTCTGCGAGAGCGATCTGCTCTTCCAGATGCTGGTCGATGTGGTCCAGGACCCGGCGCAGCCGCGCATTGTCGAGCCGATGCGCCGGGCCGGACAGCGGCTCCAGGGCGGAGCCGTCCGCATAGCTGTGGGCCAGCCTGGCCGCGAGCATCAGGGACGCCGTCTCCGCGAACATCCGGCCGGTCGAGCTCTCCCGGGTCATCTCCACCAGCAGCGACAACCCGATCTGGCGGATCAGCTCGTCGGTCAGGCCGCCCAGATACTGGATCGAATGAACCGGCGACCGGGAGAGGTTGTACTGGTCCGCCAGCAGGTTGAACTGCCGGGCCGGCAGATAGAGGTGCAGGGCCTCGGGGATCGGGGCGGTGATCGTGATCTCCTCGTCGCCGATCCCGATCGGGGCCAGCCAGATCGTGCCCGACGCCGGCCGGGTCTGCTGCTGGCGTCCCGCGCCGGTCCGGACCACGAACCCGTCGTCGGCACCGCGTATGGCGAGGACGATCTCGACGCTCTGCTGCAGGCCGGACGCGATCCTGCCGGCGGGGTGGGAGCGCAGTTCGGCGGCGATCGTCGACCAGCCGTGGCCGGCGGAGGACGCCAGGAGTTTCGATCTCGGATATTTCCGTCGGCTGTCGGCCTGCACGTCCATGGCGGAACCTCAGATGCCCTATTATATCGTGTGCGATATAATCGCTCGCACTGAGATGCGACTGCGGGCGGACGATGTCAATAGCTTGCGATCTGATCGTGCACGACTTATCTCTGAGCGACGAAACAACGCCGCCCTGCCGGCCCGGAGTCGCCTCATGTCGGATACCGCACCGGTCCCGGATGATTTCATCTGCTTCGCGGTCTATTCGGCCGGCCACGCGTTCAACCGGGTCTACAAGCCGCTGCTGTCGGCCCTGGGGCTGACCTATCCGCAATATCTCGTCCTGGTCGCCCTCTGGGCCAAGGACGACCGGACCGTCGGCAGCCTGGCCGAGACGCTTCTGCTCGAAACCAGCACCGTGACGCCGCTGCTCAAGCGGCTTGAAGGCATGGGGCTCCTGGCGCGCAGCCGCGACCCGGCGGATGAGCGGCAGGTGCGCGTCCGGCTGACGAAGAAGGGTGCAGCGCTGCACGCCAAGGCCCGCAATTTCCCCTCCTGCGTCGATGCGGCGACCGGGCTGTCCGGCGACGCATTGGCCACGCTGCGGAGCCAGATGCTGTCGGTCCGCGCGGCCCTGCTGAAGGCCGCCGGCTAGGCGCGACGCCGGCCGGACGGATTGATCCTATCCTCCACTACCGGAGCTGATGGCGATCCTGCCTATCCCCGGATCACCAGGCTGCTGCGGTCGACCTTGGTGATGTCGCCGGTGCCGGTCAGCGCCATGCTGATGTCCAGCTCCTTGCGCATGATCTCCAGCGCCTTGGTCACGCCCGCCTCGCCCATCGCCGCCAGGCCGTAGAGGAAGGCCTTGCCCATCAGGCAGCCGCGGGCGCCCAGCGCCACGGCCTTCAGGATGTCCTGGCCGGACTGCACGCCGCCGTCGAACAGCACCTCGGTCCGGTCGCCGATCGCCTGGACGATGCCCGGCAGGGCCGAGATCGACGACCGGGCACCGTCCAGCTGCCGGCCGCCATGGTTGGAGACCACGACCGCATCGGCGCCGGTCGAGGCCGCGATCTTCGCATCCTCCTCGTCCAGCACGCCCTTCAGGATCAGCTTGCCGGGCCAGATGCTGCGCACCCATTCGACATCCTTCCAGCTCAGCGAGGCGTCGAACTGGCTGGCGGTCCATTGCGCCAGGGTGGTGAGGCTGTCCGCCCCGCCCACCCGGCCCTCCAGGTTGCCGAAGCTGCGGCGCTTGCCGAACAGCACCTTCATCGCCCAGGCCGGCTTGGTGGCGATGTCGAGCGCATTGGCCACCGTCAGCCGCGGCGGCACGGCGAGGCCATTCTTCAGGTCGCGGTGGCGCTGGCCCTGGATCTGCAGGTCGAGCGTCAGCACCAGGGCCGAGCATTGCGCCGCCTTGGCGCGCTCGATCAGCGACTGCGAGAAGCCGCGGTCGCGCATGACGTAGAGCTGGAACCAGAACGGTTTCTTCACCGCCCCGCGCACATCCTCGATCGAGCAGATCGACATGGTCGACAGGCAGAACGGGATGCCGAAGGCCTGCGCCGCGCGGGCGCCGAGGATCTCGCCGTCGCCATGGAACAGGCCGGTCAGCCCGGTCGGTGCGATCGCCAGCGGCATGGTGACGTCCTCGCCGAGGATACGGGTCGCGACCGAGCGCTTGTCGACGTCGATCATCACCCGCTGGCGCAGGCCGATCGCGGCCAGATCCGCCCGGTTCGCGCGCAACGTGACCTCGTCATAGGAGCCGCGGTCGGCATAGTCGAAGATCGCGCGCGGGATGCGCCGGGCCGCCAGCGCTCGCAGGTCCTGGATGTTGGTGATCGTCGGCATCTTGGTCTTCTTGGCCAGGGTCTTCTAAGGCACGTTTATGTCTGATAAATCGCGCGGCAGCGGCTGTCACCCGCAATTCCCGCCGCGGCCATCTTTACACATCCGGGCCGGCACGCCAGGGTGGCGGCCATCATGACGACCACGCTCTCGCGCCTCGACTGCGCCCTCGCCGCCCTTCCCCGCAGCTTTCCCGGGCCCGGCGGCGCTGCCGCCGTGCTGCGGGACGGCGAGGTCCTGGCCCGCCACGCCTGGGGCTGGGCGAATGCCGAGCGGCGCATCCCGTTCACGCCGCGGTCGCTGTTCCGGATGTGCTCGGTCACCAAGCAGTTCACCTGCGGCCTGGTGCTCGACGCCTTCCCGGACCCGACGGTGCTGGACGCCGACATCCGCGCCCGCCTGCCGCTTCTCGAGGGCGAGGCGCCGGGCGCGCTGCACCTCTGCCACAACCAGTCCGGCCTGCGCGACTACTGGGCGGTGGCGATGCTGCACGGCGCCCCGGCCGAATCGCCCTTCGGCGACCGCGAGGCCGGGCGGGTGATCGCCGGCACCCGGTCGCTGCAATTCGCGCCGGGCACGCGCTACTCCTACGTCAACCAGAACTTCCGGCTGCTCTCCGACATCCTCGAGGCCCGCACCGGCCGCGGTTTCGGCGAGCTGCTGCGCACGCGGATCTTCGACCGCGCCGGCATGGGCAGCGCCTTCCTGGCCGCCGACACCCGCGCCATGCCGGACGGCACCGAGGGCTATGAGGGCACCCAGGCTGGCGGCTTCCGCGCCGCCGAGAACCGGGTGCTGTGGACCGGCGATGCCGGGCTGGGCGCCACCCTGGACGACATGATCGCCTGGGAGCGGCACATCGACGCCACCCGCGACGATCCCGAGGCGCTGTACAGCCGCCTGTCGGCGCCGGTCACCTTCGCCAACGGTGCCGCCGCCCCCTACGGCTTCGGCCTGGGCCGGACCACCGAGTTCGGCCGCCCCATCACCGGCCATGGCGGCGCGCTGCGCGGCTGGCGCAGCCATCGCCTGTATGTGCCGTCGGAGCGCATCTCGGTCGTCGTCCTGTTCAACCACATGTCCGACGCCAATGCGGCGGCGCTGGACCTGCTGGCCGCAACGCTGGGCGAGGAGCGCGCCAAGCCCGCCGCCGACCTGCCCGTCCCGGACTGGCTGGGCAGTTACATCGAGCCGGAGACCGGCCTGTCAGCGCGCGCGGACATGGTCGACGGCCGGGTCCGGCTGCGCTTCGGCCATTCGGCGGAGAAGCTGGAGCTGCAGCCGGACGGCAGCGCCGGCAGCGGCCGCACCCGGCTGCGGCCCGCCGCGGACGGGCTGTGGCTGGACCGGCCGCAGGAGAACCAGAGCTCGCGCCTCGTGCCCTGCCCCGGCGACGCGGCCACCGACCTTTCCGGCCGCTACCGCTGCGACGAGCTGGAGGCCGAGCTGGAGGTGGTCGATGCCGGCGGCGCGCTGTATGGCGGCTTCTCCGGCTTCCTCGGCCAGGGGCGGATGGAGCACTTGGACCCGGTCGGACCGGATGTCTGGACCCTGCCCTGCCCGCGCGCCCTGGACCATACCCCGCCCGGCGACTGGACCCTGGTGTTCCGCCGCGACGGCACGGGCCGGGTGTCGGAGGTCGAGGTCGGCTGCTGGCTGGCCCGGCGTCTGCGGTATGAGCGGATCGGCTGATTCTCAGTTCCTGTCATTGCCGGGCTTGACCCGGCAATCCAGGGGCCAACCAGAGCGGCTTCGACATTCCTGGATGCCCGGGTCAAGCCCGGGCATGACAGAGGTGGGTTTCGTGCCCGACGGCACGTGATCGCTTGACCCGGCCGGAACAAAAATCGAACATGCCCTCCTGCTCACGCGGGAGACTCCCATGACCAGCCAAACCGAAAAGGCCCTCGCCTTCCAGCGCCTGCATGCCCGGCCGGGCATCTTCGTGATCCCGAATCCCTGGGATGCCGGCTCCGCCAAACTTCTCGCCAGCCTCGGCTTCGAGGCGCTGGCCACCACCAGCGCCGGCCACGCCTTCGCCCTCGGCCGCAGCGACGGCACCCTGAAGGTCAGCCGGGAGGAGACCCTGGCCAATGCCAGGGCCATCGTCGAGGCCACCGGCCTGCCGGTCTCGGCCGATCTCGAGAACGGCTTCGGCGATGCGCCCGAGGCGGCGGCGGAGACCATCCGCCAGGCCGCCGCGGTCGGGCTGGTCGGCGGGTCGATCGAGGACGCCACCGGCCGCGACGACAACCCGATCTACGGCTTCGACCAGGCGGTCGAGCGGGTACGGGCCGCGGTCGCGGCGGCGCGGTCCCTGCCCTTCCCCTTCACCCTGACGGCGCGGGCCGAGAACTTCCTGCATGGCCGCCGCGACCTGTCCGACACGATCCGCCGGCTGCAGGCCTTCCAGGAGGCCGGCGCCGACGTGCTCTACGCCCCCGGCCTGGCGACGCGGGAGGAGATCGAGGCGGTGGTGCGTGCCGTCGATCGGCCGGTGAATGTGGTGATGGGGCTGGTCGGCGCGCGCTTCACCGTGGCGGAGCTGGGCGAGATGGGCGTGAAGCGGATCAGCGTCGGCGGCTCTCTGGCCCGGGCCGCGCTGGGCGGCTTCCTGCGCGCCGCCCGCGAGATCAAGGACCAGGGCAGCTTCGGCTATGCCGATGAGGCGGTGCCGCACAAGGAGATCAACGCCCTGTTCGGCCAGTCCTGACTTTCGGCCAGTTGCATCGGGGACCTATACTGTCGCCATGACCAGCCTCGACATCCGGCCGATGGCCGGGTCGCTCGGCGCCGACATCGATCTTGCCGGCCCGGTCGACGACATGCTCTTCGCCGCGATCCGCCAGGCCCTGGACGATCACCTGGTGATCCATCTGCACGGGCTCGACCTGGCGCCGGAGGACCTGGTGGCGCTGACCCGCCGCTTCGGCACCATCAGCCGCGCGCCCTACATCACGCATATGGCCGAGCATCCGGACATCGTCGCCGTGAAGAAATCGGCCGATGAGCGCAAGGTCAGCACCTTCGGCAACGCCTGGCATTCGGATTTCAGCTTCCTCGACCAGCCGCCGATGGCGTCGCTGCTCTATGCCAGCCAGGTGCCGAGCCATGGCGGCGACACGCTGTTCGCGAGCATGTACGCGGCCTATGACGCGCTGTCCGACGGCCTCAAGGCGGTGCTGGACGGGCTCGACGCCATGCATGCCGGCAAGCCCTACGGCACCGGCGGCGTGCCCGGCAATGTCGCCGTCTCCCGCTCGATCGGCATCGAGCGCAACCGGCCGGAGGCGGACCGCGAGGTCGCCCACCCGGTGGTGCGGGTCCATCCCGGCACCGGCCGCAAGGCGCTGTTCATCAATTCGATCTACACCCAGCGCTTCGCCGGCATGACAGTGGAGGAGAGCAAGCCGCTGCTCGACTTCCTCTACGCCCATGCCATCCGGCCGGAATTCACCTGCCGGTTGCGCTGGAAGCCGCACGACCTGGCGATCTGGGACAACCGCTGCACCCTGCACTACGCCGTCAACGACTATGACGGCCAGGACCGGCTGCTGTACCGCACCATGGTGCAGGGCGAGCGGCCGGTCCCGGCTGTGCCGCGGCCGGGTCTCAGCTCAGTGGCTTGAACGCGATCGCCTCGATCTCGACCTTGCAGTCGATCATCATGTCGGCGCGGACGCAGGATCGCGCCGGCCGGTCGCCGGTGAAGTAGCTGTCATAGGTGCGGTTGAAGGCGGCGAAGTCGCGGGTGTCGTCCAGCCAGGCCGTGACCTTGATCACGTCGTCCAGCGTGCAGCCGGCCAACTCCAGCGCCGCCTGGACGTTCTTCATGGTCTGGTGGGTCTGGATCTCGATCCCGCCGGCCACGACCACGCCGTTCTCGTCGAACGGCACCTGGCCCGAGACATAGACATAGTCGCCGGCACGGACGGCCTTGGAAAAGGGCAGCTTCTGCCCGCCGGCGCCGGTGACGGTGGTTCCGAAATGCTCGCGCTTGCTCATGATGCTTCCTATCTCACGGCGCCAAGGGCCAGGCCGCGCATGCTGCCACGCCCGGCTTTCTGCCGGAAGCACCCCGGATGTAATTCTCTTACAATCACGTCGGGACGCGCTTTGGCAGCAACGATCCATCACCCCAGCTTTCCGCGATTCCGCAGCAACGCTGATTCCTCGAACCATTTGCGGCTCCGGTCCGATGCTGCAGCGCACACGCATGAAGGCTGACTTGTAAGTTTCAAACACTGAGCTACCATCGCCCCATCACTCTCTGCCGGACTCACAGTCATGACGCGCTTCGCGGATCGGACCGTTCTCGTCACCGGGGCGCTCGGCGGCATCGGCAGGGCGATCGTCGACCTCTTCGCCCAGGCCGGGGCGACGCTGATCCTGTCCGACCGCGACGCCGCGGCGCTCGACGCCCGCGTCGCCACGCTGGCCGAAGCCGGCACCAAGGCCGCCGCCGCGCCGGCCGACCTGCGCGACGCCGGCGCCATCCGGGCCGCGATCGAAGCCGCGGTCGCCCGCACCGGCCCGGTCGACATCGCCGTCAACAACGCCGGCGGCGGCAATGGCGGCGGCACCCTGGCCTCGACCACGGCCGAGAGCTGGGCCGGGGATGTCGCGCTGAACCTGAACGGCGCCTATCACGTCGTGGCCGCGGTGATCGACGGGATGAAGGCGCGCCGCCGCGGCAGCATCGTCAACATCAGCAGCGTCAATGCGCTGCAGACGCTGGGCCACCCGGCCTACAGCGCCGCCAAGGCCGGGCTGATCAGCTACACCCGGGCGCTGGCGGTGGAATACGGGCCCTTCGGCATCCGCGCCAACGTGATCTGCCCCGGCACCGTGCGCACCCCGATCTGGCAGGCGCGGGTCGACAAGAAGCCGGAGATCTTCGAGTCCCTGCGCAAATGGTACCCGCTGCAGCGCGTGGCCGAGCCGTCCGACATCGCCAAGGCCGTGGCCTTCCTGGCCTCCGACGAGCTGGCCGGCTTCATCACCGGCGCCATGCTGCCGGTCGATGGCGGGCTGACCGCCGGCAACCGGATGATGGCCGAAGAGCTCACACTGGAAGATTTCTGACGCGGATGGTGTCGACGCTCCCCGTCATGCCCGGGCATCGCGGAGGCCTGTCGAGCCGGACACGTCCTGACGAATGGAAGCCGAATTGATGTTCACCCCCTCCGTCCTCGCCCTCGACCCGATCCTCGACTCACCGGTCGACGGCGCCAGCAAGGGACTGCCGCCCGGCCTGAGCCCGATCCCGTTCCGCAGCCTCGGCGACCAGGGCTGGAACGCGCTGTCCGGCGACCTGCCCTTCCCGCAGGCGCTGCTGAAACGGTCGGTGCTGGAGCGCAACGCCCGCTGGATGCGCGACATCCTGGCCGAGACCGGCGTCGCCCTGGCGCCGCACGGCAAGACCACGATGAGCCCGCAGCTGTTCGACCTGCAGCTGGCCAACGGCTCCTGGGGCATCACCGTCGCCACCGCGCAGCAATTCGAGGTGTGTCGCCGCTTCGGGGTGAAGCGGATCCTGATCGCCAACCAGCTGGTCGACGCCGCTTCGATGCGCTCGGTGCTGGCGGCACTGGCCGCCGACCCGGCGCTCGAAGCCTTCTGCCTGGTCGATTCCGTCGCCGGCGTGCGCCGCCTCGCCGAGGCCGCCCGGGCGACGCCGCCGGCGCGTCCGCTGGGCCTGCTGGTCGAGCTCGGCATGGCCGGCGGCCGCACCGGCTGCCGCACCGCCGCCGACGCGCTGGAGGTGGCCAAGGCTGCGGCCGGCGCCGCCGGCGTGGCCCTGCGGGGGGTCGAGGGCTATGAGGGCCTCGTGGTCACCAAGGATGCGGCGGCGGACGAGATCGCCGTCACCGGCTTCCTCGACCGGCTGGCGGCGCTGGCGGCGGAGATCGACGGCGCCGGGCTGTTCGCCGCCAACCTGCCTGCCGACACGCCGGTGCTGCTGAGCGCCGGCGGCTCGGCCTATTACGACATCGTCGCCCGCCGGCTGGCCGAGGTGCGGCTGTCGCGTCCGGTCCAGGTGGTGGTGCGCAGCGGCTGCTACCTGACCCATGATTCCGGCCAGTACACCCGGCTGTTCGAGCATGTCATCCGCCGCATCCCGGCCGATTGGCGCCGCCATGGCGACCTGGCGCCGGCGCTGGAGGTGTGGTCGATGGTGCAGTCGCGGCCGGAGCCTGGCCTGGCGCTGCTGACCATGGGCAAGCGCGACGTGTCCTACGACATCGAGCTGCCGATCCCGGCCCTGTGGCGCCCCGCCGGCGCCGCCGCGCCGCAGCCGGTGCCGGCCGGCGCGGTGCTGACCGCGATGAACGACCAGCACGCCTATCTGAAGCTGCCGGACGGCTTCGACCCGCAGGTCGGCGACCTGGTGTGCTGCGGCATCTCCCACCCCTGCACCACCTTCGACAAATGGCAGGTGATGATGGTGGTGGAGGACGACTACCGCGTCTCGGGCGCCATCCGGACCTTCTTCTGATGGCCTATGTGGTCGACATCGTCTCGCGCCTGCGCCGCATGGAGGCCTCGCTGCGGCCGTCCGAGCAGCGCGTGGCCGAGGCGGTGCTGGCCGACCCCGGCTTCGCCACCCGCGCCAGCATCGCCGAGCTGGCGCGGCGGGCGCAGGTCAGCGAGCCGTCGGTCACCCGCTTCTGCCGGGCGCTGGGCTGCGACAGCGTGCGAGACTTCAAGGTGCGGCTGGCGCAGAACCTCGCCGTCGCCAGCCCTTATCTGGAACGCCGCCCCCAGGCCGACGGTGCGCCGGATGATGTCGCCCAGCTGGCCGACCGGGTGCTGGACAGCGTGATCGAAGCGGTCGTCGCCGTGCGCAACCAGCTCGACCCGCAGCCGCTGCGCCAGGCGATCGAGGCGATCGCCCACGCCCGCCGGCTCGACATCTACGGCGTCGGCGGCGGCTCGCACGCGGTCGGCCACGACGCCTATCTGCGCTTCTTCCGTCTCGACCTGCCGACCGATTTCCACGCCGACGCCCAGCTGCAGCGGATGTCGGCCGCCACGCTCGGTCTGGGCGACTGCGTGCTGGCGATCTGCAATTCCGGCCGCTTCCGCGACCTGGTGGAGAGCGTCGAGATCGCCCGGCAATACGGCGCCACCACCGTCGCCCTGACCCGGCCGGACACGCCGCTGGCCCGCGCGGCGGAGATCGTGCTGGCCGTCGCCCCGCCCGAGGACAGCGACATCTTCAAGCCCACCGCGTCCCGCCTGGCCCATATGGCGGTGATCGACGTGATCGCGACCGGCGTGGCCATGCGGCGCGGCCCGACCGCGCTGGAAAGCCTGCGCCGGGTCAAGCTCAGCCTCAGCCAGCTTCCCACCCTCGATGAGCCGGCCGGCGCCCCGCCGCCTCGCGCTGCCCGACGGAAGAATATCCATGCCTGACCACACGCCCTACGACCTGCTGCTCCGCAACGGCACCGTGATCGACGGGTCCGGCGCCCCCCGAATCCAGGCCGACGTCGCCATTCTCGGCGACCGCATCGCCGCCGTCGCCCCGACCGGGAGCATCGCCGCCGACCGGGCGAAGCAGAGCATCGACGTCGCCGGCCGTGTGGTGGCGCCGGGCTTCATCGACGTGCACACCCATGACGACCGGGCGGTGATCGACGGCCCGGACATGCTGCCGAAGATCAGCCAGGGCGTGACCACGGTGGTGGTCGGCAATTGCGGCATCAGCCTGTCGCCGCTGACGCTGAAGGGCGCCCCGCCGCCGCCGCTGAACCTGCTGGGCGACGAAGCCGCCTACGAGTTCCCGAGCTTCGCCGACTATCGCGGCCGGCTGGACAAGGTGGTGCCGGGCGTCAACGTGGCGGCGCTGATCGGCCATTCCTCGCTGCGCATCGGGACGATGGCGGATGTCGGCCGCAAGGCGAATGCCGGCGAGATCGACGCCATGCGCCGCCTGCTGGCCGACAGCCTGGATGCCGGCGCCATCGGCTTCTCGACCGGCCTCTACTACAAGCCGAACGCCGCGGCGGATGCCGACGAGGTGGCGGCGCTGGCCGAGCTGCTGGCCGACCGCGGCGGCGTCTACGCCACCCATATGCGCGACGAGCACGACAAGGTGCTGGATTCCCTGGAGGAGAGCTTCTCGACCGCGCGCCGGGCCCGCGTGCCGGTGGTGATCTCGCATCACAAATGCGCCGGGCCGCACAATTGGGGCCGCAGCCGCGAGACCCTGCCGGTGATCGAGGCGGCGAGCAAGAACCAGCCGGTCGGGCTCGACGCCTATCCCTACACCGCCGGGTCGACCGTGCTGGACCCGGACCATGTCACCGGCGACATCCGGATCATGGTCGCCTGGTCCAAGGCGCAGCCGGAGATGGCGGGCCGCGACCTGGCCGACATCGCCGCGGAATGGGGCTGCACCGAGAAGGAGGCGGCGGTGCGGCTGCACCCGGCCGGCGCCATCTACTTCCAGATGGACGAGGCCGATGTCCGCCGCATCCTGTCCTTCCCGCTGACCATGATCGGCTCGGACGGGCTGCCGCATGACAGCCACCCGCATCCGCGCCTGTGGGGCACCTTCCCGCGCGTGCTGGGCCATTACAGCCGCGACCTCGGCCTGTTCCCGCTGGAGACGGCGGTGCACAAGATGACCGGCCTGTCGGCGATGCGCTTCAACCTGCCCCACCGTGGCCTGGTGCGCGAGGGCCACGCCGCCGACCTGGTGGTGTTCGATCCGGCCCACATCGCCGACGCCGCCACCTTCGAGGCGCCGAAGACCCCGTCCCGCGGGCTGGATTTCGTGGTGGTGAATGGGCGGATGTCGTGGCGCGCGGGGGAGACCGAGGTGGATCGGGCGGGGCGGCTGCTGGTGAGGGCGGGGTAACACGGCCCTTTCGCCGCTCTGTGCATTGCTCGGAGCGGTGGCCGATGCGAAGACTATCCGGCGGCTTCGTTTGGAGAGGGGAACCATGGGAATGCCGGTGAGCTTCGAAGACAGGCTGGCCAGGAGCCGCGCGTTGATGGAGGCGAAGGGGATCAAGCATGGCACGCCCCCGCTCCACCGCCTGCTCTGGCGTCTCGGCTTTGCCGTGCCGCCGCCGCTGTTCCTTCCCCCGTGGGCAAATGTTGCCATCATGGGTGTCACCTTCGCGGTCGGCTGGGGGATCCTCACCTGGCTGATGGACGGGGCCCCCAGCGGATTGGCGGTGATCGGCCGGATCGTCGGATCTCTGCTCGCGGGAGCTGCCTTCGGCGCCATCATGGCTTGGTTCGTGCGGCGCACCGCCCACAAGCACGGCCTGCCGTCCTGGGAAGAGGTCTAGCCGGCGCGTTACATGCCCGGACCCTACATCCTCCTCTGCGCTGATCCGCTGTCGCCGCGATCTCCGGACCCGGCGTTTGACGAAGAGGCGGAGATTTCGGATCGCCTCGGGTTGCGCCCGCTGCTCATCGACCATGACGCCATCGAGCGCGGGCCCGACGCTGGGACGGCCCTGCGGCGCGCGGCGGTCGATGGTCCCGGGATGGCCGTGTATCGCGGCTGGATGATGCCGGCCGAGGCCTATGGCTGGCTTTTTGCCGCCCTATCCGAGCGCGGCGTCCGACTCCTCAACACGCCCGAGCAGTATGCGGCCTGCCATCATCTGCCCGCGGCCCACGCCTCCGTCGGCCGCTGGATGCCCGAGACGGCCTGGGTCGACCGGGATCGCATTGGCGACGATACCGCGCTATTCGGGGCGCTGGCCCCGTTCGGCGATGCGGCTGTGACCGTGAAAGACTGGGTCAAGTCCCAGGCCGCCGGCTACTGGTCCGAAGCCTGCTTCATCCCCGACGCGGCCGATCGCGCGTCCGTCCGGCACGTGGTCAGCCGGTTCGTCGAGCTGCAGGGCGACAGCCTGACCGGTGGCCTGGTCTTCCGCCGCTATGTCCCGCTCGCCGCGACGGGCGGCCAGGCCGAGGAGTGGCGCTGCTTCGCCTTGGACGGCCGTGTCCTGGGCTGCTGGCCGCGCTTCACCGGCCCGGCCTCCGCCGAATCTCCGCCGCCGGATCTGCTGGACGCCATTGCCCGGGCGCTGCCGAGCCGTTTCGCCACAGCCGATATCGCACGGCGCCAGGATGGCGGCTGGCTGCTGATGGAGACCGGCGACGGGCAGGTCTCCGGCTTCCCGGCCGCCGCGGCAGCCGAGACCGTGCTGGCCTCGGTCGCCGCCTCCCTGCGCTCCGTTTGACGGCAGCCAGCCCGCCCGACTATTCCATCTTCGCCGTCGCCAGGATCGTCGCCAGGCTGGTCGCCATGCCCTGCAGCATCGGCGCCTTGTCGATGTCCATCCATTCGTCGAGCGAATGCGCCCGGCCGCTCTGGCCCGGGCCGTTCTTGCCCAGGGTCACCGCCGGGATGCCGAGGCTCCAGGGGATGTTCGAATCGTTCGAGGCCTCGCGCGGCCCCTTGAACTCGTAGCCCGCCGCCTCGATCGAGGCCTTGGCCAGCTGGAACAAGAGCTCGGTCTCGGCGATGGCGCCGGCCGGGCGGTCGCCGATCACCGTCTTCTCGACCGCAATCTCGCCCTCCTTGGTCGACCGGGCGGCGTTTTCCGTCGCCGCCGCCTGATCGACGATGGCCAGCAGCCGCTGCTCCACCCGGTCCAGCCCGTCGCTGTTGCCGGAGCGCATGTCGACCTCCATCGAGGTCTCGACCGGGATCGAGTTGACCGAGGTGCCGCCGGTCACCACGCCGACATTGTAGGTCACCTTCGGGTCGGACGGGACCTGGGTGCGGGACAGCTGCGTGATCGCCTCGGCCATGGCGTAGGCCGGGTTGACCAGCCCGAAGGCGCCGAAGCTGTGGCCGCCCGGGCCTTTGTAGGTGACCCGGTAGCGCTTGGAGCCGACGCCGGAGCTGGTGAACTGGTCGGCCGACCCGCCCTCGATCGAGAAGAAGGCGTCGATCCGGTCCTTGTACTCGCCCTTGGTGAACAGGTGGCGGACGCCGCGCAGGTCCCCCAGCCCCTCCTCTCCGACCGTGCCGACGAACAGGATGTTGGCCTTGTGCTTGATCCCGGCCGCATCCATGGCGCGGATATAGGCCAGGATCGCCGCCAGGCTGAAGGTGTCGTCGCTGACGCCCGGGGCCTTCAGCCTGGTGCCTTCGCGCCGCACCTGCACATCCGTGCCCTCGGGAAACACGGTGTCGAGATGGGCCGACACGACGACGACGCGGTCGCCGCCGCCGGTGCCCTTACGCAGACCGAGGACGTTGCCCTCCTCGTCGATCTCGACATCGGCCAGCCCGGCGCCGCGCAGCAGCTCGGCGAAGGCCTTGGCCCGCGCCTCTTCCTTGAACGGCGGCGCCGGGATCTCGACCAGCTTGATCCCTTCGGCGATGTAGCCGTCATAGCCCTGGTCGATGTGCTGCACGGCGGCCTTGAAGCCGGCGCTGTCGCGCACCCGCTGGATCTCCGCCTTCGCCTGGGCCGCCGTATCCTGCGCCAGGGCGGGCCATGACAAGCCAACCCCGATCGCCGCCGCGACAATCGCGGCTCGACACACAAACGCCATCGTTTCCCCCTTCGCTTGTTTGAGGGACAACGCTAGCACCCGGCCGTTTTGCCGGACAAGAACCGATAGGCTTCAGATCCTCTTTAGAGCCAGGTTCACGACGGCGAAATCCATGCGGCCGGGGTCAAGAGGACTTCGGTCGGTCTGGCAGGCGGAGCGAACCCGGACGGTATCGACAGGCAGCCCGCGATCGCGGATGCTGGCGGCCGATTTTTAGAGACCGGCCCTCCGCGGCCGCATTTCCGGGGGAGATTTCGATGCTGGTCCTCGCCTTCCTGATCGGCTGTGTCGCCGGGCTGCGGACGATGACCGCGCCGGCGGCGGTCAGTTGGGCCGCCCATCTCGGCTGGCTGCCGCTCGACGGCACCGGGCTGGCCTTTCTCGGCGCTGCCGTGACGCCCTGGCTGCTCACCATCGCGGCCATCGCCGAGCTGGTCGCCGACCAGTTGCCGCGAACGCCGAGCCGGAAGGTGCCGGTGCAGTTCGGCGCCCGGATCGTCAGCGGCGCGGTCTGCGGCGCCCCCTTCGGCATCGTCGGCGGCTCGGTGCTCGTCGGGCTCATCGCCGGCGTGGCCGGCGCCGTAGCCGGGACCGTGGTCGGCTATGAGCTGCGGTCCCGTCTGGCCCGGGTGTTCAGGCGCGACCTGCTGGCCGCCCTGTTGGAGGACACCATCGCGATCGGCGGGGCGGCCTGGATCGTCACGTCAATCTAGCAGCGGATCACACCGGCTCCACCCCGGCCAGCAGGATGCGGAGCGCAAAGATCACCCACATCGCCAGCAGCAGCACGAAGCCGGCGGCGTAGGCGCCGAAGCGGGGGCTCAGGCGGTTGGCGCCGGTGTGCACCGCCACATGCAGGACCCGGGTGGCGACGAACAGCCAGGACATCACCACGAACAGCAGGTCCGCCTTCTTCGTCATCATCGCCAGGATCACCAGCACGAAGAACAGCAGCGGCAGCTGCAACTGGTTGTGGAAGCTGTTCGAGACCCGGGTGGCCCGCGCCGGCCAGGCCGGCTGGCCGAGGATGATGTCGCGCGGATGCACCTCGCCCCGCCGCAGCGCGCCGGCGCGCTCCCGCAGCATCCACACCGCCAGCAGGAAGATCAGCGCCACCTGCACGAAGACCGGGAGGAGGATGGCTTGCACGGTCATGGCCGGAATCTCCGCGGTTCGGCGGCCCTTAGATCTGCGTCATCACCGCGAAGCCGAGGGCGACCAGGACCAGGAAGCCCCAGAAGGCCCAGTTCAGGTACTTCTCGAGGTAATGACGCACCTGGTCGCCATAGATCCGCATCAGCACCGCGATCAGGAAAAAGCGCAGGCCGCGCGAGGCGATCGAGGACAGGATGAACGGCACGATCGGGAACTGCGCCACGCCGCTGGTGATGGTCACCAGCTTGTAGGGGATCGGCGTCACCCCCTTGGCCAGGATGATCCAGCTGCCCCATTCGGCGTATTTCTGCTGGAACTCGTGGAACCCGGCCTGCAGGCCGTAGAGGTTGATCAGCCAGGACCCGACCGTCTCGAACAGGAAATAGCCGATGGCGTAGCCGACCAGGCCGCCCAGCACCGAGGCCACGGTGCACAGCCCCGCCAGCCACCAGGCCCGCCGCGGATTGGCGAGCATCATCGGGATCAGCACGACGTCGGGCGGGATCGGGAAGAACGAGCTTTCGGCGAAGGACACGCCGGCCAGCGTCCATTGCGCCCGCGGCCCGTGCGCCGCCCGGATCAGCCGGTCATATTGCCGCCGGATGAACCCCGGCCGCCCGACCTGCCCATCTCCGGCCTGGCCACCTCCGGCCTGCCCGCCTCCAGCCTGAACGCCCCCACGCTGCACCACGCGCCGATCCCCCTGCCCCGCCGGTCGTGCGATGGTCATAGACGGCGGCCGGGCCGGTGTCACGGGCGGGATTGGGTGCCAGCCGGACGAGCCTGTGACGACAAGCCCGTGATCGGGCCCTCACACAAGAGAACCGTCATTGCGAAGAAGCGATGCCGACAGAGCCATCCATACCTCCGATGCTGCGGCCCTGGATGGCTTTGCTCCGCGCCGCGGCCGGAGCGATCAAGGCCACTCCAACATGGCGAGCCGGCTGAGTTACAGCAAATAGCGTTCCGGCCTCCCATCTCCATCGAGCGACTGCGCTGGCGAGGCGGCACCTTCCAATTGATTTTTCGGGCGCGAGAGGCGTAGTTGGTGCGTTGCAGCCGTCGCTTCGACACGTCCCGATACAGAACACAAATTGGCATGGCCAAAAACCGCATTCTTGTGATCCAGGCCCGCAATCTGGGAGATGCGGTCATCCAGACAGGCCTGATAGAAGCGCTGGGGCGCTCGGAGCCGAGCGCGGAGATTTCCGTCCTCACCCGTCCGCAGTTCCGTGAGCTCTATTCCAGCAACCCGTTGATTTCGGAGATCTTCTACGCGTCGTTCCCGATGGGCACCGCCAAGAATTTTGGGTTCAACGCCGCGATGAAACTCGCTTGGACCGTGGCAGGGCTCTGGCCGAAGCGCTTCGACCGGGTGGTCAATGTCGTGGGCGACTTTAGGGAAAATTTGCTTGGATGGGCGATCTCGCCCTCCGGAAATACCAGCATCACCTGGGGGCACGGTCATCCCCTGGCAAAGATTGTCCGGACCGGCGGCGAGAAATTCGTCCGGCACCTGATCGCTGCGCCTGCCAATGATCCAAGCAGCTATTCATCGATCCAACGCGTCGCGACGGCTCTGGGCGCGACGGTGCCGGCGCATTCCCGATTGTACGACGCTGCCGGCAAGCCATATGCCCATCGCCCCGGTAGCGACAGGATCGGCATTCAGCCGACAGCAAGCCAGGAATGCAAGCTATGGCCCCAGGAGCACTGGCGCGCGTTGATCGCCAAGATCCGGGCCAGCGGCCTGAGGGTGGTGGTATTCGGTGCGCCGTCGGATCGGAGCTATCTGGAGGGGTGTTTACCGGACGGCGACGATGCGGGCATCGAGATCGTCGCGGGGCCGCTGGCCGAATTTTTTCGCAGCCTGGAAGATGTCAGGGTTCTGATCGGTCTCGATAGTTTCGGGGTACATACGGCCCACGCGATCGGCACTCCAGCGATCATGATCTATGGCTCGAATATTACAACTGTTTGGACCCCTCCTGGGACGATAGTGGTGAGCAACGCCAGGCCGCCATCCTGCTACCCGTGCCTAAACAAGCCGACTTGTACTGGAGAGAGCAATCCTTATTCTTGTATCCGGGAAATCCCGCTTGCTGCAGTTACGAAACATTTGAAAGATTTTGGTGTTGCTGGTTGACGGCCCGCGAGTCAGATCGGATCTTATTCGCGTTCAAAAGCGTCTGGTCGAGCACCGGGACTGTCAGGATCGGGTCAAGCCCGAGGAAGCGGCAGAAGCGCCGATCAGTGCGTAGGGCCCACGGCTACCGGACCCTCTCGACCGGCGGCGCGGCATCAGCGCGGCCTTGATCTGCCCCGCCTCGAGCCGTGCACCGCGGTCCATCCGCTGTTTACAATCCGGCGGCCACTGGTATCGTTCCGGACCATCGAGTGCTCGGTTGCTCTGGGTATCGTGTCCGAAATTCGAGGAATGGGGGATAGCAATATGAAGCAAAGACTCAAGGAAATCGCTCGATTGTCCCTGGTTCCGCTGCTGTATCGGTATCCGCCGTCGTGTTTGGCCCCGGAGCGGCTATACCTGTATCTGCATTACCTGATCGAACACAAAGATGTACCGGGAGACATCGTGGAAATTGGCTGCGCCATGGGCGGGACGGCGGCCGTGGCGCGAAATATGATCAGGCGGCTGGGAATCAACAAAAAATATTCCTGCTACGACACGTTCGACGGGTTCGTCGAGCAGCAGTTTACCCGCGACGTAGGGCTGGGAACGCCGACCCGCAACCGGTACATGTTCTCCGGCAGTTCGCAGCGGCTGGTCGCGAAGATCCTGCGGCGCCACAATGCCGGGGACGTCTCGCTGATCCAGGGCGACATCACCACGATCCCGGACAGCAAGCTGCCGGCATCCTGCTCGGTCGTGCTGCTCGACATCGACCTCGCGGAGCCGACCTATCAAACGCTGAAGCGCTTCTGGCCGCGGGTTGCCCCGGGCGGCGTCATCCTGGTGGATGATTGCCCGGAAGAGCACGATTGGAAGGCCCGGATCGGCTTTAGCCGATTCTGCCAGGAGGCCGGCCTGCCGGAGCAGTATCGCCATGGCATGGGCATACTGATCAAGGGCACGACACATTGATACTCCGATAGTCTGGCCAGGCCGCGTGCCGCTGCGCTCGGGGTATCGAGCCGGCGGCATCGCATCCCGCCGCCAGGCCGGGCCGGCTACCGGATTCACGCATCTCATCCGCACACGCGTTGGACATGTTGTCCGACCTCTCCCGCAAGCGGAGAGGCAATCCATATGCCCGCCGCCGGTGTCGCCGATCGATGTGTGAATGCCGTAGACCAGGCACGGAAGGTGCCGGGAAGAGATGCGCGCCCGGGTCCGGATACCCGCGGACCAAGCCCGAAGCCGGCGTCAGCCCTTCTCGGCCGGCGCGGGTGTTCCCGGCCGTGCTGCCGCTCAGCGCTATGCGAGCCTGATCGACCCTCGTAGAATGCTGTTCAAACTTCGGCACATGTGGGTCCGGTGGCGCACACCGCGCGCCTTGTGAGTCGGACAGGGTCAAAATGAGCAGACGAACCGCCTATCTGTCGTCCACAGCGTCGGGCTTCCCGGCCTCCCTCGCTTCGCCTCGGAGCTTCTCCATGACGTCGCTTCGGGCGTTGCTGAAGGCGACCTGGCCTGTCGGAACCGCTTCGTGATTTCCGAGGACGACCGATCCGCAACTCGGCCGATGGCGCTGCTCGACCGCGACGGCGTACTGAACCGGGACAGCGGCTACCCATTCAGACCGGTGGATATCGTTTGGATCGAAGGGGCGCTCGACGCCCTCGTCCGCCTGCGCCAAGCCGGCTATCGCGTGGTCGTTGTCACCAATCAGTCGGGGATCGCCCGTGGCTTTTATCGCGAGGCTGATCTACTGGCCCTGAACCGTTGGATGGACGGAGTGATTCGCGCCCACGGCGGCGCGATCGCGTCCTTTTACTATTGCCCTTTCCATCCCGAAGCCACCGTCCAGGCCTATCGTCGAGACCATCCTGACCGCAAGCCGAGACCGGGAATGCTCCTGAAAGCACTTTCCGACTATCCGACCGATATCGAACGATCGCTGATGATCGGCGATCGGGATAGTGACATGGAGGCGGCCGCGGCGGCGGGCGTGCGGGGCTTCAAGTTCACCGGGGGCAATCTTGACCACTTCGTTGCCCAGTGCCTTGAAACCCGGCAATCGTCACGGATCGGGGACGACTGACGACACGCCCTCCGGGCCGCAGCCGCTGGGGCCACCCTGACCTCGATCCAGGCGGTGGTCGCATCGTCATCGCGCTCGCCTGCCCTGCCCGATTCAGATAGAAGGTCCCGCCGAAGGACATTTCAGATCGGACATTGGCAGTGATCGAGTCGCCGCTCTCGCTTTATGCGGATCTCATGGGTGAGGTTCTTCTGCCGTTCTGGTCCACGGAGGGCTTCGCAACCAGACAGCAGATGTTTTGCGAGCGCCTTGATTTCGCCGGGCGTCCGATCGACGACGTGCCGCACCGTGCCATGGTGCAGGCGCGCCAGATCTTCGTCTTCAGCCATGCGGCGCTTGTCGGGGTGTTTCCCGCCGGCGCCGAACCGGCGATGCGGGCGCTCGACGGGCTGCTGAACCGGTTCTGCGACGATGGCGATCTGCGGGACGGCGTGCCGTTCTCGGTCTCGTCCTCCGGAAAGGTGATCTCGGCAACCCGAGACAGTTACACCCACGCGTTCATGCTGTTCGCTCTGGCGGCGGCCTATCGCCTGACCGGTGAGCCGCGGCTGCGGCGTGCAATCGACCAGACGGTGGCGTTCGTCGATCGACGGCTCATCGACGAACGACATTTCGGCCTTCACGATCGCCATCCGGATCCAAGCGGATTGAAATCGCAGAATCCGCTGATGCATCTGCTCGAAGCCTATCTCGCACTCCACGAGGCCCTGCCGGAAGGTCCGTTCCTCGACCGGGCGGGGACCATCGTGGCGCATTTCGGCGCCAAGCTGTTTCAAGACGAGCCGGGCATCCTCCTGGAGCACTACGATGCTGACTGGTCGTCGCTGCCAGGCGAGCCTGCGGGGCAATTCTTCGAACCTGGCCATCAGTTCGAATGGGCTTGGCTGTTGCAGTGGTACGGCGCCCTCTCAGGGACGGATCAGAGTATGTTTGCAGACCGGCTGTGGCAGGCCGCCGGCCGCCATGGCATGACCGCAGACGGCCTGTGCTTCGACGAGGTCGGCATTGACCTCAGGCCGCGCAAGCTATCGCACCGCCTCTGGCCTCACGCCGAAGGGGCCAAGGCCGCTGCCGTTCGTCATGCTTCAGGTGATCCTCGCGCCGCAGACGTGGCTGCAGCGATGGTTGGCGCCCTCACCAAAACGTTCCTCAATCGCCCGTTCCCCGCTGGCTGGATCGACCGCGTCGACCCGGACGGCCGAGCGCTGACCGATTTCGTTCCGGCGAGCAGTCTGTATCATCTGTATTCGGCATTTTCCGAATTGTCCCGACACAGTAGAGATGACAGCGCCTCCGGCGAATGAATCCGGCCTTGAGAGTGTGGGAGCAGGCGAGGAATGCAGGGTATTAGTGAGAGGTTCGCGGCCGCCCGGGTTGCAGTGGTCGGAGACCTCATGCTCGACGTCTACATCGAGGGCGAGGTTCACCGAGTCTCGCCTGAAGCGCCCGTGCCGGTGGTTCGGCTCACGTCGGAGCGCGCAGTGCCGGGCGGCGCCGCCAATGTCGCCGCCAATATCGCCTCGCTCGGCGGAACGGTCACCCTCGTCGGTGTCGCCGGCCGGGACAGCGCCTTCGCTCAGCTCTCCGAGCAGCTCCAGCGGGTGGGACGGGTCGATCTTTCGACAACCGTATTCGACGACAGCCGCGGCACGATAACGAAGACGCGTCTTCTCGGCCATCGCCAGCAGATCGCCCGGATCGATCGGGAGACCCTCCGGCCGGTTGCGCCGGAGATCGAGACGCAACTGATTGAGCGCGCCTGCGCAGCCATTGACAGCTGCGACATCGTCATCCTGTCGGACTATGGCAAGGGTGTGCTCACGGATATGGTGCTGCAGCGTACGCTCGCTTATGCCCAGGCGGTCGGCAAGCGCGTGGTGGTCGATCCCAAGCGGCGCGATTTGTCGGCTTATCGTGGCGCCTCGATCATCACGCCGAACCGTGCTGAGCTCGCACTCGCCACCGGGCGACCATGCGAAACCGACGAGGAGGCCGAAGCGGCCGCGCGGCTTGCCCACGAGATCTGCGACGCCGACGTGCTTCTGACGCGCTCGGAGAAGGGCATGTCCTATTTTGCGCGATCGGGCGACCCGATCCACTTGGCGACGATCGCTCGTGAGGTGTTCGACGTATCCGGCGCTGGCGACACCGTGGTCGCCGTGCTCGGTGCCGCACTCGCAGCGGGTTTCCCGCTCGCGGAGGCAATGAATGCCTCGAATCATGCCGCCGGCCTCGTCGTGGCCAAGCTCGGCACGGCCACTGTGTCGTGCGAGGAGCTCGTCCTGGCGCTGCACGGCGGCGCCCAGGCCCTCGACGTCGAGGACGGCCGCTTGGTGGCGCTGGACGAGTTGATGCGGATACGCGCGTTCTGGCGAGCCAACAACCTCACCGTCGGCATCGCCAACGGCTGCTTCGATCTGATCCATCCCGGCCACGTCTCGCTGATCCGCCAAGCGGCCGCGGCCTGCGACCGGCTTGTGATGGCGCTCAACACCGACGCCTCGGTGCAGCGCCTCAAGGGGCCAACCAGGCCGGTTCAGGCCGAGATAGCGCGGGCGGAGGTGATGGGCGCGCTGAAGGGAGTCGCCGCGGTGGTGCTGTTCGACGAGGACACACCCTACGAGCTTATCAAGGCGCTGCGCCCGGACGTGCTGGTCAAGGGAGCGGACTATACAGAGGAACTGGTGATCGGCGCGGATATCGTACGGGCAGGCGGCGGCACGGTGCTCCTGGCGGCGCTGACCCCCGGCCAGTCGACCACGAGGCTGATATCGCAACGGCCCGCGACGGTGGCCACCCACGGAGACAAGCCATCATGATCATCTTGACCGGCGGCGCGGGCTTCATCGGCTCCAACATCGCCGCCGACCTCAACGAAGCCGGCCGGACCGACATCGTTATTGCCGACGCGCTCGGGACCGATGCCAAATGGCGCAATATTGCCAAGCGACGCTTCTCGGACATCATCTTCCCCGACGAGATCGAGCCGTTCCTGGCCGGGCGCTCCGGTGTCGAGGCGGTGATCCATATGGGAGCGAATTCGTCGACCACCGCGACCGATGCCGATGAGATCGTGCGCTCGAACTTCCGGCTCTCGACCCGGCTTTGGAACTGGTGCACCCGGACCCGCACGCCGCTGATCTACGCCTCCTCGGCGGCGACCTATGGCGACGGCTCTGCCGGCTTCGTCGACGACGACAGCGACGAGGCGCTGGGCCGCCTGCAGCCCATGAATCTTTATGGCTGGTCCAAGCACACTTTCGATTGCTGGGCACTTGAGCGCGCCCGCCGTGGCGACGCTCCTCCGCAATGGGCCGGGCTCAAGTTCTTCAATGTCTATGGCCCTAACGAGTCTCACAAGGGCGACATGCAGAGCCTCGTCGCGAAGAACACCCAGTCGATCGCGGAGGGGAAGACCATCCGGATGTTCAAGTCGCACAAAGAGGGCTTTGGCGACGGTGAGCAGTCGCGGGATTTTGTCTATGTCAAGGACTGCACGGCAGTGATTTCTTGGCTTCTGGCCAACCCGATGACCTGCGGGCTATTCAATCTCGGCACCGGCAAGGCCCGCTCGTTCCGGGATCTGATGCTTGCTGTCGGTGGTGCGCTCGGGCAGCCGGTCGCATTCGACTATGTCGACATGCCGGTCGCGATCCGGGCACAGTACCAATACTTCACCCAAGCTGAGATGACGAAGCTTCGCCGAGCCGGCTACCAAGCGCCGTTCCACACGCTCGAGGATGGCGTGCGAGACTACGTGCAGGGCTACCTGACGAAGGCCGACCGGTACCGCTAATGCCGCACGGCCTCCTCGGCCGCCTCTTGGGCGGTCGGGGCCGAGGTGGCGGGCGCCCCTGTCAGCCCTGCAGCGCCCGCCAGGCCTCGGCGAAGGATGCGGCGGTGGCGGCGACCTCGGCCGCGGTCATGCCGGGCTTGTACAGGGCGGAGCCGAGGCCGAAGCCGGTGGTGCCGGCGTCGCGATAGGCTGCCATCCGGTCCGGCGTGATGCCGCCAACCGCGATCAGCGGCACCGCGGCCGGGACCACGGCGCGCCAGGCCTTGACCACGGCGGGCGGGACCGCCTCGGCCGGGAAGATCTTCACGGCATCGGCGCCGGCCTTCAGCGCCGCGAAGGCCTCGGTCGGGGTGGCGGCGCCAGGGGCGCAGACCAGGTTCAGCCGCTTCGCCTCGGCGATGACCTCGACATCGGCATGCGGCATCACGATCAGCCGGCCGCCGGAGGCCTGCACCCGGGCGACGTCCTCGCGCTTCAGCACCGTGCCGGCGCCGATCAGCGCCTGCGAACCGAAGCGGTCGGCCAGGCGGCGGATGCTGTCGAAGGGCTGGGGCGAGTTCAGCGGCACCTCGATGCAGCCAAACCCGGCTTCGACCAAGGCGGCGCCGATGGCCTCGACCTCCTCCGGCTTGACGCCGCGCAGGATGGCGACCAGGGGCAGCCCGGCGAGGGCATCGTGCAGATTCATGTCACACCAGCTCCGCATGCTTGGCCAGGCGCCACAGCGCCTTGACCGTGGTGTCGGCCGGGGCGATTCGGCTGCGCAGCCCGGCGGCCTCGATCGCTTCGGCATAACGGGCCGACAGCTCGGCGCCGCCGACGATGGTGACCTCGTCCGGCGCGGCACCGGTGGCGTCGGCCACGGTGGAGCGGGCATCGGCCACCTCGGCCCCGATCAGCAGGCCGGAGAGATAGGATCCGGCCGCCTTCGGCTCGAGTTCGCCGAACAGGCCGAGGGTGCGGACGCTGAACAGCCGGCGCAGCAGGCCGCCGCCGGCCGAGGCGCCGACTGCGAGGCCACGGCGGAAGGCCGGCTGGTCGTAGGCGCGGCCATCCATCAGCCGGCCCAGGATGCTGTGCTCGGCCAGGACGGCGAAGGCCTCGCCAGTCATCGAGGTGGCGAACCAGGCGATCCTGCCATCCTCGGCCAGGGCCCATTTGCTGTGCGTGCCGGGCAGGACATAGAGACGGCGGCCGGTCGCCGGCGCGTCGCCGAGGATCTGCACCTCCTCGCCGCGCATCACGTCGGGGATGCCGTCGGCATCGACCCGGCTGACGCCGGGGACGATTCGCAGGCTGACACCCAGCGAGGTCGGCACCTCAATCAGCTTGGCGACCAGCGCCGCCGCGTCGGCGGGGCAATCGGCATAGGGCGCCTCGGCCCAGCCCTGGCGGCTGCCGATCATGCCGGAGGCGATGGCGGCCTTGGCGCCGGCGGCGATCCACTGCCCCGCCACCTGCTTGAACACGGCGTCGAAATCGCCGCCGGGGACCTTGAGGATGCCGAGCGGGGCCGACGCCTCGTCCCGCACGGCGCCGTCGGCGTCGAGCAGCCAGGCGCGGAGCGAGGAGGTTCCCCAGTCGAGGGCGACGAGCATGATGCGAGTCCGGAAGAAAATGGTCGGAGCGGCGAGATTCGAACTCGCGACCCCTTGCACCCCATGCAAGTGCGCTACCAGGCTGCGCTACGCTCCGACCGGGGGCCGCCGCCGGACAGAGCCGGGCGGCAAGCGGGCGGGACTATAACCAGCACCCCGCCCCTATGCAACGACCATGCTGGGGCAATCCGGATCAGGCGACGCTGGCCTGGGCGATGGCCCAGAAATCATCGGCCTTCAGGCTGGCGCCGCCGACCAGGGCGCCGTCGACATTGGGCACCGCCAGCAGCTCGGCGGCGTTGGCCGGCTTGACCGAGCCGCCATAGAGGATGTGGATGCCCGCCGCCTCGGACGGCACGTGCGCGCCCAGCGCCGCGCGGATATGGGCGTGCACCTCGGCCACGTCGGCCGCGGTCGGGGTGCGGCCGGTGCCGATGGCCCAGACCGGCTCATAGGCGATCACCGTGTTCTCCGCCGTCGCTCCGCGCGGCAGGGACCCGGCGATCTGCCGGCTGCACACCTGCAGCGCCCGGCCGGCGTTGCGCTCGGCGTCGGTCTCGCCGACGCAGATGATCGCGACCAGGCCCTCGGCCTGGGCCGCCGCCGCCTTCTCGGCCACCACGAGGTCGATCTCGCCATGGTCCTGGCGCCGCTCGGAATGGCCGACGATGACGTGGCTGCAGCCGAGATCGGCCAGCATCCGGGCGGCGATGTCGCCGGTGTGGGCGCCGTCCTGCGCGGTGTGGCAGTCCTGGCCGCCGACCAGGAGGCCGCTGCCCTGCACCGCGTCGGCGATCGGCGCGATGATGGTCGCCGGCGGGCAGATCAGCAGGTCGAAGGCCGGGTCGACCGTGCGGGCCAGCCGCAGCGCGAGGTCGCGGGCCAGCGCCGTGCCCTCGGTGAGCAGCAGGTTCATCTTCCAGTTGCCCGCGATCAGCTTGCGCGCCATCGGCCTCTCTCCCGCTGGTCCTCGAATGTCGCCCTTGATGTAGCAATCCGAACGCTGCGGCGCCACAAGGACTCCTTGCGCATTGCTGCCCGGGAAGGCCGCACCTATGATGCGCGGCCCAACCGCCCGGGAGACCGGTGCGGCCTTGCCCTTTGTTCACGGTCGTCATGCTGCAGCTTCTCCGCCACAAGGTCGGCTCCGTCGTCGTCAAGGTGCTGTTCGTCCTCCTGATCCTCAGCTTCGCGATCTGGGGCATCGGGGACATCTTTCGCAACCGGGGCCAGTCCGACACCGTGGCCACGGTCGGCGACGTGACGATCAGCCTGCAGCAGCTCGACAACCAGTTCCGCTCCTATGCCCAGAGCCAGCGGATCCCGCTCTCCGTCGCCCAGCAGCTCGGCCTGCCGCAGCGCGTGCTGGACAATCTGGTGTCCGGCCTGCTGTACGACCGGATCGCCGCCGATCTCGGCTACGACCTGTCGACCGACGCCGTCGCCGACGCGGTGCGCAACAACCCGATGTTCCGGGACCCGGCCACCAACCAGTTCAGCCGCGACCGCTTCCTGCAGCTGCTGCAGGCCAGCGGCACCAACGAGGCCGCCTTCATTGCCGGCCAGCGCGGCCAGATGGAGCAGCAGCAGGTGATGCGGGCGCTGTTCAGCGGCGCCGAGCCGCCGCAGGCGCTGGTCGACCCGATCTACAAGTATCGCCGCGAGGCCCGGGTGGCCGATACGGTCACGCTGCGCAACGCCGACCAGACCGGCGTGCCGCAGCCGACCCAGGCCGATCTCGAGGCCTATCACAAGGACCATGGCGACAAGTTCCAGTCGCCCGAGTACCGGACGCTGAGCGTCGTGCTGCTGAACACCGACGAGTTCGCCAAGACCGTCACGGTGTCGGAGGACGAGGCCCGCACCGCTTACGACAAGAATCAGGCCGCCTACCAGAAGCCGGAGATGCGCCGCTTCGACCAGGTGATCGCCCCGACCAAGGAACTGGCCGACCAGATCGCCGCGGCGGTGCGCGGCGGCAAGGCGGTGCAGCAGGCGGTGGACGAATCCGGCAACGCCGCGGTCAAGCTGATCCCGGTCGACTTCACCGCCAAGACCGCGATGCCGATCCCGGCCCTGGCCGACCCCGCCTTCACTTTGGCCGAGGGCCAGGCGACCGACCCGGTGCAGTCGCCCTTCGGCTGGCACGTGCTGGTGCTGACCGGCATCCAGCCGGCCCGCACCGTGCCGTTCGAGGAGGCGCGGGCCGAGATCGAGACCCAGCTGAAGCAGAGCAAGGCGGCCGACGCCCTGTACGACGCCGCCAACAAGTTCGAGGACGCACTGGCCGACAACGTGCCGATCGACAAGGCGGCGCAGGAGTTCGGTTTCACCGTCACCACGGTCCCGGCCGTGGCCCAGGACGGCACCACCCAGAGCGGCCAGCCGCTGTCGCCGCTGCCCGGCCAGGCGCAGATCCTGCAGGCCGCCTTCCAGGCGCAGCAGGGCGATGTCAGTCCGATGGGCACGATCGACGACAAGACCTCCTTCATCGTCCGGGTCGACGGCATCGTGCCGCCGGCGACCGAGCCCTTGGCCAAGGTGCGCGACGAGGTCGCCGCCGCCTGGACCGAGCAGAAGCAGGCCGATGCGGCCACGGCCCTGGCCACCGACGTCGCCAAGCGCCTGTCAGCCGGCGAGGCCGCCGCCGATGTCGCCAAGGCGGTCGGCGGGCAGTATGCCGAGACCCCGGCGCTGCTGCGCGACGGCAGCAATGCCGGCGCCGTGCCCGCGGCGCTGGTGCGCGACCTGTTCGCCGCCAAGGTCGGCGGCACGGCGACGGCGGAAACGCCGGGCGGCCGGATCGTCGCCCGCCTGACCAAGGTCGAGCCGGCCAAGCCGGACGCCGCGGCCGAAGCCGCGGTGAAGCAGGATCTGAGCCGCGGCCTGGCGGTCGATGTCGGCGGCGGCCTGGACCAGGCGCTGCGCGCCCGCTATGGAGTCACTGTCGACCAGGCGGTCCTCGCCCGGCTGAACTACCAGGAATGATGTCGATGGTTCCCCTCGCGGCGTCGCTGCGCCCCTGCGCCGGACCTGGTCCGGCGGCCCCGTCCTCCCCGCGCGGAGTGGCGATGGGCTGGCGCTGGGCGGATGCAGGGGCTGCGGCCCGGCGGCGCCCGGCGGGCGGCGGGGAGCGATGGCGTGGCGGCGACCGTTCCGCCCCCGCCCATTCCGCTCCCCTCATCGCAGGTCACAACCATGCCGGATTCCACGGCTTTTGACGCCTTCGCCGACACCTACCGCGCCGGCAAACCGCAGGTCGTCTGGACCCGCCTCGTCTCCGACCTCGACACTCCCGTTTCGGCCATGCTCAAGCTGGCCGGGGACGAGCCCTATTCCTTCCTGCTCGAATCGGTCGAAGGCGGTGCCATCCGCGGCCGCTACAGCGCCATCGGGCTGCGCCCCGACCTGATCTGGCGTTGCCGCGGCGACGCGGTCGAGATCAACCGCCGCGCGCTCGCCGACCTCGATACCTTCGAGCCGGTCACTAAGGCGCCGCTCGACAGCCTGCGCGGGCTGATCGCCGAATCGCGCATCGACCTGCCACGCGGCTTCCCGCCACTGGCCGCCGGGCTGTTCGGCTATCTCGGCTACGACATGGTCCGGCAGATGGAGGCGCTGCCCGACGCCAATCCGGACACGCTGGGCGTGCCGGATTCGATCATGATGCGGCCGACCATCGTCTGCGTCTTCGACACCATCGCCGACGTCGTCACCATCGTCACCCCGGTGTTCCCAGATACGGCGGTGACGGCGGAGAAGGCACATGAGGCGGCGTGCGAGCGGCTGTCGGACGTGGTCGCCCGCTTCGAATCCAGCCTGCCGCACCGCGAGGCGGCGGCCGAGGGCAACCTGCCGGCCCTGCCCGAGCCGAGCTCGAACATGACGCGGGAGGAGTATCACGCGGCGGTCGAGCGGGCGAAGGAGTACATCCGCGCCGGCGACATCTTCCAGGTGGTGCTGTCGCAGCGCTTCTCGCTGCCCTTCACCCTGCCGCCCTTCGCCCTGTACCGGGCACTGCGGCGGCTGAACCCGTCGCCCTTCCTGGTGTTCCAGAACTTCCGGGACTTCGCCATCGTCGGGTCGAGCCCGGAGATCCTGGTACGGCTGCGCGACGGCGAGGTCACCATCCGGCCGATCGCCGGCACCCGGCCGCGCGGCGCCACGCCGGAGGAGGATGTGGCGCTGGAGCAGGATCTGCTGGCCGACCCGAAAGAGCGGGCCGAGCACCTGATGCTGCTGGATCTCGGCCGCAACGATGTCGGCCGGGTGGCGCAGATCGGCTCGGTCAGGGTCACCGACCGCTTCATCGTCGAGCGCTATTCCCACGTCATGCACATCGTATCCAACGTCGTCGGCCGGATCGCGCCGGAGCACGACGCCATCGCCGCCCTGTCCGCCGGCTTCCCGGCCGGCACCACCAGCGGCGCGCCGAAGGTGCGGGCGATGGAGATCATCGACGAGCTGGAGGTGGCGCGGCGCGGCGTCTATGCCGGGGCGATGGGCTATTTCGGCGCCAATGGCGACATGGACACCTGTATCGCCCTGCGCACCGCGGTGGTGAAGGACGACACCCTCTACATCCAGGCCGGCGGCGGCGTCGTCGCCGACAGCAGCCCGGAGGGGGAGTACCAGGAGACCCGCAACAAGGCGCGGGCGCTGGTGCGCGCCGCCGAAGATGCGGTACGCTTCGCCAACCGGCCGCGCAACGGCAACCGGCCCATGGGTCATGTGTAGAAACCGAACCCCTTCGCAGCAGCATCGATGGTGAGGCCGGCCGGATTCCCGCCGTTCCTCCCCATTCCCTTGCCTCGAAAGGGCAATCTCCATGCTTCTGCTGATCGATAACTACGACAGCTTCACCTACAACCTGGTGCACTACCTCGGCGAGCTCGGGGCGGACACCGAGGTCCGCCGCAACGACGCGCTGACGGTCGACGAGGCGCTGGCGCTGCGGCCCGACGGCATCGTCCTCTCGCCCGGCCCCTGCGACCCGGACAAGGCCGGCATCTGCATCGACCTGATCCGGGCCGCGGCCGGCCGGGTGCCGGTGTTCGGCGTCTGCCTGGGCCACCAGGCGATCGGCCAGGTGTTCGGCGGCCGCATCGTCCGGGCACCGGAGCCGATGCACGGCAAGATCAGCCCGGTGCATCACCATGGCGGCGGCGTGCTGGCCGGGCTGCCGGATAATTTCGAGGCCACCCGCTACCATTCGCTGACCATCGCACCTGACAGCATGCCGGACAGCCTGGAGGCCACGGCCTGGACCGAGGACGGGGTGATCATGGCGCTGCGGCACAAGACCCTGCCGATCCACGGCGTGCAGTTCCATCCGGAGAGCATCGCCTCGCAGTTCGGCCACAAGATCCTGCAGAACTTCCTGGCCATTGCCGAGCGGCGGAACGCGGCATGACGACCGAAATGCGACCCTTCATCGCCAAGGCCGCCCTTGGCCAGCCGCTGGACGCCGCCGACGCCCGTGCCGCCTTCGAGATCATCATGTCCGGCGAGGCGACGCCGGCGCAGATCGGCGGCTTCCTGATGGCGCTGCGTGTCCGCGGCGAGACGCCGGAGGAGATCGCCGCCGCCGCCCGGGTGATGCGCGACAAGGCGGTGACGATCGACGCGCCGGCGGGCGCCATCGACTGCTGCGGCACCGGCGGCGACAATTCCGGCTCCTTCAACGTCTCGACCGCCGTCTCCTTCGTGCTGGCCGGGGCCGGCGTGCCGGTGGCCAAGCACGGCAACCGCGCCGCCTCCAGCCTGACCGGGGCCGCCAACGTCCTGGCCGAGCTCGGCATCAATGTCGAGGCGCCGCCGGAGGTGATGCGGGAAGCGCTGTGGGAGGCCCAGATCGGCTTCCTGTTCGCGCCGCTGTACCACAGCGCCATGCGCCATGTCGGCCCGGCGCGGCAGGAGCTGGGCACCCGCACCATCTTCAACCTGCTCGGGCCCCTGGCCAACCCGGCCGGGGTCAAGCGCCAGCTGCTCGGCGTCTTCGCCGAGGCCTGGGTCGAGCCGGTGGCGCAGGCGCTGAACCAGCTGGGCAGCGAGACCGCCTGGGTGGTGCATGGCAGCGACGGGCTCGACGAGATGACCACCACCGGCCCGACGGCGGTGGCCGAGCTGCGCGGCGGTCAGATCCGGCGCCTGACGGTGACGCCGGAGGATGCCGGGCTGCGCCGCGCCGTGCCCGAGGATCTCAAGGGCGGCGATCCCGCCACCAACGCGGCTGCCCTGCGTGCCGTGCTGGGCGGCACCCACGGCGCTTATCGCGACATCGTGCTGCTGAATGCCGCAGCCTGTTTCATCGTCGCCGACCGGGCCTCTACACTGACCGACGGCGCCGCCCTTGCGGCCCGCACCATCGACGACGGTTCGGCCGCCCACGTCCTCGAGCGGCTGGCCCGGATCACCAGCCAGGGAACGGCATGAGCGATACCCTCACCCGCATCGTCGCGGACAAGCGCCGGCACATCGAGGCCCGCAAAGCGGCAGTGCCGCCGGCCGAGATCGTCCGGCTGGCGGAGCTCGCCGACCGGGCCGCACCGCCGCGCGGCTTCGTCGCGGCGCTGCGCCGGGCGCAGGCGGAAGGCCGCTACGGCCTGATCGCCGAGATCAAGAAGGCGTCGCCGTCGAAGGGACTGATCCGCCCGGATTTCGACCCGCCGTCCCTTGCCCGCGCCTATCGCGACGGCGGCGCCAGCTGCCTGTCGGTGCTGACCGACGTGCCGTATTTCCAGGGCGCCGACGAATACCTGACCGCCGCCCGCAACGCCGTCGAGCTGCCGGTGCTGCGCAAGGACTTCATGGTCGATCCCTACCAGGTCGTCGAGGCCCGGGCGCTGGGCGCCGACTGCATCCTGCTGATCATGGCGGCGCTGGACGACGCCACCGCCCGCGAGCTGGAGCAAGCGGCGATCGACGCCGGCATGGACGTGCTGGTCGAGGTGCATGATGCCGCCGAGCTGGACCGGGCCCTGAAGCTGCGATCGCCGCTGCTCGGCATCAACAACCGCAACCTCAAGACCCTGCAGGTCGACCTCGCCACCACCGAGGCGCTGGCGGCGCAGGTGCCGGGCGACCTGCTGCTGGTCTCCGAGAGCGGCCTGTCCGCCCCGGCCGACCTCGCCCGCATGGCCCGCGCCGGCGCCACCGCCTTCCTGATCGGCGAAAGCCTGATGCGGCACGACGACGTCGCCGCCGCCACCCGCGCCCTGCTGGCGCCGGATGCGAGATCCTCGGCGGCATGACCGGCGAGCTGACCCATTTCGATGCGGCCGGCCAGGCGCGCATGGTCGACGTCTCCGGCAAGGAGGCGACGGTGCGGGTGGCTCGGGCCGGCTGCCGGGTCGAGATGAAGCCGGAGACGCTGGCGCTGATCGCCTCCGGCGGCCATGCCAAGGGCGACGTGCTGGGCATCGCCCGCATCGCCGGCATCATGGCCGCCAAGCGCACATCCGACCTGATCCCGCTGTGCCACCCGCTGCCGCTGTCCAGCGTCGAGCTGGCGCTGCGCTGCGACGCCGACCACAGCCGGGTCGAGATCGAGGCCACGGTCAAGGTCACCCACCGCACCGGGGTGGAGATGGAGGCGCTGACCGCCGCCTCGGTCGCCGCGCTGACCGTCTACGACATGTGCAAGGCGGTGGATCGCGGCATGGTCGTGACCGATCTGCGTCTGCTGCACAAATCCGGTGGCCGGTCAGGCACATACGAGGCCCAGCCATGATCCCGGTCGCCGAGGCCCGCGCCCGCATCCTGTCCGCCTTCGCGGCTCTGCCGGCCGAGACCGTGCCCCTGCCCGCCGGGCTGGGGCGGATTCTGGCCGAGCCGGTGGTGGCGCGGCTGACCCAGCCGCCGCTCGACGTCTCCGCCATGGATGGCTGGGCGGTGCGGGCGGCCGACGTCGCTTCCGTCCCCGCGACCCTGCGCCGGATCGGCGAAGTGCCGGCCGGCGGCCGCTTCGAGGGCACGGTCGGTCCCGGGCAATGCGTCCGCATCTTCACCGGCGCGCCGCTGCCCGACGGCGCCGACGCCGTGGTGCTGCAGGAGGACACCGATTCCGAGGGCGAGCGGGTCACCGTGCGCGAGGGCGTCGCCGCCGGTCGCCATGTGCGCAAGGCCGGACTCGATTTCCGCGCCGGCGACGTGCTGCTGCAGCCCGGCCGGCGCCTGACCGCGCGCGACATCGGCATCGCCGCCTCGGCCAACCATCCCTGGCTGCATGTGCGCCGCCGGCCGCGCGTGGCGGTGCTGGCGACCGGCGACGAGATCGTGCTGCCGGGCGAGGCGCTGGGGCCGAGCCAGATCGTCAGCTCCAACAGCCATGCGCTGGCCGCCCTGATCCGCAGCTGCGGCGGCGACCCGGTCGATCTCGGCATCGCCCGCGACAATGCCGAATCGCTGGCGGCGCTGGCCGCGGGCGCCCGCGGCGCCGACCTGATCGTCACCACCGGCGGCGCTTCGGTCGGCGAGCACGACCTGATCCGCTCGGTGCTTGGGGAGCGCGGCCTGGCGCTCGATTTCTGGACGATCGCGATGCGGCCGGGCAAGCCGCTGATGTTCGGCCGACTCGGCGACACGCCGCTGCTCGGCCTGCCCGGCAACCCGGTCTCGACCATGGTCTGCGGCTGGCTGTTCCTGCGCCCGGCGATCTGGGCCTTGCAGGGGGCCGCGGCGCCGGACAATCGCGTGACTGCGGCGCTGGGCCGCGACCTGCCGGCCAATGACCGGCGCGAGGATTATCTGCGGGCGCGGATTGAGCGGAGCGGTTCCGGCTATGTCGCCACTCCGTTCCCGGCCCAGGACAGCTCGATGCTGTCGCTCCTGGCGGCCGCCGACGGGCTGGTAGTCCGCCCGCCTCATGCGCTCGCCGCGGCGCGCGGCGAGGCGGTCGAGGCGGTGCTGTTCGGCGACGGGATCTGACGCGGCGATCGTTACAAGGAAGTAAAGAACCGAGGGTGCCACAGTTAGGCGCTTGTGTTTTTGTTTTGTTCCTCCTAATGTTCTCTCCAGGGATTCGGCCGCGCCGCGGCCCCTGCGAACGGAGGATGCCTTGCTGACGCGAAAGCAACAGGAGTTGTTGTTGTTCGTTCACCGCCGTCTGGAGGCGGACGGCGTCAGTCCTTCCTTCGACGAGATGAAGGATGCCCTGGCCCTGAAGTCGAAGTCCGGCATCCATCGACTGATCACCGGCCTCGAAGAGCGCGGATTTATTCGGCGACTGCCGCATCGGGCGCGGGCGCTGGAGGTGCTTCGTCTGCCGGACTGCCTGAAGTCGGACGCACCGACGGCGGCGCCGGCCGAGGATGACAACGTTGTCCCTTTCCGGCCGCTGCGCTCTGATGCCGTTCTGCCCGGCCGCAAGCTGGAACGCGCCGATCTCAACAACCCCGAGCTCGGCGTCCGCCTGCCGCTCTACGGCCGGATCGCCGCCGGCATGCCGATCGAGGCGCTGCGGGACCAGTCCAACTACGCCGAGGTGCCGGCCTCGCTGCTCGGACCCGGCGAGCACTACGCGCTCGAAGTCGCCGGCGACAGCATGGTCGAGGCCGGAATCCTGGACGGCGACACCGTCATCATCCGGCGCTGCGACGCGGCCGATCCCGGCACCATCGTCGTCGCCCTGGTCGACGACAACGAGGTGACGCTGAAGCGGCTGCGCAAGAAGGGCGCCTCGGTCGGGCTGGAGGCCGCCAATCCGGCCTACGAGACCCGCTACCTGCCCACCGACCGCGTTCGCATCCAGGGGCGCCTGATCGGGTTGCTGCGGACCTATTCTTAGGCTCCTGCTCCCCTGCTCGGGTGGATCGTGATCGCGTGAGGCGCTCCAGCAGCGGCCGGGCCGGCGGCGCCGAACGGGTCACGGCGCAGCAGGTCGCGGCGGCAGCCGGCGTGTCGATCTCCGCCGTCTCCCGTACCTTCACCAAGGACGCCAGCGTCTCGCCCCGGATGCGGGCCCGGGTCCTGGCGGCGGCGGAGGCGCTGGGCTACCGCCCCAACCAGCTGGCGCGCAGCCTGATGACCGGCCGGACCGAGCTGGTCGGGCTGGTCTCGAGCCATTTTGCCAATCCCGCCTTCATGGATGTGTTCGACCTGTTCACGCGGGAGCTGCAGCGCCGCGGGCTGCGGCCGCTGATCGCCAACCTGTCGGAGGATGGCGGCGCCGATTCCGCTCTCGACATGATGCTACAATACAATGTCGACGCCGTGCTGATCGCCACCTCCGCACCGCCCGAAGGCTTCGCCGACTCCTGCGCCCGCGCCGGGCTGCCGGTGGTGCATGTGTTCGGCCGGGCGGGGGCGGCAGTGCCGGTGGTGACGGTCGACAATGTCGCCGGCGGCCGCCTGGTCGCCGGAGCGATGCTGGCGCGCGGCCTGCGGCAGTTGGCCTTCCTCGGCGGGGCCGAAACCGATTCGTCGTCGATCGACCGTGCCGCGGGCTTCGCCCAGGGGCTGGCGGCGGCCGGCCTGCGGCCCTTGGCCGTGGACTTCGCCGGCGATTATTCGCATGAGCATGGCCGCCGCGGCATGCACGCTTTGCTCGACCGGCTCCGGCCGCAGGCGGTGTTCTGCGGCGACGACATCCTGGCGCTCGGCGCCCTCGACGCCTGCCGCGAACGCGGCCTGGCGGTGCCGGGAGAGATCGGCATCGTCGGCTTCGACGACATGCCCTTGGCCGCCTGGCCCGGCTACCGCCTGACCACGGTCCGCCAGCCGATGGCCGAGATGGTGCGCCACGCCATCGACCAGATCGCCGCCCGCCTGGCCGATTCCGACCACCCGATCCAGGGCCGGCTGTTCGACATCGCCCTGGTGGAACGGGACAGCCTTTAGGCGCCGGTCCGCAGCCCCTCCAGGTACCGCATCAGCTGCCGCGCGCAGGCCTCCAGCGGCGTGACGTCCTGCTGCGCCTTGGCCTGGGCCATTGCCCCGGAATAGGTGGCGACGATGAAGGCGGCGAGGTCGTCGGCATCTGCTTCGGCCAGCCGGCCGGCTGCCTGGTCGGCGCGCAGCCGGGCCGCGATCGCCGCTCGCCACTCCTCGAACACCGCCTGCATTGCCGAACGGAACTCCGGATCGGCCAGGGACAGCTCCAGCGCCAGGTTGTTCAGCGGGCAGCCGGACACGGCGCCACGCTGCCGCAACCCAGCGGCAATGCCGTCGAGCACACCGGCGATACCGTCGAGGGCATCCGGCGCCGTGCGCACCGGTTCGATCCAGGTCTCGTCCACCGCCGCCGCCACCCGGTCGCGGATCACGGCGAGGCCGAGCGCCTTCTTGGTCGGAAAGTGATGGTACAGCGCGCCGCCCGTCACCCCGGCCTCGCGCATCAGCTCATGCATGCCGGTGGCCTGGTAGCCGCGAGTCTGGAACGCCTGCGCCGCCACGTCCAGCAGGCGCCGGCGCATGCCTTCGGGGTCGTAGCTGCGCTTTTGCCTGCTCTCGGTCATTGCCCATCATACCATATTGACTCAACCGGACAATCAGTCTGTTTTAGAACAGGACAACCAGTCTGTTTCGACGATGGGAGGCGATCATGCAAGCTGGGACCTTCAGTCCGATCGTGGAGCTGCGGCGCTACACGCTGCATCCCGGACAGCGCGACGTTCTGATCACGCTGTTCGACCGCGAGTTCGTCGAGACGCAGGAGGCGGTCGGGATCGAGGTCATCGGCCAGTTCCGCGATCTCGATGCGCCCGACCACTTCGTCTGGCTGCGCGGCTTTCCGGACCTGCGGTCGCGGACCGAGTCGCTGCGCGCCTTCTATGGCGGGCCGGTGTGGCAGGCGCATCGCAGCGCCGCCAACGCCACCATGATCGATTCGGACGACGTGCTGCTGCTGCGGCCGGCGCATCCGGATTCGGGCTTCCGGCTCGGCCGCGACCGCCCTGCCCCGGGCGGCGAAGCGGGCGGGATCATCGTCGCCACCACCTGGCATCTTCGGCCCGAGGCCGAGGCCGGATTCCCCGCGATCTTCGAGACCATGCTGGTGCCGATGCTGGGCGATGCCGGCGTGCCGATCCTGGCGAGCTTCGTCAGCGAGCATGGCGAGAACGGCTTCCCGGCCCTGCCGGTGCGCAAGGATGCACGGGTCTTCGTCTGGTTCTCGCGCCTCCCGGACCGGGCCGCCCATGAGCGCCGCGCGGCAGTTCCCGGCTTCGCCGAGGCGCTGCGGCCGCATCTCGCCCGGCCGCCGGAGGTCGCGCTGCTGTCGCCGACGGCCCGGTCGCGCCTGTGCGGCTGAACCTCACACATCCGCGATCCGCACCCAGGCCCGCTCGCGGGCCGAGCGCAGAGCGGCGGCGGTGACGCGGTCGACCTCCCAGCCGTCGCGGAAGGTCGGCCAGACCCGGCGGCCAGTCGCCACCGCCTCGAGGAAATCGCGCGCCTCGATCGCGATCTGCTCGTTGTAGCCCGTGCCGTGGCCGACGCCCTGGTTGAAGGCCAGGTAATCGGGATGCGCCGGGCCGGTGAGCAGGCGCTGAAACCCCTGGCGTGCCGCCGGCCGCGCGGAACCGTACAGCCAGAGCTCGTTCTGGTTCTCCTGGTCGAAGGCCAGGGCGCCCTTGGTGCCGGTGATGCGGTAGGTGTAGCCCATCTTCCGCCCGGCGGCGACGCGGCTGAAACTGAGCGAACCGGTGGCGCCATTGGCGAAGCGCAGCAGCATCTGGCCCTGGTCGTCATTCTCCACCCGCTCCTCGCCTTCGGGCCCTGGCCGCGTCGTCCGGACGATATTCAGGTCGGCGACCAACGATTCGATCGGCCCGACCAGCCGCAGGCAGGCGTTGACGATGTGCGGCCCGACATCGCCCAGCGCCCCGGCCTCGGTGCCGGTGGCGATCCGGGTGCGCCAGGAGGCCGGCGCCCGCGGATCGTGCAGATAGTCCTCGACATGCTCGGCGGTGACCTGGATCACCTCGCCGATCTCGCCGGCATCGATGATCTGCTTCGCCAGCTGACTGGCCGGGGTGCGGATGTAGTTGAAGCCGACCATGGTGGCGACGCCCGCGTCCTCCGCCGCGTCGACCATGGCCTTGGATTCGGCCGGGTCGCAGCCCAGCGGCTTCTCGCAGAGCACCGGCTTGCCCAGGCGCAGCGCCTCGGTCGCCATCGCCAGATGGGTGCGCGGCGGGGTGGCTATGATCACGGCGTCGACCGCCGGATCGGCCACCAGCGCCTGCCAGTCGGCGGTCGACCGGTTCCAGCCCCAGGCTCTCGCATGCGCCGCGGCGCCATCTTCCGTGGTGCTGCAGATCATCTCGCAGACCGGGACCAGCGGCGGCTGGAACGCCGTGCGCACCAGTTGCAGCCCGATGCTGTGCGCCTTGCCCATGTAGCCGGCGCCGATCAGCCCGATCCGAAGCGTCCCCGTCATTCGCCGTCCTCCCTCGGTGGCATCTTACCCGACCTTAACGGCCTCCATCCGATTTGCAAGCGCTTGCAAATCGGATTACGCTGCTTCATCCGACAGGGAGGAACGGCATGAAGATCTACACACCGGAGACGCTCGACCCGGCCGCGATCGCGGCGGAGCTGCTGGACGGCTCGGGCGCGGTGCTGCTGCGCGGCCTGTTCACGCCGGCGGAGATCGCCGATGCGCGGGCCGTGGTGATGCGCGAATCCGAAGGTGCTGCCCCCAAGGTCACGCATTTCCAGGGCGCGGCCGAGCAGGAGGGCAAGATCGCTTTGCAGCGCCGGGTGTGGAACCTGCTGGCCAAGGGCGAGGTGTTCTCGCGCATGGCGGCGCATCCGGCGCTGATGGCGGTGATGCGCGCCTTCCTCGGCAGCGAGTTCATCATGGGCTCGATCGCGGCCAACCGAATCCTGCCCGGCGGCCCAGGCCAGGAACCGCATATCGATTACCCCTACTGGGACCTGCACAAGCCGGAATCGCATCCGGTCAGGATCAATGCGTCCTTCCCGCTGAACGCCCAGGCGACCATCCTGCTCGACCCCTTCACCGAAGAGACCGGCGCCACCGCTTATGTGCCGGGCACGCAGAAGGAGTTGCGCTACCCGGCCGAGAGCGACCGCTTCCACGAGCGCTGCACCCGCATGCTGGGCGAGCCGGGCGACACGGTGGTGTTCTTCGGCGCGGTCTGGCACTGCGCCATGCCGAACCGGTCGCGGCAGGACCGGTCGGCGATCCTGATCCAGTACCTGCCGAAATTCGTGAAGCCGATGGAGGACATGCCGGCCGCCCTGCCCCGCGCCTTCGTCGAGCAGGCCAGCCCCGACCTGCGCCAGCTGCTGGGGCTGAACTACCCCTATCCGGAGGTGCTGGACGCAGCCAAGGCCGGCAATGCCGAGGGCCGCACGATGGCGACGGCGCGCTGACCGGTCACTCGGGCGCCGCCGCCCGGAACGGGGCCGGCGCCCAGGGGCGGTCGCCGACGGCCTCCGCCACCGTGGCGATCTCCGGCTCCGGGCCGGACAAGTCGACCGCGATGCTGCCGCTGCGGCGCAGGTCGAAGCGATCCCAGACGCCGAAGCGCGGCCGGCACCAGCGCGGCGCCACCAGACCGGTGATCACCAGATCGGCCGCGGCGCAGTCGTCGTCGAAGCCCTCGCCGCTACGGGTGAAAGCCACCGTGGCGTCGCCGAAGCGGTAGAGGCAGCCGCGCGGGTCGCAGGCCAGCCGCCCGCCGGCGGCCGTCCCCTGCTGCGGCCAGGGCTCGTCCTCCGCCGCGGCCTCGACCCGCAGCCAGATCTCGCGGATAAAGCGCTCGCTGCGGCGGGTCGAGAAGGCCAGGCCGCCCTCCGGCACCCGCACCGCCGCCAGCCGGCCGGTGCCGTCGACCAGGATCTGCGGCGACGGCGCGGTCAGCGCCGCGACCAGCACCAACGGCAGCGCCAGCAGGCCCAGCAGGCGCAGTCGTCCTCCGGCCAGGCACAGCCACAGCCCGCCGACGGCGCCGGCGACCAGCCCCCAGGCCGGAATCGCCGGCACCGCGAAGGCGGCCAACGGCCAGGACGAGACGGTGTTCGCCACCCACAGCATCGCCTCGATGCCCCAGCCCAGCAGCGGCAGCACCCAACCGTCGAGGCCCAGCAGCATGGCCGGATAGGCCAGCAGCACGCAGGGCATGATCCACAGCGATGTCAGCGGGATCGCCATCAGGTTGGCCGCCACGGCCAGCGGGGCGAAGCGCTGGAAATGGAAGATGGCGAAGGGCGTGGTCGCGACGGTGGCGACCAGCGTGGTCAGCACGATGCCGCCAAGATAGAACAGGACCCGGCGCATCGGCCCGGCCTCCGCCCGCCAGCCGGCGAGATGCGGCCGCAGCGCCTCATAGGCGGCGATCAGCGCGATCACGGCGGCGAAGGACATCTGGAAGCTCGGCCCGGGCAGCGCCTCCGGCACCACCAGCAGCACGGCGGTGGCGGCCAGGGCGACCAGCCGCATCGAGATCGCGACCCGGTCGGCCATCACCGCCAGCAGCACCACGCCGGTCATGACGCAGGACCGCACCGTCGGCACTGAGGCGCCGACCAGGATGGTGTAGCCGACGATGCCGAGCAGGGCGATTCCGGCCGCCCATTTCTTGATCGGCCGGCGCAGCGCCACGGGCTCGATCAGCGCCAGGCCCAGTCGGATGCCGCCGAGCAGCAGGATCGCCACCAGGCTGATATGGATGCCGGAGATCGACAGCAGATGGGCCAGGCCGGAATCGCGCATCGCCTGATTGGCCTGATCGCTGATCCCGGCGCGCTCCCCGGTCAGGAAGGCGACGGCGATGGCCCCGGCGTCGCCTTCCACCTGGGCCCGCACCCGGGCGGCGATCCCGTCCTGCAGCCGGGCCAAGCTGGACGGCGCTGCATCGTCGTCGTTCAGCCGCTCGACCGCGCCCATGGCGAAGCCGGTGCCGCCGATGCCCTGGAAGAACAACTGCCGCCGGAAGTCGAAGCCGCCCGGATAGGCCGGCCCATCGACCGGCGCCAACGTCGCCCGCACCCGGATCCGCTCCCCGGCCGCGGGCACCTCCTGGGCTCCGAGCAGCCGCAGCCGTACGGCCGCCGGCGTCGCCTCGGGTACCAGCCCCTCCAGCGTCAGGTCGCCGAGCACGACGCGCACGCCCTGCGGCAGCAGATCGACCGTCTCGACCGTGCCGGTCACCAGGCCGCGCCGCTCGCGGTCGAGCAGCGGCGCCGCCACCGCCCGGGTGCGCAGCTCCGCCGCCAGGAACCCCACAGCGACGGCCAGCAGCAGCGCGGCGAAGCACAGCGCCCGCGGCCGGCGGCGCAGCAGCAGGGTGAGCAGGCCGGACAGGACCAGCGCGCCCAGCCCCGCCGCCAGCGGCGGCTCCGACGGCAGCGCGAAATAGACGCCGATGCCGGTGCCGAGGCCACAGGGCACCAGCAGCACCAGCCGGCGCCGCACGCCGCCTGCCAGGGCGTCGAGCGCCCCCGCCCAGTCGATCCCGTCCGAACCCAGGCGGCGCAGCGACGCCCGCACAGCCTCCGGGATGCCGACCGATGCCCCCGCATTAGCCATCGCCCGAAGGCCTATGCTATGGACCTGTCGCACTGATCCTAGCAGCCCTTCTGGAATTTGGCCCATGACGGTCGTGACCCGCTTCGCTCCCTCCCCGACCGGCTACCTGCATATCGGCGGGGCCCGGACGGCCCTGTACAACTGGCTCTATGCCCGCCATCACGGCGGCGTCTTCCGCCTGCGCATCGAAGACACCGACCGCGCCCGCTCCAGCGAGGATGCGGTGCGCAAGATCATCGACGGGCTGGCCTGGTTCGGGCTGGATTGGGACGAGGAGATCGTGTCGCAATTCGAGCGGCGGGAGCGGCACGCCGAGGTGGCGCGCAAGCTGCTGGCCGAGGGCAAGGCCTATCACTGCTGGCTGCAGCCGGCCGAGCTGGAGGCGCTGCGCGAGAAGGCCAAGGCCGAGGGCAAGCCCTGGGCGTACTACACCAGCTATTGGCGCGATCGCGACCCGGCCGAGGCGCCGAAGGGCCTCGACCCGGTGATCCGGCTGCGCGCGCCGCGCACCGGCGAGACCACGGTCGAGGATAAGGTCCAGGGCCCGGTCACGGTGCAGAACGACCAGCTCGACGACATGGTGCTGCTGCGCGCCGACGGCACGCCGGTCTACATGCTGTCGGTGGTGGTCGACGACATCGACATGGGCATCACCCAGATCATCCGCGGCGACGACCACCTGACCAACACCTTCCGCCAGGTGCAACTGTACAACGCCATCGGCACGACCCCGCCGGACTTCGCCCATATCCCGCTGATCCACGGGCCGGACGGGGCCAAGCTGTCGAAGCGGCATGGCGCGCTCGGCATCGAGGCCTATCGCGACATGGGCTATTTGCCGGCGGCGCTGCGCAACTATCTGCTGCGGCTCGGCTGGGGCCATGGCGACGAGGAGGTGATCCCGACCGAGAAGGCGATCGAGTGGTTCGACCTCGACGGCGTCGGCCGGTCGCCCTCGCGGCTCGACTTCGCCAAGCTCGAGAACCTGAACGGCATCTACATGCGCGAGACGCCGGACGCCGAGCTGCTGGAGCGGATCACGCCGAATCTGGAGACGGCGCTGAGCCGGTCGCTGGTCGATGCAGACCGCGCCATCCTGCTGTTGGCCATGACCGGGCTGAAGCAGCGTGCCAAGACGCTGGTCGAGCTGGCGGACAGCGCGCTGTTCTATCTCCGCTCCGGCCCGCTGCCGATCAACGAGGCGGCGCAGAAGATCTTGGCCGGCGATGCCCGGGCCCTGCTCGGGCGGCTGCTGGCGGCGCTGTCCGGCCTGAACGACTGGACCGAGGCGGCGCTGGAGGCCGAGGTCAACCGCGTCGCCGAGGCCGAGGGGCTGAAGCTCGGCAAAGTGGCGCAGCCGCTGCGCGCGGCATTGACCGGATCCAACGTGTCACCAGGTATCTTCGAGGTGGCCGCGATCCTCGGCCGGGACGAGACGCTGCGGCGGATCCGCGATGCTGCCGACGCTCATTAAGGAGCTTCGGCAACTCATTGATCCGGTTTCGAAATTCTGAAAAAGCCTAAAAAACAGGCGATCGAAATCTGTCGTCGGGAGGGCCCAAGTCGCGTTGATCTTGCTCCGCCGCGCGACTATCCTCGCGGCCGACGGAGCGGATGACCTGCGTTTCCAGTACGAAGCCCCCGCTCAAGGACATCGTCATGCCCGATACGAAGACCCCCGTGGCGCAGAAGACCGTCACGCTGACCGACAACTCGACCGGTAAGTCGGTGGAGTTGCCCGTGATCGACGGGACCATGGGCCCGAGCGTCATCGACATCCGCAAGCTTTACGCCGAAACCGGGATGTTCACCTACGACCCCGGCTTCACCTCGACCGGCTCCTGCGACAGCCAGATCACCTTCATCGACGGCGACGAGGGCATCCTGCTGCACCGCGGCTACGCCATCGACGACCTGGCGGAGAAGAGCAACTTCCTCGAGGTCTGCTATCTGCTGCTGCATGGCGAGCTGCCGAATCCGGCCCAGGCGGCGGAGTTCGAGCACACCATCACCCGCCACACGATGGTGCATGAGCAGATCCACCATTTCTACCGCGGCTTCCGCCGCGACGCCCATCCGATGGCGGTGCTGTGCGGCGTCACCGGCGCGCTGTCGGCCTTCTATCACGACTCGACCGACATCCATGACCCGCGCCAGCGCGAGGTCGCGTCGCACCGGCTGATCGCCAAGCTGCCGACCCTGGCCGCCATGGCCTACAAGTACTCGGTCGGCCAGCCCTTCATGTATCCGCGGAACGATCTCAGCTTCGCCGAGAACTTCCTGTACATGACCTTCGCCGTCCCGGCCGAGCCGTACAAGGTCAGCCCGGTGCTGTCCCGCGCCATGGACCGCATCCTGATCCTGCACGCCGACCACGAGCAGAACGCCTCGACCTCGACCGTGCGGCTCGCCGGCTCCAGCGGCGCCAACCCCTTCGCCTGTATCGCTGCCGGCATCGCCTCGCTGTGGGGCCCGGCCCATGGCGGCGCCAACGAGGCGGTGCTGAAGATGCTGGGCGAGATCGGCACGAAGGACCGCGTCGGCGAATTCGTCAAGCGGGCCAAGGACAAGGACGACCCGTTCCGGCTGATGGGCTTCGGCCACCGCGTCTACAAGAACTACGACCCGCGCGCCAAGGTGATGCGCGCCACCTGCTACGAGGTGCTCGAGGAGCTCGGGGTCAAGGACCCGCTGCTCGACCTGGCCATGGAGCTGGAGAAGATCGCGCTCGAGGACGAGTACTTCGTCGAGCGGAAGCTATATCCGAATGTCGATTTCTATTCGGGCATCATCCTGAAGGCGATGGGCTTCCCGACCAGCATGTTCACCGTGCTGTTCGCCGTGGCCCGCACCGTCGGCTGGATCGCGCAGTGGACCGAGATGATCGGCGACCCGCACCAGAAGATCGGGCGGCCGCGCCAGCTGTTCACCGGGCACACGCAGCGAGACTTCGTTCCGCTGAGCGAGCGTGGCTAAGCGAGGCGCCCAGATCGACCGCACCGGCCCGCGCGCCCCAGGGCGCCCGGGCCGGCCCGTCGGCATTTCGACCATGCCCCGGCAGGTGCCCCGGGCCGCGAACGCGAACCGGGCGCCGCTGCGCGTCAAGCTCCGCACCGCCGCCGCAATCGCCGCGGTTCTGGCCGGGGCGGCATTGCTGACTTGGCTGTTCTCCTGAACTTCAGCCTTCCGCGGGCTGGATCGGGAACAAATCCGCCCCCCCGGCCTTGACGGTGCACAGCCATCCGGCGTCGTCGCGGAGAGCCCCATGACAAAGCTGATCTGCCTCTTGTTGGTCGCGGCAGGCCTTGTGAGCGGCTGCGTCTATGCCGGGGACGGCCATCCGCGCGGCGGCTACGGCAACAATTTCTGCCCGCCCGGACAGGCCAAGAAGGGCAATTGCTGACCGGCTGCGATCAGGCTCGCTTTCGCCCCCGCCGGATCACGTCGAGCACCACCTGGGCGGCCCGATCGCCGGGCACGGCGCCGTCCGGCAACAGCATCATCCGCGCCACCTCGTCATAGGCCGCGCGCTGCGCCGCGACCGCCGTCGGATCGGTAAGCAGCGTGTCGATCGCCGCCGTCAGCTTCTCCGGCGTGCAGTTCTCCTGCAGCAGCTCCGGCACCGCAGGGCGGTCCAGCATGATGTTGACCAGGTTGGCGTATTTGGTCGTGAGCATGCGCCGCACGACGAAGGCCGAGACCGGGTTGACGCGATAGGCGATCACGCTTGGCACCCGGGCCAGCCCCAGCTCCAGCGCCACGGTGCCGGAGGCAGCGAGGGCCGCGTCGCTGGCGGCGAAGGCGTCGTATTTCTCGCCGTCGCCCTCGATCACGATCGGCGCGCCGGGCCAGGACGCAACCGCCTCGCGCACCGGTGCCGCCACGGTGTCGACCGTGGGCACGGCCAGGCGCAGCCCGGGATGGCGGGACGCCAGCGCCCGCGCCGTCTCGCCGAACACCGGCAGCAGCCGCTGGATCTCGCCGCGCCGGCTGCCGGGCAGCACGGTCAGCAGCTTCGCGTCCGGCGCGATGCCGTGCGCCTGGCGGAAGCGGGCGCCGTCGCCCTGCCCCGCCGCGGTCTCGATGATCGGATGGCCGACATAGGTGGTGGCGAGGCCGTGGCGCTCGAACCAGGGCGGCTCGAAGGGCAGCTGCACCATCAGATGGTCGACGAGATTGGCCAGCTTGCGCGCCCGGCCCGGCCGCCAGGCCCAGACCTTGGGGGCGACGAAATGCACGATCGGGAAGGTCCGGCCGGCCAGCCTTGCCGCGACCCGGGCGTTGAAGGCCAGGCCGTCGATCGACACCAGCGCATCCGGCTTGGCCGCCAGCGCCGCCTCGGCAGTGCGGCGGATCCGGTCGAACAGCCGCGGCAGCTGCGGCACCAGTTCGACCGCGCCCATCACCGCGATATCGGCCAGCGGGAACAGGCTGTGCAGCCCCTCCGCCGCCATCCGGGCGCCGCCGACGCCGCTGAAGCGCACGCCGTCGCCGCAGCGCCGCTTCAGCGCTGCCATCAGGCTGGCGCCCATCAGGTCGCCGGACGGCTCGGTCGCCACCAGGAAGATGTGCGGCGCGTTCATTCGCCCTCCGCCAGGCAGAGCACGAACAGGCCGTGCCGGTCGGCCGTCTGCCGCACCGCCTCGGCGTCGATGATCATGGCGCCGCCGGCCTCGACCACGATGCCGCGCAGCCCGGCGGCGGCAGCGAGCTCGACAGTGGTGACGCCGATCGTCGGCGGGTCCAGCCGGATGTCCTGCTGCGGCTTCTTGGCCTTGACCAGCACGCCGCCGGGGCCGGGCCGGGCCAGCGGGCCGCAGCGGCGCAGCATCGCGTCGGTGCCCTCCGCCGCCTCGACCGCCAGGACATAGCCGTGCTGCACCACCGCGCCCTGGCCGATGTCGAGCCGGCCGATCTCGCGCGCGATCTCGCGGGCCTTGGCGATGTCGGCCTGGGCGATCTCGTCCGGCGCCGTGCTGGTCAGCAGGCCGGGCCGGGCCAGGAAGTCGTCGATCACCTCATGCAGGGCGACGAGGCGGAATCCCTCCTCCTGCAGCACCCGGCGCAGCGCGGTCAGCAGCGCGTCGTCGCCGAGCGAGGAGAAGCCGATGCGGGTCAGGATCCGCACCGCCTTGAAGTCGGGCATCAGCTCGAACAGGCTCGGCCGGCGGATGTTGCCGACCGGGCACAGCGTGTGGGCGCCCTGGCGCTTCAGCTCGTCGATCCAGCGGCCGGCGGCGCCGAGACGGGTCCAGAAATGCGGCACCTGTCCGCCCTCGACCAGAGCCGGATCGGTCATGCCGCGATAGGCGACGACGACGAAGTCCCGCCCGGCCTGGCGGCACGCCTCGACCAGCCGCCCGGGCAGCGGGCCTGCGGCCGCCAGGATCCCGAGCTTATCCGGCATGCCGTCGGCGGGCCGGCTGCATCACATTGCGACCGGCATCGGCGTCGATGAAGGCGAGGATGCGCTGCACCACCTCGTTGTCGCCGAATCCCTGCCGCGTCGCCTCGATGCGTTCGGCGAACTGCGCCTCGCCGTCGAACAGGGTGCGGTAGGCGGCGAGCAGCGACTGGATCTGCGGCTTGGTGAAGCCGCGGCGCTTCAGCCCGACCAGGTTCAGCCCGTTCAGCGTCGCGGTCTCGCCGATCGCCAGCCCGAAGGGGATGATGTCGTTGCGCACCGGCGTCATGCCGCCGACGAAGCAGTGCGCGCCCAGCCGAAGGTGCTGGTGGATGGCGCTGTTGCCGCCGATGATGACGTGGTCCTCGATCGTCACATGCCCGGCCAGCACAGCGTTGTTGGCCATGATGATGTGGCTGCCGAGGATGCAGTCATGGGCGACATGCGTGTTCACCATGAACATGCAGTTGTCGCCGACCACGGTCTTCATCTTGTCGCCATGCGTGCCCGGATTCATGGTCACATGCTCGCGGATGACGTTGTTGGCGCCGATGATCAGCTGCGACTTCTCGCCGGAGAATTTGAGGTCCTGGGGCGGCAGGCCGAGCGAGACGAAGGGGAACACCTTGGTCTTCGGGCCGATGCTGGTGCGGCCGGCGACCACGACATGCGAGATCAGCTCGACCTCGTCGCCGAGCTCGACCTCCGGGCCGACGGTGCAGAACGGACCGATCCTGACCCCGGCCCCGAGCTTCGCGGCGGGGTCGACCAGGGCCATCGGGTGGATGGTGGCAGAACTCATAGATCGTCCATGATCATGGCGGCGAACTCGGCCTCCGCCACCAGCGTGCCGTCGACCTTGGCCTCGCCCATGAACTTCCAGACGTTGCGGCGCTGCTGCAGCTTGCGGACATGGACCCGCAGGCTGTCGCCCGGCGTCACCGGCCGGCGGAACCGGGCATTGTCGACGGTCATGAAATAGACCAGCTTGCCCTTGGCGCTCTCGCCCAGCGTCGCGACGACCAGAACGGCCGCCGTCTGCGCCATGGATTCGACGATCATCACGCCCGGCATCACCGGATAGCGCGGGAAGTGGCCCTGGAAGAAGCCCTCATTGATGGTGACGTTCTTGATCCCGGTGCAGCTTTCGTCCGGCACCACATCGATCACGCGATCCACCAGGATCATCGGATAACGATGCGGGATCAACTCCATGATCTTGAGGATGTCCAGCTGCGACACATTCTTCTTGTCGCCGGCGGCTCCGTCCATCTCAGTCGCCCTTCCCTTCGGCTAGACGCGCTAGCATGACCTGCTGCCGGAAAAACTGCCGCTTCGGGATCGCGGGCGCGCCCACGACCTCGGCACCGGGATCGACATCGCGCATCACCCCCGCATTCGCGGCGATCTTCGCCCCCGCACCGATGGTGAGATGGCCCGCGACACCAGCCTTGGCAGCCAGAACGGCGAAATCGCCCAACTTGGTGCTCCCCGCCACGCCAGCCTGCGCGACGATCACGGCGCCTCGTCCGACCTGCACGTTGTGCCCGATCTGCACCAGATTATCAATCATCGCCCCCCGGCCGATCACCGTATCCGGGCCGGCCCCGCGGTCGATGGTGGAGTTGGCGCCGACCTCGACATCGTCCTCGATGATGACGCGGCCCAGTTGCGGCAGCCGGACATGGCCTTCGGCATCCATGGCGAAGCCGAAGCCGTCCTGGCCGACGCGGGCCCCGGGATAGATCGTGACTCGCGCGCCGACCAGGCAATGCGTCAGCGAAGCGTTGGGGCCGACCACGCTGCGCTCGCCCAGCACCACGCCGGCGCCGATCACCGCGTTCGGGCCGATGCGGCAGCCGGCGCCGATCTCCGCCCCCGCCTCGATCACGGCGCCGGGTCCGATCTCCACGCCCTCGCCGATCACCGCCGTCGGGTCGACCGCAGCCGTGGCGGCGATGCCGGGCCGCGCCGCCGGCGCCGGGAAGAAGGCCTGGGCGATCAGCGCATAGCCCTTGTAGGGCTTCGGCGTCAGCAGCAGCGCCATGCCGGAAGGTGCCCGGTCGGCCAGGGCCGGGGCGATCACGCAAGCGCCCGCCTTGCTGGCGGCGAAGGCGTCGACATATTTGCGGTTGTCGAGGAAGCTGATGTCGTCGGGCCCGGCGGCGTCGAGCGGCGCCACGCTGGCGACGGGCCGGTCCGGGTCAGCCCCGGGCGCGAGGGTCGCGCCGGCGATCTCGGCGAGGCGACCGAGCCGGAACGGACCGGCGCTGCGAAAGAATCGCGGATCGGGCATAGGCGCACTCTCTGTTCACGGCTTGCGGGCAGCGGCGATCCCGCGCCGATCAACGAAAGCGGCGCCGGCCTTCGCCGGCGCCGAGGATAGTCGCGCGACCGCGGAAGCGGACGGCGCCGCACCAATCAGAATCTGGTGCCGAAGCTGATGTGCAACTGCTCCTGCTTGTCGTAGTCGCGCTTGGCGAAGGGATAGGCGTAGTCGAGCCGGATCGGGCCGAAGGGCGAGGCCCAGGATACGCCCATGCCGGCCGAGGCACGCAGCGCCGCGTCGTCGACGACACCGGAGCCGCTCTCATCCGACCCCCAGAGGGTGCCGACATCGGTGAAGGCGTGGCCCTGCAGGGCGAATTCGCTGGGCAGGCCGAGCGGGAAGCTGAGCTCGACCGAGCCGAGGGCGAAGTTGTTGCCGCCCAGCGCGTCCTTGTCGTTGGAGCTGAGATCGCGGGGGCCGAGGCCGCCGGTCCGGAAGCCGCGGAACGAGTTGCCGCCCAGGAAGAAGCGGTCGTTGATCCGGACATCCTCGCCCAGGCCGATGATGTTGCCGAGCTGGCCGCCGACATTCAGCACCATGGAGTCGGTGACCGGGTAGTACCAATCGGCGCTGAGCTGGGTCTTGAGGTAGTGCACGTCGCCGCCGAGGCCGGCGATCTCGTTCGAGAGCGTGATGCGGTAGCCGTCGGTCGGGTTGATCCGACTGTCCAGGCGATCATAGGTCATCGTCTGCTGCACCGCGGAGGACAGGGTGTTGCCTTCCTGCTCCTTGATGAAACGCGAGGCGTCGTCCTCGACGTCCGAGATCTGGCGGTAGTTCAGGCGATAGCGCAGGGTCTGCCGCAGGTTCTCGGACAGCGGATAGCCCATGCGCAGCGCGAAACCGGTGTTGGTCTCGTCGTAGGAGCTGAAGCTCTGGTTGTCGCGGGTGGTGCGGAACAGATCGAAGCCCGCCGCAAGGTTGCGACCGAGGAAATACGGCTCGGTGAAGCTCAGGTCGATCTGCGAGGACACGCCGCTGAGCGAGGTCGACAGCCGCAGGTCCTGGCCACGTCCGAGCAGGTTGCGCTCGCGGATCGTGACATCGCCGAGCGGACCGTCGCTGGTCGAGTAGCCGACGCCGAGCTGCACTTCGCCGGTCGACTGCTCGGCCACGGCGGCCTGGATCACCGTCTGGTCCGGAGCGGTGCCCGGAGTCGGCTTGATGTCGACCTTGCTGAAGAAGCCGAGGTTGCGGATGTTGGTCTCGGACTTCTTCAGCCGCGAGGCGTTGAACGGATCGCCTTCGGCCAGCTCGAACTCGCGGCGGATCACCTCGTCCGCGGTGCGGACGTTGCCGCTGATGTCGATCCGCTCGACGAAGACGCGCGGGCCTTCCGAGATCTCGTAGGTGATCGCGATCAGCTGCTCGTCGCGGTTGCGCTGCACCGAGGGCTGGATATCGACGAAGGCATATTGCCGGTCGCCGAGATAGGTGGTCAGGGCCTGGATCGAATCCTCGACCGCCTTGCTGGAATACCAGTCGCCCTCATCGCTGACGATGACGGTCTTCAGCTCCTCAGGGGTCACGCCCGGCAGGGCGCTGTTGACGTCGATCTTGCCGAATTTGTAGCGCTCGCCCTCATCGACCGTGAAGGTGATGAAGAAGCCCTCGCCGTCGGGCGCCAGCTCCGACACCGCCGAGATCACGCGGAAATCCGCATAGCCGCGGTTCAGGTAGTAGCGGCGCAGCATCTCCTGGTCGACAGCCAGGCGATCCGGGTCATAGGTGTCGTTGGAGGCGAGGATGTTCCACCACTCGGTCTCCTTGGTCAGGATCTCGTCGCGCAGCTCGCTGTTGGAGAAGGCGCGGTTGCCGACGAAGTTGATCCGCTCGATCTTGGCGAGGTCGCCTTCCCGGATCTCGAACACCAGGTTCACGCGATTCTGGTCGAGCTTGATGATCTTCGGCTCGACCGCGACGGCGAAGCGGCCGCTGCGGCGGTACAGCTGCTGGATGCGGTCGGCGTCGCTCTGCGCCTTGGTCCGGGTGTAGACCTGCCGCGGCCGCTCCTCGATCTCCGCCGTCAGCTTGGTGTCGTCGAAGCGGTCATTTCCCTCGAACGCGATCTCGTTGATGATCGGGTTCTCTTCGACCGTCACCACCAGGCTCGAGCCCTGGCGCCGGATCTGGACGTTGGCGAACAGGCCGGTGGCGAACAAGCTCTTGACGGATTCGTCCACGGCGCGGTCGCTGTACTCGTCGCCCGGCTTGAGCGCCATGTAGGAGATCACGGTCGCGGGCTCGATCCGCTGCGACCCCTCGACCTTGACGTCGGCGATGGTTCCGGCACCGCGGGTCTGCGCTGGCGCCGTCATCGGCGCCGTACTGAGAGCGACAGCCGCCACGGCCGCGAGCCAGAGTCGGGAGGTCACGGTCGACATCGGTTTTTGCTTTCCCCTCAAACTCACACCCATGCCTCTTGCCCCCGTCCGACCGGGCGCAAGAGGTTTGACGAACGACCGCCGCCCCCACCAACAGCGGCTGCGGATCGCGGCGAATCCCTGCCGCCGTGATCCGGTAACACGTCCCGGCTCAGGACACCAAGCCTTTGAAAAAGGCCACTACCTTGAGTTGGACCAGGTCGTTCCAGGTCGCGAAGAGCATCAGGGTTAATACCAAAGCGAGCCCAAGGCGGAAACCGTATTCTTGGGCACGCGCGCCGAGCGGACGGCCGCGGATCGCTTCGATCGCGCAGAACAGCAGGTGACCGCCGTCCAGCATCGGGATCGGCACCAGGTTGATCAGGCCGAGATTGATCGACAGGATCGCCATGAACCAGAGCAGCGCCACGATGCCGACCTGATAGACCTCGCCGGACATCTGGGCGATCCGGAGCGGGCCGCCGAGATCCTCGGTGCCGCGCTGGCCGGAGACCATCTGGCCGAGCGCGGAGGCGGTCATCGAAACGATCGCCCAGCTCTCGCTGACCGACATCCGCGCCGCCTCGACGACGCCGTAGGGACCGGTGTCGGCGGCGATGCCGAGACGCCAGATCGTGGCGGAACCGCCATCGGCCGTCGGCACCGTATCCTGCCGCGGCGTCAGCGCGACGCTCAGCGCCTCGTCGCCGCGCTCGACGCCGAGCGTGACCGCCTTGCCGTTGCCGCCGCGGACCGCGACGCCGAGCTCGGCGAAGCGGTCAACCGCGGTGCCGTCGATGCTGGTGATCCGGTCCCCCGGCCGGATCCCGGCCTCGGCCGCGGCGCCGCCGGCCGAGACATCGCCCACCACCGCCGGCGGGAAGGGATGGCCGCCGATCAGGAACAGCAAGAACAGGGCGACGATCGAGAACAGGAAATTCGCGATCGGCCCCGCGGCGGCGATGGCGGCGCGCTGGCCGACCGGCTTGTGATGGAACGACACCGACCGCTGGTCTTCGGTCATGCCGTCCAGCGCCGACGACGGGCTCGAGGCCGCGTCGGCGTCGCCGAACATCTTCACATAACCGCCGAGCGGCACGGCGCTGAACTTCCAGCGGGTGCCGTGCCGGTCGTTGAAGCCGAACAGCTCGGGCCCGAAGCCGATCGAGAAGGTCTCGACCCGCACCCCGTTGCGGCGGGCGACCCAGTAGTGGCCGAACTCGTGCACGAAGACGAGGACGGTCAGCACGACCAGGAACGGGATCAGATAGGTGAACAGCGTCATACGTACCTCTCGGCCAGAGGGCCTATGTAGGCCCGCTTGCCCGCGAATTCAAAGCGCAGCGGCGTGCCGTCGCGCCGCGGCGTCGATGGCGAACACCTCATCCAGAGTCGCCACAGCTTGTGCCGGAATCATGGCAAGGGTGGCCTCGACGATCCGCTCGATGTCGAGGAAGCCGATCCGCCCCTCCAGGAAGGCCGCCACCGCCACCTCGTTGGCGGCGTTCAGCACGGTCGCGGCTGAGCCACCTTGCCGCAGGCATTCCCGGGTCAGCCGCAGCGCCGGGAACCGCTCCGCATCCGGCGGCTGGAAGTCGAGCCGGGCGATCTTGGCCAGATCCAGCGCGGCGCAGGGCGTCTCCATCCGCTCCGGCCAGGCCAGGGTGTAGGCGATCGGCACCCGCATGTCGGGCACGCCGAGCTGGGCCAGCACCGAGCCGTCGGCATAGTCGACCAGGCTGTGGATCACCGATTGCGGGTGGACCACGATCTCGATCCTGTCTTCCGGCATGGCGAACAGATGCGAGGCCTCGATCAGCTCGAGCCCCTTGTTCATCAGGGTGGCGCTGTCGACCGAGATCTTGGCGCCCATGCTCCAGTTCGGATGGGCGACCGCCTGGGCCGGCGTCGCCGCCGCCATCTGCTCGCGGCTCCATTCCCGGAACGGGCCGCCCGAGGCGGTCAGGATCAGCCGCCGCACCTTGGCGCCGGGCTGGAGCACCTGGAAGATCGCGTTGTGCTCGCTGTCCACCGGCAGCAGCGTGGCGCCGTGCCGCCGCACCTCGGCCATCATCAGATCGCCGGCGCAGACCAGGCACTCCTTGTTGGCGAAGGCGACCATGGCGCCGCGCCGGACCGCGGTCAGGATCGGCGGCAGCCCGGCGGCGCCGACGATGGCGGCCATCACCCAGTCCGCCGGACGCGCCGCCGCCGCCACCACCGCCTCGGCGCCGCCCGCCGCCTCGATGCCGCTGCCGGACAGCGCCGCCTTCAGCGCCGGATAAGCCGCGTCATCCGCCACCGCGGCGTAGCGGGCGCCGAGCTGCCGCGCGATCGCCGCCAGCCGCTCGGCATCCTTGTTGGCGGTCACCGCCTCGACCGTGAAGCGCTCCGGCGACCGGCTGATCAGATCGACGGTGCTGGCGCCGACCGAGCCGGTGGCGCCGAGGATGGTGACGGAGCGCGGGGCGTCCGCGGACGGGGCCGAAATCATCTGAACGATGCATCCAAAAGGGCTGTGAACAAGGCAAAGACCGGCGCGGCGGCCAGCAGGCCGTCGATCCGGTCGAGCACGCCGCCATGGCCGGGGATCAGGTCGCCGCTGTCCTTGACGCCATAGTGGCGCTTGATCGCGGATTCGGCGAGATCGCCGGCTTGGGCCAGGAGGGCCAGCAGCGCCGCGCCCGGGACGGCGAGAAGGGCCGCGCCGGCCCGGTGCAGCACCGCGATCGCGGCCGCACCGGCCACCGCCGCCAGGCCGGCCCCGCCGATCAGCCCGGCCCAGGTCTTCTTCGGGCTCAGCCGCGGCGCCAGCTTCGGCCCGCCGATCCAGCGGCCGAAGATGTAGCCGCCGATATCGGTCGCCCAGACCACCAGCAGCAGCCAGAGCACTGGCTGCCAGCCGTCCTGGCGCAGATGCAGCAGCGCGACCACGGTCAGGCCGAGATAGGGCAGCCCCAGCGCCGGCATACGGCCGGGCGTGCCGAGGCGCAGATTGACCGCGACGTCGAAGGCCACCGTCGCCGCGGCCAGCACGACCAGGCCGGCGACGGCGCCGGCGCAGCCCGTGGCGATGGTCACGGCGAGGATGCCGAGGCCGGCCAGGAGCCGGACCCAGCCGGGCGGCGGCCGCCGCAGCACCAGCCGCAGCCATTCGTCGACACCGAGCACGCCGAGCAGCGCGACGATGACCGCGAATTCCCACCGGCCGACATAGACGGCGGCGAGGATCAGCGGTCCGAGAACGAGGCTGGAGAGGATCCGCAGCGTCAGGTTGCTGCGGTTACTGGCCACCGACCGCGCCATAGCGACGTTCCCGGCGCCGGAACTCGGCGAGGGCGGCCTCGAGGTCGGCGTGGCCGAAATCCGGCCACAGCGTGTCGATGAAGATCAGTTCGGCATAGGCCGCCTGCCACAGCAGGAAGTTGCTGATCCGCTGCTCGCCGCTGGTGCGGATGATCAGGTCGGGGTCGGGCAGGTCGGCGGTGAACAGCCGGTCGGCGAACAGCCGCTCGTCGACCGCCTCCGGCGACAGGGCGCCCGATGCGACCTCGCGCGCCACCCGGCGCGCCGCCTCGGTGATCTCCTGCCGGGCGCCGTAACTCAGCGCGACGGTGAGGTTGAGCCGGGTGTTGCCGCAGGTCAGCGCCTCGCTTTCGGCCAGCAGGTCGACGATGTCCGGGGCCAGCCGCTCACGGTCGCCGATGAAGCGCAGCCGCACGCCCTTCTTGTGCAGGGTCCTCAGCTCGCCGCGCAGGAAGAAGCGCAGCAGCTTCATCAGCTCGCCGACCTCGAGGATCGGCCGGCGCCAGTTCTCGGTCGAGAAGCCGAACAGCGTCAGATAGCCGACGCCGAGCTCGATCGAGGCGTCGATCGTGCGCTGCACGGCGTCGATGCCCTTGCGATGGCCCAGCGTGCGCGGCAGGCCGCGACCGGTCGCCCAGCGACCGTTGCCGTCCATGATGATCGCGACATGGAGCGCGGGCTGGTCCTCGGCCTTGGGGGCGAAACGGTGCATCCCGGTGCTCAGACCTGGAGGATCTCTTTTTCCTTTTGCGCCGCCGCCTCGTCGACCTTGCGGACGTGGCTGTCGGTCAGGGACTGGATCTCGTCGGCCAGGCGCTTGTGCTCGTCCTCGGAGATCTCGTGATCCTTTTCGGAGCGCTTCAGCGCGTCCATGCCGTCGCGGCGGACGTTGCGCACCGCGACGCGGGCGGCCTCGGCGTATTTGCCGGCGACCTTGGTCAGCTCGCGGCGGCGCTCCTCGCTCAGCTCCGGCAGCGGCACGCGCACGGTCTGGCCTTCGGTCTGCGGATTGAGGCCGAGGCCGGAATCGCGGATCGCCTTCTCCACCGCCTTGACCGCGCTGCGGTCCCAGACCGAGACGGTCAGCAGCCGCGGCTCCGGCACGCCGATGGTGCCGACCTGGTTCAGCGGCATCTGGGCGCCGTAGACGTCGACCGTGATCGGCTCGAGCAAGCTGATGCTGGCGCGGCCGGTGCGGAGACCGGCGAGATCCTTGCGCAGGGACTCCAGAGCACCCGCCATGCGGCGGGAGATGTCGTCGAGATCGGCTTTGGCCACGCTCAGCCCTCCTCGGTCACGATAGTGTAGCGCCCCTGCCCTGCGACCACCTCCGCGAACGCGCCATGCTCGTTGATGGAGAAGACCAGGATCGGGATCTTGTTCTCACGGGCCAGCGAGATCGCCGCATGATCCATGACGCGGAGATCTTTCGCCAGCACATCCATGTAGGTCAAGCGGTCGAAACGCTTGGCCCCCGCGACCCGCAGCGGGTCGGCGTCGTAGACGCCGTCGACCTGCTTGCCCATGAGCAGGGCGTCGCAACCCATCTCGGAGGCACGCAGCGCGGCGCCGGTGTCCGTGGTGAAGAACGGGTTGCCGGTGCCACCGACGAAAATGACGACGCGGCCCTTCTCCATGTGCCGGATCGCCCGGCGCCGGATATAGGGCTCGCACACCGTCTGCATCGGGATGGCCGAGACCACGCGAGTGTGCAGGCCCTTGTGCTCGCAGGCGCTCTGCAGCGCCAGGCCGTTCATCACCGTGGCCAGCATGCCCATGTAGTCGGCGGTCGCCCGTTCGATGCCGGACGCGGCGCCGCTCATGCCGCGGAAGATGTTGCCGCCGCCGACCACCATGCAGATCTCGACGCCGAGGGCGTGGACCTGGGCGACATCATCGGCGATGCGCTCCACCATCTTCGGGTCGATGCCGTAATCCTGGTCGCCCATCAGGGCTTCCCCGGAAATCTTCAACAGCACCCGTCGATACTGGGCCGCTTTCGCCATGTCGCTCCACTCCCTCAGCGCCGCTGATCTTGGTCCAGCTCAGCGACCCAGCGTGGCCGCCACTTCCGCCGCGAAGTCGCCCTGCTCCTTCTCGATGCCCTCGCCGAGCACGAAGCGGACGAAGCCGGTCACCGTGACCGGGGCGCCGGCCTCCTTGGCCGCAGCCTCGATCGCCGCGCGGACCTTGGTCTCGCCGTCCAGCACCCAGACCTGCTCGTGCAGCACCACTTCCTCGTAGTACTTGCGAATCCGGCCATCGACCATCTTCTCGATGATCGTCTCGGGCTTGCCGCTGGCGCGGGCCTGCTCGACCAGCACGGCGCGCTCGCGCTCGAGATTGCTGGCTTCGACATCGGCGATGTGCAGCGCGTCCGGCCGGGCCGCCGCGACATGCATCGCGACCTGCTTGCCGAAAGCCTCGAGCTTGGCCTTGTCGCCGGTCGATTCCAGCGCCACCAGCACGCCGATCTTGCCCAGGCCGGCGGTCACCGGGCTGTGGACATAGGCGGCGACGACGCCGTCCGACACCGACAGCGCGACGCTGCGGCGCAGGCTGATGTTCTCGCCGATGGTGGCGACCAGATGGGTCACCTCCTCGGCAGCGGTGCGGCCGGTGCCGGGATAGGCGCTGGCAGCCAGCGCCTCGATGTCGCCGTTCGCCTTGAGCGCGAGACCGGCCAGGGTCGAGACGAGGCCCTGGAACTTGTCGTTGCGCGACACGAAGTCGGTCTCGGAATTGACCTCGACCAGCGCGCCCCGGTTGCCCTCGACGGCGGCGCCGACCAGGCCCTCGGCCGCGACGCGGCCGGCCTTCTTGGCGGCCGCCGCCAGGCCCTTCTTGCGCAGCCAGTCGACCGCGGCCTCGATGTCGCCGCCGCTCTCGCCGAGCGCCTTCTTGCAATCCATCATGCCGGCGCCGGTCTTCTCACGAAGCTCCTTCACCAGCGCTGCGGTGATCTCCGCCATATCGTCCTCGCATTCCGTTCGTTCGGCGCCGCGCCCATGCGGTCGCAGGCGCCCTCATCGACAGAAAGGGGCGGCTTTCTGGGCCGCCCCTGGTTCGCTCTCGGCTCAGGCGGCCGGCTGCTCCGCCTCGCCGGTCTCGGCCGGCGGCGGCAACGCCTCCTCGGCCGGGGCCTCCTCCATGGCGCCGACATCGGCGCCGCTCGCGCTCATCTCGGCCTGGATGCCGGCGATGACCGAGCCGGAGAACAGCTCGCAGTAGAGCTCGATCGCGCGCAGCGCGTCGTCGTTGCCCGGCACCGGGAAGGTGATGCCGTCAGGGCTGGAATTGCTGTCCAGCACGGCCACGACCGGAATGCCGAGCTTGGCGGCTTCCAGCACCGCGATCGACTCCTTGTTGGTGTCGATGATCACCAGGATGTCGGGCAGGCCGCCCATGTCGCGGATGCCGCCCAGCGCCTTCTCGAGCTTGTCGCGCTCGCGGGTCAGGGTCAGCTGCTCCTTCTTGGTCAGGCCGACCGCGCCCTGGTTGAGCTGCTCGTCCATCTCCTTCAGGCGCTTGATCGACTGCGACACCGTCTTCCAGTTGGTCAGCATGCCGCCGAGCCAGCGATGGTTGACGTAGTACTGGCCACAGCGCTTGGCCGCGTCGGCGATCTTGTCCTGCGCCTGGCGCTTGGTGCCGACGAACAGGACGCGGCCGCCATTGGCGACGACGTCACGGACCGCGTCGAGCGCCCGGTGCAGCATCGGCACGGTCTGCTCGAGGTCGATGATGTGCACGCCGTTGCGCACGCCGAAGATGAACGGCGCCATCTTCGGGTTCCAGCGGCGGGTGTGGTGGCCGAAATGCGCGCCGGCTTCGAGGAGCTGGCGCATGGTGAAGGTCGGCGTAGCCATGGGTCGGAAGGTCCTTTTTCCGGTTGTTCCGCCGCGGGCCTTGCCTCTCGCCGCACCGCGGATTGCGGATATGGCGAAAGGCACCGGAGCGACCGAGCCACTGCCGTGGCAGGCCGCGATGCCCGCGTGTGGGATTGACGACGGCGCGGTTGATACGCCCTGCGCCCGGGAAATGCAAGCCGAGCGATCGGTCGCAGCTCGGCGCCGCGGCTCAGGCGCTGCGGCGGTCAGGCCAGACGAAGCGCGAGCGGTAGCGCTGCGCCCGGCTGGCGCGGTGCTCGGCCAGGTCGTCGACCGGCATGGCGGGCTGGGTGGAGGCCGGGGCGGCCGGCTCGTCCCAGCGGGCGGCGAGCTTGCCGGTCTCGGGGTCGCGGATCCAGCGCAGCAGCACCTTGTCCTCGTCCCGGACCGGGTCGTGGCGCAGGTCGCGGTTGCGGAAGCGCGGCAATGCCGCCAGGGCCTCGGTCCGCGGGGAGATCACGCCGCCCAGCGCCAGGCGCAGGCGGCGATCGAAGCAGGAGAGAAAAGCGAGGTTCATCGTTCGCTCCGTTCCCGCACGCGGCGGAAGCGGGGCGAACGGCGCTCCGACCCTAGGTCCGGCTCACGCCATCCACCCGGCCGAGGCCGAGTGCGATCCAGTGATGTTCGGGCGACGTCACCGCGGCCAGATCGGCCTTGGCGACGCCACGACTAGGGTGGTCGTCCATCTGTCTCTCGTTGTGAGATCGACGCCGGGCGGGCCTGGGCTCGTCCGGCGTCAACGGCCATGTATGCCTGCACCCCCGCAGAGTCAAGGCGAAAGCGGAAGCCGCGGAATGCCTGGGCCAGAGCGGGCTCGGAACCGGTCGAGATCGGGGTTTTCGGATCTCCGCCGCAGCCGGAGTCGCCGTTATCGGCAGGCACGACAGAGCGGAGCGGGACCCATCCCATGGTTCAATGGCCCGGAGTCGAATGGAACGAAGATGCAGGTAAGTTCCGTTGTTCCTTCTGCACGGTCCGCTGCAGACGGACGCAACGGGCCGGCCGACCAGGTGCCGAGCCCGGTCGCCCTCAACCCTCGCAGGAGGTCGCGCGATGCGCATCCTCTTCCCGTTCGCGGCCGCGCTCGCCATCGCCGCCGGCAGCGCGGCCGCGCATGGACCAGCGGCGTGGATCCAGAACGGCCAATACCGCAACCTGACCGGCACGCATGAGCATTGCTGCGGACCAAACGACTGTGCCGTGTACCCCTCCCGCGACGTCCAGGTTCGCCCCGACGGCTATATGGTGCGGCCGGCCGGTGTGCTGGTTCCGACCGACCAGGCCCAGTTCAGCGAAGACGACAAATACTGGCTCTGCCGCAAGCCGGACGGGTCGATGCGCTGCTTCTTCATCCCGAACATGGGCGCCTGAGGCAAGGGCCCGACGAGGAGGCATGACATGACCCCATCTCCTCCCGGTCCCCGTCATCGCATCGCGGCCGCCGGCGTGGCGGCGCTGCTGCTCGTCGGCATCGCGGCCGAAGCCCAAGCGGCGCTGCCGCCCTACTGGCAGCGCCTGCGGGAGATCCAGGCGATCGTGGACAGCAACGACCTGGCCCAGAAGCTGCACGACACGCCGATCGACCGGATCGAGCGGGCCGGCGAGGATCTCTACCGGATCCAGGCCGGTCCCTGCACGCTGGACATCCGCATCGTCGACGACCCCACCGGCGGCACGCAGCCGGCGATGCCGGGCCCGCGCCGCTTCCACATCGAGACCGGCGAGTCCGCCTGCCGCTGACCCGCGGAACCGGCGCGGACACCGCCGCGTTGGCCGGGTGTGACAAGGAGGCCCCCATGCACGCCTATTCCGTCCGGATCAATCCCGCCCGCCGCCAGGATCCGCTGTGGCGCATCGTCGATCCCGAGAACGGCGCCGACTTCGTGAAGGACATGATGGTGTTCGCGGAAAGCCCCGAGGATGCGCGCCGCTATCTCGACGCGACCTTCCTGGCCACCGGCTTCTCGCCCGACAAGCCGCCCCTGCGGGACACCGGATCGCCCTGGCACGAACCCGAACTCGTCCGCATCGAGCCGGCGCCGGACTACGACGCGATCGCGGAGGCCGCCGGTCACAACCATGTGGCCCGGCGCGAAGGCCTGCTCAGCAATCCGAGGCCCGATCCGCTCCTGGGCTAAGAGGCCATTTGGTGCGGCCGTCTGATGGCGTTTTCTGCGCTTTCGGTGCTCACGGACCCAAACGTCCGCTGCGCTCCGGTTCTCGAAACCACCGCCAGCCGACTCACACCAGCGCATTTCCAAACGACCTCTAGGCGGACGCGAAGGTCGCCTTGTACTGCTCGCGCAGGGCGGCCTTCTGCACCTTGCCCATGGCGTTGCGCGGGATCTCCGTCACCACGAACACCGCCTTGGGCTGCTTGAACCGGGCCAGCTGGTCCTGCAGCGCCGCCTGGATCGTGGCGGGGTCGAGCGGCGCGGCCCCGGCCCGCATCTTCACCACCGCCGCCACCGCCTCGCCGAAATCCGGATGGGGCAGGCCGATCACCGCCGCTTCCTCGACGCCGGGGATGGCGTCGATCAGGCTCTCGACCTCCTTCGGGTAGACATTGAAGCCGCCGGTGATGATCAGGTCCTTGGCCCGGCCGACGATCGAGACGTAGCCGCGGTCGTCCACCACGCCGACATCGCCGGTGATGAAGAAGCCGTCGGCCCGGAACTCGGTCGCGGTCTTCTCCGGCATCCGCCAATAGCCCTGGAACACGTTCGGGCCCTTGACCTCGATCACGCCGATCTCGCCCTGCGGCAGCGGCGTCGCATCCTCGCCCACCACCCGCAGCGACACGCCGGGCAGCGGCAGGCCGACCGTCCCCGCCCGCCGCTCGCCGTCGAGCGGGTTCGAGGTGTTCATGTTGGTCTCGGTCATGCCGTAGCGTTCGAGGATGGTGTGGCCGGTGCGCTGCCGGAACTGCTCGAAGGTATCGGCCAGCAGCGGCGCCGAGCCCGAGATGAACAGCCGCATGTGAGCGCTCGCCTCGGCGGTGAGGCCGGGCTGCTCCAGCAACCGGGTGTAGAAGGTCGGCACCCCCATCATGACGCTGGCCCTGGGCAGCAGGCGCAGCACCTCGGCGGCGTCGAATTTCGGCAGGAACAGCATGGTCGCGCCGGCCAGCAGGGCGCAGTTGGTGGCGACGAACAGGCCGTGGGTGTGGAAGATCGGCAAGGCGTGCAGCAGCACATCATCCGGCCGGAAGCCCCAATGATCGTGCAGGGTCAGCGCGTTCGACAGCAGGTTGTCGTGGCTGAGCATCGCCCCCTTGGAGCGGCCGGTGGTGCCGGAGGTGTAGAGGATCGCCGCCAAGTCGTCCGGCGCGCGCGGCAGCGTCTCGAAGCTTTCCGCCTCCCCCGCCGCGGCCTCGGCCAGGGTCCCCTCCCCGTCTGCCCCGAGCGTCAGCGCCGCCTTGGCACCGGTCGACCGGGCCACCGCTTCGATCTCCTCCAGCCGCGCGGGCTGGCACACCACCAGCGCCGGCTCGGCGTCGCCGGCGAAATAGGCGACCTCGCCCTTGGTGTAGGCAGTGTTGAGCGGCAGGTAGACGGCGCCGGCGCGCAAGCAGCCGAGATACAGCGCCACCACCTCCGGCGACTTGTCGACCTGCACCATCACCCGGTCGCCCGGCGCCACGCCCAGCCGCCGCAACAAGTTGGCGTAACGGGCGCTGGCAGCATCCAGCCCGGCATAGGAGATGGCGCGGCCGTCGGCGAGCGCCAGCGCCGGCCTGGAGCGGTCGGCGGGAAACCGGGCGGACAGGGCGTGGTAGAGATTGGTCATGCGGCTCGGCGGGTCAGAGATAGGGTTTCAGCTGGCGCGCCACCGCGCGGCTCGTCGCCACCTTCCCGGCATTGACGAAAGCCTCGTGGTTCCGCTCCAGCTCGGCCGGATCATAGAGGTAGTTGACCAGAAGTCCCCAGCCCTGCTCCAGCCCCTTCGGTGAGGCGTCGCCGGCCCAGTTCAGCCGCTCCAGCCTGGCGCCGTTGCCGAGATGGAAGCGCGCCACCGGATCGGTCGGCCGCCCGTTCGGCCGCAGCTCGGCGGCGAGGTATCGGGCGCAGAGGCCGGTCAGCGCCGCCTTCAGCGTCCTGTCCGCGCCGACCGCATCGATCCCGCCCGTCGCCAGCACCGGCAGCAGATCCTCGGCCGCCGCCCGGACCGCGGGAAGCTGGTGCTGTGGCGCCGAGGTCTGCAGCCAGCGCCGGAAGCCGGGAATCGGCGACAGGGTCGAGAAGGTCGACAGGCTCGGCAGCGTCTGCTGCAGGTCGGCCACGACCTGCTTCAGCAGGAAGCTGCCGAAGGAGATGCCGCGCAGCCCCTTCAGCGTGTTGGTGATCGAATAGAAGATCGCGGTGTCGGCCGCCGCCGGATCGCCGACCGCCGCTTTCGGGTCGAGCAGCGGCGCGATCTCGCCCGACAGGCCGCGCACCAGCGCCACCTGAACGAAGATCACCGGCTCGTTCGGCAGGGCCGGGTGGAAGAAGGCGTAGCAGCGTCGGTCCTCGGCCAGGCGCCGGCGCAGGAACTCCCAGCCCGGGATGGCGTGCACTGCCTCGTACTGGATCAGCTTCTCCAGGATGATCGCCGGCGTCTCCCAGGTGATCCGGCGCAGCTCCAGGAAGCCACCGGAGAACCAGTCGGTCAGGACATGCTTCAGATCGGCATCCACGATCCGCAACTCCGGCTTCTCGTCGGCGAGGTCGAGCGCATCGGCACGCAGCCCGATCACGAACTCCGTGCCCTCGGGCAGCATGTTGATGCGGCGCAGCAACTCCCGCCGCGGCGGTTCCGCTGCCTCCGCCAGCGCCAGGGCACCGGCCGCGCTGGGCTCGGCGACGAAGGCCCCGGCGGCGGCGGCGATCGCCGCGTGGTCGGGCCCGAACTCGCGCGCCAGCAGGATAAAGAACGCCTCGCGCCCGGCGGCGTCCAGGACGCGATAGAGGGCGACCAGCTCGCGCGCCAGAGCGATGCCGGATGCTTCCCCCTGTTCCGACAACAATGCGCGGCAGATGCCGCCGAGATCCTGCGGCAAGGGCCGGCCGCGGCCGAAGGCGAAGAGCTCGAGGCCGCGATCGGCGATCGAGTTGATGAGATCGGTGATCTGCATAAGGCGCCCGTTCCGCTTCCACCAGACCGGGTCAGGTTAGCGCGTTGCGCCCGCGGGACAATCTCGCCGGGTGCATGCCTGGCGCACCCAAACAAAGAGGGCGGTGCCGACGGCACCGCCCTTTGCCGATCCGGCCGGCGTCAGTTCTTGTTGTTGCCGATGACCACCAGCGAGGCAGCGGAGATGGCCAGGCTCTGCACGATCGAGCCGACATCCCGCACCAGCCGGTACAGGTCGAACGGCGTCAGGTCGCGCGGCACGATGATGACCGACCCCGGCGGCACCCTGACCGAGCTGTAGCTCCAGGACGACAGGTCGAGCGGCTGCGCCTGGCCGTTCGGCATGATGACGAAGGTGCGGCCGGTATCCGCCGCCTCGGTCGTGCCGCCGGCGAAGTCGACATAGTCGTCGGCGGTCAGCTTGCCGTCATACTGGACCGTGCCCGGATTGAGCACTTCGCCCGAGACGGTGACGAACAGCGGCCGCTTCGGCACGAAGAGCTGGTCGCCCGCATCCAGGCTGAAGTCGAGCACGGGATTGGCCGCCAGCACCGTCGGATCGGCCTCGATCACCACCCGGCCGGCGGCCGGGATGCTCTTCAGCTCGGCGACCAGGCTCTGGATCGCCGGCAAGGCCGCGGCGGGGCTCTTGTTGGCACTGTCGCTCTGGGCCTCCTGGATGAGCTGCGGCAGCCCTGCCTGGATTTCGCGGGCCGTGCGCTCATAGCCTTGCTGCTGCTGCTTCCGAACGGCCTCGCGGGTGAACACCGCGCCATAGGGGAAGGCCTGGTTGGTGTAGCCGCCGGACCGCTGGATCAGTTGCAGCAGCGTCTCGCCGCGGCGGATCACATAGCGGCCGGGATGGGTGAACTCGCCGGCCAGGGTGACCGCCCCGTCCTCACGCAGCTGCGGGTTCTGCGGGATGCGGACGCTGTCGCCGGGGTTCAGCTTGATCGACGCGGTGGTGGCGCCGAGGCTCTGCACCGAGCGCCAGGACCCGCTGAGATTGGACGGCGACAGGGTGGAGAAGTAGCCGACCTCGATGGCGCGGCGGTCGGCCTCGATCGTCGTGCCGCCGGCAATGTCGAGGACGGTGGCGAGCGTGGTGCCCGGGATGATCGGGTAGCTGCCCGGCACCCGCACCTGGCCTTCGAGCGAGACGACATGCTCGATCACGAACGGCAGCAGGTCCGGAAAGTCATCGAAGATCTGCGGGCAGGCACGGCTGACCTGAAGGGAGCCGGCGGCTTCGGTGTTCTGGAAGGTCTGCCGGGCGTTGCGGAAACGGCCGGTCGAATCGTTGCGCACTGCCTCCGCCAGGGATCGCAGGCCGAGGCAGCTACCGCTGACCGCCACCGCCCCCGGCAGGCTGGAGGTGAGCGTTGCGTTCTGGGCCTGGCCATTCTGGGACACGTCCGACGCCGACGAGCGGGCCTGCCCCGGCTGGAGTCCGGACAGCATCATCTGGACATCGTCGCCGCCGAGATAGCGGATATCTTCGCGCGACAGCACGATCAGCTTGTCGCGGTCGCGAAGGCGGAGATTGCCGCCGCCCCGCAGCGCCACGCCCAGGTTCACCGGGACGAATTTGCGGATCCGCGTGGTCGGATCGGTGGTCTGGATCACTCCGAAGGGCAGATAGGCGTCATCCGCCAGGATCGGCGGATCGGCCAGCAGGGCGCGGAGCGTCGGCGCGCTGCTCAACGGCCGGACGCCGGCGACGGTGACGTTGCCGGTGATCGAGACGCTGCCGACGCGCAGATCCTGCGACAGCGTGATCTGGATGATGTCGTTGGTCTGCACCGGCACCGCGGTCTGGCCCGACAGGTTCTGCACCTGGTCCTGGCCGTTGCGGTCGAGCCGCAGCAGGTTGAACCGGTTGCCAGCGGGGCGGATCGGCCCGCCGGCATAGTCCAGCATCTCGGCGACGCTGAGCGGGCCGGCGGCGTCGGGCGGCATCTCGAAGATGCCCGGCCGGACCACGTCGCCGGCGACCGCGACGGTGCGCCCGATCGTCGGGATCGAGATCCGGTCGCCGTCCTGCAGCAGGAGGTCGGCCTCGTTGCTGTAGCCCATCAGGAAGCCGTAGAGGTCGATGACCTTGGTCTGGCCCTGCCGGATCAGCGCGACCGTGCGCAGCGAGCCGGTCTTGCGGATGCCGCCGCCGGCGGTCAGGGCGTCGACCAGGGTCGAGAAGCTGGTCAGCGTCTGGGTGCCGGGCTTGACGACCTCGCCGGTCAGGGTCACCGAGATCGCCCGCACGTCGCCGAGCGACACGAAGGCCTCGGTGCTGACATAGTTCTCCCGGACCCGGGTCTCGATCTCGCGGCGCAGGTCGCCGAAGGAGCGGCCGGCCGACGGGATCGGCGGCAGATCCTGCAGGATCAGCCGGCCCTCGCGGTCGACCGTGGCGCTGATGCCCTGGTTCACCTGGCCGCGCAGGGTGACCACGATCTGATCGCCGATGCCGACGACATAGTTCTCGCTGACGGCGCCGCTGACCACCTGGCTGGCCACGGCACCGCCGCCGAAGACGTCATAGCCGAACTGGCTGATGTCGCCGCCCAGCCGCCGCTGGTAGTCGGCCTCGATGCGCGAGACGGGCGCGGCGGAGATGGTCGATGACGGCAGGCCGGGCGAGACCACCGTCGGCTCGGTGACCTGGGCGGGTGTCGTCGTCGGGACGCGCGGCCCGCTGGGGATCGTGATGCCGTCGGGCTGGATGCCCTGCTGCTGCAGCTGCGACGGGCTGATGCCGAGTTGCTGGAGTTGGTCGACCAGCGCGTTCATCTGGGCATGACCGGCGATCGGGGTGAGGATCAGAACGCCGCAGGCCAGGAGAGCCGGGCCGATGCCGTAGCGAAGGGTCCATCGGAGTCGACGCGCCTCGCCCTCTCGGTCTCGGCGACGGTCACTGTGCACAGGCTTCATGGTCCCCCGCTTCTGACATCTCAAATGGCCGATCGCAGCGCTGATCGAGCCAACGCCCCCAATGTTCCATCTTCTGAACGATCTGGGCGATAAAGAAAACCCGAATCAATTCGTTGTCCCCTCAACCTGACACGCAGGCTTCAATCGGACCGCCCCCCTGGCCGCGGATTTTCTTCAGCCGTTCCAGCACCCGACAGGCATAGGCGAATTGCCGATCCGGATCGCTCGAATGATAATGCGCGATCGCCTGCAGCCAGTTTCCGTAACGGTTAAACAGTCGCCGCAGGAAATACGCGCCATAGATCACATTGTATTGTGGCTCGAAGATGAGCGTGTAGTCCGGCAGCGTCTGCTTGTGGTAACGTAGCGAGATCTGCATGCAGCCGACATCGATATTGGGGCTTTCGCCGCCGCCGTTATCCTCGATCGCCGCCTTCATGGCGGCGAGATTGCTCGGGAACAGCGGGGTCCCGCCGACATTCAAGGCCCAGGGGTAAGGATCGCCCTTGCCGCCCGATTCGGTCTGCGCGATCGCCAGCAGCATGCCGCGGGGAATGCCGAAGGCCCCCTCCATCGCCAGGATGTAAGGCGTGCAGCTGTCCTGCGCCCGCGCCGGCCCGGCCGCTGAAGCCAAGCCGAGCAGGAGCATCGCGATCCCCGCGATCCGACCGAATCCCCTCACCAACGCAACCGGCTTCCCCCGCCAATCGATGCGACGCTTCTACCACACGGCGCCGATTCGGTAGAATACCCGGAAAATCAGACCTGCCGGCCGGCGCGAATCACGGCGCGGCACGGGTTGTAGGCGATGCGGTAGGACAGCTCGGCCGGGTCGGCCACGTCCCAGAACGCCAGGTCGGCCGCGAGCCCGGGAACCAACCGGCCGCATTCCTCGGCCAGGCCCAGCGCCCGCGCGGCGTTGCGAGTGACGCCGGCCAGCGCCTCCTCCGGCGTCAGCCGGAACAGGGTGCAGCCCATGTTCAGCATCAGCAGCAGCGAGGTCGCCGGCGAGGTGCCGGGATTGTTGTCGGTCGCCAACGCCATCGGCACGCCGTGCCGCCGGAACGCCGCCACCGGCGGCAACTGGGTCTCGCGCAGGAAGTAGAAGGCGCCGGGCAGCAGCACCGCGACGGTGCCGGCCCGCCCCATCTCCTTCGCCCCGGATTCGCTGGTGTATTCGAGATGGTCGGCCGACAGCGCCCCGAACCGGGCCGCCAGCGCCGCCCCGTCCTGGTCGGACAGCTGGTCGGCATGCAGCTTCACCGGCAGGCCGAGCGCCTTGGCCGCGCGGAACACGCGCTCGACCTCGACCGGCGAGAAGGCGATCTTCTCGCCGAAGGCGTCGACCGCATCGGCGAGGCCGTCCCGGGCGATCGCCGGCAGCATCTCCTCGACCACACGGTCGAGATAGCGCTCGGGCTGGCCGCGATCCTCCGGCGGCACCGCATGGGCACCGAGGAAGCTGCGCCGGACCCGCAGGCCGCTTTCCCGCCCCAGCCGGCCGGCAACGCGCAGCATCTTGGCCTCGGTCGCGAGGTCGAGCCCGTAGCCGGACTTGATCTCGACGGTGGTGACGCCCTCGGCCGCCAGCGCGTCGAGCCGCTTCCGGGCCGAGGCCAGCAGGTCCTCCTCCCCTGCGGCACGGGTGGCGGCGACGGTCGAGACGATGCCGCCGCCGGCCCGCGCGATCTCCTCATAGCTGGCGCCGTGCAGCCGCATCGCGAATTCGCGGGCCCGGTCGCCGCCATGCACCAGATGGGTATGACAGTCGATCAGCCCGGGCGTGACCCAGGCGCCGGCGGCATCCTCGACCATGGCGGCCAGCTGGTCCGGCGCACCCGGCAGGTCGGCCTGGCGCCCGACCCAGGCGATGCGGTCGCCCTGGGTCGCGATCGCGCCCTCGGGAATGGCGCCATAGCCCTCCCCGTCCATGGTCGCCAGACGCGCGTTGATCCACAGCCGATCCCACATGCCGCTCTCCGTCAGGGCAGATGTTTTATAATTTGAGTTTCGCTATAAAACATTGTCATGCGCGTGTCCCATCACCGACACGCTGTGCGCCTCACCAACGGCCCCAATCCGCCGCCCGACGAGTTCATCCATCCGGTGGTCCGGACCGTCATCGTGCATTCCATCATCGGCGGTGACCATCCCTTCGTCGACAGCAACGGCCGGACGGCGCGGGCGTTGTTCTATTGGTCGGTTCTGCGCCAGAAATGCGCGCTGATGGAGTTCATCTCGATCGAGTGGCTGCAAGGAAAGAAGGGATGATCGTGACCACGCGCTATTTCGCCGAGACCGCCCTTCTGGCCGATGGCTGGGCCGACGACGTCCTGATCGAGGTCGACGCCCGGGGCGACATCGCCCTGGTCTCGGCCGGCGCGACACCCGGCGATGCGGAGCGGATCGCGGGCATCCTCCTGCCCGGCATGGCCAATCTGCACAGCCACGCCTTTCAGCGCGCCATGGCCGGGCTGGCCGAGACTGCCGCCGGCCCGGGCGACGATTTCTGGAGCTGGCGCGAGCAGATGTACCGCTTCGTCCGCGTGCTCGACCCGGACCAGGTCGAGGCGATCGCGGCCCAGCTGTATGTCGAGATGCTGAGGGCCGGCTACACCTGTGTCGCCGAGTTCCACTACCTGCACCACCAGCCGGACGGCACCCCCTATGCCGACCGGGCGGAGCTGTCGCGGCGGGCGATCGCGGCGGCGAAGGCCACCGGCATCGGCATCGCCCATCTGCCGGTGCTCTACAATACCGGCGGCTTTGGCGGACAGAAGGCCGGCGACGGTCAGCGGCGCTTCCTCAACGACGTCGACGGCATCCTCGACATCGTCGCCCGGCTGCGCGCCGACCATGCCGGCGATCCGGATGTGCGCATCGGCATCGCCCCGCATTCGCTGCGCGCGGTGCCCCCGGAGATGCTGGCGGCGACGGTCGACGGGATACACGCGGCCGACCCGGCGGCGCCGATCCACATCCACATCGCCGAGCAGGTCAAGGAGGTCGAGCAATGCGTCGCCTGGAGCGGCGCCCGGCCGGTCGAATGGCTGCTCGGCCACGCGGCGGTCGACGATCGCTGGTGCCTGGTCCACGCCACCCATCTGACCGAGGCCGAGACCGCGGCCCTGGCCGCCAGCGGCGCGGTCGCCGGGCTGTGCCCGACCACCGAGGCCAATCTCGGCGACGGGCTGTTCCCCCTCGCCCCCTACCTCGCCGCGGGTGGCGCGCTGGGCATCGGGTCGGACAGCCACATCTCGGTCGGGGTGATCGAAGAGCTGCGCTGGCTGGAATACGGCCAGCGCCTGTCGCACCGGAAGCGCGGCGTCGGCGCCGCGCCGGATCGCCCCTCGGTCGGCGCCACCCTGTTCCAGGCGGCGATCGACGGCGGCGCGCGGGCGGTCGGGCGCGCCACCGGCCGGATCGAGGCCGGCGCCCGGGCCGACCTCGTGGTGCTGGACCCGGATCATCCGGCGCTGATCGGCCGCAGCGGCGACACACTGCTGGACAGCTTCGTCTTCGCCGGCAACACCTCGCCGATCCGTGATGTCATGGCCGGCGGCCGCTGGCGGGTGCGCGACGGCCGCCATGCCGACGAGGCCGCCGTGGCGGCGCGTTACCGCACGGTGATGGCGGCGCTGCTGGGCTGACGGACAAAGACCTGGGGACAAAGAAAAGCGAGCCCTGGAAAACCGGGGCCCGCGAGGTGAACAGGGAGGCTGCTCGAGCGGGAGACGCTATCGAGCTGTCGCCACCTTATTCGGGCTTGCGCCGGCCTGCTGTGACGGTCGTCACGCCGGACGGATTTCGTCGTCAGCCGGGACGGGCCGCGGCCGCCGGGACCGCGAAGATCTGCCCTGGATAGATCAGGTCGGGGTCGCGGATCTGCTGCTGGTTCGCCTGATAGATCACGGTGTAGCGCGGCCCCTCGCCATAGACCCGGCGGGCGATCCGCCACAGGCTGTTGCCGGGCTGGACCACGACCCGTCCCTCGGCCACCGCGATCTCGGCCGGCGCCGCCCGCTGGAATGGGGTCTCGGCCCGGGCCGTGACCTTGCCGGCGGCGTCGAGCTGGTCGGCCCGCAGCCGGTAGACGCCCGGCGCGATCGCGCCTCCGGCCTGGATGCGGAACAGCCCGCGCAGGTCGGTCCGGCCCTCGCCGATCGGCCGGTTGTCGAGATAGAGCCGGATGGTGGCGTCGGCGCGGCCCCGGCCGCTGACGATGACGGCGCCGCCCTCGCCGTAGTCGATGACGTCGATCGAGAGAGCGGCAACGCGAGCGGCAGCTGTCTGGGGCGCGCCGCCGGTCGTCGGCGCCTGCAGCACGGTGGAGGCGCCCCGACCCTGCTCCGGCGTCAGCAGCACCAGGGGGCCGCCGCCGCTGCCGGTCGCCGGCCGGCCGGCGATGTCGCGGCCGCGCTCCGGCACCACCACCGTGGCGACCTCGCCGGAGGCGGCGCTGCCGTCGGCGAGGCGCAGCGACAGCTGATGGTCACCGGCCGCGATCGGCGCGTCGGACATGAAGAGCCAGCCGCCGGAGCTGTCGGCCTGAAACGATCCGATCTGCCGGTCGCCGTCCATCAGCAGGATGCGCGCCCCGGCCGGGCCGCGCCCGGCGATGGTGACGCCGCCATCCGAATTGACCCGGATCGCATCGAAACTCAGCGCGGCGGGACCGGCCGGATCTGCGGCTTGGGGGGATGGCGGGGCCGGAGGCTGCGACGGTTGGGTCGAAGCCTGCAGCTGAGCCGGAGCCTGGGGCTGGTCGGGAGCCTGCGGCGGCTGGGCCGCAGCTTGCGGCTGGGCTGGAGCCTGTGGCGGCTCGGTCGAAGCCTGGGGCTGGGCCGGAGCCTGAGGCGGCGGGGCCGCAGCCTGCGGCGGGGCTGGAGCCTGAGGTGGCTGGGTCGAAGTCTGGGCTGCAGCCTGCGGCGGCTGCGGTGCGTCCTGGCGCATGGCCGGTGCCAAGGCGGTCGCGGTCGGCGCTCCGGCGATCTGGGGAGGGGCGTCGAACCCGGTCCCCAGGACCCGCGGCGACGGCGGCGCGACGGGAGCCGAAGGCTCCGGGACCGTCGGCTTCGGCGCCGCAGGGGCCGGCGCTGCAGGCTTCGGCACGGCCGCCGCGGGCGGAGCTGCGGCGGGAGCCACCGCGGGGCTCGGCGGGACGGCATCGCGACGGGACTGTCCGGTGTATTCGACCACGGCGAGGATAGCCGCAAGCACAGCGACCGCGACGCCGCCGATCAGCAAGAGTTTCTTCAACGCCGGAACCGCCCCGATATAATTCGCGCCAAGGTATCCGCGTCGTCACCGACTCGCAACAAACCGCTGCGCCGGCTGCATCGAAACTTGCCCCGGCGGCGATCCCTTCCTAATGTCGCGCGCCGGCTGCGCCGGCCCTGCCCCGCCCACATCCGTGCGATCATGGCCGAACTCCGTTCCCTCTGCGTCTATTGCGGCTCCTCCTCCCGGGTCGACGAGCGCTACAAGACCGCCGCCGCCAACCTCGGCGCGCTGATTGCCGCCCGCGGCCTGCAGCTGGTCTATGGCGGCGGCCGGGTCGGGCTGATGGGCATCGTCGCCGACGCCGCGCTCGGCGCCGGTGCCCAGGTCGTCGGCATCATCCCGGAGCACATCCAGGCGCTGGAGGTCGAGCACACCGGCCTGACCGAGCTGCATGTCGTCGACAGCATGCACACCCGCAAGCGGATGATGTTCGACCGGTCCGACGCCTTCGTCGTGCTGCCCGGCGGCCTCGGCACGCTGGACGAGGCCTTCGAGATGCTGACCTGGCGGCAGCTGAAGCTGCACGAGAAGCCGGTCGTCTTCGTCGACATCGACGGCTTCTGGCGCCCGTTCCTGCGCCTGGTCGACCACATGGTCGCCCAGGGCTTCTGCCGGCCGGAGAACCGCGACCTGTTCCAGGTGGTCGAGACGGTCGAGGAGGTGTTCGGCGCGCTCGCCGCGCCGCAGCCGATCGCGGCCCCGGCCGGCGGCAAACGGGGGTAGCCCCCGCGCCTTTCGTCCCCGCCAACCGGGTGCTATAAGCCCGGCCATTCCTGTCCGAAGCGGAAAGATCCCGACATGGCCAAGATCAAGGTCAAGACCCCGGTCGTCGAGCTCGACGGCGACGAGATGACGCGCATCATCTGGCAGTTCATCAAGGACAAGCTGATCCTGCCGTATCTCGACATCGATCTTCGCTACTACGACCTCGGGGTCGAGTATCGCGACCAGACCGACGACCAGGTGACGATCGACGCGGCCGAGGCGATCAAGAAGTACGGCGTCGGCGTGAAATGCGCCACCATCACCCCGGACGAGGCGCGGGTGAAGGAGTTCAACCTCAAGAAGATGTGGAAGTCGCCGAACGGGACGATCCGCAACATTGTCGGCGGCACCATCTTCCGCGAGCCGATCATCTGCCGCAACGTGCCGCGGCTGGTGCCGGGCTGGCGCAAGCCGATCATCGTCGGCCGCCATGCCTTCGGCGACCAGTACCGCGCCACCGACCTGAAGGTGCCCGGCCCCGGCACGCTGACCATGACCTACACCCCGGCCGACGGCAGCCAGCCGATCGAGCTCGAGGTGTTCAAGTTCCCGGGCGCCGGCGTCGCGCTCAGCATGTACAACCTGGACGAGTCGATCCGCGGCTTCGCCCAGTCGTCGCTGAACTACGGCCTGCTGCGCCAGATGCCGGTCTACCTGTCGACCAAGAACACCATCCTCAAGGGCTATGACGGCCGGTTCAAGGACATCTTCGAGGAGGTCTACGAGGCCGAGTTCAAGGACCGGTTCCAGAAGGCCGGCCTGACCTACGAGCACCGTCTGATCGACGACATGGTCGCGTCGGCCATGAAGTGGGAGGGCGGCTTCGTCTGGGCCTGCAAGAACTACGACGGCGACGTGCAGTCGGATTCGGTGGCCCAGGGCTTCGGCTCGCTCGGCCTGATGACCTCGGTGCTGCTGACCCCCGACGGCAAGACCGTCGAGGCCGAGGCGGCGCACGGCACGGTGACGCGGCACTATCGCGAGCACCAGAAGGGCCGGGCGACCTCGACCAACCCGATCGCCTCGATCTTCGCCTGGACCCAGGGCCTGACCTACCGCGCCCGCTTCGACGAGACGCCGGAGCTGCTGCGCTTCGCCCAGACCCTGGAAAAGGTCTGCGTCGAGACGGTCGAGGCCGGCCACATGACCAAGGACCTCGCCATCCTGATCGGGCCGGACCAGCCCTGGATGACGACCGAGCAGTTCCTGGACAAGCTGGACCAGAACCTGCAGGCCCAGATGGGCTGACCGGCCGCCTCGGACGAAACGAAAGGCCGGCTCGCGCCGGCCTTTCTGCCGTCAGGGGCCGATCACGTTGTCGATCGACAGCCCCTGCAGCACTGCCATCAGCGGCGCCTCGCCTGCAGCCGCGCAGACCAGGCCCTGGATCAAATGGCTGCGGCGCTGCAGGTCGAAGACGCCGCAGCGCTCGCCCGAACCGGTCAGGCTGATCATCCGGTACCGCAGGCGATACCCGTTCACGGTCGTCTGGTCACCGCGCAGCACGGTGAACCCGCTCGCCTTGAACACGCGCTGAGCCATCTCGGAGAGGCTGGGCAGGCGGTCGCTGTCGCGCCAGGTATAGCCGCCGGGCAGCCGCGACCAGTCGACATAGGCGAGCAGCTCCCGGGTCGAAAAGACCGCCCTGTCCGCCCTGACGATGCCGCCGCCGTCGGCCTCCTGCACCTCGATATGCTTCGCGTCCTCGGCGGCGACGGCCACCAACGGCCCCGAGACGAAGCTGATCGGTGACTCCTCCGATCGGGCAGGCCCGGACGCCGCCACGAGCATGAGAAGCCCCGCGGCACACCGCATCACTCGATTGAACATGATCCCCCTCCGCCTCGCGGGCGGCTCCGCCCGCTGTCTTTGAACCGGTCGCTCAGGGCCCGATCACGCCGTCGATCGAGATGCCCTCCATGACCTGCTGCACCGTGAAGGCGCGGGCGGCCGGAGCGCAGGCGAAGCCCTGGACCATGTGGTTCCGGCGCATCAGCGCGAAGACGCCGCAGCGGCGGTCGATGCCGATCAAACTGATCTTCCGGTACCGCGCGGCATAGCCGTTCACCGTGATCGCGTCACTTTCCAGGATGGTGAAGCCGGTGGCGTCGAAGACGTCCTTCACCTCGTTCGACAGGGAACCGACGTCGTTGTCCTGCCACCGGTAGTGGCCGCCGAGGCGCGACCAGTTCACCCAGGCGAGCATCGGACCGGATTTGAACACCGCCGTGTCGGTCTTCACCGCGCCGAAGGCCGAATGGGCGAGAGATTCCTCGTCGTGCTTGACGTTCTCCGCCACGGCCCCCTGCAGCGGCCCCGAGACGAAGCTGATCGGAGACTCCTCGGCCAGCGCAGGCCAAGACAACACGGCCACGGCAAACACGCCCATGGCGCGCCGAAACATACGATCGAACATGATCCCCCTCCGCCCATGATGAACCGGTGCGGGCCGCGCGGGCCCGCGGATCCGCCCATTCGGTCATTCAGGAAGGGTTCAGGGCAAACAAAGCGCCGCCAGGGCAAGGAGCCCGGCGGCGCAGGATAAAATGCCTCGTTTCATGAAATTCCCTCCGAATATCCGGAAGGAATTAATGCCGGAGATGCGACCGGCTGGCGAGGAAATTCGTTAAAATCCTCGACAACTCACGCGCGCAGGATGGTGCGGTCGTCGTCGCGCCGCTTGCCGGGCGGTTGATAGGCGATCTGCGCGTGCTCGGTGCAGTACGGCAGGTTGCCGTGGGCGGCCTTGCCGCAGAAGTGGAAGTCCTTGTCGCGCGGATCGCCGATCGGCCATTTGCACATCCGCTCGGTCAGGTTGAGGATGGTGGCGCCGCCCGATTTGCGCTCCGGCACCGGCTTGGCCGGCACTTTCTGCACCGCCGGCGGCGAGGCCTCGACGGCAGCGACGGTGGTGGTGGTGGTGACGCCCTCGTCCTCGTCCTCGCCATCCTTGCGCTTGATCGGCGACGGCCGGCCGGACAGTTCCAGCCGATGGGCCTTGCCGATCACCGCGTTGCGAGAGACGCCTCCCAGGATCTCGGCGATCTCGCTTGCGCTCTTCCCGTTTCCCCAGAGCTGGCGCAGCTGCGCCACCCTTTCTTCGGTCCAAGACATCCGCTTCTCCCAAGATCACGCGCACTGGATGCGCGTACCACATATTGCGGCCTCATCCACGGACGCTACCACATCCGGGACAGCCACGACAGATCCTTTCAAGCCCCTCCGGTCAGGCGGCGAGTGCCGCCTCGACCGCCGCCAGTGCCTGGTCGGCGCGGGCCGCATCCGGCCCGCCCGCCTGCGCCATGTCCGGGCGACCCCCACCGCCCTTGCCGCCGGCCGCCTCGGCCGCGGCGCGCACCAGCGCCACGGCATCGAACCGCCCGGTCAGATCCTCGGTCACGCCGATGCAGACCGACAGCTTGCCCTCGGCCCGGCCAATCAGCGCCACGATGCCGGAGCCGAGCTGCTGCTTCAGCGCGTCGGCCATCGGCTTCAGCTCCCGCGCCGGCAGATCGTCGGTGACTCGGCCGATGAACTTGACCCCGCCGATGTCCTTGACCTCGGGCGCGGCCCCGCCGCTGCCCGCCGTCGCCAGCTTGCGCCGCAGGTCGGAGACCTCGCGCTCCAGCCGCCGCCGCTCCTCGACCAGGGCGGCCAGGCGCGCCGGCAGATCGTCCGGCGTCACCTTCAGCGCCGAAGCCGCATCGGCCAGCAGCGTGTCGCGATGCGCGGCATAGGACACCGCACCTTCGCCGGTCACCGCCTCGATCCGGCGGATCCCGGCGGCGACCGCGCCCTCGGACACCAGCCTGAAGGCGCCGATATCGCCGGTGCGGCCGACATGGGTGCCGCCGCACAGCTCCTGCGAATAGACCCTGTTGCCGTCCTGGCCCATGCCGACGACGCGCACCGTGTCGCCGTATTTCTCGCCGAACAGCGCCATGGCGCCGGCGGCGATCGCGTCCTCCGGCGTCATCAGCCGGGTGGTGACCTCTGCGTTCTCGCGGATCCGGGCATTGACCTCGGCCTCGACCGCGGCGATGTCCTCTGGCGTCAGCGGCCGCGGCTGGCTGACGTCGAAGCGCAGCCGCTCCGGCGCCACCAGCGACCCCTTCTGGGTGACGTGCTCGCCCAGCCGCCGGCGCAGCGCCGCGTGCAGCAGATGGGTGGCCGAATGATTGGCGCGGATGGCGCCGCGGCGGGCATGGTCGACCTTCAGCTCGACCGCGTCGCCGACCTTCAGCATGCCGCTCTCGACAGTGCCGATATGAGCCCAGAGGACCCCGGCCTGCTTCTGGGTGTCGCGCACCGCCACGGTGACGCCGCCGGTGCCCCCGGCCAGCGTGATCGTGCCGGCGTCGCCCATCTGGCCGCCGCTCTCGGCATAGAACGGGGTCTGGTTGACCACGACCACGACCTCGGCGCCCGGCCCGGCCTGGTCGACGACCTGGCCGTCGACCAGCAGCGCGGTGACGACGCCCTCGGCCGTCTCGGTCTCATAGCCAAGGAATTCAGTGGGTTCGAGCTTTTCCTTCAACTCGAACCACAAGGCGCCAGTGGCCGCCTCGCCGGAGCCGGCCCAGTTCTTCCGGGCCTCGGCGCGCTGCCGCTCCATCGCCGTGTCGAAGCCGGCGGTGTCGACCGTGCGGCCCTGGCCGCGCAGCACGTCCTGGGTCAGGTCGAGCGGGAAGCCATAGGTGTCGTACAGCTTGAATGCCACCTCGCCCGGCAGGGCCTGGCCGCCGCCGAGCCGGCCGGTCTCGTCCTCCAGGAGGCGCAGGCCGCGGTCGAGGGTCTGCTTGAAGCGGGATTCCTCCAGCTTCAGCGTCTCGGTGATCAGCGCCTCGGCCCGGACCAGCTCGGGATAGGCGGCGCCCATCTGGCGCACCAGCGCCGGCACCAGCCGGTACATCACCGGGTCGCGCGCGCCGATCAGATGGGCGTGGCGCATGGCCCGGCGCATGATCCGGCGCAGCACGTAGCCGCGGCCCTCGTTGGACGGCATGACGCCGTCGGCCATCAGGAAGGAGGTGGCGCGCAGGTGGTCGGCGATCACCCGGTGGCTGACCTTGTGCGGGCCGTCCGGGTCGCTGTTGGTGGCATCGGCCGAGGCCTCGATCAGGGCCCGCATCAAGTCGATGTCGTAATTGTCGTGCTTGCCCTGCAGCACGGCGGCGATACGCTCCAGCCCCATGCCGGTGTCGATCGACGGCCGCGGCAGGTCGACCCGCGTCTCCTTGGTGACCTGCTCGTACTGCATGAAGACCAGGTTCCAGATCTCGATGAACCGGTCGCCATCCTCGTCCGGGCTGCCCGGCGGGCCGCCGGCAATGCCGGGGCCGTGATCGAAGAAGATCTCCGAGCACGGGCCGCAGGGGCCGGTGTCGCCCATCGCCCAGAAATTGTCCGAGGTCGGGATGCGGATGATCCGGTCGTCCGGCAGGCCGGCGATCCGGCGCCACAACCCGGCCGCCTCGTCATCGGTATGATAGACCGTGACCAGCAGCTTGTCCTTGGGCAGGCCGTATTCCTTGGTGATCAGACCCCAGGCCAGGTCGATCGCCTGTTCCTTGAAATAGTCGCCAAAGGAGAAATTTCCCAGCATCTCGAAGAAGGTGTGGTGCCGGGCGGTGTAGCCGACATTCTCGAGATCATTGTGCTTGCCGCCGGCGCGCACGCATTTCTGCGAGGTGGTGGCGCGCTTGTAGGGCCGCGTCTCCATGCCGGTGAAGACGTTCTTGAACTGCACCATGCCGGCATTGGTGAACAGCAGAGTCGGGTCGTTCCTTGGCACCAGCGGGCTGGATGCCACCACCTCGTGGCCGTTCTCGCCGAAGAAGTCGAGGAAGGTCGAGCGGATGTCGTTGACGGTCTGCATCGGGGATGGTCGGCCTGGGCGTCTTTGGCGGTGCGGCCCCGGAGAACCCGACGACCGAGCCGACGCTTGTAGCGCGCCGGGGCGACCGCTGTCCAGGAAGGGACGCGGTTGAAACGTTGCCGATGCCATGCCTTTTGCCGACCGCACGGCAGATTCCCTGGGCTGCGCTTGTGGGCATGAGGCGAAAGTCATTTTTTGAGGCGAGACGATGGGCCAGCGTCGCCCCCTCGCCCTCCCGGCCCAACCGGGCCAGCTCCGCCCTCTCTCCGAGGAGAGGGAAAATGGATCCGACCGGCCCTCGGCCGTCACCCGGTGTCGGCGGCCTCCGGGTCGTCGGCATCG
>NZ_VCCH02000229.1 GCF_005938675.2 Mycobacterium sp. KBS0706
GAACCCGTCGCCGCCGGAGGGCGCGCCCGAGGAGGCGCCCGGCTGGGCCCGGCGCCTGAAGCATCGCGAGGCGATCCGGCATGGCGTCTCCGCCGCCATCCACACAGTCCGCTCAGGCGACCATGGCGGAGGCTCGCTCTCCGTGCCGCTAGCCGAGGAGGATCGGTGATGAACCCGTTCCGCCGCGCCTCCGCCCGCTACGGCCGGACGCCCGAGCCGGTCACCCCCTACCAGAAGGCGGCGCAGCTCTGGGACGAGCGGATCGGCTCGGCCCGCGTGCAGGCGCGGAACTGGCGGTTCATGGCCTTCGGCTGCCTCGGCCTCGCGATCGGCCTCGGCGGCGGCCTCATCTGGCAGGGCGCGCAGAGCCGGATCATGCCCTATGTGGTCGAGGTCGACGCGTTCGGACAGGTCCGGACCGTAGGCCCCGCGACCGACGCCTACGAGCCGACCGACGCCCAGATCGCCTGGCATCTCGGCCGCTTCGTCGTCGACGTGCGCTCGGTGCCGATCGATCCGGTGCTGCTGCGCCGAAACTGGCTTGAGGCCTACGACTTCGCGACCGAGCGCGGAGCCGTCTTCCTCAATGGCCATGCCCGCGCCGCTGACCCCTTCAAGGATGTCGGCGAGAAGAGCGTCTCGGTCCAGGTGACGAGCGTGGTCCGCGTCTCGGGCCGCTCGTTCCAGGTTAAGTGGACCGAAGAGGGCTACGAGCGCGGCAGCCTGGTCCGCAAGGAGCGCTGGACCGCGATCCTCACGATCGTTCTCGATCCGCCGCGGAGCGCCGACGTGCTCCGGAAGAACCCGCTCGGGCTCTATGTCGAGGGCATCAGTTGGGCCCGCGAGCTCGAACCCCGGGAAACCCGCTGAAGGAGGCGCCTATGACCGCCATCCGCCCGACCATCGCCCTGTCGGCGATCGCCATGCTGCTCGCTGGCTGCGGCGACAAGGCTCCGCCGGAGATCACCTATGACGATTTCGTGCCGGCCGTGGCCGAGAGCGAACCGCCGAAGCCGGTCGAGATCGTGAAGGTGCCCGAGCCGGTGCCGCTGCCGGGGCAACTCCTGCCGCGCCCAAGGCCGCCGAAAGCGGACAAGCGGCCGCCGACCGCCCGGGTCGCGGCGGCGAACCGGGCGGCGCTGCAGGAGCCCCAAGCCGCAGGCTACGTCAACGCCGTCCAGGTCTATCCCTATATGGAGGGCGCGCTCTACCGGCTCTATGCGGCGCCGGAGCAGGTGAGCGACATCGCGCTCGAGCCCGGAGAGACGCTGACCGCCGTCTCGGCCGGCGACACGGTCCGCTGGGTGATCGGAGACACCACGAGCGGGGAGGGGGCCTCGAGGCGGGTGCACGTGCTGGTGAAGCCGTTCGCGGCAGGCCTGCGGACCAACCTGGTGATCACCACGGATCGCCGCGCTTATCACCTCGCGCTGGAAAGCACCGAGCGGACGGCGATGGCGGCGGTGTCCTGGACCTACCCCGCGGCTGAGCTGCTGGCGCTGGAGGAGCGCAACCGCCGGGCCGAGGCGGCGGCGCCGGTCGATGCCGGGCTCTCCCTCGAAAACCTCCGATTCCGCTACGCCATCACCGGAGACACTCCGCCCTGGAGGCCCACCCAGGCCTTCGACGACGGCTCCAAGGTCTATATCCAGTTCCCGCGGCGGATCGACCAGGGCGAGATGCCGCCGCTCTTCGTCGTCGGGCCGGACGGCGGCAACCAGGTCGTCAACTACCGGGTGCGCGGCATCTACTATATCGTCGACCGCCTGTTCCCCGCGGCCGAGCTCAGGCTCGGCGAGGACCCGCAGCAGGTGGTCCGGATCAGCCGGACCGACGGCAAATGACCGAGGCGCCGCGCGACGACGGACGCAAGCTGCCGCCCGAGGCACTGGTGCTGCGGGGCCGGCCCCGCAGCGTCATCCGGTTTCGCCGGCGCCTGGTGATCGCGCTCTCCGCGCTCCTATCCGCCGCCGTCTTCGGGGCTGCGTGGCTCGCGCTCGAGGGCATGCCTGCGCGGCCTCGCCAGGAGGCGCCGGCGGAGACGGCGCGCAAGGCGACGCCCGACGGCCTCCTGGCGCTGCCCGGACGCTACGACGAGATCGCGAAGCCGGTGCCGACGCTCGGCCCCCCGCTGCCCGGCGATCTCGGCGTCTCCGTGGTCGAACGGGAGAAGTCGCTCGGCCTCGCGCCACCGAGCCTGCGTCCGGATCCGGAGGCGGATGCCTCCCGCGCCGAGCGGCTCCGCCTGGCCCAGCAGGCGCGGCAGGCCCGAGAGTCGGCCGTGTTCTTCCGGATCTCGAACGAGGCCCGTGATGGAGAGAGGCGGCCGGCGAGCGGCGGCGCGGCTGTGCCGCCGGCCGGGGCGGCGCAGGCCGGCCTCACCCCGGGGCGCGATCCGGGCGCGCAACAGCGCAAGCTGGAGTTCCTCAACCGGCCGGCTGACGACGAGATCTACAATCTGCACGCGCTTCAGCAGCCGGCCTCACCGCATCAGGTAATGGCGGGGACCGTGATCGCGGCGAGTCTCGTGACCGGCCTCAACTCGGATCTGCCGGGGCTCGTGACGGCGCAGGTAACTGAGAACGTCTACGACAGCGTCACGGGCCGCACTTTGCTTGTGCCGCAAGGGGCGAAGCTCATCGGTCGCTACGACAGCAACATCGCTTACGGCCAGAGCCGGGTGCTGT
>NZ_VCCH02000230.1 GCF_005938675.2 Mycobacterium sp. KBS0706
CGCCTTCGACCACTATCGCAAGGACGAGTTCGACGAGGCTCTGACCCAGGCGAAGCAGATCCAGCTGCCGCAGTTCTATGGCACCCACCTGGTGCTGGCGGCGATCTACGGCAAGCTTGGCCGCCAGGAGGAAGCGCAGGCCGCCGTGGCCCGGCTGCTGGAACTGCGCCCGAACTATGCCGCCGAGATGCGGGACGACTTCCGCTCACGACACTACACCGACGCCTTGATCGACATGCTGGCGGATGGCCTGCGCCAGGCGGGCCTCGCAGTCCAATAAGGGAGCCGTGACAGGCCACCGGACCAAGCGCCAAGCCGGCATGGGTCTCAAGCTCGATTCACGGCCATGCTCTTGGCACCCACTATTCGAAGGCAAACACCCGCTTCCAGTCCTTCCTGATGCTGATCACGGTCCAGCCGCGCGATTTCGCCTCACTCATCAACGAGTCGGAGAAGCCGCCGACCTTCGTTCCTTCCAGGCCGCCGGCCGGTCCATACGCATATTCCCGATCGTTGTCGTCGTGATAGACCAGCATCTTCAGTCGCGCGCCGCCGCCGGCACCGGTCCACTCGAGCATCTCGCGGTCGCCGTCGGAATTGCCGAAGGCTGCAACGGGCCTCTTGCCGATGAACAGGTTGATCCCGATCGCCTTCCCGTCGCCGTCGTCGATGAAGAACACCCTCGGCATCCGCATCAGCACGGGCACGCCGCCTTCGGCCTCGTATTTGGTCACGATGCTCGAGCCAATGACCTGCTCCGGGGGAATTCCATAGACGCGCTGTGCATAGGCGCGCACGAATTCCTGCCCTCCACCCGTCGCAATATAGGTTCGGAATGCATTGGCGCGCAGATAGTCCATCAGCTCGAGCATCGGCTGGTAGACGAGTTCGGTGTAAGGCCGGTTGAAGCGGGGGTGCCTTGCCGTCACCAACCACTGCCTCACGATCTCCAGGAACGCGTCGTCGCTCATCCCGGCATGCGTGACACCGATGATCTCGGTCCAATCCTTCTCGCTGAGCGACCCCAACTCGGCATCGCCCGAAAGAACCGACGTGAACGGCTCCTGCGTCTCCCACGGCGGATGCTGTGCGGCCAAGACGCGGAGCCGGTCGAGCGCGAACATCGCCTGTGCATACAAGGGATGCTCCACCCACAGGGTGCCGTCCTGGTCGAAGGTGGCGATCCGGTCTTCGGCCGGCACGTGGTTCGGGCCGGTCGTGTCGATCGCGGCACGCACGAAGTCGAGAATCGCCTGCTTTGCTGGCCCGTCGTTCCAGGATGGCAGCGCGCCGGCTGCCGCTTGCGCCTGCACAGCCGTCGAAAGGAGCAATTGTGGCAGACACGCGAGTGCGGCCGTCGTGGACAGCAGCGCGCGGCGGCTGACGGCGAGTGAAGAGAGGATCGACTTCATGGCCTTTCTCCCCAATGTCGTTGCAGGCGATTTGCCGCCTGCCGCAGCTACGGGACCTGAGTTGCTATGTTGCCCCGCACGTCGTCCTGATCTGACGGTGCCGATATCCCACTCCGTCAGTGTTCGAGATCGACGTCGACGGCACCCTCGCGCACGGCAATCTTCAGCGCCGCGTGGTCCCGGCCGGCCTGGTCGGCGTAGGCGATCGCGAACTCGCCCATGGCCTCGTCGAATTCCTCCGTCTTGCCGAGATAGCCGCTGATCGCCCAAGGATCCCCCGCCTTCGCATGCGCGCGCGCCAGGACCCAGCCGCAGGCGACGGCGTAGATCGACAGCATCTCGGCGTCATAGGTTTCGACCAGCGGGGACACCTTCACATCACGCAGCTGACGGATGTAGAACTGCCGCCCTTTGTCCCCCGTGACCCAGCCGAGGAACAGGTCCGAGGCCGGCTGCATCAGGCGCTGGCCCATCACCACGCGCTGGCCGTGATGGGGATACAGGCTCCTGCCGGCAAAGGGCTCGAGCACCGATGGGCCGGCTTCCTTGACCTGCAGGAACAGCGGGCGATCCGCCATGGACATCAGCAACGCCACCAGGCAGAGCGTGCCGACGCTGCCGATACCCACCACCTTGACCGCCACGTCGACGAGGCGATAGCGGTCGAGCAGGGCGCGCCGATCCTCGTCGAGCGTTTCCCGGTACCTCGCCAGAGCCGCATTCAACAGATCCATGTGCATGGCCGCGACCGACTCGTCGGGATGGAACACGAGCGGCCGGTTGTCATAGATGCGCGGCCGCTCGCCAGCGTGCTCGGCCAGCTTCGGGAACACGAGCTCCGAACTGCTCCGGCTCGTCGCCTTGGCGATCCGCTTCCTCAGAACGTCCTTGCGGCTTTCCGGCAGCATGGCGAGGAAGTCACGGTCGTCGACGCGGGCATACCACAGCTCGAGCACGTCCATGCGGGCGTACTCGCGCATGTGCTGGCGGCAGCTGCGAGCACAGGCGGTTGCTGCGTCGCAGCCGTCCCGGTCCGCCAGGCCGTTGGCGCGGGCGGCAAGCACGAAGGACGAGACGAGCCGCTTGAGGTCCCATTCCCACGGCGCCGGCAGCGTCTCGTCGTAGTCGTTGATGTCGAAGAGCAGGCGGCGCTCCGGGGTTGCGAAGCCGCCGAAATTCACTAGGTGGCAATCTCCGCAAGCCTGGACAGAGT
>NZ_VCCH02000231.1 GCF_005938675.2 Mycobacterium sp. KBS0706
TACCAGACATGGCCTCGGCGCTCCGGAACCGGACGTTCGCTAGACGCTGGAATTGAATGAGAAGTGACGATCAACACCTATCGGAGCGCGCTCAGATCGGATATAGCAGTGGCACCGACAACGAACGCTTCTCAACAGCAAACGTTGGCACCAGCGCTATTGGGCAACGCAGATTCAAATTGGGGACGCGATACGATGTTGCTATCCGTCAGGATCGGCTCGTCATCCACCTCCAGCTTCCATCGTCGCCGCATTCCAGGATGGCGTGATATAGCTCACGCGATTCACCAGCATCTCCGTAGCTGATGTAAGTGATCGAGTTCTCCGAAAACAGGCGCAGGACTTTGTCAAGTTGAGCGGAATTCAACACAGTACCGATCCGATCCAGAAAGACGAAGCGTGGCTTTGCAAGAATGACATGTGCGATGGCCAGGAGTTGCTGCTCGCGCAGCGGCAGCAGCGTCATCCAGTCCCGCTCGGTATCCAACCCGCCCATTTGGGCGATGCCTTGTGCGAGCCTCAACTCGCTCAGCAGCGTAAGTATCCTGTCGTCCGAAACATCGCCCTCATGTCCTGGGCGCACCAGGACTTGCCGGAGGGTGCCTGGTGCCAAGTAAGGCCGCTGGGCGAGAAATAGCAAGCCGTCTGCGCCAGGGCGAATGATGCGCCCGGTGCCGGCGGTTCGGCTCCCCGCCGTCGCCTGGAACAACGCCGGACCGGCTTCCTGGTCGGATCCTGTCACCAGAACGCAGGTCCCGGATGGGATTGACATGGACAAGTCCTTGAGCAGAGGGTTGCTGTTGGTCGACGACTCCAAGGTCAAGCGCTCGTAAGCCAGCGTTTCACCTGCATCGACAAGCTCAATGGCTGTTGCCGTACTTGTCTGCGATTGCTCGATAGCGTCCATCAGCGAGCTGAGCCGTGCGACGACGGCAGCGAACGAGGACAGCGACTGGAACTGGGTGACAACCAGGGAAAACGCGGCAACAAGCGCCGTGAAGGCCATGGCCGACTGCGTGATCGCGCCGAAGTCGATCTCCCCGTCGATGAACGCCGGAGCGACAATCAGGGCCGGAATGATCTGAATCAGCCAGTTGTAGCCCGTGGTGAAGAACCCCAGGTTGCGGTTGACGGCGATGATCCGACGCAAATTGCCGACTAGGTCCTCGAGCCGATGCAGTAGACGCGCAGATTGCCGACCCTCGTGGTGCCCCAGCATGATGGGTTCGGCGTTCTCTCGAACATGAATGAGACCGGAGCGGAAACCGGCCTCTTTGTCCGATTGATCATAGTTGAGCTTGACGAGTGGACGTCCTATTACGATCGCCATGTACGATCCAAAGGTCGCGTACAGAACGGCGACGATAAACAGCAAAGGACTGATCAACCAGAGCACGCCGGAAAATGCCAATATGGTGAAACTGCCGTTTAGGGCCATCAGGACGAAAGAAATTGTGGTGATTGTAAATGCGCGGACATCCTCGGAGATCCTCTGGTCCGGGTTGGCGAGTTCACCGGATGCCTCCAGACGGTAATACGCCCCCTCGGCAAAATAGAAACTGATGGCTCGTCGAGTCACGAACTCCCGCCAGAGTAATGCAAGGCGCTCCTCGGCAAACCGGGCGATGACCGAGACGACGGTCGAAGCCGCGAAGACTCCGATGTAGAACAGAGCTTGTCGGACAAATTCAGCTCTCTCGCGGTCCGCAATCGAGGTCATAAAATTTCGGCCAACATAGCTGTTAGCAACATTCAAACTATTGACCCCGATCAGTAGTACAACCAAACCGAAGCACAGCGATTTGGCCTTCCAGCCGACCTCTGAGTCCATGAAGTCCCTGACCGCCCGAAAAAACCGCGCTGCGACTGTCTTGTATTGAATCCTGTCCGTATCCATTTCGTCCCTCCAGTAAGCTCGACGAGCGACGAATTCGCAACAGCAGCCGCTGCCGACTGGATATGTGGAGGCCCTCATCCTGGTTTTCAGAAGGGTACCGCAGGCTCGCGCTGTCCCGACTCCGCTGTTCGGATCGTTGAACGATCATCACTCGCCAAGCTCTCTTGCACGTTTGCGTAAGCCAGGTCGTGGCAATAGAGGCCGGGGCGCCGATCGCGGAACCGGCAAGCGCCGATAAAGCTGAAATATAGGCCGTTTCCATTCGTCCGTGGCTTTACCCCAACACCAGCCGCGAGCCGCCGCCATGAACACTGCAAGCACAGCCATAGGCTAACGTATCCGACCGGCGGCAGAACTCCGGTCCAAAGGTCCCAGGACCCGCTCGCAAGGAGTCTGTCCCGACGGCGCGGCCACTTGATTGATCTATGTCAAGGCGGCCGCAGCCGAGACGTGGCGTGGTTTTGCCGTTCGATATCCGGTGCAGCACCGGGGCTGTCGCGGGTGGCCGAGCCCCCGACCCCGACGCGCCGCGGCTCAGGTTGCGCTCGCCGCACTACTGACGTGTGCAAGGTCGCGCGGCGGAGGCGAGACGGGTGAACGACGCTGCGCTCTGATCGAAAGCAGAGGCAAATCATGAAGACCATGAAGACAGTGGATGAGGCCCTGGTCGGCGTGATCAACGCCGGTTCGTCCTCGCTGAAGTTCACGTTCTACGAGGACGACCG
>NZ_VCCH02000232.1 GCF_005938675.2 Mycobacterium sp. KBS0706
AGCTCGCCTCCCCCAGAGATGGATGTTGAGCGGAACAACACCAACCCGGAAAGGTCTGGCGGATCGCGAGGCAATTTGCCGGCTGGACTCGACGCACGGCCCAATTACAGCCTAGTGCATTAGGCCTAATTTGAGGATGCCGTTTCGAGCGTTAGCTTGCGATCAGTTGTGCCCCGATGGCTCCGCGGGATCCACCGGCCCGTCCAATGCCCAGGCACGGCGGCAGTTGCATGGTGAGGCGTCGATGCGAGGGTTGATCACAAGACCGCAATTGCCGCAGCTCGGACTCGACCTGCTCGAGCCGGTCAGCGGCGACGGGCGCTTCATTTTCGAAGGGTATACGTCCGAAGGACGACCTTACGGGATCAAGTATCGGTCTGGCTACCTGCAGATCTGGCTCGAGAAGCCCGAGGACACGTTGCTGCAGGCTCACATCGGGCCACTCTATCACGGCGACATTCTATTCGAGCAGGTCTGTGAGCTGACTGGCATGACCATCAGCGGTCGTCCTGCGGTCGTCTTGCAAAGCCGGCTGGAAGAAATGCAAGAGTACGGCCGATACCTGGACTGGTCAGGCGCGACCAGCTACTGGGAAAGGTGGTTCACCGTGTCAAAGCAAGGAGCTAGGTGCTTGGGCGAAGCTGTCTCGGCTGCCTTTCCAGCGGCTGTGCCGCTGAAGATTCAATGGGAGGGACAGTCGCGGCGCTGCCATCGTCTGAATAGCATCGAAGCGTTCGAAGGAGCGACGTTTGTTATCGGCGGGAGCAGTCGCGAATTGGAGCGGGTTTTGGCAGCCTCGCATGTGAGGATTGCGGAGTTTCAGGCGACATTCGATCATGTCATCGACAGCGACATCCAGCCGTTTTTCAAGCATTCGGCCGAAGAGATGTCGCGCACCATAGGACGGCCCCTGGAATTGGCGGAAACGGCGAGTGGCTGGATTCGCGCGTCAGGAAGGAGCGGCAATGAACGCGACATGCGCTTCCTGCACGATCTCGCCTCCGCAGCCGGCCACTGCTTCTTCACCGATGTCGATCACATCGACGTCCTGGATCGAAAGGTTCTTGAGCCCCTGAGCGGGGGCTGGTGGAGCACGGACCTGGTCGACTGGTGCGGCAGCTCGCCGGATCGGTACCTGTCGGCCGTCTGGAGCTCGGGCAGGCAAAGATATGTTGGTTCCCGGCCGTCGGCTTCTCTCTTCTCGGATCCGGCATCGGAGGCAGATTGAGTCATGTATCTGGATGAAATCGTCAACGACCGGACAGGGTCGCGTGCGGTCACGTCCGCTCTCCGGCATCGAGCGCGTCGGCCGCTTCCGGGCGCCCCTCAGTCGGCCTGGCCGACCGGGTTGGGCGGAAAGCGGAAGCTGGCGGGTGTTGGCTGACGCATTCACCTTTGGAAGGCAGGCCTTCTGGTTGGGCGAGGCAACTGACTTAGCAATGTTCAAAGAAGGACGAAGGCGGTGATTTGTCTCTTGATGCAATAAGGTCGCAACACAACCTCCTGAGCTGCATATATCGCTGCACGGTGGCTTAATCACAATTAATTTCGATATGTATTTTCGCGATCCTTGGCGGCATATTGATTTACTGATTTCTGACAAAAAAGAAGCGTCTCAAGCAAATTCTCCGCGACCGTGGAATCCATCCCATCTTTTTGGAGATTTAGTACGACAGACCGTTGCTTATCTATGAGGACCCTCCCGCGAGCAACCATAAGGGAAAGGATCGAAAACCTATTTCCGCAACTCTTGATCTTATCTAGCTCTCCGAACAGCAATTTCACAATCATGTCTCTGTTATTGCCGCTCTCCTCAAACTGCAGGCGACAGTGGAGGCGATCAATATTCTGTTCGATTATGAAGCGCTCGCTTGGCACATCCGCCTCCATTCCACTGCTAGATCAGCGTGTGGCGGGGCGCCGGCCCATTGTGCCCGTCACGTGTCGTCCGGGTAATTGTTAGAGCGTAGCACAACCGGTGGTGATCGGCGCGCGAAAGATCGTCTCATTCCGGGCCTCTCGAAGGTCGCCTTTGGGTCGAATCGAGCCTCGTCCGCTTCCGGACCCGAGGGCGATGTCGGCTCTCGGGTAGCCGGCCATGGGCTTGGCCGGCCGAGATGGGCGGAAAGCGGACTCTGGAGCCCGATGAGCCAACTCACGCAGACGGCGCTCAATCTGCCTGCTATTGTTCGATCGGTGTATTTCAACGCTGGACTGAATGATGCCCACACTCTGCGTCCAGATCCATCCAGATCGGATAACTGAAGCGAATCTCGCCAGCGCTATAAGATTGTTGGAGCGCGTATCTCTGAATAATGAGTGGGTTAAGGACTACTCTTATTCCGTGAGTGAATCTGAGGGTGGCTTCGTAAATATCCTATTTCGTTCGGATGATATCGGTTCTCTCTGGAACGAAATTCGAGTTACGGCTTTTGAAGATCCGGAAATCGGGCAAGCTCTCTGTAGTTCCTCTATGGCTATGTGCGAAGGCAATGATGGATGGAATGACTACATCTTGCTGAAGCATTTCGATCCCACCGTGCTCTGTGATCGTCCCACTGAAAGGTAACGGCAGCCCCAGCGGCTCACCTAATCCGAACAATGGATGTCGCCTTC
>NZ_VCCH02000233.1 GCF_005938675.2 Mycobacterium sp. KBS0706
AGGTCGCCGAGCTGGAGGCGGCGCGGCTGGAGCGCCTGGTGCAGGCGCCGGCAAAGGACGGTGGGCCGATGGTGCGGCTGCTGGTGCGGGTGATCGGGATCGGCATCGAGACCGCCGACATGCTGGTGCAGGAGTTGCTCTCGCGCGGGCTTCGCGATCGACGGGCGGTGGCGCGCTTCGCCGGCCTGACCGGCTCACCGGACGAGAGCGGCGCCCGGCGCCGAGAGCGCGGCCTGGCGCGCGTCGGGAGCGCCCGGGTGCGGCGCGGTATGATCCAACTCGCTTGGCGCTTCCTACGATTCCAGCCAGACAGCGCGCTGGCCCAATGGTGGCGCAAGCGCACCGATGGCGCGCCGGCCAAAGTCCGTTTGACGATGATCGTAGCTCTCGCTCGGAAGCTGTTGATCGGGCTCTGGCGGCTGGTCACGACCGGCGAAGCTCCACAGGGTGTGCACCTACGCCCGGAGATCACCCCGGCCTGAGGGGTCGATCGCCCGAGCCGCCGTCGCAAGCTCGGCTCCGTCGCCCGACCGCGCCCGGAGCCTGCACGATCCGAGGTGGCGACTACCCGCCAGCTTCATCGGCCCAGGTCGCCGTAGAGGAGATAGGGCCCGCCGCCTCGGAGCCCTTCGCGATGCGTATGACTGCATCATGGTTGGGTCCGCCCAGGGCCACCGAATACAAGGCTGCGGCGTGATCACGCCGTCACCCAAAGGGCTCGCCTCGGATCGCTGCGAACCTCAAAGGAGAAAGACTGCATCCAAGTACAGCTTGACTCGGAAAGCCCCATACAAGGAAGCCGCGGTCAGTCCGAGCGGTGCCGGCCGGCTGAGGCGGGGCTATGGGGATTGCGTCTCGCACCAGGTCCCGAGCGGTGGGCGTGCGGGCGATGACGGGGGCGGCCAGCGCCGGCCGGGGGCGCCCGGAGCGGTCGCGGCGCGGGTTGAGCCGGGTGCGGGGGCGAGAGACCGACGGGTTCAGAGGCTGTCGGTGGCGTGAGGCGCAGCCGGGCCGGAGCCGTGGCCGAAGGGCGACGGCGGCGCGGGCTCGGGCGTGTCGGTGTGGCGGCGCTCATGAGGTGTCGAACCAGAGAGGGAGGCCGTCGGCGGTGTGCGGCGTGTGCCCTCGGCCGAAGATCGCGCATGCGTCCGCCGCAGCAGGGGCAGGCCGGCAGGGCCGTGGCCTCCGGCTCGGCAGGTTCGGGGTCGTCGTCGTGCGGCGCGGCGCGGCGGGCTGGTCGCTGGCCTGTTCGGCGATCAGGGCCCGGAGGTGGTCGAGGTCGACGGCGTGGGATATGGAGAATTCTTTCTCGACATTTTTATTTTTTGCGGGAAAACCCATGAAGCCCATAAACACCACAGGGCCATCAATAAGCAAATGCCGCTGGCTATCGAAGCGCGCAGGGATTCTTCAATATTTATAAATATACCATTGTTATAACGAGTATCAACAGAGATGCTCCACCAATTCTCATCCATATGAAACTTGTGCTACTGAATCCAATCTCCATTCTTTCCGTGTCTTGGGTTGACGCGGTACCCAAAGGCAGATCCAATAGGCGCGTCTACTCCATATTGTTGACGGTGACGTTTGGTGGAGTCGGCCCCGGGTGGTTGCTCCACAGCCAGCCGAAGAGCATTCTTGCGCACTGAGCGATGCGTCTTTCAAGATGGAGCCGATAATGCAGCGTCGCCGACCATCCACGGAGATATTGGTGATAGAGGCGTATCGCCAGAGCCGCGGGGCAGGGATGGACGAGTGGAGCGCTTGCGAGGCGGCGCTTGCCGAGTTCAGAAGCCGTCATCCCGAGGCCTCGATCGAGTATGCCAACATCTTCATCTCGCAAGCTCTGGCGACGCTTCGTCCCAGGGCTCCCGAATGGCCGTCGCGGGGAGAAGGACTTCCAACCTCGTTTCGCGCGCCTGCATCCAAGCAGCGCCGGATCCGTCAGATAGAATAATCCTTACCTCCTTCAGCTGCCATTGGCGCGAAGCTCTCTCAGCTTTCTTGTTCTCGTCCCAGGTCATGTGCTCGGAGGTGAGTGGCCTGATGATCACGATCGAATCGGGTCATGTCCGCTCTCGGGAGCCCGGCGCGATGGCCGCTGTTCACCCTCTCCGGACATCACAACTCATTGAAATCGCTAGCCGATAAGGGGGCTTATCGGGCATTGGGGCTTCCGCGGCGGGCGGCGGGCGGGTAGGATCGTTCGCGCCGCCAGCTGCAGGTGCCCTGTGCCGTTCGCCGTCACCCTCGATCTCGATCCGCCCAGCGCCGCCGCCCTGGCGCCGCTGATCGACGCCATCGAGCGGGCCGACCCGGACGCGATGACGCCGCGCCGAGCCCCGGTCGACCCGCATCTCGCTCGCCGTGTACGATCGCCTCGATGCCGCGGCGATGAACCCCAGCACTGCAGCGCTTCGCCGCCCTCCAACCGGCCTGCGACATCCAGCTGTCCAGCCTCGGCCTGTTTCCGGGGCCACCCTCGGTGCTGTTCGCGGCGCCAGTGGTCTCGGCCGATCTGCTCGATCTGCACGG
>NZ_VCCH02000234.1 GCF_005938675.2 Mycobacterium sp. KBS0706
AACATTCGACGCCGATCCGGGGTCAATCTTGTGCGCCGATTGACATTCTACTACACGACCGTGCTTGAGAATCAGGAGAATTCGTCACTGCGGCCGCTGATCGACTGGCTGGACTATCACTTCTACACGACCGTGTCCAAGCCGGTTCGGGAATTTGCCGACAGCCGTGATCGGCTTCGGGTCAGGAGCACCATCCACGTCGATCTCGCGATCGATGCGCTCGCGATGGCCGATCACGCCGACCACATCATCCTGCTGTCAGGCGACGGCGAGTTTCAGCGGTTGGTCGCCGCGATCCGGCGCAAAGGGGTGCGCGTCACCATCGTCTCGACGCTGGCGACGAGTCCACCCATGGTTTCGGACAAGTTGCGGCGCCAGGCCGATGGCTTCCTCGAGATTGCGGACCTCGTTCCCGAACTCCAGCGGCTGCGGTTGAATGACCCGGGCGCCGCCACGGCCAACGATGAGGCTGATGGCAGCCGGTGAGCAGGCCGAGACTGGACGCGGCGCTCTCCAGTGCAGCGAAGCACGATTCAACGTGCCGAGCCGCAAACGGGCGATGAAGGCGCGGGCGCGTCGACAGTTTTTGGAATGGGGCCGCTTCCTGGTTCCGGATCTGCACGACGGCGGCGGCGATCGCCGCCGGGCGCCCCTCTGCCAGCGCCCGGCGGAGCCCGTCGTCGTCAGCATGGTCGCGCACGAAGCGCCGCGGCGGCCGCGGTATTGCCGGCGCATCCGTCAGCCCGCTCCACCGAGCGCGGCCCGGCCGAGATCGGTTGCCAACAGTTGGTGCTGGCAGGCACGGCGAGCCGTGGAAAGGGATGCGGCATCCTTGCGCCGACGGTGCGTCGACGTCAGCGACAGCGCGACCGGAACCGTTCCCGGGGAGACTCGCCGATCCGGGTGCCTGCCCTCGGACCCCTAAGGCCTGGCCATCCGGACCATGGAAACACGGCGTCCTGTTCTGCGATGCGACGAAGTTCAGCATCATTGGTGAGGCGGTCGGCGCGGGATGGCACCGTCGCCTCGACTTGGCTCAGCTGTTGATCCTCAGGACCCAGATCGCGGGATCCCTGATCGACCAGATCGGTTAAGGTCCTATGAACCTGCTGGATGAGTCCCGGCACGTGTGCCGCCGACGTCGCCCTCATGCGGAGATGGGCCGCCACGATTGCCACGGTCGCCTCAATCACATCGTCGGGCATCGCCGTCGCCTTGCCAGCTTGATCGATGGTCATCGGCCTCCTCGCTATTGCCGCTTGCGCCAACCACTCCAGGACGTCCAGGAGGTGGCGCCTATTCCAGCGGAGCGCCGAGAGCGATTGTCCGTGTCATCGCCGCCACAGCACCTCGGCGCCTGATTGGCTGGTTTGCTCTTGACCGAGCATGAGCAGCGACAGGCGGCGGCCGAGAACCCGTCGGCAGCTCCGGCGCGAATCCGCTGAAGGATGCATCGACCCTTTCAGTTTTCCCGGCCGGGTTGGCCCGCAGGGAGGCGCGAGGATTGCACGGCTCGCCGGGCGAAGACCGCGGGTGGCGCTTTTCGGCAATCACAATCGGGGCGAGCTGCCAATGCCGCCTGGAAGCGATGCTTGGTCGCAGCTGTTCGTCACGGGCCTCAAAAAAAGCCCCGCCGAAGCGGGGCAGAGGGGTCCAGTGGTGGAAGGGAGCTTCACACCCCTATTCATGACGATTTCGACCCGTACCCTATTCCGCAAAATTCCCATCCGCTGGTCCGACGGGTCGGCGACGCCCCCGTTTGGTCCCGCCCTGGACGATCAGCAAAACTTTCCTCTCCGCCCGTCCCGGCCGCTGAGCACGGGCCGAAGGGCCGATAAATTCGCGGCGTAGCAACTTGCGCACGGCGTTCTTCAGCTGGTCTTCATGGAACGGTTTCCGGAGGACGGGATCGGTGGGAAACCGGCCGATCCAATCATCCGCGTAGGCCGTGACGAAGCAGAACGGGATGTTTCGACGGCGCAGCAGCTCCGCCACCGGGTAAACTCTGTCGCTGTACGGCAGTCGGACATCGGGCTGCAGCCGGACATCGAGCAGGGCTGCGTCGACACGTTCTGTCTCCGCAAGGATCATAGCCTGCCGCAGGGTCCCCACAGGCCCGATCACCTGAATGCCCATCCGTCGAAGGATCTCATCGACAAACTGCGCCATGTGGAATTCATCTTCGACCACCAGGACGCGCCATGGTGCCGGAATCGCGGCGCTTGAAGGTCGCGCACGTGCTTGAACGCGACGTCTCATCACATGCCTCCAGACAAGATCCCGCCGAGACGGGGCTGCGGAACCCCTGGTGGAGCGGCGGCTCCAACTTCAATGACGATCGCGGAGCGTCCATTATTCCGAGAAGGTCTTTGTGACGTCGGATCCGATGACGGTTTGCCCTTGGTGTGTGTGTAAGCGTTAGATCGGGATCCCTCACTATCGCGTGAAATCAGGCACTTACGACGCCGATCG
>NZ_VCCH02000235.1 GCF_005938675.2 Mycobacterium sp. KBS0706
TCTCAGCCGGCCGGGCCGAATCGAGGCTGCCCGAAAGCGGCCGTCTCGCCCGGCGCTGGAGAGCGGACATGATCGGACGCGACCCCAAGCGGACCTTCACGGTCGCATGAAAATGTAGGATAAAATCTAATAAATTGACTTTCGCCGCAGATTGAAGTCGTCAACGCTGCGCGCTTCTAATGCTCGTTCGAGATGATCTACACCCTTGCTGTTTGCGACAGCGTACTCCGCATTTGAAATGGGCACCAACGACAGCCACGCAACGATCTTTGAGGTGAATTCTTGCGTTTTGATGTCCCATAAATATGGGTTTCCCAGCAGTATGTGGTTTACGTCGATATTTTTATAATACATCTCGATCACTCTAGGGTAAATAACTCCTGGCTCAGCTTTCATATTTGAGTTGATGACATTAAAGGCGCATGTTGTAAGAATGTTCGGAGCCCGAGAATTTACGCTCATCGAAGTAAATAGAAACTCGACGCCGAGTGGAACCCCGTTCACCGCAAGGCCAGTTTGCGCATCAGAGAGTCCGATTGTTGCCCATGTGGTCACCTTAGGCGCGGGAGCGTCTGTGGCCTCTAGAATGTCGATCGAGCTCTCCTCCGCTTCGTCCCAATAGCGGTGCACCTTCGCTGATCCGAGCAGCGTAGAGAGGTAGCGGTGCAGTGCCCTGTTTTCGTTTGAGATCGACATCTTCCCCCTACCGCCGAGATTAGTCTTCCGAATCCGGGCACGCGCTCGTTAGCATAACCGAATGGACGCGCGTGCTCGACACGCGGTGATCACGACCGCTTTCCGCCCTTCCCTGCCGGCGCTGCCTGGCTCGGGAGCGCCGAAAGCGGTCATGGTGTCGGTGTCTCCGAAGCGGACGAGGGCAGATTTTTGGGGTGGATGATGTCCGACCCGGAGCATGGTGGGAAGGGCCACAGGTGGTCTCGCGTCTTCAACTCGGGGCCTGACCTGCAATTGGCCCGCAGCTCGGGGTTCAGGCTCATAGCTGCTCGCGCGCGCGAGCAGCTACGGCCGCACCATGGCGCCCCAGCCCGCTCCGCTTGGCCGCCGCTCTGCGCTGCGCGCTCACGCTCTGCGCCACCATTGGGTAATCCTCTGGTAGTCCCCAGCGCTTTCGGTATGCCTCGGGGGTCAGGTTGTATGCGGTTGCGAGGTGGCGCTTCAGCATTTTCAAAGGCAAGCCGTCTTCCAGGCAGATGATGAAATCTGAGGTCACCGAGCGCGATATCGGGACAGCCGGTTTCGGTTTTGGCGTCTCCGGTTCCGCTGTCGGGGGATTGCTCAGCCTCTCCAAAGCCCGGCGGATCCCGGCGACGAGACCCGGCAGGTCGGCAGGGTCAACCTTGTTGGATGCGACATAGGCAGAAACAATCCGCGTTACGGAAGCGGCAATATCGTCGGACATATCTCGCCCATTCATGAAATGATCAAAATCCTAATTGCTTATTTATTGCTCAGGAGGCGAGGCAGGTCAACACAACTCATACAATGATGGAGACCTCCGTTCGCGACACATTGTGTGTAGCCCCGGCCCTCACCGCCCCACACCAGCGATTGCAGCAGCCTTTGTACCTCCCGGGCCGTGTTGACCCGACCGGAGCGTGCCAACGCGGTCGTAGAGGCGCCGCCCCGCAGCCGGCGAGGCTCGCTTCCGCCCGGAGTTGCCGATGCCGGCGTGTCGGGACGTCAGACAGCGCCCCAAAGCGGCGGCCCCGGTCGGCTCTCCGAACCGGTCATGACCGCACGCGACCCAAAGCTGACATCGGGCTAATCTCACCCGCCTACTGAACACCTTCATCGCGGCAATTCATGGAGAGTTGCACAGACATCATGAAATAAATGTAGCCCGGCTCATAGCTAGGATTCCCCATCCCGTCCATCAAAAGCCTACATGATGATTCATGACTGGGATCAGATGCGAAAGTAAAAAATATCTTGAACGGCGTATCGGGGGGAGCGCCAGCTTGGACTGAGTCGCCATATCCCTTTTCGTGCAATCGATGACCAATCGCGGCCTCGAAGATTGCCCTCAGACATTCTCGATAGATACCACTTTCACAAGACCAAAGAACTCGAATCCCTCCTTCATATCGGAAATTGCAATCTCCATTCGAAGATCGGAAGGAGACGCTATAAATGTCGGAATCTACAGATTCGATGAGGCGCTCGTCCATAGTTGATTGAAGCTTAAATAACACACATCTGCCTATCATCTCAGAGATGCTGAAGATATGGCTGGTAATATTCTCATTTGGGTGCGGTCTGTCTCTTGTGACTACCGTGGAAGTTCCTTCTGGCCCGTGAAATGTTAGCGATCCAGCGTGTGCCACCCGGATGTGGGATACCAGCAAGAAGGCGATGCCCGCGGCAATACAGATTTTGAGGAAAGCTGGGTGCTGTGTCATTGATTGGTCGGGATCGGTTTAAT
>NZ_VCCH02000236.1 GCF_005938675.2 Mycobacterium sp. KBS0706
CCTGGTCGGCGCCCGGATTCTGGGCCTGTGGGTCGACAGCGACTTCAAGGGACAGGGTCGGCTCGGCCTGTCGCGCGGCGTCAGCGACAGTGCCACGATCGTCGATGGCCTCGTCGGGGTCCGCGCCAGCGTGGAACTGGGCAGCGGCTTCTCGTTGCTCGGCTATGCCGACATCGGCGCCGGCAACTCCGACCTCACCTGGCAGGTGCTCGGTGCCGTCGAATACAGCTTCAGCAACTCGGTCTCGGGCGCCATCGGCTACCGCTATCTCGGCTATGACTTCGGCGGCCACGCACCGCTCGACGACCTGGCGCTCTACGGGCCGATCCTCGGCGTCACCTTCCGGTTCTGACCGCGGTCGCGCGATCAAAGATGCGGCTGCCCGGGCACGGAAAGGTTCGAGGCGCACCAGGCCGGCGGAAGGCACCGGAAGACAGGGAGAGAAACGCGATGCGAGCGACGAATTGGAGGTCGGCAAGGGTCTTGGCGCCGACCGGTATTCCAAATCCTGGATTCTGCATAATGTCGCGGGGTGCATCTGATAGATTGCGTTTTCCCAGTGTAGATTATCGATTATGAGCAATTTATTCTCGGAGAACCTGCGATGGAGCGTCTTATGATCCGCGTATATTGGCATATTGCTGCAATCGGCTTATCGTCGATATTGGCGATGCCAGCCTTGGGCCAGAGCGCTTCACCGAAGTACTCGGCCAACGTCCCTGCCTGGATCACGACCCCGGACGTCGTCGAGACGCGGATCGGCACATTGAGGTTTCACCACGGCGCGCCCGATGATCAGACGGTCAAGCTCGCGTATGACCAACTCGATTTCTCGCGCGGCATCGAGGCGTTTTTTACCGGTATGCCGGCCACGTCCGTGCGAGCTGCCTGCAACGGCCTCGAGCAGGCCGGGATCAAGAAGAATCAGGGGTTCGGCATCACTGAGGATCTCATGGATGCTCGCTCCCTCTTCCTCACGCCCAACACCACCACCGTCTACGTCCTCACCTGTCTCGACCTCAAGGACGGTCCGATGCTCCTGCAAGTGCCGTCAGGAGTCCTCGGTCCCGTGGATGATGCCTATTTCCGGTGGGTGACGGATATCGGATTGACCGGCCCTGATGCCGGCCGGGGCGGCACCTATCTCTTCGTTCCCCCTGGCCACACCGGCGATCTTCCATCGGAAGGCTATTTCACCGTCAAGCCCCGCACCAACACCCTGCTCGTGTTCTTCAGGGTGTTCGTGAAGGGCGGCGACATCAGTGCAGCGGTTCAGCACGTCAAAACCAGTGCCAACGTATTTCCGCTCTACGCGACATCTGAGACGGGCGATCCGCTAGAGGCTCAGTTCGTCAACACCTCCGGCATGAAGTTCAACACCATCAGCGCCAACACCATCCGGTTCTATGACGAGTTGAACGAGGTCGTGCAGAACGAGCCCGCAGATTTTGTCGATCCCGACAAGGTGGGGCTTTTCGGGGCCATCGGCATCAGGAAGGGACAGCCCTTCGCGCCCGATGCGCGGATGAAGGGTATTTTGACCGATGCCATCGCCGTGGCCAACGCGACGGCCCGATCAATCCTGTTCGCTTCGCGCGACGAGCAGACGAGATTCTATCCGGACCGGCAGTGGTTCACGCCCTTCGTCGGCGGCAGCTATCTGTTCCAGGAGGGAGCGGAGCGCCTGCTCGATGCCCGGACGATGTTCTTCTACTACGCGACGGGGATCACCCCGGCGATGGCGATGGCGAAGGTGGGCTCGGGCTCCGCCTACGCGGCCGCGATGCGGGATGCAAAGGGCAACTATTTTGACGGTGGCAAGACCTACAAGGTCACCCTGCCGGGTCCGATCCCCGCCAAGGAATTCTGGTCCTTCGTCGTCTATGACAACCAGACCCGATCCCTCCTCGAGACAGATCAGAAGCTCGCCGGCGTGGACAGCACGATGCAGGCGCTCAAGGCCGATGCCGACGGCTCCGTGACTGTCTGGTTTGGTCCCAAGGCACCAGCTGGCCAGGAACACAACTGGGTCCAAACGATGCCAGGCAAGGGCTGGAACGTCCTTCTGCGGCTGTACGGGCCACTTGAGCCCTGGTTCAACAAGAGTTGGAAGCCCGGGGATATCGAGCTTGTCGAGTAGCGAGGGTCGCAGGATGATCTCAATTGCATCCATTCCGATCGCACAGACGGACGCCGAACGTGCGGACATGATCTGGATCGCCGGCGGCAGTTTCCGGATGGGATCCGATCGTCATTACCCCGAGGAAGCGCCTGTGCACGGCGTTCGGGTCGACGGCTTCTGGATGGACCGGACACCGGTCACCAACTGGCAGTTCCGCGCCTTTGTCGATGCGACCCGCTACGTGACCTTCGCCGAGATCCCGCCGGATCCGAGGGACTACCCCGGCGCAAAGCCCGAGATGCTGAAGGCCGCTTCGCTCG
>NZ_VCCH02000237.1 GCF_005938675.2 Mycobacterium sp. KBS0706
GACGGACTCGTAGCCCACATTCGTCGCGCTCCAGGCCGACAGACGCTCCCGATCCGCATCGGTCAGCAAATCCAGCCGTGCCAGCGGCCGGCCGGGATGCGCCGCGGCCTGTTGCAGCAGCCGGAGGAAATTGTCGCGCCAGCGCTCCACCGTCGTTCGGTCGAACAGCTCGGCGGCATAGGTCAGCTCGGCGGAGATCCGCCCGGCCTCGTCTTCCGCCGTCGTCAGGCTCAGATCGAACTGGGCGCTGCCGCCGGGCCGCGCCAGGATCTCGGCCCGCACATCGCCGAGGCGCAGCGCCACCGCGTCGCGGCGCCTTCCATGCTGCATCATCACCTGGAACAGAGGGTTGCGGCTCAGGCTGCGCTCGGGGTTCAGCGCCTCGACCAGCCGCTCGAAGGGCAGCGCCTGATGCGATTGGGCCGCCAGCGCCGTGTCGCGCACCGCCGCCAGCAGCGATCGGAAATCCGCCCGGCCGTCGACCGTGACCGGCAGCACCTGGGTGTTGACGAAGCAGCCGACCATTGCCTCGACATCCTGGCGCTGGCGGTTGGCCACGGGTACGCCGACGCGCAGATCGTCCTGCCCGCCGAGCTGCCGCAGCAGCGCCGAGAAGCCGGCCAGCAGCACCATGAACAGGGTCGCGCCCTGCTGCTGCGCCAGCGCCCGCAGCGCTGCCGAGAGGTCGGCCGGCAGGTCGAAGGCGACGGTGTCGCCGCGCCAGCTCGGCTCGCTCGGCCGCGGCCGGTCGGCCGGCAGCTCCAGCACCGGCTGCGCCGGGCCGAGGCGATCGAGCCAGGAGGCGAGCAGCCGCTCGCCCTCGCCCGCCTCCACCAGCTGGCGCTGCCAGATCGCGTAATCAGCGTACTGGATCCCGGACGCCGCGGGCTGCGGCCGGCCCGAACGGTGGTCGTCATAGCCGCGGGCCAGATCCTCGACCAGCAGGTCGAGCGACCAGCCGTCGGCGACGATGTGGTGCAGGGTCAGCAGCAGCACATGCTCGTCCGCCGCCAGCGCGACCAGCGTGGCGCGCAGCAGCGGGCCGGCCGCGAGGTCGAAGGTCCGCCGTGCCTCGGCCGCCGAGATCTCGTCGAGTGCCTCCGGCTCGTTCGACAGGTCGATCCGGGCGAGATCCAGCGGTGCCGGCGGCAGGATGCGCTGCCGCGGCTCGCCCTCGGCCTCCGGGAACACGGTGCGCAGCGCCTCATGGCGGGCGACCAGCCCGTCCAGCGCTGCCTGCAGCGCGGTCTCATCGAGGTCGCCCGACAGGCGCAGGCCGCCGGTGATGTGATAGGCCGCGCTTTGTGGCTCCAGCTGCCACAACAGCCAGAGGCGGCGCTGGGCGTGCGATAGCGGCAGGTCGCCATCGCGCGGTGCCGGCACGATCGGCAGGCGCTGGGCGCTGATGCCCTTGGCGTCGAGCTGGGCCAGGAACTGCCGGCGCTTGTCGGCCGGCAGGGCGGCGACGCGCTCGGCGATCGCGCGCATCGGATCGGCCGGCGGCACGGTCATGTCGTTCATTCGGGCAGCTCCAGCGCGTCCAGGAGTTCGGACATCGCATCCAGTTCCGCCGCGGCGTCGCCGCGGCCGTGTCGATCGATCAGCGCGGCCAGGCCGGCAATGGTGCGGGTCTCGAACAGCGCCGCCAGCGGCAGCTCCACCGCCAGGGCCTGGCGCAGCCGCGACGCCACCCGGGTCGCCAGCAGCGAATGCCCGCCGAGAGAGAAGAAGTCGTCGTGGCGGGAAACATGGGCAAGGCCGAGAACCTCTTGCCAGATGCGGGCAATCGCTTGCTCGGTCTCGCCTTCGGGCTTGGCTCTGGCGTCCGCGCCGCTCTCCCATTCCGGGTCCGGCAGCGCCTTGCGGTCCAGCTTGCCGTTGGCCGAGAGCGGCAGCCGGTTCAGCCACAGCAGTCGCGACGGCACCATGTATTCCGGCACCAGCGCGGACAGATGCTGCTTCAGCTCACCCTCGTCGGGCGCGACGTCGCCGGCGACATAGCCGACCAGACGGCCGTCGCGCAGCACCACCACCGCATCCCGGACACCCGGATAGGCGCGCAGTCCCGCCTCGATCTCGCCGAGCTCGATCCGCAGGCCGCGCAGCTTCACCTGATGATCCAGACGGCCGAGATACTCGATCGCACCGTCCCCGCGACGCCGCACCAGGTCGCCCGAGCGATACATCCGGCCGCCGGACGGCCCTTGCGGGTCCGGCACGAAGCGGTCCGCCGTCAGGTCCGGACGGCCGAGATAGCCCCGCGCCAGATTCACGCCCGCGATGTACAGCTCGCCCGACACGCCTTCCGGCACCGGGTTCAGGTCGGCATCCAGCACGTGGATCCGGGTGTTGGCGATGGCGTGCCCGATCGGCACGCTGCGCCCACCTTCCTCCGGCCGGCAGGCCCAGACCGTCACATCGATCGCAGCCTCGGTCGGG
>NZ_VCCH02000238.1 GCF_005938675.2 Mycobacterium sp. KBS0706
GCCTCGAGCACCTCGCCCTCGGCATCGACGGCGCGCCAGAGGTACATCTGCTTGCCGCCGATCCGGACGAACATCTCGTCGAGGTGCCATCGCCGGTGCGGGACCGGCCGCTGTGCCCGGAGGCGGCGGGCGATCACCGGGCCGAAATCACGCACCCAGCGGCGGATCGTCTCGTACGATACCTCGATACCTCGATGCCGCGCTCGGCGAGCAGGTCCTCGATGTCGCGGTAGCTCAGGGTGAAGCGGAGATACATCCAGACGGCGCGCTGGATCACGTCGGATGGAAAGCGATAGCCGGAATAGCAAGGCGGGTCCATGACTACCGCTACGCTGACCGCGGACGCGCCGCAAGGCCGTGAACGTGACAAGCCCCGGGAAAGCAAGCGGCCGGTGATCTGGAGGTGGAAGGTCGCGGCGCCGGCTAGGATGTCGCCTGCCGTGGCAGGTTCCACTTGCGCGCATTGAGAAGGGCCGGAGGCGCGGGGGCGTGCCAGACCACCTGATAGGCCTCGATCACGTTCCGCTCCGTCACCGCGAGTCCGGGCAGCGCGATCCATGGCGGCAGGGGGCGGCCGACCAGGGCCAGCAGGGTCGCGACGCCGGCGGCGACGCCCTGTTCATGGGGGCGCTGCGAGGCGATGCCCTTGACCAGGCCGCCTTCGCAGAGTTCCGTGGCGGCGGTGATGCCGAGATCGACGGTGGCGATCGGCAGGTCGAGCCCACGCGCCCGCGCCGCCGCGATGACCCTGATCGCCGGTTCGTCCCAGGTGACGAACAGCCCCTCCAGGTCGTCGTTCCCGGCGACCAGGCGGTCGAAGGCCGCGCCGGCCTCGTCGATCGTCTTGAACCGCTCGCGGACCAGGGTAACGTCGGGCCGCTGCAGCTGCATCCATTTGCGGAACGCGATCTCGCGCTCATGGGTGGCGAAGAAATCGACGCCGTAGTTGATGATGCCGGCCACCGCTTCCTCCGGCAGATGCGGCGCCAGGAGCGCGGCGGCGATGGTGCCGAGGCCGAAATTGTCGGTCGAGACCATGCTGGCATAGTCGACGCCCGGCAGCATGCCTGTCGGCGCATTGTCCAGCAGCACCAGCGTCTTGCCCGCCCGGGAAATCGCCTGGTGCGCGTCGGCCACCGCGGCGTTGCCGATCGGGATGCTGATCACGGCGTCGACCGGCTCCTGCGCCAGCCGCTGCAGCTCCCGGCTCTGCACGGTCATGTCGAAGCCGCAGTCGACCACCTCGACGACCGCGGCGGAATACGAGCCGAGCACGCTGACCATGCCGGCCAGTTCCTGGTTCGACCAGTCGCTGGCCGTGGTGTGCAGGACCACGGCGACGGTGTACCGGCCGGCGCGCGCCGCCGCGGCTTCCGCCTCCGACATCACGATTTGGTCGGCCGGCACCGCCCGCTCGCCATGCGGCCCCAGACCCGTGATCACCATGCTGCCCCCTGTTCCTCGATTGTCGTGTCTCCGGTCGGAAGGGCCGCCCTCCGTTCAGCGCTTCATCGCGGCGCCGGCGGCCGGGCCGGGGCCTCCGCCCGGCTGCGCGACCGGGCTGCGTTGGCGAGATCCGACAGGTCGGGCAGGCGGCGCGGCGTGCCCAGGGTGATCCAGCCCTGCAGCATCTCGGTCGCGAACAGCTCGTCGGCCGCCACCTGGGCCGCGCCGACCAGGCTGGAGGAGCCGCCCATCTGCGACCGCACGATCCGGAGGTCCCGCGTGACCAGGGGGTGCGACTGGCGATAGATGGCCTCGCGGATCGCGGCCAGCAGGATGTCGCCGGAGGCATTCACGTCGCCGCCCAGGACGACCACCGCCGGGTTCAGCAGATTGACCAGCGGCGCCAGGCTTTCGCCGACCAGCCGCCCGCAGCGGACCATCAGCTCGGCGCAGAAGGTGTCGCCGAGCTGGGCCCCGTGCCCGACATCGGCGGCCGTGACCCCGCCGTTGCGGGCCAGCGTGTCGGCGAGGTGGCGGCTGCGGCCATCCTGGGCCGCCGCCCGCCCGCTGCGCGCGATGGCCTCGCCGCCGGCCATCGCCTCCAGGCAGCCGCGGCTGCCGCAGCGGCAGGTGACAGCGCCGTCCTCGCCGGTCGGGGCGTGGCCGATCATGCCGGCCACGCCCTGAGCGCCGCGATGCAGCCGGCCGGCGGAGACGACGCCGGCGGTGATGGCGTGCCCAAGGTTGACGAACAGCATGTCGGGCGCGCCGGTCCCCGATCTCAGCTCACCCATCGTCATCATCTGCGTGCGGCTCTGGACCCAGGCCGGGGCGCCGAAGCGCAGGACCATCTCGGAGACGAGATCGAGCCTGGCCCATTCCTCCAGCGTCTCCAGCGCGAGCTGCGGTCCGGCCTCGCCGCTGCCCGTGCCGACGGGGCCCGGAAGCGCCAGGCCGGTGCC